>CATVTV010000018.1:0-39248 GCA_958347015.1 uncultured Collinsella sp. | reverse complement strand
GTCCCGGCGAGCCTCTGACTAGTTACGACAATCAAAAACGCAACAAGGGGCTCCCCCGTTCTTCAACGGGGGAGCCCCTTGCCATGTCTAAGTATTCAGCCCACCCGGTTCTCCAGATCAAAAAGCGAGAGGCAAAGCAACGCTCGTTCAGCAACGTTACCCAAGGACCCGGGCGGGCGTATGGGGCAACATCGATCGCGAGTTCCGCACGCAAAGGAGGCCACTTAATGTGGCCTCCGTCTTGCGCAGGACTGCCCGAGCAGGCGATGTTGCCCCATACGCCCGCCCGGGTCCGCCGGGATCAAGACAGCTTGACGATCGGTGCAAAACCTTTCATAAGCTTTTTGGTCTGGCCGGTCTTTTCGAACTGGACCTCGATCATGTCTCCGGCGACCGAGATCACGGTACCTGTGCCAAAGGTCTTGTGGCTCACGGTATCGCCTGCGGCAAAGTCCTGCGACGCGCTAGCGCGATCGACCTTGCGCTCCACCGTCGGGGACACCTTGGACGACGGCTTTTTGGCTCGCGGCGCGCCCGAACCAAAGGTCGAGGCAACACGGCCGGCGTCTGGCGAGACCCCACGATGGCGCTCGGTCCCGTAACTGCTGCCGCCAAAGAAGTCGTCAAAGCTCGATCCACCGCGCGAAGCGGAACCGCCGGTCGAGCGCGTATGCGAACCGAATACCTTGCCGCCATACATATCCGAGCCCATGCCCGAGCCAAAGGTGCCGTGACGGTCGCCGCGCTTCTCCCAGCCCGTGCCTTCGAATCCGGCAGAACCGATGCCGCTAAATTCAATGTCCTCAAACGGAATCTCGTTGAGGAAGCGCGAGCGCGGGTTGGCAGAGGTCGAGCCGTAGGTGCGACGCGTTGCCGCATAGGTCAAGAACAGGCGCTTGCGAGCACGCGTGATGGCAACGTAGGCCAGGCGACGCTCCTCCTCGAGCTTGCCCGGATCATCGCTGCCGCCAAAATCGTGCACGTGCGGGAAGATGCCCTCCTCCATGCCGGCCACGAACACCGCCGGGAACTCCAGGCCCTTGGCGGAGTGGATGGTCATCATGGTGATGGCATGCGTCTCGCCTGCCAAAGAATCCAAGTCGGAGCGCAGGGCAAGCCACTCCATGAGAGCGGGCAGCGCCTTACAGGTGAGCGGACCGTAGGTGCGCTCGATCTCGTCGGCATGCACGGCGCCCGCCGGCATCTCCGTCGGCGCGGCATAGGCGTTACCCGCGATGGCAGCAGCCAGGGCATCCTGCGGCGAGAGCGCCGGGGCGGCCAGGCTATCGAGCGGGTTGGAACCAGCGGCGTCGCGAGCGCCGACCAGCGCCTCAAACGAGGATGCCGGGGCGGACGGTCCCGGCTCAGGCGCAGGCGCGCTCACCACGACGGGCTCGGGCTCAGCGCCGGCCGGCACATCGGCAACGCCGGCCGCGCGCAGCTCTTCTAGGCTCTCGAGCGTACCCTCGATATCCTCGTGCGTCTCCTCAAATTCGGCAGCGACGCCCAGGAATTCCTGGATGTTCTCGGCACGGCTCTCAGACTCCATGGTGCCCTCGGCGCGGAAGGCCTGCAGAAGGCCCGTCTTATCGACAATCATCTCGACAACGTCCTTGAGCTCGCCGTCCATGCGGCGACCCTCGCGCACCAGCGACACAAAGCTCGACAGGCCGTTGCGCACCTTAGCGCTAAACATGCCGGTTTCGGCGCACGCGATCTCACAAGCCTGGAAGAACGAACAACGGTTGTCGCGCGCCAGCTGCTCAATCTTTTGGATCGAGGTGGAGCCGATGCCGCGGCGCGGCGTGTTGATGACGCGCTTGACGCTCATCTCGTCGGCCGGGTTCACGATCATCTTGAGGTAAGCCATGACGTCGCGGATCTCGGCGCGGTCGAAGAATCGCGTGCCGCCCACGATCTTGTAGGGCACGCCCGCACGCAGGAACATATCTTCGAGAATACGCGACTGGGCGTTAGTGCGGTAGAACACGGCGATGTCGTCGTAACTCGTGCCCTTGGAGTGCAGCTTTTCGATCTCGCCGGCAATCCAGCGGCCCTCGTCGCGCTCATCGCTTGCTTGGAAGGCCTGGATCTTCTCGCCGTCGCCCTCGGCCGTAAACAGGCGCTTGTCCTTGCGCTGCGAGTTGTGACGCACCACGGCGTTGGCAGCGCTCAGGATATGACCCGTGGAGCGGTAGTTCTGCTCCAGCTTGACGGTCTTGCAGTTTTTAAAGTCCTTCTCAAAGTCCAGGATATTGGTGATGTCAGCACCACGCCAGCTATAAATGGACTGGTCGTCGTCGCCCACAACCATGAGGTTTTGGTACTTGGCGGCCAGCAGGTTGGCGATCTCGTACTGGACGTGGTTGGTGTCCTGGTACTCGTCGACGCTAATGTAGCGGAAGCGCTCCTGATACTTGTCGAGCACCTCGGGGCGGGTGCGCAGCAGCTCGAGCGTGCGCACGAGCAGGTCGTCGAAGTCCATCGCGTTGGCGGCGCGCAGGCGGCGCTCCAGCTCCAGGTAGACTTGCGCGGCCTTTTTGTCATTAGGGCTGTCGGCGGATTTGAGCATGTCCTCGGGCCCGATCATGGCGTTTTTAGCCGAGCTGATCTTGCTGCGGATCATGTTGATGGGGAACTGCTTTTGCTCGATGCCGAGCGTCTGCATAATGTCGCGCACCATGCGCTTTGAGTCGTCATCGTCGTAGATGGTGAACTGCCCGGTGTAGCCCAGCAGGTCGGCGTCCTCGCGCAGCATGCGCACACACATAGCGTGGAAGGTGCACACCCACATGCCGCGGGTGCCGCTGGGGATGAGCGCTGCCAGACGCTCGCGCATCTCGGCCGCGGCCTTGTTGGTAAACGTGATGGCCAGGACCTGCCAGGGCTTAACGCCCAGGTCGCCAAGCATATGCGCGATGCGGAAGGTCAGGACGCGGGTCTTGCCCGAGCCGGCGCCGGCAAGGACCAGCAGCGGGCCCTCGGTGGTCAGGACCGCCTCGCGCTGGGCGGGGTTCAGACTATCGATATCGACGAGCGGCTTGGCTGGTTTGGGCGCCGGAGCCGGGGCGTCGTAGATGTCGAGCGGAACGAGCTCGGGTTCCGGCGCGGCGGGGGCGGTGTACGCATCGAGCGGCACGGGTTCCGGCGCGGGCGGCACGGGTACCGCAGTGTTCTTTTCCCAGGGCAGGGGCTGGGTCATGGGCGACTCCTCATCTGACGGACGGCGCGCCTGCGGGCAGCGCCATAGTTTGAGCCGTACCAGTATACCGAGCCGCGCGGACACCGACGCAAATCACACCACGACTCCGTGCGCCGCCATCAGGCACGCCCCAGCGGATTTGGCGCAATGGGGTCAAGTTAGTCTGTACCACGTTGGTGCAAAGAAACCTGACCCCCGATGCACCAATCACGGAGCCACCGATGTCATGGTAACGGCAGCGAGCGGCGGCCAGAGCGAACAAATTGGCATGAAAAGAGGGCGGCATAGACCTTTTGGCCATGCCGCCCCCTTTGAATAACAAGTTGTCGCTCTGGCCGCCGCGCAGCGTCGACTAAGCTAGAGGCCAAGCATCGGCTCCAGAACAAAGAAGTATGCGAGCACCACGATGCCCAGGATGATGCGGTAAACACCGAAGCACTTAAAGTCGTGACGGCGGACGAATCCCATGAGCCACTTGATGGCGATGAGCGAAACCACAAAGGCCACAACGCAGCCCACGCCCAAGATAGCGACCTCGTTGGCGCCGAACGTGCCGCCCTTGATGAAGTACTTGACCAGCTTGAGCGCACTTGCGCCAAACATAACGGGAATAGCCAGGAAGAACGTAAACTTGGATGCCACCGAACGCGTGCAGCCCAAAAGCAGGCCACCGATGATGGTAGAACCGGAACGAGACGTACCAGGCACCAGCGAAAGCACCTGGAAGCAGCCGATACCCAGCACAGTCTTCCAGCTCAGGTCCTCGAGCGTGGCGATGGAGCCAAAGTCCAGATTCTCGTCATCGTCCTCATCCTCAGCGGTAGCCGCGGCGGGCGCCGCAAAGTGCGCACCGGCGGGACGCCCGCCCGCCACCACAGCACGCGAACCAAACGAACCGGCAACGGCCATTTCCTCGCGCTTGCTCGCGCGCCAGTTCTCAATCACGATAAACAGTACGCCGTACACAATGAGCGCCAGCGCCACGACGGGAGCATTGTAGAAATGCTCCTCCATCCAGTCGTTGAGCGGCAGACCGATCGCCGCGGCGGGAATGCAGCCGAGCACAATCTTGCCCCACAGCACCCAGGTGTCGCGACGGCCCTCCTTGCCCTTGCTGGGCGAGAACGGGTTGAGCTCATGGAAGAACAGGACGCAGACGGCCAAAATGGCGCCAAGCTGAATCACGACCAGGAACATATTCCAGAACGTCTCGCTCACGTTCATCTTGACGAACTCGTCCACCAAGATCATGTGACCGGTCGACGAAACAGGCAGCCATTCGGTGATGCCCTCGACCAGGCCCATGAAGGCAGATTTTAGAAGCTCGATGATATCCAAAGGGACCCCCTCGTTAGACACCCGCCGATATTGTTCTGCGGACGGTGCGGGCGATGTCCCATTATCAACCGTTGGCGACGCGCCTGCGCCTACCCTTACCAAAAAACTCGCCCGTTCACAGAATTGCGAGCGGTCAAACCGAAATCCTTGGGTATAACTGCAACAAGATAAAGTGTCCGGCGGCCAACGCGCCCGCGCCCGCCCGACGCACGAGCCCCGCGCCCGTGCGATAGACCAAGGAGGAAACCATGAACGAGGGCTATACCAAGGTATTTGTTTCACTCGACGGTACTGAGCAGCAGGATTTTGTGCTCGCACGCGCCATCAAGGTCGCCGCGAACAACGGCGCTAAGCTGATCATCGGCCACGTTATCGACTCCACCGCGCTCGAGAGCGCCGGTTCCTATCCGGTCGACCTGGTCAACGGCTTGGAGGAGGCCTTTAACAACTCCATCGCCAAGCAGCTCGAGGAGGCCAAAGCCAATCCCGACATTCCCGAGGTCGAGGTCATGATTCGCACCGGCCGCATTCGTGAGACGCTCAAGGATGAGATGCTCGACGTGGTCAAGCCCGATCTGGTGCTCTGCGGCGCCCGCGGCCTGTCCTCAATTAAGTACGCGCTCTTGGGCTCGATTTCGACGTTCCTGCTGCGCAATACCGACTGCGACATTCTGGTCGTGAAGTAGCGTTGCTCCCACCGGCCGCGGGGCCTGCGGGGTTTCCACGGGCACGTCCTCGCCGCGTTGCGGCTGCGGGATGTGCCCTTAGGAAACCCCTCCCGGCCCCGCGGCCTTCGCAGCCTTACTTCAACGAGTTGGCTGATAGAAAAATGGCGTGCCGCCCCGTTTGGGGCGGCACGTTTTTGTTATAGGAGATTCATTTGAGCCTCATGGCTATGTTCACGTTCGGGAACATAGCACCAATTGCTTTAGCTAAGTTCACGTTCGGGAACATAGCCGTCCGCACCGTAAGACGGGCTGACTACTCAAAGTATTGGAACTTGTTGGTTGAGAAGGCAAACGTGACGACGAAGCCTTCGCTGGGCTCGGACGCTGCGGTGACGTCGATGCCCATCTTGGAGCACAGACGCGCCACCAGGTAGAGGCCGATACCCGTTGCGCGCTTGGTGGTGCGACCGTTGTCGCCGGTAAAGCCCTTCTCGAACACGCGGGGCAGGTCGGCCGCGCTCACACCACAGCCGTTGTCCGCGACGGTAAGCTCGATGCGCTCACTCGCCAGGCCCTCGTCCAGCAACGCACCCGAAAACGTGATCTTCGCACCATCCTCACGCGCATATTTAATGCTGTTCTGAATGAGCTGGCCCAGAATAAACTCGAGCCACTTCTCGTCGGTAAAGACCTCAAAGTCGAGGTTCTCGCACACCGGCGCCACGTGTGCCGCGATGAGCTCACGCGCATTGGCCTTGATCGCGCCCGTCACCAAGGTCTTGAGATCCCAGCGGCGAATCAGGTAGTCACGCTCCACGACTTCCGAGCGCGCATAGTACAGCGCCTGGTCGATATAGCGCTCCACGCGAGCCAACTCACGGCCCAGGTCGTCCACGCGCGACAGGTCGTCTTCGCTGCCGTCCAGGTTTTCCAAAATCAGGTGAGCCGCCGCCAGGGGCAACTTGGCCTCGTGGACCCAACTCTCGATATAGTCGCGATAGTCATCGGTCTGACGCCGGCCTTCGGCAACCTCGTCGCAGGCAGCTTTGCCCACCCGGCGCAAGACCTCGTACTCGAGCTCGCCCTCGGCATAGGTCGGGCATTGCACCATCTCCTGCACCCATGCGGGACTCTCGAGCTCCTCTGCCGCACGCTCCAGCTGGCGCAGAAAACGACGACGACGCGCGTACTCGATCACGATGCCGAGCATACCGAAGATAAAGGACACGCCGACCGCCACGGCCACGATAGAAACGGGTGCGCCGGCGACCGTCAGCACAAAGCAGCTCAGCAGCACGCCGCACGTCCACACGGCGACGGGAAGCAGCGCGTCTTTAAAGAACTTGGCAAACGACATAGCCGGCCCCTAGACCGAATAGCCCTGGCCGCGGTGCGTGGTCAAATACCCCTTGATGCCGATTTTTTCGAGCGTGGTGCGCAGGCGGTTGATGTTAACGGTAAGCGTGTTGTCGTCCACGAAGGCGTCGGAGTCCCACAAGTCCTGCATGATGGCCGAGCGCGAAACGATCTTGCCCGCACGGCTCAGAAGCAGCGAGAGGATACGCAGCTCGTTTTTGGTGAGCTCGGTACTGTCGCCGGTTGCCGTATTGGTGACCATGGAGCGGGCGAGGTCGAGCTCCAGTCCCTTGTGGACGAGCGTACTGCGCTCACCTGACGCCGCGGTGCGACGCAGCAAGGCATTGATGCGCGCCACGAGCACACGGGCGCTATAGGGCTTGGGAACAAAGTCGTCCGCGCCGAGCGTCATGGCCATGACCTCGTCGATCTCGGTCGTGCGCGACGTGAGGACGATGATGGGAACCTCGGATTCGCGGCGAACCTCGTGGCAGATATGCTGGCCGTCCTTGACGGGAAGCGTGAGGTCGAGCAGCACCAGGTCGGGCGCGGCGGCGAGAATATCGCGCGAGACATGCTCAAACGATTCGCATGTCTCAACCTCAAAACCGGCGCGGGCAAGGATGTCGACAAGCTCACGACGAATGGGCTCGTCGTCCTCAACGACATAAATCAGCGCCATGGATTCCGCTCCCCTCTTGGTTGTCTTGCCACCATTATGGCTGCGGAGCCGCAGGCGCGCGCCTCGCGCGTCACCAAGGTGACAGAACTGTTCGCGAGCGGGGGGCGTTTGGCTCGCCTCCCGCTCGCAACGGGCGCGGGGATCAAATGATTATTAAATCCCCGTCCCAGAAAAATCATTTAGCGGCGGGCACGGAGCTTTTCGTAGCCGTCGGCAAAGAAGGCGACCGTGGCGGCGTCGGCCTCCGCGGCGTCCGTCTCGGTTGCGGGGACCACGCCGTGCTCGTCGCTCACCAGGAACAAGGCACCCTTGAGCTGCGCGGGAATGTCTACGCGCGTGACCGGGATGCCCTTGGTCTGGGCCAGCTGCTCAATGAGCGTCGCCGTGCCGCACAGACACTCGTCCGCCGGCGCCACAAAGGCAAGCTCGCCGTTGTTGACGGCGGCGAGCAGCTCGGGCGCCACGCCGGTCTCGTCGGCTTCGGAGCGAGCCTCGGCAGAACGGGCACGCAGCGCCTTGGCCGACGTGTCGGCCAGCGGCTCGTACTCGCCCACCGTCATAGCGGCATTGCCGTTGACGTCGATCACCAGCATGAGCACGCCGTCACGCGCGGTGTAATCGCCCTCGGCAAGCGACCACTCAACGTGCTGCTTGGCCCAGCTGAGCATGTTATGGGTAAGCGGCTCGCCCTGCACCAAGCGCTCGGATAGCGCACGGATGTGGCGGTTGAGCATGGGCACCTTTTTGTTGGACATGCGCCAACGGCAGATGAGCGCGGGCTTGTCGAGCGTGAACTTCTCGACCGCCTCCTGATTGGCGCAAAATTCCTCGTACGCACGCTGATCCTCGGCATTGCCAAACAGCTCGGCATCATCAATCTGGGGCATGGTTGTACCTTTCGTGTTAGTCATTCCGTCCTCTTATACCAAAAAGACGGCCCTCCAAACGGAGCGACCGTCTTTTGCGGAGATTATTTTGTCCCGGAGCAAAACTTAGTGGCGGAAATGCCTGGCACCGGTGAAGACCATCGCGATGCCATGCTCATTGCAGGCCTGGATGCTCTCGTCGTCGCGCTTGGAGCCGCCGGGCTGGATGATGCAGGTCACGCCATGTGCAGCAAGCACGTCGACGTTGTCGCGGAACGGGAAGAATGCGTCGCTTGCGCAGGCAAAGCCGCCCTTCTCCACGCCCTCGCGCTCGCAGAAGTCCTCGGCACGCTCGCAGGCCAGCAGCGCAGAATCCACGCGGTTGGGCTGACCGGGGCCCATGCCAATGCCGGCCTTGCCCTTGGAGACCAGAATGGCGTTGGACTTAACGCCCTTGCAGACCTTCCAGGCAAACTCGAGCTCGGCCATCTCGGCGTCGGTGGGCTTGCGGTCGGTGGGGAACGTAAAGGTCGCGGGATCCTCGGTCACGTGGTCGACTTCCTGCACCAGCATGCCGCCGTCGACGGAGCGCAGCTCCACCTGGGCGCCGTGGTCCACGCCGCCGGTCGCCAACACGCGCAGGTTGGGGCGCTTTGCCATGCGCTCGAGCGCCTCGGCAGTGTAGCTCGGGGCGATGATGACCTCGACGAACTGCTTGTTCTGGTCGGCGAAGTGCTCAACCAGCTCATAGGGAACCTCGCGGTTGCAGGCGATGATGCCGCCGAAGGCGCTCTTGGGATCGCAGGCGAAGGCGCGGTCGTAGGCAGCCGTAATATCCTCGGCAACGGCGGAACCGCAGGGGTTCTGGTGCTTGAGGATCACGCAGGCCGGCTCGTCGAACTCGCGGACCAGGCTCCAGGCGGCATCGGCATCCAGATAGTTGTTGTAGCTGAGCGGCTTGCCCTGGATCTGTTCGGAGCCCACGAGCGGGAACTGCGAGCTCGCGGTGTTCTCGCAGCCCTCGGCAAAGCGATAGACCGTGGCCTTCTGCTGCGGGTTCTCGCCATAGCGCAGGTCGTCGACCTTCTCCAGCGAGATCTCGAGCTTGGCAGAGGTGTCCGCCACATCGCTTGCCTGGGCGGCAAGCCAACGGGAGATAGCCGTGTCGTAGGCAGCGGTGGTCTGGTAGACCTTCACCTGCAGGCGACGACGGGTGGAAAGCGTGGTGCAGCCACCGGTCTCGCGCATCTCGGCCAGGACAGCATCATAGTCGGCCGGGTCGGAGATAACGGTAACGCTCGCGGCGTTCTTGGCGGCAGAGCGCAGCATGGAGGGGCCACCGATGTCGATGTGCTCAATGGCATCCGCGAAGGTGACCTCGGGGTTGGCGACGGTCTTCTCGAACTCGTACAGGTTGACGACGACCAGGTCGATCAGCTTAATGCCGTGCTGAGCAGCCTCCTGCATGTGCTGCTCGGAATCGCGGCGGGCCAGCAGCGCGCCGTGGACCTTGGGGTGCAGCGTCTTGACGCGGCCGTCCATCATCTCGGGATAGCCCGTGAACTCCTCGATGGGGGTTACGGGAACGCCCGCGTCCTCGATGGCACGAGCCGTGCCGCCCGTAGAGATGATCTCGACGCCAAAGTCGTCAACCAGCGTCCGTGCGAAATCGACGACACCCGTCTTATCGGTAACCGAGATCAACGCGCGTGCGATCTTCACATCAGATCCCATGCAGTCCTCCTGTCTGGTACGCCGCCGTGCTCTGTGAGTCGGTGATACGTCGATCTGCAGCGCTCGCGCAGCGGCATTGAAAATACTGATTCAATGTAGCGCATCGAGCGCGACGTTGCACCCCGCAACGGGCGCATGTGCAGAAAAAGTTTGCGCGCGGAGGGGATGGACACGGCACTGGGCACGGTGAGTTGATGGAACACAGGGGCACCATAATTAGATGCCAATGGCGTGGTAGAACTGTGCTCGATATGTATCCGCAATAGAAAGAGGCACCATGGTCTCGCGGGTTCTCTACCGACCGTTTGATACCGAAGATTTCGACGCCATCGCGCTGATCCTGCAGCAGCTTTGGCACAACAACTCGGATAACGATGAGTACAACCGCCTTGAGGCCGCGTGCGATCTTGCCTACTGCCTTTCTTCCTCGACGTTTTCGCAGGTTGCCGTAATCGACGGTCAGGCGCGCGGCATTGCGCTTGCACGCGCAGGACAGAGCTCCGGCGTCACTATCAACGAACATTGGATGGATACCGAACGCGCGTTGCTGTCGCAGATGCGCGAGCTGGAGCCCGAAGCTTGCGCCGAGTATCTCTCGTTTGTGCGCGCCACCATTCGAACCAACAACCGCCTGCTCGAATGCAGCCCGCTGCCGCACGACAACGAGGTCACGCTGCTTGCCGTGGATCGCGATGTCCACGGCCTGGGCGTTGGCACGGTGCTGCTCGACGCCGCAATCTCGCATCTGTCCTCGCGCGGGGCGACCAGCGCACACCTGTACACCGATTCCAACTGCTCGTGGAAGTTCTACGAGCTGCACGGCTTTAAGCGCACCGCCACGCACCGCGCCAACCGCGAGGAACGCCGCCACGCTATGCCGCGCGAAAGCTTCCTCTACGAGCTGGACCTAACCGTCTAGGCCCAGCGGCCATACCTAGTCGTTGGGGACGTTCTTAAATGACTAGTCGTTGGGGACAGTCTTCGTAGGTAGCGCAAAAAAGGGGATGGACTTTCCCCGACGGCTGTCGAGAAAAACCCATCCCATAGCTTACGACCGCTAGAACGTTCCGCCGCCGCCTCCGCCGACGCCGCCTCCGCCGCCGCCCGAGAAGCCGCCGCCTCCGCCGCCGCTCGAGCTATCGGAACTCGAAGCCAGCTCACGGATGCTCTCGTGATACACATTGTTAAATGAATCGAGCGGCGAATCGATGCCGTAATGATGGTAGTACCACCAGTAGCAGGGGTAATTGTCGTAGAAACCGTCGGCCTCGCGCACCTCGGGAGGAACAGCCTCGGCAAGCTGACGCAGGACTTCCTTCGAAACGCCCAGCGCCGCGCCCATCACCAGCAGCTTGTTCCACAGTACCAGATCGCCGGGGACGGCTTCCTTTAGGCGCGTGAAGTCCTCGAGCCAATGCTTAAGCGCCTTGCAGCGGGCCGCTACCTCGGCACCTTCCGGGGTAAAGCGGCGGAACGTAAGGCCCACGCCAATACCCACCAGCACAATCGGCACCGAGATAACCGCGGCGATAATGTTCGCCTGTGCGCCGTCAGTAAAGAAAATGGATCCCACGGGAACAAAGGCGATCAGAATACCAAGAACCAGGCAGAACACCATTGCGACAATGCCGTCCGAGGCAACGTACTCGCTATCGGCCAACTTGCCCTTAACGGTGTTCTGATAGTCCTCGAGCTTGTCGCCCACGGGCGTAGCGTGCTGCTTGACGTAGTGCTGCAGCTCGTCAAACGTGCGCGAGCGATCGCCGTTCTCGTCGGGCTTAGCACCGGCAAAGAAGACCTTGAGCACCATGTGGTCAATGCCCTTGGCCGACTTCCAACCCGCATCACTCACCGTCACGCGATACGTCTGCTCTTCTTTTTCACGCTTCAGCAGACCCTTCTTGGCCTTGGTCACGGTCGCCTGCTCCAGCTTGATCACACGGTCGTCAGTAAGCTTCATGAGCGTGGCGATATATGCCTGATCGGGCACCTCGTTCCAGCTCATGAGGGCCGAAAGCACGGCGGGATGGTCGGCCGAAGGCACATCGCGGAAATATTCGTCCTGGAAAAGCGGCTTGGGCTTGCGGCGGCGCAGCTTGAGCACAACGATTGTGCCGGTAAAGGCCACCGCCGCGACAACACTTAGTACGGCAAGTACATTGGCAATCATGCGAGCGTGAGCGCGGCGGGCGTTAGCTTCGTCGGCCCACGCCTTCTCTTCGCTCAGGATCGTTGACATGCGCTCCTCGCTCGAGGCGGAAAGCCATGGCACCCAGTCGCTGGGGAAGGCGATGCGTGCCTCGGCGAATTCGCCCTGATGCACGCAGGGAATGGTATAGGTGACCATGGGCTCGTCCTCATCGAGCGACACGTCGCCCGTCAGCGGACCGTGGCCCCATGCGCGGAAGTTATCGCCCTTGACGGCCGCCGTCCCGGCAGCGGCATTTGCGAAGTACACTTCCATCTCGACATCGTCGGAATCCGCGGACCAGCCGTCACCTACAAATTTCCAGTAGAGCTCAGCGGTATCGGCCCAGTTCATGACCGCACCGGTCATGGTGTAGCTCACGTAATAGATCACGCTATCGCCGCTCTCGTGGGGGCTGAACACCTTAATCCTTACGCCGTCACCGGTCTGCTCGACCGTGTAGACGCCAGAGTCGCCCTTGTTCGCGCTATCGACTTTGTTAAACGCGGTGTCCTCTTCCTCGACACTCAGCACGTCGACGCCCGCCGTGCCGCCCTGCTGGTTGGTGCCCGTATTGATCTCCCAAAACACGCCGTTGATGTCGTCGTCGAAATCGAACTGGCGTCCCTCGACAACGGTCAGCGATCCATCGGCCTCAACCGTGGCGCCGATGTAGGTTTGGCTCATGGAGTAGCCGTCGGCGTGTGCGGCGGGAGGCAGCAGCAACAACGCAAGCGCGACGAGTGCGCAGACGGAAGCGAATCGCGCGAATAGGCGGCGCTGCCGACAGGTCTTGGCAACGGGGGCGTTCATAGGCACATCCTTTGTCTGTGATACCAACAGCGCCATTGTCCCACGTTTACGGGCACACACGACGAATATCTAGGCGACCGGAGCGTCAAATGGGATGAAAGTCACGCCCGCCGCCAGCAGCTAGTCATTGGGGACGTTCTTAAATGACTAGTCGTTAGGGACACTCTTTGGCATGGCACGCGGCAACGATAGATACCATTTCACAGCTCCGTCACAGGTGTAGTGGCTTTGTGTTGCTGCGACGCGCTCTGATTGAGCCCGCGGGCAAGGGGCATAAAGCAGTTGAGCGAAAACGGTTTGCCCCTTTGCCGTTCGCTCGAGGATCATGTCCCCCTTTTCCGCGGAAACCCCGGCAGTTGCGAAGAGCTGCCGGGGTTTCTGTCGTTTGTGAGGCTGAGTCAGTGCGCGGCGATCGAGACGTTGAGCCGCAAACCCGCCGCGCGCAATGCGCAGCGCCGCCAACTTGCGAGCCACGGCAACGCCTTCCCTACCGTGTCCCGCGCTATACTCGTCCGCATGGATATCAACGCACGCAACATAGCAGCGCCCTCCGCGAACGCGCCAACGACGCTGCCCGCCTCCGCTCCTGCGCCTGTCGTGGGCCGCTTTGCCCCGTCGCCCTCGGGCCGCATGCACCTGGGCAACGTGTTCAGCTGCCTGTGCGCGTGGCTTTCGGCCCGCAGCCAGGGTGGCAGCATCGTGTTGCGTATCGAGGACCTGGACGATCGCTGCAAGCGCCCGGAACTTGCCGCTCAACTGATTGACGACCTGGCTTGGTTAGGGCTTGAGTGGGACGAAGGCCCCTACTACCAGCACGATCGTCTGGACCTGTACGAGAGCGCCTTGCGCCGGCTGCAAGACGCCGGCCTCACCTACCTCTGCTTTTGCACGCGCGCCGAGCTCCACGCCGCGAGCGCACCGCACGCCAGCGACGGCACGCCCATCTATCGCGGCGCCTGCCGAGGCCTTTCTGCCGAGGAGGTTGCCCGCCGCAGCATCCTGCGCGCTCCGGCCACGCGCCTGCGCGTGCCCGCCGTCGACGACCTCGCAGACGATGTGGTCGAATTTGTGGACCGCACGTATGGTGCCCAATGTGAGGCGCTCGCCACCGAATGCGGCGACTTTTTGGTGCGTCGCAGCGACGGCGTGTTTGCCTATCAACTGGCCGTGGTGGTCGATGACGCCGCCATGGGTGTTACCGAGATCGTACGCGGATGCGACCTGCTTGGCTCCACGCCGCGTCAAATCTATCTGCAGCATCTGCTGGGACTTCTCACGCCGCGCTACGCGCACATTCCGCTGCTCATGTCGCCGGACGGCCGCCGCCTTTCCAAGCGCGACCGCGATCTGGACCTGGGCGAGCTCCGCGCCCGCTTTGGCACACCCGAGGCGCTACTGGGCTGGCTCGCTGGGCAAACGGGCATCGCACCGGACACCACACCGCGCTCTGCCGAGCAGCTGGTCGAGCACTTTACCTGGGACGTCATCCGCGCGCACCGGGAAAACATCACTGTAACGGCCGAGTAGTCAGCCACCCCGCCCCTACGCAACATCCCAGGGCTGGAGTTCGTCGCCCAGGCGAACGATGTAGTCGTAGAGCACGGTATGGCGCTCGGCAGGGTTGGCATCCCGATGAAAATGCCCGTAGTACCAGCGCTTGTAATCCAAGCGGTCTTCCAGCTCATCGAAAAATGCCGTAAGCCGATCAACGGCGGGGTAATTCCAGCCAGGCCCCGGATAGAGCGTGGGCGAAAGCATGCGCGTAGAGCAGGTGTGGGTGATCACGTAGTCGACCTTCCAGTCTACGCTGTCGAGCTTTGTCCGCGCCTCCTCAAAGTTGCGCTCGTCCGGCAGCTCCTGCGGCCACCAGCTGGAATACGGAATGCGGTATTCCTTATCCACGCTCGTGGCACCGCCCATGGTAAAGATCGTTGAGCCGTCGAGCTCAAAAACCTCACCGCGCGTCAGGCGCCGTATGGGCGAGGTATCCGACAGGCGCTGCGTCAGCCCACCGTGCCACAGCTCCATGGGACGCTCCGCCCAGTGATCGAAACGCTCGTGGTTGCCGTCGACAAACAGCAACGTATAGGGGCGCGACTCCAGCCAAGCGATATCGGCGCATTCCTCGGCAGAAAAATCCCACGGAAAGCCAAAGTCGCCCGCGACAATCAGATAGTCGTCGCTCGCCAGGCTATCCCCAAGCTCCCAGTCACGCAGCTTTTGCATGTCGAGGCCGCCGTGAATATCGCCCGTCACATAGACCGTCATCGGACCACCACTTCCCTGTAAGTCGCTAGCCCGCATTCAGCACGATCACTAAGCCAACCGTTCCAGCCCTTCCATCCCTTAGGGCTTACCCCTCGTTCTTCCATCCAAACGGGTCGAGCACCCAAAAAATCAGATTGAGCACGCCGCCGGTCATCATGGCGCCGGCAAGGGCCATGCAAACGTGCAGAGAGCTGGCACTTCGGAGCACGTCGAATGGCCCCAGAACAGCCAGCAGCGCGACCGCCGCGCCGGCAAGACACAGCGCGAGGCACGGCCCCGCATCCTTGACGCACTTCTTTGCGAGATGCTTGGTGTTGTCACTCATCAATATCGAACTCCTTAGAGGGTCGTTGTTCAGATGCATGCCGCCGCGGCAGAGCAGGGCGGCATGGTAAGTGTCACATGTCGTGCGGACATCAATGGAGAAACCGCCTGCTCGACCAACCCTTGACGCCGACTTGTCACCGGCACCCCATCCTCTGCTATCGAGGTCTAATACTTTTCCGCGAAGTGAACGTCTGTTTTTGGACCCCTGAAGCATCCACATTTTTCGGCGGCAAAATCGCAGGATTCTAGTATCTAAATCGCAGGAAACGACGCCCTTATAGTGTCGATGCTTCAGAGGTCCGATTTAGCTCGTTCACTTCTCGGAAAAGTATTAGACCTCGCTGCTAGCCACCTAGAGGGACACCTCACCCCCCCCCACCGTCACCCAAAAACTCATCCAACATTAATCTTGGCTCAAGAATCGCTTAATCTATAACCTGCACTATAGAGTTCGACCAAGGGCGGGGCGGCGCCACGCAGGCCGCCGAACGCAACGCTCGCGCCCGGGCAGATCGCCCGGCGTCGCGCCCATCGAACGAAAGGACAGGTCATGGACGACCTCGAAAAAGTTGAAACCATCCGCACCAAGTGCAACGTGAGCTATACCGATGCCAAGGCCGCGCTCGACGCCGCCGACGGCAACGTTCTGGACGCCATCATTTGGCTCGAGTCGCAGGGCAAGACCCAGACCACGTCGGCGCACGCCGCCACCGAGTCCGCGCCGGCCGATGAGCCCTCGGCCGAGATGGTCGCCGCACAGGCCGCCTACGAGAAGTCGAGCGAAAAGACCGATTTCTCCAAGAAGATGGACAGCGTGTGGGAGTACCTCAAAAAGCTCTTCCGCCTGAGCCTGGACACCAAGTTTATCGCCACGCGCCGCGATGCGATCATCCTCAACATCCCCATCCTGATTCCCATCGTCGCGCTGTTTGCCTGGGGCGCCACGATATGGCTGATGCTGCTTGGCCTGTTCTTTGGTATGCGCTACCGCATCGACAGCGACGGCGACGTGCCCGGCAGCATCAACAACCTGATGGATCACGCCGCCGACGCCGCGGACGATATCAAGCAAAATCTGAACGACGACAAGTAATCGCAGACGGGGGCACGCATGGCACGGATCCTAATCGTAGAGGACGAGGAGAAAATCGCCCGCTTTGTGACGCTCGAGCTGGAGCACGAGGGCTACCAGGTGGAGCACGCCGCCGACGGCCGCACCGCCGTGGACCTGGCGCTGAAACGCGACTACGATCTGATTCTGCTCGATGTGCTGTTGCCGCAGCTCAACGGCATGGAGGTCCTGCGGCGTGTCCGCAAGCACAAGGATGTGCCGGTGATTATGGTCACCGCGCGCGATGCCGTGATGGACAAGGTGGCCGGGCTCGATGCCGGCGCCGACGATTACCTGACCAAGCCATTTGCGATCGAGGAGCTGTTCGCACGGATCCGCGTGGCGCTGAAGCGCTCGGAGGCCGTGCGGACGGCTTCGGGCGTTGGCGGCGTTGGAGCCAGGGCGGGTATAGCGGGCGGCGCAGTCGGGAACGCCGCTGCGATACCCCCGACTGGCGACTCGGCCAAGACCTCTGCCGTGCCCTCCCCCGCCACGCTCGCCGTGGGCTCGGTCGCACTCGATCCCGACCGCCGCGAAGTCACGGTCGGCGGCTCGCCCATCGTGCTGACTGCCCGCGAGTTCGACGTTCTCGCCCTGCTTATGGCGCATGCCGAAACCGTGCTCACGCGCGAGCGCATCGCGCACGAGGCGCTGGGCTACGAATACGTAGGCGACACCAACAACGTCGACGTGCACATCGCGCACCTGCGTGCCAAGATCGAAGACGCCGGCGGCGCCCGCATCATCCAAACCGTGCGCGGGGTGGGCTATGTCTGCCGTGCGTAACGCCGAGGCCAAGCGCGTCACATCCATCGCCCGCGCCATCAACTGGAGCTATATGTGGCGCCGTCTGATGAGCTACATCTGGCTCGATCTGTTGCTGGTAGTGATTGCGGCGGCAATCCTCGTCTATGGATACAACCAGATGCTGCCCGACTGCACGTTTACCGCAGGATGGATCCCCGGTGCCACCGTTCACGGCATGTCACTGACGCCCGCGCGCGGCTGGGACCTGACAACGCTCACCTATACTGTCGAGCTTGCGCGTACCACCAAGACCTTCCCCCTCGCGCAGGACCTCGTCACGCTATGGCCTCTCTACCTTGTCGTTGTAGGTTGGCAGGTCATCAGCGTGCTCAACATGCTCGGCGGCGCCCGACGCGTACGCCGCACCATGGCACCGCTCAACGACCTGGCGCTGCGCGTGGACGAGCTCGGCCGCATGCAGCTCTCCGGCGGCAAGATGGAAACACTGGAGCAGGCCATCGAGCGCGCAAGCGTCGACTCGCCGAGCGTCACTACCGGCGACGCCGACCTGGCAAGCATCGAGGTTGCACTCAACCGCCTACTGCGCCAGATGCAAGAGGCCAAGCTGCAGCAGATGCGCTTTGTCAACGACGCGAGCCACGAGCTGCGCACGCCCATCGCGGTGATTCAGGGCTACGTAAACATGCTCGACCGCTGGGGCAAAGACGACCCGGACGTGCTGGCAGAATCCATCGCGTCCCTCAAGGCCGAAAGCGAGCGCATGCAAGAGCTCGTGGAACAGCTGCTGTTTTTGGCGCGCGGCGATGCCGGACGCACGGTCCTGCGGCGTGCGGATACCAACCTGGCCGCACTGGTCGGCGAGGTATGCGAGGAATCGCAGATGATCGATACCGAGCACACGTATCGGCTGGCCTTTGACGCTGCGCTCGCCAGCGACCCGCGCTGCGACGCGCCCGTTGACGTGGCGCTTGTGAAGCAGGCTCTGCGCGTGATCGTGCAAAACGCCGCCAAATACTCGGATGCGGGAACGACCGTCACATTTGGCATAACGCCCGATGCGGGCATGGGCGCGATCGACATAAGTGTTGAGGACGAGGGCATCGGCATGAACCAGGAATCCGCAGCTCATGCGTTTGAACGGTTCTACCGCGCTGACAACGCGCGCGATGCCGGCGCACAGGGTTCGGGCCTGGGGCTCGCTATCGCCAAGTGGATCGTCGACAGCCACGGCGGCGTCATCGGCGTGACCTCGGTCGAGGGCGTCGGCAGCCGCTTTACGATTCGCCTGCCGCGCTAGGAAGCCCCTCGGCATAAATAAAGGGATAGGGCCACGCGGCCCTATCCCTTTTTGCTAGCTGTAGCAGCTTATGCGCTACTCGCGGCACAGGTGCACGGCGAAGCCGGCGAACTCGCGCTTAAAGTACACGAGCTTGGTGCCGCCGTCGGGCAGCAGCACGCGCGACTCCTCGTTGACCTCGAGCCCGCGCTCGACGAACCACTTCTCTGCTGCGTCAATGTCATTGACGGCAAAGCCGATGTGGCCCTTGGCGCCACGCCCGTTCTGCTTCATGATCTCGACCAGCGAATCGTTAAAGTACGAAACCGGGGTCTCGATAACGGGCAGACCCATCATCGTCGAGAACAGCTCCGCGATCTCCAAGGCGTCTGCCGGGTCGGTGGCGTTAATGCCCACATGGGCAACGCGCATGCCAAAGAGCTCGACCGGATTGGCGTTCTGCTCACTCATGCAGTCAGCGCCTACTGAGCCATGACGTCAAGAACGGCCTTCTCGGCAGCGACGCGGTTCATGCCGGTCATGAAGGGCACGCCGCTCACGTACGGGCAGGTAAGGCCCTCGGGGGCAACGGTGGTGGCGATCAGCAGATCGGCGCCCTCGTCGCAAACGTCCTTGGCCTCGGAGATGGCGCACTGCACGATCTCGTACTTGTCGGCGTAACCGTTGGCGTCGAGCATGGTGGCGACCTTCTGGGCAACGAGCGTGGAAGTAGCAGCGCCAGCACCGCAAGCCAAAACAATCTTCTTCATAGGTAATGTCTCCCTTCGTGGTTTACTTTAGGTAAGTGTACCGCAGCGAGCGATGGCGCTCGGCCTCGATGCACTTTTATGCCAGTTTGCCTGCGCACTGCGTATAATACATCGAGTACATGTTGTCATACCGCTCGCTTTATGAGCGACTAAGGACCCTAATATGCCCGATTCCCGCACCCTCTGGACCGCCGTCGTCATCATCTGTATCGCCGTGTCGGTGTTCTTTAGCGTCAAAAAACGCACAACGTTCAAGCGCCTGCAGCAGCTTATGGCCGCCAAGCAGTGGGACGAGTTCGATCGTTTGCTCGACGCCAAACTCACCAGCATGCTGTACCCGCGCTATAACCGCGACTACCTGCGCCTGAACTCCTATCTGCTGCGCGAGGACCACGAGCGCGCCAGCGAGATGTTCGACCTGCTGCTGGGGCTCAACCTCCCCAAGATGCAGCGCGTCGACCTGGTGATTAAGGCCTTTAACTACTACGTTGGCCAGGAGGACCGCAAAAAGTCCAAGGAGCTGTTGCACGAGATCAAGGGCTTTGAGGGCGGTCAGGCCGAGGCAGTCGCGCACGAATGCCAACTGATGTACGACACGATGATCCTCAAGCGCCACAACGACATTCCCGAGCTGGAGCGCATGCTCGAGGATGTCGGCGACGACCCAGTCAAGCGCTGCCGACTGGAGTACCTGCTGGCCCTGCAGTACAAGAACAAAGGCGACGAAGCCAAGTTCCAGGAGTTCCTGGAGAAGTCGGGCCAACACTCGATGGCCGTCAACGCGTAACGGACGGCTTGTGCTAGACTTCTAGTCTCACGGGGGCGTGGCGGAATTGGCATACGCAGGAGACTTAAAATCTCTCGCCGCAAGGATTGTGGGTTCGAGTCCCACCGCCCCTACCATGTATTGTTTACGAGCCCGTGTCCCCCAGGGATGCGGGCTTGTTTCTTTTGGATGCCGGTGGGACTCGAACCCGCGAGGGGGCGAGCGTCAAGCGGACGCGCAGCGTCCGAAGCGAGCCGGCGAGGGCGCCGACAGGCGGCCGAAGCCGGTGCGTATTTGCGCAGCAAATGCGCGGACGTCCCACCGCCCCTACCATTTGGTTTTTACGAGCCCGCGTCCCCCAGGGATGCGGGCTCGTTTCTTTTACACGCCGGCGGGGCTCTAAGTTGCGGTGGAATAGATCCTGTTTATACCGTTTACCAGCTTATTTAGGAACTATTTCACCGCAACTCAGAGGAAGACGGTTAAAGAGCACTCAGGCTCGGGGTCCAGCCGATGGTGGGGGTCGCGCCGTCGAGAGTCTCGTTGATGGTGGCGGCCATGCCGGCGAGTAGGC
This sequence comes from uncultured Collinsella sp., assembly GCA_958347015.1. Taxonomy (GTDB): domain Bacteria; phylum Actinomycetota; class Coriobacteriia; order Coriobacteriales; family Coriobacteriaceae; genus Collinsella. The sequence continues at coordinate 18,541 of CATVTV010000018.1, read as the reverse complement.
TGTTCTCGCTTACGGTGAGCGTCTTGTAGCCGCCGGCACGCATGAGTTCGCGGATCACCACGGCGCCGGCCAGAATCACGCCCGCGCGTTTGGGCTGTACACCCGGTAGCGCGGCGATGCCTGCAACATCCAACGCAGACATGCGCTCGATAGCGGCCGAGATCTGCTCCATCGAAAGCTCGCGCAGGTGCACAAAGTTCGAGTCGTACGGCTCCAGTTCGTGGACCAGCGCCACGAGCGTGGTAACGGTACCGCCCACCGCGACGAGGCGCTCGGCGCGCTCAAAGTCGACAGGCAGGCCCTCAAAGTAAGCCCCGAACTGCTCGCCCGCCCATGCGCCAGCGGCGGCAAGTTCACTGTCCGTTGGCGGCAGTGCAGAGAAAAACCGCTCGGTCACACGGCGGCAGCCAATGTCCAGCGAGCGCGTCCCTTCTAGCGCAAAGACGCCACGCTCCGGCGCATAGACGCCCGTCGCGAGCTCCGTGGATCCGCCGCCCGAATCGGCAACAATGATGCGCTCGCCGGCAAAGTCGTGCGCCACGCCAAAAAACGTCAGGCGTGCCTCGACCTCGCCCGGAATCACCTGTGGCTCAAGCCCCAGATCGCGCAGGCCGTCCAGCAGCAGTGCTGCGTTGGACGCATCACGCGCGGCGCTCGTGCAGGTGGTGCAGATGCACGCAGCCCCAAAGGCACGAGCCTCGTCCACAAACATGCGGCATGCGGCGAGCACGCGCTCGACCGCCGCCTCGCAAAAGCGGCCCGTCGCGTCCACGCCCTCACCCAGATCGGTAATCTCGGTATGCTTGGACGATTCCACGATTGCCCCGCCCTCGACCTGGGCCAACACCAGTCGCGACGACACCGTTCCCAGGTCGATCGCGGCCACCTTATAGCGTTTGCAATTTGTCATTGCGAGCTCCCCTCCGGGCGCTATTTGCCGTTGGACACGACCGTCTGACCCTCGACGCCGTTAAACCCAAACAGCATGTCGAGCGCTTGGATGTACCACGGCGCGTCCTTACCGACTTCTTCGATTTCCTTGGCCACTTCGCTGGCCTTCTTGGCGTTTGAGGACTTTTTGCTCGACGAGGCATCCGAATCGTCGTCCAGGCCCTGCACTTCAATCCTCTTCTCGCCGGGCATCACCAGGCCCAAGTCCTCGGATGCCGCGTCCTTGATACCCTCCTCCGAGAGCAGCTTGTCGACGCTTTTTTGCAGGTCGTCGTTATATTGCTCGCGAATCTCGACCTGCTTGGCCAAGATGTCGCTCGAGCGTTTTGCCACATACAGGTCGCGCACGGGGAAATACAGGCTCACAAGCGCCAGGGCGACGACAATGCCAACAAACAGCCCCCGCTGGGGACCGTGGGTAAAGTCGTAGATTGCCTTGACCACCGCGTTATCGTTGGCGTAATGCATGAAGTCCGAGCCCGAAAGACGGTTCGAGGGCCTACTCGGCTTTTCATGCGTTTGAGCCGAGGAACGCTGAGCATGCTCCGAGTGCGCCGGGCGCACCGAACGTAGCGGGCGGTCCGTCGACGTATTCACTTGAGCACGGGAGTGTGAGGCACTTGTCGGTCGCTGCGTGGAGCAGTCGGCGCCGGCGTAGATGGACCCACCGAGCTGCACCGTGCGCGCACGGCGAGGTGACGGCTCACGCGAACCGGCGGAATAGTACCTGTTGTCGTAAATCTGATCCATGTGCGCCTTGTGCGGTTGAGGTTTGTTTGCGCTAAGTCCTTTAGTTATAGCACGAGCGCCCGCACCGCCTTCGCCAGCCTTTGCTCGACATAAAAAAGGCGCTGAGCCACACGGCCCAGCGCCAATAGTGCTTTGCGGCATCCGGCCAAGGCGGGGCGGAACCGAGTCCACCCCCTCCCCGCCAGGCTCATCTGTCTAGCGGATGTTGTAGAACGCAGACTTGCCGGCGTAGCGCGCGCTGCCCTCGAGCTCGTCCTCGATGCGGATGAGCTGGTTGTACTTGGCAATACGGTCGCTGCGGCACGGGGCGCCCGACTTAATCTGACCGGCATTAACACCCACGACCAGGTCGGCGATCGTGGAGTCCTCGGTCTCGCCGGAGCGGTGGCTCACGATGCAAGCGTAACCGGCCTCCTTGGCGGTCTCGATGGCCTCGAGCGACTCGGTGAGCGTGCCGATCTGGTTGACCTTGACCAGGATCGCGTTGGCGGCACCCAGCTCGATGCCCTTCTTGAGGCGCTCGGTGTTGGTGACGAACAGGTCGTCGCCTACGAGCTGCACCTTATTGCCAATGCGGCGGGTAAGCTCGACCCAGCCGTCCCAGTCCTCCTCGGCCATGCCGTCCTCGATGGAGATGATGGGATAAGTGTCGACGAGCTTCTCCCAGTAATCGACCATCTGGGCGCTCGTGTACTCAACGCCCTCGCCCTTGAGCTCGTACATACCGGTCTCAGCGTTGTAGAACTCGGTGGACGCCGGATCCATGGCGTACATAAAGTCGACGCCGGGCTTAAAGCCAGCCTTCTCGACGGCCTTGGTGATGTACTCGAACGGCTCGGCATTGGTCTTAAGGTTGGGGGCAAAGCCGCCCTCGTCGCCCACGCCGCCGCCCAGACCGGCCTCGTGCAGCACGCCCTTGAGGGTGTGGTAGACCTCGGCGCACCAGCGCAGGCCCTCGGCAAAGCTCGGGGCGCCCACCGGCATGATCATGAACTCCTGGAAGTCGACGTTATTGTCGGCATGCACACCGCCGTTGAGGATGTTCATCATGGGCGTGGGCAGCAGATGGGCGTTGACGCCGCCCAGGTACTGGTACAGCGAAAGACCCGCCGACTCGGCAGCGGCGCGGGCAACGGCCAGCGACACGCCCAGAATGGCGTTGGCACCGAGCTTGGTCTTGTTGGGGGTACCGTCCGCGGCGACCAGCGCGGCATCGACGGCGCGCTGGTCGAAAGCATCGAGGCCCACGACGGCGTTAGCGCACTCGTTGTTGACGTGCTCGACGGCCTGCGAGACACCCTTGCCCAGGTAGCGACCCTTGTCGCCGTCGCGCAGCTCGCATGCCTCAAAGGCGCCGGTCGAAGCGCCCGAAGGCACCATCGCGCGACCGAAGCTGCCGTCCTCGAGCACGACCTCGACCTCGACGGTGGGGTTGCCGCGGCTGTCAAGCACTTCGCGACCGTAGACATCCAAAATATCGCTCATGTTGTCTCCCTCTCACTTGGAAACGGGTTGAATGTTTGGCGACCGACTGACCGTGCACCGTCGGTGTGCCTCCGTAAGTTAGCCTTGTCGCACTTTTTGCATTATGCCATAAGTTAGCCGAGGGATACACTTATTTTTCGAAAAATTCAGCGGGAACGATGAGGCGCGTCAGCCCGTCGTTCCCGCAGTCTTACTCCTCCGCCTTTGCGGCATCCCACAGGTCGTTGAGGCCGTGGGTCGAAAGATCGGCAAGATCCACGTGAGCACCGGCCGCCATCTGCTCCATCGCAGCCCAGCGACGGCGGAACTTGGCCGTGCTCGCGCGCAGGGCGCTCTCGGCGTCAATCCCCTCTTTACGCGCAACGTTGACTAGGGCAAAGAGCAGGTCGCCAAACTCCATCTCGCGCTCGGGCGAGCCGGGCTCCTCGGCCTCAAACTCGGCACGCTCCTCGGCGACCTCGTCCCACACATCCTGGACCGCCTCCCACTCAAAGCCCACGGCCGCCGCCTTGCGCGACACCTTCTGAGCTTGCATCAGCGCCGGCAGATGCGTGGGCACGCCGTCGAGCAGACCCTCGGGCGCGGCCTCGCCCGCCGCCACGGCCTTGTCCTTGGCAGCCCTCTCGGCAAGCTTGACCTCGTCCCAAATCTTGAGTACCTCGTCGGAGCTGTCGGCATCCACATCGCCAAACACGTGCGGATGACGGCGAATGAGCTTGGCGTCGATATCGCGCGCCACGTCGGCCAGCGTAAACTCGCCGGCGTCCGCCGCGATCTGCGCATGCAACACCACCTGCATGAGCACGTCGCCCAGCTCCTCGCGCAGATGCGCGGCGTTGTCGCCCTCGATGCAGTCGAGCGCCTCGTAGGCCTCCTCGATCATGTTTTTGCCAATGCTGCGGTGCGTCTGCTCGCGGTCCCACGGACAGCCGTCGGGCTGACGCAAGCGCCAGACGGTCTGCACCAGATGTTGTAGCTCGGCCGACGCGTCGACCAGCGTGGACAGATCGCGCGAGCCCTCGGCATTTTGCTGAGCCATGTGCTCTGCCATGGTTAGTCCTCCTCCAGGATCACGTGGCGGAACGCGCCGTCCTCGTAGACGCCGTAGCTGTGCGTGCCGTCCTTGGGAATGCTCACGCTACCGGGGTTGAAGAGCCACAGGCCCGGGTGCGCGGCGCTTGCCTCGTTGACCTTGATGTGCGTGTGACCGTAGACGAGCGCGGAGCCCTCGGGCAGCGCGGGCGCGTGGTCGACGCTGTTGTGCATGCCGGCGCCAAAGACATGGCCGTGCGTCAGGAACAGCTCGCGGCCGGTCTCGTCGAACAGCGTGGCGTAGTCGGCCATGACGGGGAAGTCGAGCACCATCTGGTCGACCTCGGCATCGCAGTTGCCGCGTACCGCGATGATGCGGTCGGCCAGGGCGTTGAGCAGCGGAATCACGCGCTTGGGGGCGTAATCGCGCGGCAGGTCGTTGCGCGGACCGTGGTAGAGCAGGTCGCCCAGCAGGACGATGCGGTCGGGCTGCTCGGACTCGATGGCAGCACAGAGGCGCTCGGTCCAATATGCCGAACCGTGGATGTCGGAGGCGATGAGATATTTCATGGTGGTCCTTTCGGTGAGGTTGATGGGGTGGGTGTGGCGCGTCGCCGACGGTGTCACTCAAATTGCAGAGCCGCGGCTTGTGCTGCCTGTATCACGCGCTGGAGCGGCACGTTGTGCTCACGGGCAAGGCGGGCGCAGTCCTCGTACTCGGGCGCCGCACGCTCACTGCCGTCGGGCAGAGTGGCCACCTTGACGGACACCTCGCCCCATGGCGTCGTTACGCGCTCAAAGCGGCGTGGCAGGCAAACGCGCTCCATAACCTGGCGACGAATGCCGTTGGTCGTAGTTTCCAAAAAGATGATCGTCTGCAGGCGCTCGATATCCTCGTGGACGCAGATTACCTGCAGCTGCCAGCCGGGACGGCCTTTCTTGCAATAGGCGGGCAGCCAATGCACCTCGCGCGCACCCGCCTCGCGCAGGCGGTCGGCAGCGTAGGCGAGCACCTCGGGCGACGCGTCGTCGATGTCGCATTCCAGCTTGACGATGGTCTCGGGCGCATCGGTCTCGCGGGACAGCGGAGATTTGCTATCGCATGGCATACGGTCCGGCTCCTTTCCGCACGGGCTCGTTTTGTTCATCCAAACGCTAGCACATCGGACGTGGCACAGGCGTGACTTTCGTCCGTCGCCGCCCTCGCCCCTATCCAAACGTGTACATCAGCCTCCAAACATGTCATTTTCTGCAGCTTTTGGAGGCTGATGTACACGTATTGGAGTAGAGCCGCACCGCGCACCCTTTCCAGTCGATTTCGGCCCCCGGTGCGCTCGTCGCATCGGGGGCCGCGCCATTACAATGGAGCGGATTCGCCAAATGCAAAGGAGTCGCCATGTCTGCCTGCCCGCTGGTCGATTGCCACACCCACACCTCGTTTTCGGACGGACACGCCTCGTTTGAGGACAACGTTCGCGCCGCTGCTGCGGCCGGCTGCCGCGTCATGGTCTCGACCGACCATCTCACCCTGCCCGCCAGCATGGATGCCAACTGCGAAGTGCAGGTTGTCGAGGGCGACCTGCCGGCACATCGTCTGGCTTTTGAGGATGCTCGCAAGCTTTCCGCGCAGATCGCGCCGGAGCTCGAGCTTATCTATGGCTTTGAATGCGATTGGTACGAGGGCTGCGAGCCTTTGGTTGAGCGCTGGTCCCAGGGCGCCGTCGTACGCCTGGGTAGCGTGCATTGGATTGGCAACCCAGGCGATATCATGGCCGGCGCTGCGGGCACGGCAGGGACAGAGGGTGTCGCACGCCCCGATACGCCCGATTCGCGCTGCGGTTGGATCGACGACGACACCGACCTGCACGTTTGGGAAAACCTGGGCGTGCACGGCGTGTGGGAGCGCTATGTCGATGACTGGTGCCGGGCCTGCGAAAGCCCGCTCAACTTTGACGTGATGGCTCATCCCGACCTGATCATGCGCTTTTCGAAGGAAGGCTTTGCGCCCGATTTTGATCCCGCGCCGTTCTGGGAGCAGATGGCCGAATGCGCCCACGATACGGGTCGCCGCGTTGAGGTCTCGACCGCCGCACCGCGCAAGGGCCTCGACGACTATTACCCCTCGGCGGGGCTGTTGCGCTGCTTCGCCCACGCCGAGGTACCCATCGCCTTTGGCTCGGACGCACACCGCGCCTGCGATATCTGCTGGAACATCCGCGAGGCCCAGGCCCACGCCTACGACTGCGGTTATCGAACCTACGATATCCCCCACCCCACCGGCGAATGGGAATCCACACCCCTCGCCTAACTAGTCGTTTAAGAACGTCCCCAATGACTAGTGGCGGCGGGCGTTGAGTTCGCCGGCCAGTTCGTCGAGGGTAATGCCGTAGCGCTCGAGCGTCACGAGCAGGTGATAGATCAGGTCACCGGCCTCGTAGCGAATGTGATCGTGATCGTTATCCTTGCAGGCCATGATCACCTCGCTCGCCTCCTCGGCAAGCTTCTTGAGCAGCTCATCCTCGACGTCGGTCAGCAGACGCGCGGAATAGCTCTCCTGCGGCGATGCATCACGACGACCGTGAATCACCTCGGCCAGACCTGTCAGCGTCTCACCGATATTTCCATTCTGAACATTCGCGGTGCGCACACCCATGGTTCAATCCTTTCTGGTTGGCCAAGCACCTAGTCGAGCGCCCGCCCTACGCGAGTTTTTTAAAGAAGCAGGTACGGTTGCCGGTATGGCAGGCCGGACCCGGCGAGTCGACCTTGACCAGCAGCGTATCGCTATCGCAGTCGGCCCAGAGCTCCTTGACCTCCTGCATGTTGCCGCTCGTCGCGCCCTTGTTCCAGAGCTCCTGGCGGCTGCGGCTCCAAAACCACGTGGTGCCGGTCTTGAGCGTCAGCCCCACCGACTCCTCGTTCATCCAAGCAACCATAAGCACCTCGCCGGTGTCATACTGCTGAACCACACAAGGAATCAGCCCCTTGGCGTCGTATGTAAGCTTTGAAGGATCGGTTATCTCTTCCATTTCTCTCCCCAAATTCAAACTTCGCAGGTCGGCGAGGGTTGTCCAGGTGCCCGAGATTCCGAGCGACAAGACCGACGACGCGTACTTAAGTACGCGAGGAGGGTTGGAGCCGGAAGGTCGGGTGCCTGGACAAGCCGCAGCGCTAGAAGTCCAACCTGACAGGGATGCCTTGAGAGGCCATATACTCTTTGACTTCGCGAATGCTGAAGGTTCCAAAGTGAAAGACGCTCGCCGCCAGCACGGCGTCGGCCTCGCCCTCGATCACACCCTCGGCAAAATGCTCGAGCGTACCCACGCCGCCGCTCGCGATGACGGGGATTGGCACCGCGCGGGCCACGGCGCGGGTGAGCGCCAGGTCAAATCCGGCCTTGGTGCCGTCGCGGTCCATACTGGTGAGCAGGATCTCGCCGGCGCCGCGACGAGCCGCCTCCTCGGCCCACGCCACCGCGTCGATACCCGTGGCGTTGCGGCCTCCTGCGGTAAAGACCTCCCACTTGTCGGCACCGGATGCGCCAGGCAGGCCGACGCGCTTGGCATCGATCGCCACGACCACGGCCTGGCTGCCAAACGCCGCGGCGGCCTGGCTGATCAGCGACGGGTCGTGCACGGCCGCCGAGTTGAGCGACACCTTGTCGGCACCGGCGGCAACCATGGTGCGCATGCCCGGCAGGTCGCGAAAGCCGCCGCCCACGGTATAGGGAATGGCCAGCTCCTCGGCCGCATGCGCTGCCATCTCGATAGTCGTCGCACGGTTGTCGCTTGTGGCGGTAATGTCTAAAAACACGACCTCGTCCGCACCCTCGCGGTCGTAGGCACGCGCCAGCTCCACCGGATCGCCCGCATCGCGCAGGCTCACAAAGTTGACACCTTTGACCACACGGCCGTCCTTGACGTCTAGACAGGGAATTACGCGTTTAGTAAGCATGGGCTACTCCTCCCCTCGGGCGGCGACCAGTGCCTGGGCCAGCGTAAAGTTGCCCTCGTAGAGCGCACGGCCGGTAATGGCACCCTCAATAGCATCCTCACCCACCGCAGCCAGCGCGCGAATGTCATCGAGCGTAGAGATGCCGCCCGAAGCCACGACAGGAAAGCCCGCGACCTTGGCAACATGGCGATACGCCGCCACATCGATGCCCGTCTGCATGCCATCGCGCGCGATGTCGGTATACACCAGATGCTTAAAGCCCAGCTCGGAAAGCTGCGCCACGGCATCGTCGAGCGCCACACCCGCGCCGTCGCGCCAGCCGTTCACCTTGACCTGGCCGTCGCGTGCGGCAATGTCAGCCACCAGCAGCTCGCCAAAGCCTTGGGCCGCCACTTCGGCAAAACCCGGCTCGGTCACGAGCACCGTGCCTAGTGCGATGCGGCGCGCACCGTAGCCGGCCAACTCGTCGATGCGCGCGAGCGAGCGGACGCCGCCGCCCACGTCCACGGACAGACCGTCGACGCCGCAGATGGCCTTAATCGCCACTGAGTTGGCAGCGCATGCGTCCTCGTCCTCGCCAAAGGCGGCGGACAGGTCGACAACGTGCACCCAGCTCGCGCCCTGCTCGGCAAAGGAGCGGGCGACGGCCACGGGGTCGTCGGAATATACCTTGCAACGGCTGCGGTCGCCGTGCTCCAGGCGCACGACCCTGCCGCCGATCAAATCGATTGCGGGAAACAGGATCATCGGCCAACCTCCTCGACGATGTTGACGAAGTTCTTAAGGATGCGCTGACCCAGCGCAGAGGATTTCTCGGGATGGAACTGACAACCCCACACGTTACCGTGGCGCACGATGCACGGGAAGCTCCGCGTATAGTGCGTGCGCGCCAGCACATCGGCGGCATCGGCATCGTCGGTCACCGCGTAGCTGTGGGTGAAGTACATGTTGGCGCCCTCGGCAAAACCGGCGAGCAATGGATCGGCCGCACCAGAGGGCGTCATGTGCACCTGATCCCATCCCACGTGCGGCACCTTCAGACGGCTCGACTCCAGGCGCGTGCACGAACCGTGCATAATGCCCAGGCCATCGACCCAAGGGCCGTCGGTATGGTCGGGGGCGTTGCCGTCGGCGACCGCGCCCTCGTCCGCAGGCACACCCTCGTTGCCGCGCTCAAAGAATAGTTGAAGGCCCAGGCAGATGCCGAGCAGCGGAGTTCCGGCGGCAACGGCGTCGAGCACCGCGTCCGCCTCGCCGCTCTGGCGCATAAAGGCGATCGCGTCATAGAACGCGCCCACGCCCGGGATGACCAGGCCGTCAGCGTTGCAGATCTGCTCCGGATCGTCCGACGTGCAGGCAGCGGCACCGGCGCGCGCAAGCCCGCGCACGACGCTCGACAAGTTGCCCTTGTGGTAGTCGACCACCACGATCTTCGGTTCGCCCACGCGACCCCTCCACTTCTCATCATCCAAAACCACCACAAAGGGGACAGGCACCTTTGTGGTGGTTTTTGCCTTTGTTGCGGTTACAGCGAGCCCTTGGTGCTGGGGATGCCCTGCACGCGGGGATCCAGCTCACAGGCGTGGCGCATCGTGCGGCCCACGGCCTTAAAGGCGGCCTCGATAATGTGATGCGAGTTGCCGCCCGCCAGCTCGCGCACGTGCAGCGTGAGCTTGGCGTCGCGCGCAAAGGCGTAGAAGAACTCGACGGCCAGCTCGGTATCGAAGCTGCCCACGCGCTCGGTCGGCACGGGCAGCTCGCAGTAGGCCTGGCCGCGGCCCGAAATATCAACAGCAGCCATCACGAGCGTCTCGTCCATGGCGATCGCCGCGTCGGCAAAGCGCGTAATGCCCGCCTTGTCGCCCAGCGCCTGGCAAAACGCCTCGCCCAGCACAATGCCCGTGTCCTCGACGGTATGGTGCGCGTCGACCTCCACGTCGCCCACCGCGTGCACCGTCAGATCGAACAGACCATGGCGGCCAAAAGCGTTGAGCATGTGGTCGAAAAACAGCACGCCGGTCGAGATATCGCACACGCCGTTTCCGTCCAAGTCGAGCTTTACGACAATGTCGGTCTCGCCCGTCTTGCGGGTTACCTCGGCATAGCGGTCCATCTACATCTCCTCCTTCACCAGCGCGGCAAACGCAGCCAGTACCTCGTCGTTTTCCTGCGGGGTACCCACGGTAATGCGCAGGCAGTCCGCGAGCCCCGGCGCATAGCTAAAGTCGCGCACCAAAATCGAATACTCGTCGCGCAGACGCTCGCGCACGTGCGTGGCATGCGGCGTGCGCACGAGCACAAAGTTCGCCGCGCTCGGCCACGCCTCCACGGGCAGACCCTCGGCAGCCATTGCGTGCAGGGCACACAGTTCGCGCTCGCGCTCGGATGCAACCTGTGCCACCACGGGCGCGTACGCATCGCGGGCACGCACGCAGGCAAGCGCGGCGGCCTGGCTCAGCACGTTGACCGAATAGATCTGGCGAATCGCCGCGAACACATCGATGACCTCGGGCGCCGCGATCACATAGCCCAGACGCGTGCCGGCGGCGCCAAACGCCTTGGACAGCGTATGCAAAATCACCAGGTTGGGATGCTCGGCGATAAGGCCTTGCGCCGTGGTTGCCGTGCCAAACGAATCGTCGGCAAACTCAACGTAAGCCTCGTCGACCATCACCATGCCGGGACACGCATCGCACAGGGCCGCGACAAAGTCGAGCGGCACCACGTCGCCCGTGGGGTTATTGGGCGAGGTCACGATGGCAAGGCTGCACTCGGGCGCCGCCGCAAGCACGGCTGCCTGGTCGAGCTCAAAGGTCGCGGGATCGCGCCACACGTCGCGCACCTCGGTCTGGCACAGAGATGCAAAGAAGGCATACTCGCTAAAACACGGCGGGCAGTTGAGCAGGGTCCGTCCCGCGCCGCCAAACGCCAGCAGATAGTTATAGAGCAACTCGTCGCCGCCGTTGCCCACGCAGATGTTCTCGCGCGTCACGCCATGCCAGGCAGCAAGCTCGTCGCGCAGGTCGTTGGACATGGGATCGGGGTAGCGGTTGAGCGGCGTGGCAACCAGGGCCGCGTCGACCGCCTTGCGCACGCCAGCCGGCACGGAATAGGTGTTCTCGTTGGCCGAAAGGTTGATGCGCGTGGGCGTAAAGTTGGGATCGTAGGGCTCAATGCCGGCCAGGTAAGGCTGGACGAGCTCCTTCATACGGGGCGTCAGCTCGGCCATATTAGGCCTCCTCGACGACCGCGCCAGCGGCACCGCCCGCAGCCGCCGCCAGGTCCACACCCTCGGCAACCGTCGCCACGGCGTCGCCCGGCCAGGCGACCTTGGTCAGGTCGGCCGCGGCCAACGACGCGGCGCTCACGGCATCCTCGCCCTGCTCCAGCACGCGGCGGCGCAGTGCGGCCGAAAGCGCGTGCGCCCACAGGCCCTCGGCCTCGGCCAGGCGCTGCGTAGCGGGAGCGTCGGAGAGCAGGCCCTCGGGTGTATAGCAAATGACACTCGAGCGCTTGACGAACTCCTCCACCGAAAGCGGGTTGGAGAACATGGCCGTGCCGCCGGTCGGCAGCGTGTGGTTGGGGCCGGCAACATAATCGCCGAGCGGCTCGGAGCTCCAAGCGCCCACAAAGATGGCGCCGGCGTTGCGAATGCCGCCGAGCAGGCCCATCGCATCCTTGCAGTGCAGCTCCAGGTGCTCGGGCGCCACGGTGTTCACCGCCTCGACGGCGGCGGCCATGTCGGCGGCCACCACGATAGTGCCCTCGTTATCGAGTGAGGCGCGCGTGATCTCGGCACGCGGGGACTGCGCCACCAGGATGTCGATACCCGCCTCGACCTCGCGCGCAAACTGCTCGTCGCAGGTCACCAGATAGCAGGCTGCCAGCGGATCGTGCTCGGCCTGGGCCATCAGGTCGGCCGCGACCACCATGGGCTTGGCCGTGGCATCGGCCAGCACGCAGACCTCGGACGGACCGGCGACCATGTCGATTCCCACATCGCCCGAGACAATCTGCTTGGCCGCCGCAACAAAGGCGTTGCCCGGGCCGGTGATTTTGTCGACGCGCGGAATGGTCTCGGTACCGTATGCCAGCGCGGCCACGGCCTGGGCGCCGCCCACCATATAGATCTCGTCCACGCCGCCGAGCTTTGCCGCGGCGAGCGTGTAGGGGCTGATCAGGCCGTCTTTTTGCGGCGGGGTCACCATGACCACGCGCTTGACGCCGGCCACCTTGGCGGGAATGGCATTCATGAGCACCGTGGAGGGATACTGTGCGCGACCGCCCGGCACGTAGATGCCGGCCGCCGCAAGCGGGGTCACCTTAACGCCGAGCATCGTGCCGTCCGCACGCGTGGTAAACCAGCTCTGCTCGACCTCGCGCTGGTGGAACTCGCGAATCTGGCGTGCAGCCTTCTCGAGCGCGGCGACAAAGGCCGGGTCGAGGCCTTCGAGCGCGGCATCGATCTGCTCTTGCGGCAGACGAAAGCTCTGCAGCTCAACGCCGTCAAAACGCTGACAGTAATCGCGCACCGCGGCATCGCCGTTGGCGCGCACGTTTGCCACGATATCGCGGGCGGCGTCGACGATGTTTTGCGGCAGCACGCCCTTGCGGTTGAGCTGATTGGTAACGAGGCGCTCGCCGGGAGCAAGCTTGATGGTCTTCATATCGGTATCCCCTATCGGTCGAGGTTGTGTTCGAAAAACGAGAGGCCGGGCGGCGGCGCCAGTCGGCCCGCAGCCCGTACGTTGGGGCGCCCGTGCGTGCTCGCGCTATTGTGCCGAGCCCGCGACGGGCTCAAAATGTTTGTCCTTAACGGCCGCAGCCAGGCGATCGGCCAGGTTGCGCACGCGCGGATCCAAGCGCGCGGCACCCGGATTGACAAAGAAGTGGGCCGTGCAGTCCATGATGCGGCCGGTGATGACCAGGTCGTTGTCGCGCAGCGTGGCGCCCGTGGCGGTAATATCCACGATGCGATCGGTCATGCCGACGATGGGGCCCAGTTCGATGTTGCCGTGCAGCGAAACGATGTCGGCGTTCACGCCGCGCTCGGCATACCAGGCACTCGCGATGCGCGGGTACTTAGTTGCCACGCGAAGCGACCCGCGGCGGGCATAGTTGCGCTCGGCCTGACCGGCGCGCCACGCGGGCTCCGCCTCGATAAACGTGCACAGGCCATAGCCCAGATCGACCAGCTGCAGCAAGTTGAGGTCGGCCTCGATGAGCGAGTCCCAACCGCAGATGCCGCAATCGGCACCACCGCAGCCCACAAAGGCGGGCGCATCGCTGGGGCGTACGATGACAAACTCGATATCGCCGACCGTGCCCTCGCCGACACGCGTGTCGCGGCCGCGCACGATCAGGTGACGGCCGGGGTCACGCAGCTCAGAGACGTCCAGGCCCGCGGCCTCGAGCACGTCGAGCGTATCGGCCTTAAGCGAGCCCTTGGGCACGGCGATGCGCAGCGGGCCCTCGGCGCCACGGCCCGCGGCGTGATCGCCGTCGGAAGCGGCGTCCTCGGCCGAGGTGTGTGCGGCCTCCAGGCGCTCGAGCGAAAAGGCGAAGCCCGCCGCCGGCACCTCGATACCGTCGCCAAATGCACCGGTAAAGATGGAGTCGTAGCGTCCGCCCGAACCGACCGGATCGGGCAGGCCGCCGGCATAGGCCTTAAAGACCAGACCCGTGTAGTAATCAAAAGAGTTCATGATGGAGAAGTCGAAGGACAGCACCTGGGCGTCCTCGGGAGCCAGGCCCTCGACCAGGGCGCGCAGCTCGCGCGTCAGCGGCGCGGCAATACCGGCAGCTTCCAGCAGCGCATCCACACGGTCGAGCACCTCGGCACCGCCGTGCAAGCGCGGCAGCTCGCTAATGGCGGCCTTGACGGCCTCGGGCTCGGCGCTTGCCGCCACGCGGACATCGAGACCCACAAAGTCGTTGGCATGCACGCAACGCAGGGCCTCGGCGGCCAGCTCGCGATCCTCACACGCCGCGAGCAGCTCCTTAAACGGACGAACGCTACCTGCGATAATGCGCGCATCTGGCAGCGCTAGCTCGCGCACGGCCTCGGCTACCAGCGAGACAATCTCGACATCGCCCGCGGCGTCGCCCGCACCGATGAGCTCAAAGCCCAGCTGCGTAAACTGACGCGAGCCGCCGGCATTGCGCTGGCACTCGCGAACCACCGGCGCCTCGTAGCGCAGGCGCAGGGGCAGGTCGGCCGCGCGCATGCGGGTCGAAACCAAGCGCACAATCGGCAACGTGTTGTCGGGACGGACCACCAGCAAACGCCCATCATCGTCAAAGAGCTTAAACGGCGTGTCCGCAATGCGGCCACCTTCCTCGAGCGAACCCTTGTCCTCGAGCAGCGGCGTCTCAACCGGCAGGTAATGATGCTCCCTAAAGCAGCCCTTCACCGTACATGCGATCTCCTCGCGTGCCTGAGCCCCCTCGGGCAATATGTCCCGGAATCCCCACGGTGTGGCCGTCATCTGGTGAGCCTCCTCATGCTGTGTTTCATATAGAACAGAAGACCGGCATAGCTCCGCCGGTCTTCTGGGTACTTTAGCATACTAGAGTGTTTGCGGGGAAAATCCATCGCAGCCGCTCACGCCGTATTCATTTGGAAACATAGGGCAGATCGCCGCAACCCAAACCCGCCTAGGCGCCAATCGCACGACGATACTCTGCCATTACCTGCGCATCGGCAGCTGCGGGGTCGGCGAAATAGCGCCCGTCATAGGTCTCGGCCGAAACAACTCCGCGATAGCCGCGCGCCACCAGCCTATCCAGGTCGGCGCGCATATCGCGGTCGCCGTCACCCCAGGCAAGATGCGTCGTGCCATCTGCCGCAACATCGACAAAATGCACGTGGGCGACATCATCGCCAAGCAGATCGAAATAATCGTCGATGGTATCCCCTGCCACCGCCATAGCGCCCAAATCCAGACACGCCTTAAGTGCCGGATGATCAACTGCCTCGATCATGCGCTTCGTGTCGGCCGCCGAGTTCACGATCATCGACTCAACCGGCTGTAGGGCCTCGAGCACCAGTCGCACGCCGCGCTCTCCCGCATGCTCGGCAATCGCACGCAGCATCGAGGCGCTGCGACCCCACGCGTCCTCGATCGGCTCGTTCAAAAATGCCCAGCCGCTCGAGACCATGACCTGCTCGGCTCCAAGTTCCGCCGCGATATCCACAACGTTCTTAAAGTACGCGAGCGTGCGGGCACGCGCCTCATTCCCACGCGCCGCGATATTCCACGGCTTGGGGTTGTTCTGTTCGGGACAAAGCCCCACAATCCGAACCCCATACCGCTGCGACAGCTCCCGCACCTGCTCGAGCGAATCGTATCCATGGCAATCGACATACAGATGCATCGCCCCGGTCCAAAGCTCGCAACACGTGTAGCCCGAGGCCGCTGCCGAAGAAAAGAATTCCTCAAGGTCAAAATAACGATGGCTGATATTCATGACGGCAAGCTGCGGATACTCCATCTTGTCCACCTTTCGGCAAAAGGGCGCCGCAGCACAGTGTGCGCGACGCCCCCTCTTACATTGTTCTTATTATGACGGATACTTTACTGGGCACCAAGCACTCCAAAGAACGCGCCGGCGATACTCACGAGCAGGATCACGAGCATGATAAGCAGCGGATTCATCTTCTTCTTGAGCATGAGATAGACGATTCCAAACAGCCCCATCGTGACAAAGCCCGGGAAGATTCCGTTGAGCAGCTCGGCCAACGTCTGAGCACCATCGCCCGCGCCGACCATGAGCGGAATGTCCACGGTGACCATCTCCATGGTCATAGCACCGATCACCATGGCGCCCATGATAGAGGCCATCTTGACGATCGTGTCCATAATGCCCGATTCCTGGACCTTGCTGATCATGTCCGAGCCAAAGCGATATCCCACAAACGTCAGCAGGTAACGGATGATGTAGTGAGGAACGTTGAACACGAGCAAGAACAAAATCGGGCCAAGAATAGAGCCCTGCAGCGCCAGCGACGTGCCGACACCCGTTGCCAAAATTCGCAGCGTGCCCCAGTAGAAGGCATCGCCCACGCCGGACAGCGGCCCCATCAAAGCAAGCTTGACATTAGAGATCGCGCTCGTGTCAAAGCTATCGTCAGTAGCGTTGACCTCCTCCATTGCAGCGGCGATGGACATGGGAAGCGTCGAGATGTACGGCGTGACGTTATAGAGCTCCATATGGCGCTTAAGGGCGGCCTTAAAATCCGCATCCTGCGGATACAGCTTGCGCAGGATCGGCATAAGGGCCCACATAAAGCCGATATGGCCCATACGCTCGTAGTTCCAGGAATGCTCATAGGGAATCGAGCGCCAGAACAGTTTCTTAAGGTCTGCGCGGGAAATCAGCCCGTCGTAAGAAGACTCAAACTTAAAACTCATCGAACCCACTCCCAATCGCAGGATCCTCGGTTGCCGCTGCGGGCTGCTCCGCCTTTTTCTTGTCACCCAAAACCGTCATCGCGACGACGATGATCGCGGCAAAGATCGCCACGCCTGTCGTGCTAATGCCAAAGTAGGCGACGAGGAAGAAGCCAGCGAAGAAGAACGGAGCCACCGTTTTGTTCATAATCATCTGCGCCAGCATCGCAAAGCCGAGTGCGGGCAAGAAGGCGGCGGCGACATCCATGCCGGTCTGAACGAAATCGGGGATGATGTTGAGCAGGCTGGCAACAGCATCGGCGCCAAAGAAGAATGCCAGGGGAATAATCAGCAGGCCGCACCAGCTCTGCGCGTAACCGGCGATGAGCATGTTGCGCGTGATGGCCTTGGTGTCTCCGTCCTCGACGTTTTTGTCGATACGGTGCACCAGCAGTAGCATCACCGGCTGGCCCAGGGCCGTATCGAGCGCCAGGACGATCGTTGCGATGGGAATGCCCAGGGTCAGGGCCGCCGAAGCGTCCGCGCCGGCCTGCATGGCAAGCGACACACCCAGAATGGTTCCGGAAATCGTATCGGGCGGGTTATACGCACCGACCGAGATGGCGCCGACCATGGCAAGCTCCATCGTGGCGCCCATGATCGTGCCGGTCACCATGTCGCCCATGACAAGGCCGACCAACGGTCCGAGCACAATGGGGCGCTGAAGGTAACTCGTACCGGTCAGCCATTCGGAATAGCCCAAAAGGGCGATCAGGAAAATCAGGATTGTCTTGATAATCATGACAGCCCCTAACCGATGGCCTTCGCGGCATCAGTCTTCGCATCTGCCGGAATCATCTGAATGAACAGCTCGTAGCCCTCGCCGAGCAGCTCTTTGACGTATGCCTCGTTTTCGGGCGTGAGGAACACGCTCGTCGAGACCTGGCGAGCATCCTCGCTAAAGGCAACGTTGCCGAGGTTGATCTTCTTAACGCCCATCGCCTTGGCGATGGTACCGGCCTGCTGGATCGTTTCGCAAACCACGAAGAGCTTGTATTTATCGGTCACACCGCTCTGGAGCGCCTTGACGGCATCCTCGGTGTTTTTGACGACAACCTTGCAGCCCTCCGGTTTTGCAAGGGACAGGGCCTGCAGACGAAGCTTGTCATTGAGGACCGTGTCGCTCACCAACAGGATGCAGTCGGCACCCAGAGCCGAGGTCCAGCTAACGGCAACCTGGCCGTGCAGCAGTCGATAGTCCACGCGAATCATCTGAATCATGATGTGCTCCCTAGTGGTTAAAACTCATCGAGTTCGGCCTGCCCCAGCAGGTCGTTGACGTACTTGACCTTAGTGTCGTCCGCCTCGACGATCTGGCGAATGGCCTCATCGATCGGGGTGGAGTCGGGCACGAACAGCAGCTGAATAAGGAGCGGCAGGTTCATATTGGTCACCAGGTGCGTGTTGGGACGCGTCTGGACGATCTTGGTGAACTCGTTGTTGACGCTGCCGCCGAACAGGTCGGTGCACACGACAACCTCGTCGTCCGCAGCAAACCCATCGAGAACCGCTGCGGCCTCCTTGGTCAGGTCCTCGTTTCCGTCGACATACATAGAGAGCGCATGGACGTTTTCGCGCTCGCCGGAGAGCAGCCCAATGCTCTCGACGATTCCAGACGCAAAATGAGCATGGGATGCAACGATAAACTGCCTCATTCGATTCCCCTTTCTTGCGAATTTCGGCATAAAAATGCCCGGACGCATGCGCCCGGGCAGGGTGCTTCTTGATCAGTAGCTTATTTGTCACCGATTAGTAGTCGAACTGGTGATAGTAACGACGGTAGTTGAGGTTGTGCTTGGTGACCGTCTCGTAGTAAGCGGCAAGGCGATCGGTGATCAGCGAGGAGAGGATCCACGGAGACACGATGACGCGGAACTCGTCGTCAAGGCCGGGGATCGCGAACTCGGCGGTGTCGA
>CATVTV010000017.1:0-39850 GCA_958347015.1 uncultured Collinsella sp. | reverse complement strand
GACACGCATAAAAAGCCTCCCATTTCTCGTGTCCAAGAAATGGGAGGCAGTTCAGCATGGCCCGCCTTTTACACCGATAAAAAAAGAAGTTGCGGTGAAATAGTTCCTGTTTGGCTGTTAGGCAGCCGATTCTAGGAACTATTCCACCGCAACTTAGATTGGCAAAACGCCGCAACCTTAAAGTTCGAGCTCGTTGAGCCTTAAGATCGCAACAATATAGATCTTGAGCGCTTGCTTGAGCTGTTCCTCGTTGGCACACTCGTTGGGGCCGTGCATCTGGCCGCCCCACGCGGGCAGCTCAAGGCCGGTCTCCTCGGGGCCAAACGATACGGCGCGGGCAAAGTTGCGCGCGTACGTGCCACCGCCCATGGCGAAGGGCTCGGCATGCTTGCCCGTAAACTCGTTATAGGTATCAATCAGCGCTTTCACGGCCGGATCGTCGGCAGAGACCGAGAACGGCACCTTGGTACGGCCCACGCGATACGTCACACCAAAGCGGCCCACGAGCGGCTCAAGCTGCTCGCGGATGGTATCGGCGCTCGTGCTATCGGGGAAGCGCACGTCGATGACCTGCTCGATGTGGCCATCCGCCACGCGGATGACGCCGGGGTTGCAGGTGAGCGGGCCAAACGCGGAGCTCGTCGCATCGATACCCAGGCCACGACCATAGGCGTCCGCATGCACAAAGGCCAGAAACTTGACAAACTCGTGCTCGGCAGGCGTCAGCAGGCGCTCGTCGCGCGCACCAAACGCGTCCTCGGCCTCGCGCAGGTACGTCACGATCAGGCCGACGGCATTGACCGTTCCCTCAGGCATCGAGGCATGACCGCCAATGCCGTGGGCGAAAATCTGCGCATGCCCGTTATCGAGTGCCGTAATCTCCAGGCGGTCGGCGTTCTCAACGGGCGCCGGCAGCTCATCGGCGGCAATCGCAAGCTCACAGATAGACTGCGACGGGATAGCGTTGCTCGCCTCGGCACCGCTCCACGATACGATGCGCCCGCCATCGATCTTGGGGCTCACAAACGTCGCCCCAAACTGGCCCTTCTCGGCATTGCAGACCGGGAACTCGGCATCGGGCGTAAACAAAAAGTCGGGGTCTGCGTGGTTCTCCAGATAATGGTGAACGTCGGACATGCCCACTTCCTCATCGCAGCCCAGCAGCGCGCGGAAGGTATAGCGCGGGGTAATGCCGTGCTTGAGCAGATAGGCGCCAGCGTAGAGCGACAGCACCGCCGGGCCTTTGTCGTCGATAACGCCGCGGCCGAGCAGCCAGCCCTCGCGACGCTCCATCGCAAACGGGTCGGTGTTCCAACCGGGGCCAGCGGGTACCACGTCCACATGGCAGATAGTCGCAAGCTGCTTATCGCCGCGGCCCGGAATATCGGCAATGCCCACATAGCCCTCGTCATCGCTCGTCTGGTAGCCGAGCTTTTGCGCAATGTCGAGCGCGCAATCGAGCGCATCACGGACCGGGCGGCCAAACGGCGCACCGGGCTCTGCATCGGCAGCAACGGCCACGGACGGATAGCTCACCAGCTGCTCGATATCGGCGACGACATCCTCCCAGACCTCGTCGACATACTCGGCAACGCTCTGCTCCACCTGATTCATAGACGACCTCCTTACCAATGAGTGACAGGCACGCCCGCCCCTCACATCACGTCATTAGATAGCGAAAAGTTTAGCAAGCTCGGCCACCGAGTGCACCACCGCATCGGCACCCGCTGCCTCGTGCTCGCCCGGCGCCGCCGCGCCCGAATAGATGCCAATGCACGGCACGCCCATCGCATGCGCGCCCTCCACATCGTTAAAGCGATCGCCGATCATCACGGCATCGTCGGCCGTCGCGCCGAGCGCCGCCAGGGCATCGCGGACCGAATCGGCCTTGGTCTCGCGACCCTGCGGCGGATTCATGCCAACCACCGCCTCAAACTGAGAAAGCCCGAGCTCACGCACCATGTCGATGCACTTGGCCTCCATGCGCGACGTCGCCACGGCCATACGCTTGCCTTGGGCGACCAACCCATCCAGCAGCTCGGGGATCCCATCGAACACAGGGTACTCCTCCGGTCCCAGCTCATCAAAAAAGGCGCGGTACTCGTCGGCCACCACCAGCGACTCCTCGCGGGAAAAGCCGTAAAAGTCGTGAAAGCTCTTCCACAGGGGCGGCCCGATCATGCGGCGCAGATCACCCATCTGCGCCTCCGAAAATCCGCGCGCGGCAAGCGTCTTGCGCGTCGAGGTCATCACCGCCCGACCCGTATCGGCCACCGTGCCATCAAAATCAAACAGCACGACCGGCCGCTTGCATATCTCCAGTGCCTCCATCGGCATCCCTCTTCCCCAGTTGATGATTTCCACACCGACACTTCAAACTGTTGACTATTCAACAATTGAACCTGGTAATGTGGAACGACTCTACTATACTTGTCGCACTTTGCTCTCAGAAGGCGGCGCGCAAGCGCCCCAACGAAAGGTGCAATTATGTCTTTTGCCATCATAACCGACTCCACGTCGGACATCTCCCCCGCCCGTGCTCAAGAGCTCGGCATTTACGTCATTCCGCTGCATGTGATTATCGAGGGCGAGGACCTGCTCGACCAGGTGCAGATCACCGCCGAGGAATACGTCGCCCGCATGGCCGGCTCCAAGCAGCTGCCGCACACCTCGCAGCCGAGCGCCGGCGAGTTCAAGGCACTCTTTGACCGTGTGCTCGCCGACGGCCACGACAGCGCCATCTTTATCTCGCTGTGCAGTGAGTGGTCTGCCTGCTATGCCAACGCCAGCTTGACGGCCGAAACACACGAGCTCGACGTGCGCTGCATCGATTCGCGCACCGGCTCGGGCGCCGAGGGCCTGCTGGTGGAGTACGCGCTCGCCATGCGCGAGGACGGCCGCAGCCTGGACGAGACCGAGGCTCAGATCCGCGCGACGCTGCCCGACGCCCACCTGCTGCTGATTCCGCGCACGCTCGAGAACCTGGTCAAGAACGGCCGCGCACCCAAGCTCGCTGGCCAGCTGACGCAGATGCTCAACATTCGCCTGGCCGTTTCGCCGGAGTGGCAGTCGGGCGAGATCAAGGCCATCAAGAAGGGCCGCGGCGCCAAGCGCATCGTTGCCAATACCATGGCCGATTGCCTCGCATTTTTGGCCGAACACCCGGGTTCAAGCGTACGCGTGCTCACAACCGGTGCCGCTGAGGAACAAGAGCTCGTCAACCAGGCGCTCGCGGGCCAGGACTACGTAGACGCCGGCACCGGCCCCATCGGCTGCACCATCGCGACCCACGTAGGCGTCGACGCCATCGCCATCAGCTACTGCCCCCGCTATCAGCCAACTCGCTAGGGACGTCCACATCAGTTGCGGTGAAATAGGGGCTGTTTTTGGCTTATCAGCCGCAAATCAATCCCTATTCCACCGCAACTTAGAAATCGGCGATCAGCCCAGCGGACCCTGAAAAAGCTCCTGATGAGTGCCCATTCGCACCAGCCTGATCACTGGGTTAGTCTTATGGGGCAGATATAGAACGACCACATCGACCAAGCCATCGGATAGGTGGAAATCGATGTGGCCGTTGTAGTTTCCGCCCGGGTTTGAGAGCTCGTGGGCGCCGTACTCCGCTGGAAGCGACCCATGGGCCACAAGCTCTGCAACCGCCGCTTTAAACTCACTCTTTAGCTGCGGATGGATGCGCATCGTCCGTTTGTAATCCGCCTTAAACTGAGCCTCGACTCTAATCTCGAACATCGCTAGTCCTCATCGAGGAATGATATGAGCTCATCAGCGTCGTTGAATGACGGGCTATCGTCCGGCAAAATCCCCAACTCATGAGCCTCGGCGATTACCATGGCACGCCTCGTCGCCTCGTTGGGCACCTCCGCCCTTCCTACAATCTCAAAAGGAATCTTTCGCTGATTTACCAGCTGCCGAACAGCAAGGTTGAGATACGAATTGAGACTCAAGCCAACTGAGTCCAAGAACTCAGTCGCCTGTTCCTTGAGCCCCTCTTCGATGCGAACCGTCGTGGGCTTAACCGTTGCAGTAGACATACGCGACCTCCTCGCCTCATCTTTTACATCAGTATACCCAGTTTAGATGGCAAACTGCCGTTAGATAGCATCAGATTGCCATGCATATCCATGTCGCGGTGGGCACGATTGCTCTACATCAGCCCGCCGAGCGCAATGTCGACGGCTTCGTTGAGGTCGTCGGTAATGTGCACCAGCTCCGGATCGAGCGGGCTGATCATACCGGCGTCCATCACCGGACCGTTAAGCCAGTCGAATAGGCCCTGCCAGTACTCGGTGCCCACCAAAACGAGCGGCATGCGCTTGACCTTGTGTGTCTGCACCAGCGTGAGCACCTCGAACATTTCGTCGAGCGTGCCAAAACCTCCGGGAAACACGATGGCGCCCGAGCTGTATTTGACGAACATGGTCTTGCGCACAAAGAAGTAACGGAAGTCCATGCCGAGGTTCACGTATTTATTGAGCCCATGCTCGTGCGGCAATTCAATGCCCAGGCCAACTGACTTGCCGTTGACACTTGCCGCTCCCCTGTTGGCCGCTTCCATGATGCCGGGGCCGCCACCGGTGATGACCGCCACGCCACGTTGTGCGATCTTGCGCCCGACGGTACGCGCCGCCTTGTAGAGCGGATCGGTCTTGGGCGTGCGAGCGCTACCGAAGATGGTCACAGCGGGCCCGAGCTCGGCAAGTGCGCCAAAGCCATCGACAAACTCGGCCTGGATGCGCAGCACGCGCCACGGATCAGCATGCAGCCAGTCGGTCGACTCCTCGGGCGCCAGCAGGTTGGCGTAGGTGTTGTCCTTAGGAATCATGGGGCCGCGCATAACCACGGGGCCGCGGCGGTACGTCTCGTCGTAGGCAGGCTCGCCCTCGACATTCTCGTTCTTAATCATGGGTACTCCTATCGAGAAAAAGAAAAACGGGCGGGGTCGACGCCATGCGCCAAACACCCGCCCGAACATCAACTATTCGGTATGGTACCCACGATGCATCAAGTGCTTGCAAGCTATCGGTCAGCGGTCGCGCAGACGGTGTTAGCGAACGTGATGACCGGCCGGCGCTCGCCCCTTGCCGTTGCCCGCGCTCTGCAAGCGCCCGCGCCGCTCTTAGTAGTCCACCGCCGCAGGACTGTTCATCCAGTCGCTCACAAACGCGCCGTAGCGGCCCTCGATAATGGCCTGGCGGGCACGCTGCATAAGGTTGAGCAGGTAGTAGATGTTGTGCATCGACAGCAGAATACCGCCGAGCATCTCCTTCTGCGTGACCATGTGACGGATGAGCGCGCGGCTGTAGCCGCCCGTGCACACCGGGCAGGTGCAGGTGGGGTCGATGGGGCCGTCGTCGTGCGCAAAGCGGGCGTTGCGGAAGTTGAGGCGGCCTTCACTGGAGAACGCCGTACCCATGCGGCCGGTGCGCGTCGGCAGCACGCAGTCGAACATGTCGATGCCCACGCCAACGCCGCGCACGAGCGTGGTAGGGTTGCCGACGCCCATCAGGTAGCGTGGCTTGTGCTTAGGCATGTACTCGGAAACCAGCGGCGCCAGCGTCTCGAACATGGTCTCGTGGTCCTCGCCCACCGAGTAGCCGCCGATGCCGTAGCCGGGGAAGTCGCCGCACTCCTCCAGGTGGCGCAGCGATCGCAGGCGCAGGTCCAGATGCATGCCGCCCTGAACGATGCCAAAGAGCGCCTGGTCATCGCGGGTGTGGGCCTTATAGCAGCGCTCGGCCCACATGCTCGACAGCTCCACGGCACGCTCGACGTAGGCGCGCGTGGCAGGATAGCCGGGGCACTGGTCGAGCTGCATGCAGATGTCGGAACCGAGCTTCATGGCGATTTCCATGTTGTCCTCGGGCGTCCAGAACACGTGGCGACCGTCGTAATCGTTGACGATAAAGCGCACGCCCTCGTCGGTGAGCTTGACGGCGTCGTTGTGACTGAAGACCTGGAAACCGCCCGAGTCGGTGAGGATGGGGCCGTGCCAGTTCATAAACTTGTGCAGCCCGCCCAGCTCGGCGATGGTGTCCTCGCCGGGACGCATGGACAGGTGGTAGGTGTTGGCGAGCACGATCTGCGCACCGAGCTGCTTGACGGTCTCGGTGGGGATGCCCTTGACGTTTGCCTTGGTGCCCACGGGCATAAAGATCGGCGTCTCGATGTCACCGTGCGGGGTGTGCAGTACGCCGGCACGCGCATGCGTCGTCGGGTCCTCGGCGATCAGGTCGAATTTAAAAAGGTTCTGGTCCATAAACTGGAACTCCTTGGTTGCGGTTCATACGCAAACCATTATACGGGCAACCCGCAAGAAGCACCGACTCGACAGAAACTGGCGCAAAGGGGTCATAGTCATTAGGGACGTTCTTAAACGACTACATCCAACAGCCAAGGTAACGCCGATGTTATGGCACCGACAGCGAAAACCCGCCAGAGCGAGCAAGGTGCCTTGAAACAAGGCGGCATTGATCTTTTGATCATGCCGCCGAAGTTGAAAGGCAGATTGCCGCTCTAGCGGGTTTGCAGCGTCAACTGGTTACGCGGTTCGTAGAACCGCGTAACTGTTAGGGCCGCTGGCCCATGCCACCCTCGAGGGTAACGGTCTCGCCGTTCATGTACTTAAAGTCGGGGCCGCAAAGCTGAACGACCACGCGGCCGATCTCCTTCTCGACGTCGCCGTAGTGGCCTGCCGGCGGCATGTGGACGTTGGCCTTAAACGCCTCGGGATAGGCATCCTGGAAGTTCTCGAGCGCAGCAGTCCAGGCAAGCGGGCACACAATGTTGACGTTGATGCCGTCCTTGCCCCACTCGTTGGCGGCGACGCGGGTCAGACCGCGGATGCCCTCCTTGGCGGCAGCATAGCTGCACTGGCCATAGTTGCCAAACAGGCCGGCGCCCGAAGCAAAGTTGACCACGGAGCCCTTGGTCTCCTTCAGGTGCGGATAGGCCTTCTGCATGTACAGGTAGGTGGCATACAGGCCAGAGTAAATGGCAAGGTTAAACTGGTCCATAGTGTGGTCGGCGATGGTCACACCCGAGGCGCTGGCCTGAGCGTTGTTGACGACGGCGTCGATGCGACCGAACTCCTCAATCGCCTTGTCGATAACGTTCTGCACGACGGCCTCGTTGTCCTGACCAGCCGAGACATCGGCCTGAACAGGCAGAACCTTGACGCCGTACTCGGCCTCAAGAGACTCTTTGGCAGCCTCGAGCTTGGCGACGTTGCGACCGGTGATAACGAGGTTCGCGCCCTCCTTGGCAAAAGCGATATCGATGCCGTAGCCGATGGAGCCAGCAGAGCCGTCCTTAAGCGTGGCCTTGCCGCCGCCGGTGACGATCACGGTCTTACCAGTGAAAAGTCCCATACGAAGTCCTTTCAAAATCGCGACGGGCACGCCCGCCGACTGCGCGCATCCAAAATAAACGCGCCAAAAGCTGAGATGCAACTTTAGCTTCTTCAAGTGAAAAGAAAAGGCCTCGATAGGCGAACGGCATAACGTTTTTCGGCGAAGGGATTGTCAAGTAAAAATTGGGTAGAGCGGCCGAGTTTTTGCTATCGACGCGAGCCATCGAACACGTTTTGAAACTTTGCTGCGGCGCGCGGGATGTCGGCGCGAGACTTTATCATAGGGTGACAAACAACGATGAGGAGCACATGCCTATGACAGACGAGCTGGACCCCCAGACTCAACAGCATATTGATGATTCCGCAGACACCATTGACGACTGCGATACTTCTACCAGCAGCGATGGCAGCATTGATGCCGCCGTCGAGGAGGCTCCTGCCGCCGCAGGCGAGGCCGCAGACGCTAATGTCGCCGCAGAGCAAGACAAAGAAGAGCAGCTAGAGCAGCCGGACCCGAGCGATACTGAGCCCAAGGCTGAGAGCGCTCCGCAAGTAGCGGGCCCCATCGAGGTGTCTTCGGAAGAAGAGCTCGACGCCGTCATGGACTCCATGATGGATGCCGTCAAAGCTATGAAAGACGCTGTCGCCGATGCCGATGTCGACGCAGAGGAGGAGGAAGCCGCCGAGGCTGCCTCGACGTTTGTGCCCGGCGAGACCCCGGTTGCCGACCAGGGCAGCACCATGCCCTCGTTCCTGCAACTCGAGCACCCCACGATCGGCGCCGATGCGGTCGACCCGCACGCAGCGGGCTTTTCCGTGATCGAAGGCGGCACCGGCAATATCGCCGCGCCGCAGACTGCCGACACGAATGCCGCCGAGGCCGCGCACCCGACCACCCCGCATGCTCCCGCCACGAGCCTCGACCTGGGGAGCGCCGTCTCGAACACCGCTAACGCCGTGGGCACTTTTATCGCCCAGGGCGCGTCGGCCATGCGCGAGATGAACGCCGCCAAGAAGGCACTCGCCGATGCCCGCGCCCATTTAGCCGAGCTTGAGCAGCGCATCGCCGACCAGGCAGAGGAGCTCGAGACGCGCCGGGACATCGCAGGCCGCTACGATCAGATCATCGCCGACCAGCGCCAGGCAATCGCCACGGCACAGAAGACCGCTGCGGCAGCTGAAATTAACCGTGATGCCCATGCCGCCAAAGCGACGGAGCTCAAGGGCCAACTCGAGCAAATGAAGGCAGAGGACGATGCGACCGAGCTCCGCCTGAAGGCTGCACTCGACGCCGTGGAAGCCCGCGAGGCGAGCTCGCGCGAGACCGGCAACCGCCTCGTTCGTCGCCTTGAGGATTCCAAGCGCATCCGCGACAAAGTGAAGGCCGAGCGCGATGCCGGTATCGCCGCCGCACGACAAACTGCCGATGCTACGCGCGCGCAGCTCGAGACCTTGCGTCGCGAGTATGCCGAGCTGCAGCGCAACCCTTCGGCAAATCCCGCCAATTACACCGTACGCACCAACGAGTTGTCTATGCAAATCTCCGACGCTGCCGACGCCCTCCGCAAGGCCGAGGAAGATATTCCGCGCGTGACTGCCGATCTTGAGCATTCACTTGCCGCCGCCGAGCAGGCCGTCGAGCAGGCACAGGCCCCCATCGCCGACGCTAAACGCGCGCACCAGGCCGTAACGGCTGAGGCAGATGCCGCGCGCGACGAGCTGCAGTCCGCAAAAACTGCCGCCGCGACGCGCCAGCGCGAGCTACGCGAAAAGATCGCCACGCAGGACAAGGCACGCCGCGAGCAAGAGCAGGCCATCGCAAACGCCCGGGCAGATGCCGCGCATGCGCAGTCGATTATCGAGCAGGCGACCGAGGTACACGACCATCCCGAGATCACCGAATCGCTCGCCGGGTCCTTGGCACGCGACAAAGCCGAGCATACCGAGACCGAGCGCGAAGTTACCCAACTCGAGGCCGCCGAAAACGACGTGCGAAAGCGAACCCGCGACTCACGCGTCAAATTCACCGGAGCCATCGTCTGCATCATCGCCGTGATTCTGGTGATCATCCTGATCTGGCTGTTCGCGAGCAAGTAAACCCGCTGCCAAAAACACCCAACGCAGTTGCGGTGAGATAGTTCCTGTTTAGCCCTCAAAAAGGCCAATTCAAGAACTATCTCACCGCAACTATTTGATTGGTGCAAGGTAGTCATTGGGGACGTTCTTAAACGACTAGTCATTCAAGAACGTCCCCAACGACTACAGCAACAACCACGGCAACGCCGATGTTTTGGCGCGGACAGCGAAAACGCCCCTAAGCGAGCAAGGTGACGTGAAAGAGGAGGGCATTGACCTTCTGGTCATGCCCGACGATTGAACGTCAGATTGCCGCTTAGGGGCGTTTGCAGCGTCGGCCGGTTACGGCGTTTGGAAAACGCCGTAACCTACTGAATGAGCATTGCGTCGCCAAAGCTGAAGAAGCGGTAGCGCTCCTCGATGGCGGCGGCGTAGGCATCCATGATCTGGTCGCGGGAGGCAAGCGCGCTCACGAGCATCATGAGCGTAGAGCGCGGCACGTGGAAGTTCGTGATCAGCGCGTCGACCACGTGATAGGTCGAGCCGGGCATGAGGTAGAGCTGCGTCGTAGCGTTCTCGCGTACCACGATGTCGCCGCGGCCGAGCGTATCGGCGCTGTCCTCGCGGCCCTCAAAATAGCGCGCCGTCACAGCCGGATCGGACACCGGCGCGTCCGCGTCAAACGCGCTCTCGAGCGAACGCACCGCCGTGGTACCGACAGCGATCACACGATGGCCCTCGGCCTTCGCCTTATGCACGGCGTCGACAACCTCCTGCGATACGTGGTAGCGCTCGGTGTGCATCACGTGCTGCGTGGGGTCGTCCTCCTCCACCAGACGGAAGGTATCGATGCCCACCTCGAGCTCGACGGCGGCAAACTTCGCACCCTTGGCCTCGATAGCGGCCATGAGCTCGGGGGTAAAGTGCAGACCCGCCGTAGGAGCGGCAGCCGAGTGCTCCTCCTTCATGGCGTAGACGGTCTGGTACTTCTCGGGCTCGCCCTCGTAGTCGGTAATGTAGGGCGGCAGCGGCACGTGACCGGCGGCGTGAATGGCCTCGTCGAGCGTGCGCGGCTCGCCGGCGGCATTGCAACCGGCGGGCTCAAAGCGCACCAGACGGCCACCGCGGCTATCGGTGACAAAGTCGATGACCTCGGCCGTCAGCACCACGGGAGCCCCCTCGGGCGCATGGGCGCCACCCGCACGATACTCAATCTGAGCACCGGGCTTCAGGCGCTTGCCCGGCTTGACCAAGCACTCCCAAACATGGCCCAGCGGGTCAACATCCTCGCGGCGCTTGAGCAGCAGCGTCTCGACCACGCCACCCGAGCCGGCTTTGCGACCAATCAGGCGGGCCGGCATCACGCGCGTCTTGTTGATGACGAGCACATCGCCCGGCTCGATATAGTCGATGATGTCGCGGAAGATGCGGTGCTCAACGGTGCCGCCGTGCTCCAGCGGCGTTCCCGCCTGAGAGCCCTTGCGATCCACCACCAGCAGACGACAGGAGTCGCGCGGCTCGGCAGGAGCCTGGGCAATCAGTTCCTCGGGAAGGTTGTAGTCAAAATCATCGGTACGCATAGACACGTCGGATACTCCTTATATAGCTAAAGTCCGCTCTACATCCTAGCAGGCTGACGTCCCAAATGAACTACTTTTTGGCAGCCTTGCGCTCGTCGCGAATGCGGGCGCGGTCCATGGCCGCTTCGACGGCCGAGAATCGGCAACCACAGTAGTTCTGCCGATACATGCCAAGCTCGCGCGAACGACGCGTGGCCTCGGAATAATACGGGCGAAAATCGCGAATCACCGGAGTGAGCCCGCGGGCGGCAGCCAAACGCTCCAACACATCATTGCAGGTGTCGAACAGCTGATACGGCGAGACGGCGAGCGTCGTGCCCACAAACTCAAACCCGCGCTCCTGGGCCACCCGGCATGCCTCAGCCAGGCGCAGGGCATAGCACGCGCGACAGCGACGGGGTCGATCGGCGCCCAGCGGGGCCACGCCGGCCTCCCAGCGTTCGCGGTCCTCCCCCGCCTCGATGAGCTCAATGTCGCCATCGGCACACCACCGGCGCAGCTCGTCCAAGCGCCGCTGCCATTCATCGCGCGGCTGAATATTGGGGTTGGTCCAGCAAATCGTGGGCTCAAACCCCTCCTCGCGCAGCAGGCGAACCGGCTCCAGCGAGCACGGCGCGCAGCAAGCGTGCAACAACAACGGCTTCACGGACATCTCCTCTCCCACAATAAGTAGTCTTTTTGGGACGGGGCTATTTTGACTACTTTTGACGTAAAGCAGTCAAAAATACCCATCTCCAAAAAGTAGTCAAAATAGCCCCGTCCCAAAAAGACTACTGACCAAAAAAGCGCACGCCAAAGGATGCGTCCTCGCAGGCGACAATGCGGCGGTCGCGCAGGATGGTCCGCACGTAATACCAATCGCCCACACAGCCCGACAAGTGCAGACCAGCCGCCAAGTAGCACAGCAGCGGATAGCCCGATAACGCAAGCCCCAGGGCAAACGCCGCCGTCACAACAACCGTCGGCGCCAGGCAAACCACCACGTACCGCCGGCGCGAATACACCACGCCCTCGGCGCAGGCGTAAATCATGCAGGTTTCGAGATTTGCCCCAAAGGTCACCCGAGCACCGGCGGGCGCAAACAGCTTAAAGAACACGCCGTGCACCAACTCGTGCACGGCAAATGACGCCGCCGAAACCGCAGCCAAGCCGACTATCCAGCCCAAGACCGTGGTCCAGCCGCCCGCGTCAGCCGCATCCAGGTCCGCGGGCCCACCCAGCAGCATAAACACCGGCACCAGGCACACGGCAAATGCACCAAGCACTGCCATCCCCCACGCAAAGCAGGCGTGCAGAAAATCCTCGTCCTCAAACGCATGTATGTTGGAAATCTCATTCATAGCATCTTAGGATAGCGCCCCTGCCACGTACCCGTCCGCATGTGCGATAATGTCGAACGATATGCACGAATTGACCACTGCGTCGCCGAGCCCCGCGCCCGGCCGCGCTCTTACCATATGCGAAGGAGTCCCATGGCATCCAAATACTCCATGAACGACCGTCCCAGCTGGCCTCGCCGCGCCATCGTTACCGCCGGCGAGCCCTATGGCAACAAGGGCCTTCACTTTGGCCACGTCGGCGGCGTCTTTGTCCCGGCCGACTTCTTCGCCCGCTTCCTGCGCGACCGCCTGGGCCGCGAGAATGTCATCTTCACCTCGGGCACCGACTGCTATGGCTCGCCCATCATGGAGAGCTACCGCAAGCTCAAGGAGAACGAGGGCTACGACAAGTCCATTAGCGAGTACGTCGAGTCCAACCACTCCCGCCAAGCAGCGACCCTCAACAACTACAACATCAGCTGCGATATCTACGGCGGCTCGGGCCTTGAGCCAGCGGCGCAGATCCACAACGAGGTGACCGCCGAGATTATCGAGCGCCTGCACGAGCAGGGCACCATCTCCAAGCGCTCCACGCTGCAGTTTTACGACGCCAAGGCCGGCACGTTCCTCAACGGCCGCCAGGTGATCGGCCGCTGCCCCATCCAGGGTTGCAAGTCCGAGAAGGCCTATGCCGACGAGTGCGACCTGGGTCACCAGTTTGAGCCCGAGGAGCTCATCGCGCCCAAGAGCCAGCTCACCGGCGAGGTGCCCGAGCTGCGACCGGTCGACAACCTCTACTTCGACCTGCCCGCCTATCTCGACTTTATGAAGACCTACACCGCCAAGCTCGCCCAGAACCCGCAGGTTCGCTCCGTGGTCTCCAAGACCATGGAGGAGTGGCTGCTGCCGGCACAGCTCTACATCCAGAACAAGTTCCGCGAGGCCTTCGACGCCGTCGAGGACCAGCTCCCCGAGCACACCGTGTTGGAGCCCGAGGGCAACAAGAGCAGCTTTACCGTCACCTTCCCCAGCTGGAAGGAGCGCGACGACGCCCACGCGGTGCTCGCCAACGGCGGCGTGCGCTTCCGCAGCGGCAAGGCGCTCGTGCCCTTCCGCATCACCGGCAACATCGACTGGGGCGTTCCGGTGCCCGAGGTCGACGGCGTGACCGACGTCACCTGCTGGTGCTGGCCCGAGAGCCTGTGGGCGCCCATCAGCTACACCCGCACCGTGCTCGCACGCGATGCCCGCGCCGCCGGCGTGACCGAGGGCGTCGCCGCCCAGGATGCCGCCCTCATGGGCGAGCCCGCCGCCGATTCCACGCAGGTCCCCGCGCCCACCTACCAGCACAGCTCGCTCGACTGGCGCGACTGGTGGTGCTCTGACGACGCTCAAATCTACCAGTTCATCGGCCAGGACAACATCTACTTCTACTGCATCGCGCAGACCGCCATGTGGGAGGCTCTGGGTTGGGACCTTACGCAGAGCACCGTCAGCGCCTGCTACCACCTGCTCTACATGGGCAAAAAGGCCAGCTCGTCCTCGCAGACGCCTCCCCCGCCGGCAGACGACCTGCTCAACCACTACACCTGCGAGCAGATGCGTGCACATTGGCTGTCGCTCGGCCTGTCCGAGAAGCCGGTGAGCTTTAGCCCCAAGGCATACGACACCCGCGTGACCGGCAAGGACAAGGACGGCAACGAGGTGCGCGCCTGCGACGACAAGCGCGTCATCGATCCGGCCCTTAAGGAGAGCGCCCTTTTGACCGGTGTGTTCAACCGCCTGGCCCGCAGCTGCTTCTACGGCGTCGCCGTCAAAGAGGGCGACGAGAGCCCCTATCGCAACGGCTGCATCCCCGCTGGTGCCGCCTCCGCCGCCGTGGTCGAGGCTGCCGAGCAGGCAGTTCTCGCCTTTGAGCAGGCCATGTACAAGTTCGAGACGCACCGTGCGCTCGCCGTGTGCGACGACTACCTGCGTGCCGCCAACAAGCGCTGGAGCGACGCCTCCAAGGCCGCCAACAAGCTCGAGGATAGCGAGGCCAACGCCGCAATGACGCAGGCCCTCGTCGACGCCTTTACCGAGCTGCGCGTGGCGACCGTGCTCATGCACGGCATCGTCCCGGCCGGCTGCGAGCTCATCTGCGAGTACTTCGACGTCGATCCGGTCGCCTTCTTTAGCTGGGATAACATCTTTGCCTCCACGGACGAGTTTGTGGAAAGCCTGGGCGAGAAGCCTGGCGAGCACCGCGTGAAGCCGCTGCCCCCGCGCTTCGACTTCTTCAGCAAGCACGAGAGCCAGTACTAGGCCAACGCCAAGGCAGAGTAGTCAATTTGGGACGGGGCTATTTTAGCTACCCCGTCCCAAATTTAACTGCAACGCCTGCCGAAACGGACGGGTAGCTAAAATAGCCCCGTCCCAAATTGACTACTTTTAATGGAATGGGAAGGAAAGACGGATGTCCAAGCCGCGTCGTCGTAAGCAGAAAAAGCAGGTTAAGCCCGAGCTCAAGCTCAGGCAGTTTGCCGCCACCGAGCTTTCCGACCAGCTTGCCGCCCTTCCCTGCGCCGCCGACCTGCCGCGCTTTATGGTCGACACGGTCGCCGGCGCCTATGCCCCCACCGATGCCGAGCTCATAATCAAAGGCTTTGACGCCGCAGCCACACGCCCAGTCACACTGCGCGCCAACACGCTCAAGGCGACCGCCGAGGACATCGCCGCTGCACTCGACGAGGCCGGCATCGCCCACCAAACCGTTGCCTGGTACCCGGACGCTTTCATCCTGCCCGAGGCCCAGGTATCCGATCTGTGGGATCTCGACATCTACCGCGACGGCAAAATCTATCTGCAGAGCCTGTCGTCCATGATGCCGCCTTTGGTGTTAGGCGCCCAGGCAGGCGAGGACATCCTGGACATGTGCGCGGCCCCTGGCGGCAAGACGACGCAGGTCGCCGCCCTCACCCAGGGCCAGGCACACCTCACGGCCTGCGAGATGAGCATTCCCCGCGCCGAGAAGCTCGAAGCCAACCTCCACCGCCAAGGCGCCAAAAACGTGCCCGTCATGCGTATCGACGCACGCGAGCTCGACGAGTTCTTCCGCTTTGACCGCATCCTGCTCGACGCTCCCTGCACCGGCACGGGCACCGTCATCAGCGGCAACGAGAAGAGCCTGCGCGGCCTCACCGAGCAGTTGCTCGGCAAGTGCGCCCGCTCGCAGCGAGCACTTCTGGACCGCGCCATGGGAGCCCTCAAACCGGGCGGCACGCTCGTCTATTCGACTTGTTCGATCTTGCCGCAGGAAAACGAGGACGCCCTGCAAGAGGCCCTCGACAAGCACATGGACTGCGAGCTTATCCCCCTCGATGGCACGCCGAGCGAAAGTGAAACGCGCCGCGCCCAGGAAGCTGGCGAAAAGCCCCGCGTCGAAAGCAACGCCCTCACCGAGGCCATCGCCGCCGGCCACGTCTCGTCCATCGCCAACGGTATGCCCGGCACGCTGACCATTCCGCCCAGCCGCGACTTTGAGGGCTTCTACATCGCCTTGATCCGAAAACGCAGCTAGCGCACGGATTCAAAACTCAACAAACTATCGCCGTGCGCGCTTGTCCTGCTGGTCACGGTGCTGCTTAAGTGCCTCGCGTTCCTTGCGCTCGGCCCTTTTGCCCTTAATGGCCGTGACCACCAAGTAGATGACTGCGGCGGCAACGATTGCGCCCACACACAGGCCAATCGAGCCCAACATTGCTGTGAATTCCATACCGCGTCACCTCTCTTTTAAACGGGACATTCAAGATAGCACCTCAATGCCCGCCACCACAGCTCCTTCACGTTCGCCGGTCCTTCGGTCTAACGGATGGCGCGGCGGGGAAAAATCAACTCGTCAAACGATTTAGCAAGCACAACGCTGTCGGCACCCCGCCGGCCACCATCGCATAGAATCGAGCCCCCATGGATACTCTCAACGATTTGAACGAGCGCGTCGACGCCTTTGTCGGCACCAGTTCCTTCGACGCGCCTGCCGCGACTAACGACCAGGCCCCCATCGATGTTCCCGCCGAGGTTCACGAGGACATCGTCGCCTCGGTCGATTTTTCCGAGGTCGAGCTTGCAGACGAGTTCACCGAGCCCCAGGTAGCCGTGACCCCCAGCGGACTGCTCCCCATGGAGCCGCTGCCCATCGACGGGCGTCTGCGCAAGGCGGCCCTCCGCATGCCCGACGAGATCGAGGAGGCCAGCGGCTTTACGCTCTTCGGTCGTCGCATCAAGTCGCTTATCTACACCACCGACGTGGCGGTCATCCGCAACTCCAACGCCGATGCCGTCTTTGCCGTATACCCCTTCACGCCACAGCCTGCCATTACGCAGGCGCTGTTGACCGTCGCCGAGTGCCCAGTCTTTGTAGGCGTGGGTGGCGGAACTACGACCGGCAAGCGCTCCGTACAGATGGCAGCCGTTTCCGAGATGCAGGGCGCGGCGGGCTGCGTGGTCAACTCCCCCGCCACTGCCGAGATGGTCGAACACATCACCAACATCGCAGACATCCCCGTCATCGCCACGGTCGTACGTTGCGACGATGATGCACATGCCAAAGTGCGCGCCGGAGCCAAGATCCTCAACATCGCGGCCGGCAAGAACACGCCCCAGGTCCTGCGCGAGCTGCGCGAGCACTATCCCAACCTGCCGCTCATCGCACCGGGCGGCAAGACACCCGAGAGCATCCGTGAAACCATCGCCGCCGGTGCCAACGCCATCATTTGGACACCGCCTTCGGCCCAGCAGCTGCAGACCGACATGATGCAGCGCTACCGCAAGATGAAAGAAGACGCCACGCCCGTCATCTCGCGCGACGATGTGCCCATTATCGACCAGGTTGCCGCCGCCGAGGTCAGCCAGGTCGAGAACATGAATCCCGACGTGCCGATTCCCGACGAGGTTATCGAACGCGTCGCTTCGATCCACGATCATATCGAGGAGCGTCGCGCCAACCGTGGACTCAAGCCCTCGCTGCACGGCTTCTTCTTCCGCGGAAAGAAACGCTAACCGCAAGAGCAAGGCCCGCCCCACAAAACGTGAGGCGGGCCATTTTCGCTTGAGCAATCATGCAGCGACGTGATGGGCCAAGTTAATCCACGCGCTTGTCGCCCATAAAGAAGAGCGCCACCGTACCAGGTCCGGTGTGCGAACCAATCAGAGCACCTATGCTATTGATTTCAATCTTGCCTTTGAGCTGCGGAACTTGTTCCTCGATCAGCGCCGCAACGGCCTCGGCATCCTCGCGGCACGCCGAATGGGACAAGATGCACTTACCCGAATAATCCACACCGTCCTGCACGTGCGCCATCATGGTCTTAGCCATCTCGGAAATCGCGCGCTTCTTGGTGCGGATCTTCTCACGTGGCGACAGCTTGCCTTCGCAATCGACCGTCATAAGTGGGCAAATCTTAAGCGCCGTGCCGATAATCGCGCTCGCAGCCGAAATGCGACCGCCGCGCAGGTAGCTCGACAGATCGGTCGAGAAGAACCAGTGGTGAAGGTTGAGCTTGTGCTCCTCGATCCAGGCAGCCGTCTCGTCGAGCGAAGCGCCGCTATCGCGCACGTCGGCGGCATATTCCGCCAGCAGGCCAAAGCCCGAAGACGCCGCCAACGAATCGATAACGCGCACCTTGCCGCCCTGAGGATAGCGATCCGCGAGCATCTGTGCCGCAACGCAGGCCGATCCATACGTGCCCGAAATACCCGACGACAACGTCAGGTGCAGCACGTCTTTACCCTCGGCAACAAACGGCTCCCAAAACTCCTCGTACTCGCCCACGCTCACCTGAGACGTCTTGGGCATGGCGCCCGCGGCAATCTGGGCAAAAAACTCGTCCGGCGTAATCGACTGATACAGATCGTCCGTATAGACAACATCGTCGATCTCGTAATGAAAACACACGACAGGGATATTGCGCGACGCAAAGAACTCACGGGTTCGGTCGGCGGCGGATTCACAGGTCAGGACAAAATCACTCATATGAGGCTCCTTAAGTATTGCTGCGCAAATTATCGCACAGCAAGCCTAAATACGATACAAACGTCCACTATTTACCAATTCGAACCATTTGCATTGAATATCTATATCATGAACATCCCCATCCCCGCCATGGGCCAACATGGGCAAAATCACCCCCTTCGTCTCCACCCAACCGACACATCAACCTCAACTAAATCGATTTACCAAACCGTTCAGCCGACAATTCAGCCGCCGGCGCAAAATCGAAACAAAGCCGGCGCATACTGGTAAACGTTTGACGCTGTTTATCAGTTTTACCAACCATATCGGAAGGTGTTTCATGGTCGCATTCGATCGCAACCCGCAAGACTTTAAGTATCTGCGTCTGCTTTCGAGACAATTTCCCACCGAGCAATCCGCGTTTACGGAGATCATCAATCTCTCGGCCATTCTCAACCTGCCCAAAGGCACCGAGCATTTTATGAGCGATGTGCACGGCGAGTACGAAGCCTTTATGCATATCCTCAACAACTGCTCGGGCGTCGTACGCGAACATGTCGACGAGATCTTTGGCGACACGCTCTCCTTTGACGAAAAGGGCGAGCTGTGCACGCTCATCTACTATCCGCGCGAGAAGATCGAGCTGGTCCGCAGCCGGCGCGAGGACTCCCCCACCTGGTACAAGACAATGCTCGACCAGCTCATTATGGTTTCCCGTTCGCTTTCGAGCCGCTATACGCGCTCCAAGGTGCGCAAGGCCATCCCGCGCGATTACGCCTACATCATCGACGAGCTGCTGCACACGCATCCGGACGAGAACAACTATCGTGTGCGCTATCACGAGCGCATCGTGGAGTCCATCCTAGAGACCGCAAGCGCCGACGACTTTATCGAGTCGCTCGCCTCGCTCATCAAGCGCCTGGCCGTCGACCACCTGCACCTGGTGGGCGATATCTTCGACCGTGGCGGCGGCGCTGCCAAGATTATGGACTGTCTGCTCACCTACCATTCGCTCGACATCCAGTGGGGCAACCACGACCTGCTGTGGATGGGCGCTGCGGCCGGTGAGCCCGCCTGCATAGCCACGGTGCTGCGCAACAACCTGCGCTACGACAATTACGAGATCCTCGAGAACGACTACGGCATCTCGCTGCGCGAGCTCGTCGCCTTTGCCGATGCCACCTACACCGCCGGTGAGTCCATCACCCCGCTGATCAAGGCCATCAACGTGCTGCTCTTTAAACTCGAGGGCCAGATCATCCAGCGTCACCCCGAGTTCGACATGACCGACCGTCTGCTGCTCGACAAAATCGACCACGACACCGGCACGGTCACGCTCGCCGACGGCAGCGTGTGGCCGCTCACGACCAACGACTTCCCCACCGTCGACCCGACGGACCCCTACACGCTCACGCCCCAGGAGCAACATATCATCGACAAGCTCGTGTCCGAGTTTGTCACCGCCGATCACTTGCATCGCCATATCGATTTCCTCTTTTCCCACGGCTCGATGTACAAGGTCGCCAACGGCAATCTGCTCTTCCACGGCTGCGTACCGCTCAACGAAGACGGCACCTTTAGCAGCATGAACTGTCTGGGCACCTGGCACGCTGGCCGCGATTATCTCGATTTTTGCGACCACATTGCCCGCCGCGCCTGGCGCGTGGGCGACCGCGACGCCCTCGACTGGATGTGGTACCTGTGGATTGGCTTTAACTCACCCGCCAGCGGACGCCTGGTGCGTACCTTTGAGCGCGCCTATATCGCCGATAAGAGCACCTGGGTCGAGCCAATGGATCCGTACTTTACGCTTACCAAGTCGCCCTCGGTCTGCGACGACATCATGCGCGAGTTCGGCGTTGCCCCCATGGCATGTTCGCCGACCGGCCACATCATCAACGGCCACACACCCGTTAAAACCACCAAGGGCGAGCAGCCCATCCGCGCCGAGGGCAAGCTGCTGGTCATCGATGGCGGTTTCTGTCGCGCCTATCATCCCAAGACAGGCATCGCCGGCTACACGCTTATCTCGAGCTCACGCGGCTGCCGCCTCAAGTCGCATCGGGCCTTTACCACGGTTGCCGAAGCGCTCACGCGCAACGTGGACATCGAGAGCGAGACCAACCGTTTTGACCAGGCCGACCGTCGCCGCATGGTGAGCGACACCGATACCGGTGCTAAGATCCGCAGCCAGATCCAGGACCTACGCCAACTGCTCGATGCATATAGAAACGGTGCTATCGAGGAGCGCGCCTAGCCCCGCCTGCGGGGATTGGCTAAACTTGCTGAGTTCGTCATCCCCACGGCGCTCCGGCGCCACCCTAAGGCAGATACCATGCAAAAACTCCTTGCGCAGATCATGAAGTTTGGCGTCGTCGGCGTCGTCGCCACGGTCATCGACTTTGGCATCATGAATCTGCTCCACTACGGCCTGGGCCTTAACATCCTGATCGCCAATACCAGCGGCTTTATCGTCTCGCTCATCTTTAACTACGTCGCGAGCATGAAGTACGTGTTTGCGCACAAGGAGGGCATGAGTCGCCGCCGCGAGTTCATTATCTTTGTCGTGCTGTCCGTGATCGGTTTGGCTCTCAACGACGGTATCGTGCTGGCGCTCAACGCCGGCCTGGGGCTCGAAGCCAATATCGCCAAGATTTGCGCCACCGCGCTGGTCATGGTCTACAACTTTGTGACCCGAAAGATCTTCCTGGAGGACGAGGAGACTAAGTAGCTCGACTTTCCCGCACAGCTACGAGGCCCACGGATGACGCGCGTCGAGCACCGTGTTGTTCGTGGGCCTCGCTCGTTTACGGTAAGATTTGCAACGTTTGCGGAT
Source organism: uncultured Collinsella sp. (assembly GCA_958347015.1). GTDB lineage: Bacteria > Actinomycetota > Coriobacteriia > Coriobacteriales > Coriobacteriaceae > Collinsella. Next base: position 18,681 of record CATVTV010000017.1, on the reverse strand, counting down.
TGTCTCTTGCAAATTTGACGAGTTCGTATAGTTCTTGGCAAAGCCCTTACGTTTCCCATGCAAAAGCTCTAAAGTATCCTCTGCTCGATTCGTCAATGCATTGGATGTGATTACGTGCGCAAGGCACTGGCACAACCTCATACCAAGCAGTTCCTCAAGTTCGCTGTCGTGGGACTTATCTCCTTTGGCATCGACTGGGGCATGCTCATTGCGCTCGTCGAGCTGTTCCACCTCGACTTTTTGATGAGCACCACGATCTCGTTTATCACGTCCGTCGTGGTTAACTACTGGCTCAGCATGAAGTACGTGTTCGACCACCGCGAGGGCATGAGCCGCAAGCGCGAGTTTACGATCTTCACCATCCTGTCGGTGATTGGTTTGGGCCTCAACGACCTATACATGTTTGTGGGCGTCACGTTTTTGAGCATCGGCTACCAGGCCATGAAGGCCATCGCCACGTTCCTGGTCACCTGGTACAACTACTTTAGCCGCCGCTTCTTCCTCGAGGGCGCGCAGTCGTAGACGGCCCAACATAATCTCGCTTCGCAGCCGGTTGGAATTCACGTTCCAACCGGCTTTTTGTTTGCCGAGAGACCCGGCGACCCAGTCCCATTCGCATAAAGACGGGCGGCTCGGATGTTGGTCCGAACCGCCCGTCTGGCGCGCTATATCGAGGCCTCTAACCCGTTACATAATACCAAACGACGTTGTCACCATTGGAGAGAACGTAGTTACTGCAAGCCGTCATGGGCGCTGTGCCGTTAACGGAGTACATCCAGCCGCTCGTGCCGCCGTGCTCCTTCTCGGCCAAACCGCCAATCGCGGAAACGTACGTGCCGTACGACGAGCCATGCGCGTTGACAGAAAGGCCCAGCGCGCACAGGGCATCGTAAACGGTGGCGCCTTCGTTAAAGGTAAAGGTGCCGCCAGAAGACACAGGATTGCCCACGGCGCTCGATGTGACCGACACCGTCACCGTAACGTAACCAGGCTGCTGCGAGCCGCTCTGGTTGCCCGTAGAGGCGCTGCCACCGTTGGACGCAGAGCCACCGCCGGTCGCCGAGCCAGCGCTCGAAGAAGAGCCGTCAGAAGAACTCGATCCACCGGCGGATTCGGAGCCATGTCCGGCAGACGCGTTGCTGGACTTCTTGCCGTCCTTGCCTTCGGACTTCTTCTCCTTCGAATCCTTTTTTGAGTCCTTGTCCGAGGATTCGGAAGCGTCCTTGGAATCCGATTCATTCGAGTCCTTGGACTCGGAGCCCACAGCGTCAGAAGACGAGGAGCCCGCTGCCTCCGTCTTGCGAGAGGCGGTAGAGTCAGAGTCGGCAACGCTCTCCCCCGCCACGGTCTGCACGATCCAGTCGATGGACCATGCGCCGCTGGAAGAAGGCCGGACAAAGCCTAGCGACACCACGATCAGAACGATGCAGGCAGCCGTCAACGCACCGACGAGCGCCTTGCGCCGAGGGGCGGACGCCGCCGAAGCGGCGCCCTTTCGCTTAGTATCGTCAAGCTGGATGAACGACGAGTCAGGTTGCTTGGAGTCGGCGTCCTGAGGTTTATTGGACACAGCCCTCACCTACCGACGCTTGGTAAACACGAACACGCCGACGATGGCGAGGCCGATCACGCCAGCCGCTACGCCGACAATAGCGAGCGGGTTGAAGCCAGACTCCTGTGCCGGAGCCGCAGCGGACTTCCTGGCGGTGGTTGCAGCAGAAGATCCCGCGTCAGACTTGCCAGACTTGTCGTCCTTCTTATCGGACTTGCCGGAATCCTTCTTGGAATCCTCGCCGTCCTTGGTCTCGGTCGCAGTCGTGGTAGACGACACCGGCTTCTGGCCAGGCGAAACGGCGCCGCCAGGCTGTTGGCCGTTTGTGCCGCTACCGGAGTTACCATCATTGCCAGAGCCGCCCGCATTACCATTGGAGCCGCCGTTACCGCCAGGGTTAACGGCATTCTTGGTCCACTTGGCATACAGTGTCATATCAGCCACGACAGCAGCGCTAAAGTCATACGCCTCCGTGCAGGCCTCATCCTTGTACCAACCGGCGAAGGTATAACCCTCGCGTGTGGGGTCGGCAGGCTTTACCAGCTTGTTTCCCTTAAACACGGCAGAACTCGAAGACGACCCATCACCATATGCCAAAACAACGTTAATGCCGTCACTCAGACGGAACAGCGTGCCGGAATCGTTGATGTAGTAGAGGTTGCCGTAACGGTCGGAAACAACAGGCGAATCGCAGTACTCGTTGTGCCCTGATGCGTCATATGCCAAGGTCGCTTCGGCATCGCCCATCTTGTAACGGTAGACACCGCCACCGGAGATGCGGTTTCCCCTGTTATCGAGCTGAGCACCGTTGACCGTAAAGTACACATAGGTTCCCTCGGCCTGCTTTGAGACCAGCGGCGAAGCCTTAATGCCACCCGCAGGCAGTGCGGCACCGTCAGAACCAGAGACAAGCTTGACGCCCATCGTCTTAAGGTCAACGATTGCCAGCGCAGACGCATCGCCCTTTTCGCCACCAATCAGCAATGTGTTTTCATCAAGAAGCGTCGGGATCGAAGCGCAGCCCGTCAAACCAAGATCGACGCTCTTTTCGGACAGCGACAGCTCGCTCCGCAGCGAATCATCGAACGAAATCACATGCAGTCTGCCGTCGCGCGTGACCAAATACATGGTTTTGCCGTCCTGCGACACCACGATGCTCGAGTTTGTCGTTACGCCGAGGGCGAGCTCACCCAATACCTCACCGGTCTTTTGATCAAGCACCTCTACCGTTCCGGAAGACGTGGGAACCACGAACTTACCATCCACGACAACACCGCCGGTCCAGTAATAACCCTCGTCCGCGTTATTGTGCTTCCAGACTACCTTGCCCGATTGGATGTCAATGCAGACCACAAAGCCGTTGACGAACTTGGTTATGTCGCTAGTCCCATCAGCCGTCCCAATATACAGATAGTCGCCGTCGACCGTCAGCGACGAGCTCGCCTGAGCCTCAGCGCTTACCGCCGATGTCATCCAAACCGTCTTGAGCTTGTCGACCGTCAGAGCCTGTACCGAGCCACCGCTGAGCGGTACCATGACCAGACCCTTTGCGTACACGGGACGAGCAGTGTAGCTCACGCTAGCCTTGAGCTTCGCAGATGAGGCCACTTCGCCCGTCTGGCAATCAATCTTAAGAAGCTGGTCATTGACCGCCAAATAGATATAGCCGTCAACGATCACTGGCTCGCTCGCGTTTGCATAGCTTCCGTCAGCATACCGCTTGTAGTTAAACGTCCAAGCTTCTGCCGTGGTACCCGTGGGGGTGTCCGCACCCGTTACCGCATTTCCAAAGCCATTGGCATCAGATTTGGAATCGACGGGCCTATCGGCGTCTGGCTCAACAACAATGCCGTCCACAAGCTCGGCAGGTCGCTTGCCGTCGACCAGATAACGCCAGACGAGCTTGTCTCCAGAGTTAAGTTTGGCCTCATCCAGGCTATCGTCGATGCGGGCACCGTTGACGTATGCCTGCCAATGGCTAGTCGACTTATTGGCCAAAACCGTACCGTCAACAGTCGACGTCACACTATAAAGCTCGACGCCACCCAAACCATACGGACGCAGATTGATGAGCTGGAAGTCAATACCGAGGCCCTCAAAATAGCGCTTGGTAACTTCCTGCACCGTCGAGCCTTCATCGACAGCAAGGGATGCTTCCCCTGCCCACATCTGGGACATCTTGCCGTCATCTACGCCATAAAGCGTCGCGGAAACCGTAATCTGCTTGGCGGCATCCTTGGTCCACTTGGCGTACAGGGTAACGTCGCCGGAGACGGGCGTCGAGAAGTCGTAGGCCCGCGTGCACCCCGCATCGGAGTACCAGCCGGCGAACGTGTAGCCCTCGCGCGCGGGGTCTTCCGGCCTGGCGGCCGCCTTGCCGTCCTCGACCTTCTGCGCGGCGACCGCGGAGCCCTCGCCCGCGTCGAACGTCACGGTGTGGATGGCAGGGGCCTCGGGCACCTCGTATACCCAAGAGACGTCGTCGCCGCCCTTGAGCACAATGCTGCTCGCGCCGAGCTGCGCATACTCACCGTTAACCACAAGCGACCAGTATGCCCACCGGTTGTTACCCATGTCGACGGTGCCGAGCACGCGGCCGTCGGGCGACGTAATGCTATTGAGCCTCCAGCCGTACTGGGTGTCCGGCGTGGCGTCGTACACGAGACCCGCCTGCTCAAACAGAGCTTCGGAAAGGTCGGCCGCCGTCGCGCCCTCGGGGAGCTCGAGCGTAGTCTTGTCCGCCCAAACCTGGCTCTTGTTCTCGGCATCGACGCCAGCCACCGAGCCGGTAACCGAAATGGTTGCGGGAACTTCCTTCTTGCTCCACTTGGCGTAGACCGTGACGTCGGACGAAATGGCCGAATCAAAGTCGAACGGCTGCGTCCCGTCCGCATCGGCAAACCAGCCATCGAAGGTATAGCCTTCGCGCTCGGGGTCGGCAGGCTTCACGGCCTTGCCCCCCTCGTCGACCGCCTGGTCCGCAACGGCCGATCCCTCGCCCGTGTCAAAGCGAACGGTGAAGGTCTTGACGGCAGGAGCCTCCTTGCCGGCGATAGCAAACAAGCTGCCCGAGTCGTTTATGTAGTAGAGCGTGCCGTCGGCACCGACCGCGGGCGTGCACATGCCATAGTCCCGGCTGGCCGAAGCGGGGGTATAGATCTCCTCGGCGGCCGCATCCCCGACCTTGTAGCGGTAGAGCGCTCCGGGTTTGTTGTTGCCCGTGAAGTACACGTAGGTGGCGTCGCCCTGCTGGGAGACGACCGGGGTGGACTTGACCTCGCCCGAAATGTAGCCGGTCGTCGTCTTGGAGACAGACGCGATAACGGACATGTCGTCGGTATCGATGACCGTCAGCTGACCGTAATAGCTGCCGTACTTACCCGCTCGATCAGCGCTCACGCCGCCGACGTAGATCCTGTTACCGGCGAGAACCGGCGTCGAGGTGGGACCGAACGACTCGGCGCCCTTGCCATCTTTGCCGCTATTGGAAATCGCAACCTTGCCGAGCTCCGTCAGGACGCCAGCGGTACCGACACCGAGCTTGTGCAGGTAGCCGTCGTAGCTGACGACGTAGACAACCTTGCCACCGGGCGCGACCGTGACCCCGGACCTCACGGAGGCGCCAAGGCTCAGGCTCGAGACCGACTTGCCCGTGGCGAGATCGACGGTCTCGACCGTACCGTCCATGTTGCCGACAAAGCCGTAGTCTCCCGACACTCCCATGCCGGTCCAGTAGTAGTTGGCCTTGGCGCCGACAGCCTGCTGCTTCCAGATAGTCCTGCCGGTCGCCAGGTCAAGGCAGACGGAGTAGCCGCCCGGGCCGGACCAGCCGGCGCTCGTCTGGAAATAGACCTTGCCGGCAGACACCGTAAGGTTGCCCTGGCACTGCTGCGCGCCGCCCTCGCCATCGGGGAGCTTCTCGCTCACCCAAACGGTCGTGAGGGTATCTGCCGTCAGCGCCTGCACGCGCCCGTCACCTAATGGGACAAGCACCAGGCCGTCTGCATATGCCATGCGGGACACAGACGAGATGGCACTTACGAGCTTGGCACTCTTAACGACATCACCGGTCTTAGCATCACGCTGGTAGAGCGAATTGCCCGCCGCGATAAAGAGGTAGTCGCCGGCGGTAATCGGTTCGGAGACATACGTGGACCAGTCGGACGACTCCTTGAGCTTGGCGACCCATTTTTCCTCGGCAGCGCCCGTGGGGGTCGGAGCCTCAGTAGTGCCCGTTCCGGCCGCGGGCCACGAGCTGCTCCAGTCGGGGCCCTTAGCACTCGGGTCGACGACAACGCCGTCGACCTCGGTTGCCGGCTGTTTAAAGTTATAGAGATAGACCAGGGACAGGGAGTCGCCCGGCTTAACCTTGTAGCTCGAAACGCCCTCGGAGGCAGATTCGCCGTTGACGTAGAAGCCCCAGCTGCGAGAGTAATCTGCCGTGGTGCCCAGCTCCACTCCGCCGGCAGACGTAATCGACTTGACGAACACGCCCCAGGACTCGGTGGGGGCATCGTATGCCAGACCGGCGGCATCGAGCGCCTGCTTGATGAGGTCCCAAGCAGTAGCGCCAGAGTCGGCGGCATATGTCACGGCGACGCTGTTGAGCCAGGCATCCTGCACCGGCGTCGCGGCATCCGGGTTTTTGACGCCCACGATCGAGACCGTGGCGGACTCATCCTTGGTCCACTTGGCGTACAGGGTAACGTCGCCGGAGACGGGCGTCGAGAAGTCGTAGGCCCGCGTGCACCCCGCATCGGAGTACCAGCCGGCGAACGTGTAGCCCTCGCGCGCGGGGTCTTCCGGCCTGGCGGCCGCCTTGCCGTCCTCGACCTTCTGCGCGGCGACCGCGGAGCCCTCGCCCGCGTCGAACGTCACGGTGTGGGTAATCACCGCAAAGCCGTCAACATAACGGTATTCGACAACGTCACCCGGCTGGACAGCATATTGCTTCGCACCGACATCCGCCATGGTGCCGTTGACGTAGAACGACCAATAGCGATAGGGAGCATTCCAATCAGAAGCAAGAACGCGGCCATCCTTGGTCTTCAGCGAAATCAGGCCAAGTGAGTTGGTCTCAAAATCGGTGCAGCCGTCGTTCTCGAGCACTTGCTCGAGAACATCCTCTGCAGTCTTATGGTCATCATACTGAACGGGGACCTGAGTCAAAGGCACAATGGACTCGGGCGAACGCTCGGAGTCGCCAGCGTAACCCGTGAGCCCCGTCACGCCCGCTTTAACGATAATCGTCTTTCCGGCATTAGGATCTTCGACGCCAGTTGTGCCTAAAACCGTCAGTGTTGCCGAAACATCTTGGTTGGCAAGCTTGGCATACGTGGCATTGTCGGGATAGCGCTCGGCATAGCGAGCGTACTTCTCGCTCGTCAGGCGCGAGGAAACGACAACCTTCGTGTTGTACTGCGGCTGCGTGACCTTCAGGTTCTCTGCGGAGACAATAGAGCTGTTGCTCGACTTAAACAGACGCCAATCCTGCCCGGACATCGCATCATAGCCAGGCAGGTCAACAGGAACAATGCCGAGGGACGTCGAATCGGTCGTTGCCTTGTTGTAGCTCCAGGCAAGGTTGCCGTCGGCATCAAGATAAGCCTTCTGGAACGCGTGCATGTCGGCCGAAACGGCATTGGCTTCCTGGCCATTCAGAATGGCGGCAGCATAGCCGGCCTTCGCCTTTTCCATAAGGGACAGCTCGGCATCGAGCTCGTCCTGGTCCTGCGGGGCAATCGCAAAGTCGAGGGTCTTGCTTGCCGTGACCTCGGCGTTGGACTTATCGGTCACCGTAAGGGTGACCTTGGTCTTCGCTGCCTCGGTGCCAGGCAGCGGCTGGTAGACCGTGCCCTTGTAGCCGTTGAACGTAATGTCATCGGTGCTGGCAGAGTACTTGACCTCGTAATACTTGCCGTCGATATTGAGCGTGCTCGTGCGCGGCATCTGCAGGTCGGCGGTCAGGCCATCCTTGTTGGCAACCGTTTCGGTGCCGGAGTATTTAATGTTGTCGTAGGTAAAGGCCGCATCGACCTTTTCCTGCAGTGCCTTCTTGTCGGCGGCGACCTTCTCGGGATCGCCCTTGACGGTGAGCTTGAAGTCGTGCGAGCCGGCAAGCTTGATATCGCCGCTCGTAACCGTAACCTTAGCGGTCAGCGTCACGTCTCGATCGCTCGATGCGCGCGAAACCTTACCCGTCTTATCTTCCCAGCTATAACCAGAAACAAATAGGCGCTCGGTGTCGGAGCTTGTCCATTCAACAGAGAATTTCTTTGCAGAACCCGCCTTGTACGGAAGCGTGACATTTTGGGTCACGCCATCGGCGGACTCGCCCGCCGCGTAGCCAATCTGCAGGGATTCGGCGGCACTGTCAAGAAGGTCTTGCAGTTTAGCCTCGTCCCAAGCAACCTGCACGGACTTGTTGGGCAGGTAATACTCGGTCTTGCCATCGCGCGACAGTTCAAACGCCACATCGGCGTTACGCAGACCGTCAATGTTGTAACCGGTGTAGTCGTTGGGGTCAATGAAGAAGAACGTCACATCGCCGTTGGTCTTATCCTGGGCGTCGGAGATACCGACCGTAGCCTTGGCGTCCTCGGCCTTAAAGGCAACGCCGCCCTCGGAGACCTTGACGTCAATATCGGTAAAGCCCAAATCGGCAAGCTGCGCCTTCAGCGCGTCATTGACGTTGCCGCCCTTAGCGCTGTAATCAACGGCGATCTGCTTATTGGAATCGTTGAGCTTTTGGACTGCAGCCTCAAGCGAGCCCGCGGCGATAACCTTGTTGGCGGAGACGAGCTCGACCGTCGAGCTACCGCTCGTGGCGACAGCCTTCAGATACTTGCCCGCGGCAGAAGCCGAAACCGTTGCCGTGGCGCCCGACATATCGGACAGAAGCGTCCAGTCGGCCGCGGGAGCCTTCGCATCGTCCGCCGCATACCAGGCAACAGTCGCCTGGTCGGTGACATCGATACCGTTGGTGGTCGAACCGTCGGCGCGCTTGGCCTGCGCCGTCGCCTTAACGCTATCGCCCGAGACGAGATGGGTCGAATCGCTATTAATCTGCGGGTTGGCAATCACGCGCAGCAGGTTATACTCCCCCGCCGCGGTAACGCTGTCGGACGAAACCCATTCAACCGTATTGTCGAGAGCGTTCGCCGTAACTTTGATGCGCTTGCCAACAAGCGCGTCCGAAATAGTCAGGCTGCCATCGGTCGTATCGATGCCGTCGGTGAGCTCGGTCCAGTCGGCATCGCCCTCGCCCTTGGCATACCACGCCATAGTGAGCTCGGCATCGTCGGGCACGTCCTTGGTCGAGCCCGACCAGCTGCCCGGAACCTGCACGCTCGGCGTAATCTTTGAACCCACGCTGAGCGTAACGTTCTTATCGGCAAGCTCAATGCCCGCCAGCTTGTACTGGCCCTTGAGCGTCACGGGGCCGAGCGGGGCAACGGACTGCGTGCCGCCGTAGGAGCTCTTCTTCTGCGTGCTGGAAACGGTATTTTCGCTCGTAACCTTCACGCGCAGGTACTTGCCAGCATAGGCGGCGTCAACGGTATAGGTCGCCTCGGTAGCACCGGGGATATCGGTGTAAGCGGAGTCGTAGCTCGAGCTGCTGTTTGCATACTGCCACTGGTAGGTCACATTATCGGTGCGGTCGATATAGCTGTAGCGCGAACCGTCCTTTTTGCGCACCTTAGTCTTGAGCGTATCGCCTACGTGCACGCCATTGGTGGCGGGAGAGCCCTCAAACTGTACGTCGTACAGCTCAACTTGGCCAGCGACGGAGACAGGACCCGCCGCATAGTACGGCTTCTGCTCGCCATAGCCGCCGTTGGCCTTAGCCACGACGTAGCAGCCCTTAAGGGCGGCGGTCACCGTCAGGGTGTTACCGGTCTCACCCTCGATAGGCGTGTTGCACGAGGTTGCGGTGTTCGAGGTGCCCTTGTACCACTGCCACGTGACATGCGAATCGGTGGTAACGTCGGTGGAACCCGCCTTGGCGGTCGCCGTAATCGTGGAACCAACCTCGACTTTGCCCGAAGTCGGGCTCATAGTCACGCTCGTGACATTAATTGAACCGGCGGCAGCAACGAGAGCGCCCGTCGAGTTGGTCAAGCTCGAAGAGCCGATCTTCGAGGACACCTTGCACTTAAGGTACTTGCCGCCCAAAGCGTCGGTTAGCTCGAGGGTCTCCCCCGTGGCACCCGCAATGTCGGTATACGTGCCACTCTTGGTGTTAGAGCTCTGCCACTGATAGTTGAGCTTGCTCGCGTCGACGAACGCGCCGTACGCGCCGCCCTTCTCCTTGGCGCGGGCCTTAGCGGTATCCCCCACCGCAAAGACGCTCGTGTTGTCCTTGGTGTTAACGATAGACACGGCCGAAAGTTCGACCGCACCGGCCTGTTTGACCTTGCTGGAAGTGGTCTTGTTCACCGTGTTGACGCCAGCGTTGGCCTCGACCCTGATGTACTTGCCCTCAAGGTCGTCGCCCACCACGAGCGTAGCGCCCGTCTCGCCCTCGATCTTGGTAAAGCCCGAGTACTGCGAGGTGGATGCGGACCACGTGTAGGTGACCTTGGCATCGGCGGGGGCTTGCTGATAATAGCTTATGTACGGAGTCGCCGTCAGGGTATCGCCTATGCTCGGCGTGTCGCTATTCAGCTTGACGCTGTTAAGCTCCATCTGACCGGCGCCCAGCACGGGGCCCGGAATGTAGTTGGCATTGATGCCCGAGCCAGAAGAAACGGACGGACCATAGTAGTCCTTGCCATCAACCGTTACCTTGCAGATGAAGTATTTGCCTTCCATCGCGGCGGTGACGGTGAGCGACTGCTCGTGGCCTACGACCTCGGTGTAGTCGGCGACATTGCTGCTGGCCCTGGTCGTGCCAGCGAGCCAGGTGTAAGTCCAGGTGCCGGGATTGGCAACGGACTCAGTCGAAGTGCCGTACCAGTCGTCCTCGACCTCATCGTACATATTTGCCCAGAGCGTATCACCCGCATTGAGCGCGCCGGACTTCGTCAAATACGAGTTGTCCTTATCCTTGGAATCCTGAATGAAGACCTTTGCCTCACCGGAAAGCGTTGTGGCGGATGCGGCGGCAACGGCGTTCTTCTGCTCCGAAGCAGCAGGCGTCGCAGAAGAGTTCTCGGACTCAGTCGCGTTGTCTGCGGCGGTGTCATCGCCATTCGTGGCACTCGCATTTGTGCCCTGATCTGCGCTGGCGTCATCGGCAGCTGCGCTCGCCGCCGCACTGTTCGCGCCGGTGTCGGCAGCGGTGCCATCGTCGGCCGCCGCGCCCTCGCCGCCCGTCGCAGCCTGGGTCACGGCCTCGGCAATGCCCTCGGCGCCCTCGGCCCAAAGTTGCGCCGGCGTGGTGCCAAAAGCCATGGCAAAAGCCAGGAACGCCACCAGACCGCGCTTGGCTACGCCACGGGCAATCGCTCCATGACGACGCCACGAGGCGCGCTGGCACTCGTCCTCAAACATATCCATTTGTCTCCTACTGTCTGCACTTGGAGCATTGCCCAGCGGCTGCCCCACGTCATCGCGCACATTGCACTCGAGTACCCCCATCGGGGTCCCCCTTCCCTCCAGAGCCCAACGCGTACCGGCGGCATGCGCCGCGGTCGCGTGCAAGATGGGAGGCGATCCGACTTAACCTTACCGACCCGGGCGCGCCGTCCGATCTGCGACGCGAACATCCCGAGCCAAGAGGAATTACGGTTACTGGTACAGCCGGGGATTTGCACCCCGATTCTCCCAAACGCGCAGGAAAACCGCGCATTCGTGCGTCTCCGCACCACCATCTAGGCCATCGATTATTACTGTCAGTATGGTAGCACGCAAAAGGACCCCGCACACAGGCGAAGCCCAAGGTAAAAGCCATGATTTGCAATAGGAAGAGCTGTCGTCGGACCTTGCAAGAACAGCTCGTTTCAAAACATTGCCGGATTACGGGGCTGATTCAGCACTTCGCAACCATATCTGCCATTTTCGAAAACCAACGACTCATCTACCTGCGGTTTTAAAAGCGCGAATTTCGGTATGCTCGAGGTTCGGCACTCCAGCCCCGTAAACCGGCATAGTTTTGTTCGGACCAGCCCACGCCGGAGCGACGCAAGGCAAAATGATCCGTTTTATTCTGTCCCCCCCAGGGGTCATTACCGCTTGCCGCCGTGGCTGTTGCGCCAGATCTCGCGGCCCAGCATCAGCGCCAGCACCAGCGCACTCACGTAGCCCATAAAGCCAATGACCGGGATACCAAACACAACCGGCTCGATGCGCGCGTAGTACACCACCGACGAACCGATAAACAGACCAGCGATCACAATTGCCATCGACATGCGGTCGATAATTCCGCCCAGCTGTCGCAGCGCCTTATCGCTGCTCATGATTTGCGTGTTCACCTTAAGCTGGCCGCGCGTGAGCATGCGTGAAGCCAAGCCCAGATACTCGGCCGCCTCGAGCGAGCCTTTTGCTGCGCGATAGCTGCTCGCGGCAAGGTCGCGCCCCATTTCGCGGACGCGCGCATAGGTGCTTTTCTCGTTTTTGATATGCGTCTGAATGATCTGGATCATGTTGACGTTGGGCATGTACTCGGTCAGCAGACCCTCGAGCGTCACCATGCCGCGGGCGAACATCGTCACCACGCTCGGCAGCTCAACGTCGTTTTTGCGCGCCAGATTGAGCAGCGAGGTCAAAAACTCGCCGATATCCAGGTCCTTAAGATCAAGACCCGCAAAGTCGGCGACGATAAAGTCCAAGTCGGACAAAAAGGCCGAATGGTCGAGCTCGGCCGAATCGCCGCGCGTCACGGCAAAGCGCATGAGCGAATCCTTGAGCTTGGGCACGTCGCCCTCGGCCACGGCAAAAATCATATCCTTGACGATACCGCGGTCGTGGCTCGACATGCGCCCGACCATGCCCAGGTCGATAAAGTAGACGATGCCGTCCTTGAGAATGATGTTTCCCGCATGCGGGTCGGCATGGAAAAAGCCGTCATCGAGCACCTGCGTCGAGTAGTCCTCGACGATCGCGGCGCCAATCTTTTCCAGGTCATAGCCCTCGGCCACCAGACGCTCGGGATCGGCAATGGAGATGCCGTCAATGTAGTCCATAACCACGACGTGTTCGGCGCAAAGGTCCAAGTAGGATTTGGGACACGACACGCCATGCACGCTCTTATGGAATTCATAGAAATCGTTGAGGTTTTTGGCCTCGGCCAAAAAGTTGGTCTCCTCGCGAAACGAGGTCCACAGCTCTTCGACCACGCCGTGCAGGTCAACAAACTGATCGGTGTTGACGAACTTTGAGACGATGCGCACCACCGAGCGAATGATATCGATGTCCTGCGCCATGACCTGTTGCGCGCCGGGGCGCTGCACCTTAACGGCCACGTCCTCGCCCGTCACCAGGCGGGCACGGTGAACTTGCGCAAGAGAAGCGCTACCAAGCGGGTTGGGGTCGATCGCGTCGAACATCTGCCCCAAGCGCTGGCCGTACTCCTCTTCCAGACAGCGGAGCACTACCTCATACGGCACCGGCTCTACGTCGGAGCGCAGGCGACGCAGCTCGTCGCAAAACCGTTGCGGCAAAATCTCGGAGCGGTTAGCCAGAATCTGCCCCATCTTGACGAACATGGGGCCGAGCTCTTCGAGCAAGCGGCGTAGGCGCACCGGCGTGAGGTTGTCCCACACGCGGTACTTTTTGATCAGGCGAACAATCTGCCCGATACGTTCGCGGCGGCCCGCCGGCGTGAGCTGGTATTCCTCGTCCGGCGCCATCGCGTCGGGCTCCTCGGGGACCATATCGACAGCGCGCGGCTTCTTGCGAGCGCCCGAGACGGTGGCCTCGACCTCGTCGACGACCGCCGTCTCGTCACCCAAGGGATCTAGATTGTTGTAATCGGTGGTGGAATCTGCCATCTGCGCTGCTACTCGGCCTCTTCGGCGTCCTCTGCGTCGTCGGGCTCAACAGACTCGACGGGCACCGAGGTCACGTTGTCCTCGACCGAATCGACGATGTCGCGCACATGGGCCAGGAATGCCGTGCGCTCGGGGGCGGTCATAACGCGGACGCGGGCCAGGATGAGCTCGTCGAGCACGCGCTGTGCCGCAGTCTCGCCCTGCATGCCCAGGCGCTCGGTCAGGTCGGAGATGGTGCCACCCGCCTGCTCGAACATGTCGGACACGCTGCGGGCGATATCGGGGGTGCCGGCATCCTTGCGGACCTGCTCGCCCTTGGTGCCCAGATCGTCGAGAACCTTCTTGCCGCCCTCGACGGCAACGGCAGCGGCGCCGAAGCCCACGTTGATGGCACCGTTAACAAGCTGATCGAGTTTCATAACCATGGTTGACTCCAATCATGAACAATTGCATTGGCCTTCTTGTACCCAAGATTGGGTGAACGACACAAAATCGTTTGTCGCCAAGATAGAAATCGAGCGGGGCAAAGCCTTTGACGGCGTTTGCCCCGCTCGCTCGTTGCAATGTGGCTTTTACCTTACGTTGTCGTTCATCGCGAAGGAGTTCCTCATGGCACAGCTCGTGGTGTAGAGCACCTTGCCCAACAGAGCATCGGTCTCCACGCGTACGAGCTCGGCAAAGGCCTCGTTGGCGCGGGCGAGCTCGGCAGGCACCTCGGCCTCGGGCAGCGCGGCTGCGGCAGCGTCAACGTCGTGAATCTGCTTGTGGCCCATGCCGCCGACCTTCTCCTGATAGTCCTCGACCGCACGACCGCACTCATGGAAGCGAACATCGGCCAAGGCACCGATCAGGCGATTTGCCCAATAGAAATTCTCGGACGTCACGCGAGCCTGCGTGTCGGCATAGTACTCGGGCATGGTCTCGACATTGGCATACAGTGGCACGAGCGCGTTAAACGAGTTGGAGCCAAACGCCATCCACTGCACGGCGCGATACGCCGGCTGCGCATAGGGGCGCAGCTGCAGCACGGCAAGCTGGCTGTTGCGGTTGATACCGATGGGACGATAGGCGCCGCGTGTGGCGGGCGTGCCCTTGCTGCCGTAGCAGTCGTACTCCGTACCCTGGTAATGGCTCGAAAGCACGTACTTGATGTCCTCGATGGTCACCTTGCGCTCGGGCACGCGGCTCCAGGGGATGTCGTCGCTCTCGGGCGTGTAGTCGGCCTCGGGACCGTCCCACACATCGCTGGGGTTGAGGCAGCGCTGCATGTACCAGGCGCGCGGCGTGTTGTAAACATGGTCGCTGTCGCTGTGCGAGCCAAAGGCCTCGCGCGGATTAAAGACCGTCGCCGGACCGTCGCCCTCGACGCCCAGCGTCAGGTCCAGATGCCAATCGGCCATCCAGGTGCGCAGGTCGGCTGAGCACATGTGGTCGACCTGGGCGCCCTCGGCGTCGTCCAGGTCAAAGCTATCGATACCCAGCTGGTTGGGCATGGTCACATAGGCATCGTCGGGCACGCGCTTGGCGATCCAGTGGTGGCCGCCGATGGTCTCGAGCCACCAGATCTCGTCCACGTCACTAAAGGCGATGCCGTTGTTCTCGTAGGTGCCGTAACGCTCGAGCAGGTCGCCCAGAATGCGCACACCGTCGCGGGCGGACTTGGCATACGGCAGCACCAGGGTCACCATGTCCTCCTCACCCAGACCGCCGGGCTGTGCCGGAACATAGCCGTCCTCGCCCTCGTTGCCCTTGGCGGGCACGTAGTCGACAAGCGGATCGGCGCCGCGGACGCGCTCGTTGGTGGTGAGCGTCTCGGTTGCGGACATGCCAACATTGAGCTCGTTGAAACCGGCCTCGGCCCAAATGCCGTGACCGGGAACGACGTCGGGGACGCTCGTGTAGCGCATGGGGTTGTCGGGCAGCTCAATGGTCAGGTGGCTCAGGACACTCGTGTAGACACGCGGCTGCTCGTCGGGGTGTACCACGCGCATGCGCTTGGGCTCAAACACCCCGTTGGACGAGTCCTCATTGCGGGCGACAAGCGTCGACCCGTCGTAGCTCGCGTTCTTACCAACCAAAATCGTTGTGCACGGCATGCGCATCCTCCTTGAGCGAAGAAATTAAATGGCAACAGTGTATCGCTTTGGCTCAAAAAGGGCGAAGCCACAGCTCCGGCAACCCCTGTGGTCAAAAAATGCCAAATATGAGTACTGTCACCAATTTAGTAACAGCAATTTCTCTGAACAAAGGTGTCGATAATCTACATTTGTTCAAAAGCTGGACAATGTAATTCCTCATAGGTCCAATAAAATAGGCTCTCTATCGATAATAAATATCGTTAGAGAGCCAAATTAACCTAAAATATATATGACTATCTTGGCAACAGTACTCATATTTGGCATTTTTTGTCCACGGAGTATGGAACTAACCCCTCAAACGGCCCAAAACGCCTATTTCGATGCGCGCTCGGCCGCTTCGATCACGTGTTTAACGAGGATCGCCGTCGTCACAGCTCCCACGCCGCCCGGCACGGGCGTGATGGTGTCAACAACCGGCTCTGCAGCATCAAAATCAACGTCCCCGACCAACTTGCCAGCCGCCTCGTCCCAATTAATGCCAACATCGATAATCGTCTGGCCCTCGCGAACCGCGTCCACACCAATCGTGCGCGCGCGTCCAACGGCCGCAACCACAATATCAGCCGCACGGCACTCGGCAGCCAAGTCGCGCGTATGCGTATGGCACGTCGTCACTGTGGCATTGCGAGCCGTAAGCATGGCGGCGACGGGACGGCCAATCACCAGCGACCGACCGACGACCGCGACTTTGGCACCGTCCAGCTCAACGCCGTAATGGTCCAGCAACGATAGCACTGCCTCGGCCGTGCAGGGAGCAAAGCCCTCGCCTCGCCCCGAAAGCGTGGTAAGCAGCGAGGCCGGCGTCATGGAGTCAACATCCTTGGCAGGATTGAGTGCCGCGGCAACTGCATCCTCGTCAAGCCCAGCGGGCAACGGACGAAACATCAGGCAGCCATGAACAGCGGGGTCGGCATTGATGTCCTCGATGGCCGCCAACAGCTCGTCCTGCGAAACATCGGAGGGAAGCAATACGCGGCGAGCCTCAATGCCAACCTTCTCGCAGCGCTTGAGTGCACCGCGCTCGTAGGACAGGTCGTCCTCGCGCTCGCCTACACGGACAATGGCCAGCGTCGGGACGATGCCCTGTTCGCGCAGTGCGGCGCAGCGAGCAGCGAGCTCCTCGGTCAAAGCACGGGCAACGGGAGCACCCTTGAGTAGCTCGGCCATGGCTATCCCCTCTTCCTTGCGGCATCGGCAGCACGACGCGCCAGCGCATCGGCGCGCGGCAGCCACGTATCCAGCAGCTCATCGCACGCCGCCTCGAGCTCCTCGGCGCGGGCACGATCCTTCATAGACGTGGTGTTCGCAAAGAGCGTCAAGCTCGCGCCCTGCATGGCCGCGCGGCAAAACACGGCACCGCACGCCACGTCGGACAGCAACTGGCGCGAGCCCTTATCGGCCATGTCCTCGAGCAGCGCCAGCGCACGACCGCACGCATCCATAATACGGTACGGCGGCATGGCTGCCACGTGCAGCGCATCCTGAATCGCAGCCGGTCGAGCCGGGTCATCACGAGGAATACCGTATGCCGCAGACACCTGGCCGTACGCATGAACGTCCTCGGCAACTAGACCTACAAGTTCCTGCGCCAACTCATCCGCCTGGGCAAATGCACGCGTCAGATCGTCCGCGCGATCGGCAAGCGCGGGATTGGTCGCGCCATAGCGAGCAACCATCCCGCACAGCGAGGCACCCAGCGCGCCCACAAAGGCACTCGCGCTACCGCCGCCGGGAACCGGCTCGCGTGCAGCCAACGCCTCGGCAAAACCGCGACAGGTTTTATCCATCATCTCTTGGCTCATCGAAACACCTCTGCCCACCGCGCCGGCCACCACGGACCGTGCGCATAATAAAAAATGGGACAACGACGCCAGGAAGCGGTTGTCCCATTCATCGGTTTTATTGAAGCCCAGTCTAACCCATAAGACAAAGGCTGTCAGGAGCTCTGGCTATCGGTGTTTCCGATTGCCGGCTATAGGCACGGGCGCCTAGTCCACCTGGAACGTCGGCAGCAGCGTGTCGATAATCTTCGACCCCATGTCGCGGTTTGCAGTCGAATACTCCAGATGCGCCGTGGCAATCGTCGAATCCGTGACGATCGTCTTTTCGTAAATGGTCGTGTCGCCCTCGCGCCACGAGACCACGTACCAGTTGTCGCCCTCTGCGGTATAGAGGTCGGCCTTGCCCGAGGTGTCCGCATCGACGAACATCTCGTGTGCAGTTTCGTCGTTAATGTTGACGTAGCCAAACAGGTTGATCACAAAACCCGTCTCCGGATCCTCATACCTGGCGCCACTGCCGCTGGGAGTATCTTCCATCTCAAAGCGATTGGGAATCGACATGCTATAAGGATGCATGTCGTTCGTGTACGTATACACGTCGGTTAGGTAATCGTCCGAATCGCCCGAGCCGTAGTATGCCGATTCGTCCTCGGGAACGGCCTCGTCATCCGACGACGAAGACTCCTTGGCCTTGGACTTGTCATCCTTCTTCTTAGCAGAAGAATCTTTCTCGTCCGAAGACCCAGTATCGATCACCGAAATCTGCGTGTCAGAGCTCTTGGACCCGTTAAGCATCGTGAGCGCAAACACCGTGCCACCCCCGAGGAGTACCACGGCGGCACACGCCACCGCGATAATGACCGGCGCCTTGCTCTTAGGCTTTTGAGGCGCGGGCGCAACCGGCGGCATCGACTGGGTCAGGCCCGGGGCAGAGGAAGGACCAGCGCCCGTAGGCGTCGGCGCGGAGCCACCCGCCAGCGAGGCCCCACAGTGCGTACAAAACGTCGATCCATCAGGCACTTGCTGTCCGCATTTTTGACAGAACATCATTCGACCTTTCGTGGTTTAGCTTTTGTCACAGCCAAGTCTAAAACCTCAAGCCAGCATCGCTGTTGCGCAACATTGGGAGCATCAACCAAACCGCACGCTTGCCCAGCACCAGGCCCACCTTGCGGCAAGCCCGCACACGCAAACATGGGACATATGGCCCACCTTTCGAGACTGAACTGCACCCCAAAACTTGGACGGCTTAAATAAGAACTACGCCGCAAGGGACT
>CATVTV010000016.1:0-44357 GCA_958347015.1 uncultured Collinsella sp. | reverse complement strand
ACAGTACTCATATTTGGCATTTTTTGACCACAAGGTCCAAAACCATGCCCCAAAACACAAAAGGAGGGGCCTCGTAAGGCCCCTCCTTAGGAAAGGGAATCGATTTATTCCACAGCCGTAGATTAATCCTAGCCGCTACTCCATCATGTCGAGGACGGAGGGGCGCAGCTCGCTCTCGGCGGCCTCGGGATCGGTCTCGCGCAGACGGTTGATGTAGCGGTTGTACCACATCACGGCAAGGCCCAGGAAGACAACCACACCGCCAACGTTGTAGACCAGCGTCAGCCACAGCGGCTGATCGAGCGGAATGGTGCCGCAGATAAGCACGAAGCAGAAGACCACAAGCAGGAATGCGGCAACGACCAGGCCAAAGCTGCGCGAGCCCATGCGGAAGTCACGGGGAGCGGCGTCGAAGTTCTTGCGCAACATAAAGTAGGCAAGCAGGATCAGCAGCGGCGGGAGCAGAGCAGTGGCAGCCGTCATGTTAGTGACGATCATGAGCAGGTCGTCGAGGTTGCCGGAGCCCAGGGCCGGGATGATCAGGATGGGGACGACGATAGCGAACTGCAGCCAAGCAGCGCGGGCGGGAATGCCATGCTCGTTAAGCTCGACGATCTTGCTACCAAAAACGCCCTTGGGGATCTCGGTGAAGAAAACCTTGATGGGAGCCGAGGTCCACATCATGAGGGAGCCCAGCGTGGCAGCGAGAAGGATCAGGCCAATGACGCGCGTGGACACTTCCATGGGAATGCCAAAGTGGGCAAAGACAGCGCCGAATACGTCGAAGATGCCGGTGGAGATGGCAACGCTGCCCTCGGGAATGAACAGGTTAACCAGCAGCGAAGCGCCTGCATACAGAAGGCCGATGGTCAGGCCGGCGATAACGACAGTGCGCACGAAGGCCTTGACGCCGCCCTTGAGGTCGTTGAGGAACACGCCGACAGACTCAGCGCCGCCAACGCCCTGGATGATCCAGGCAAGCGTACCGAAGAAGCCCCACGCAGTTGCGAAGTTGCTCATGTCGGGAGCCATGTTAGCGGGAGTAGGAGCCGTAGCGAACTCAACGCCGCCAAAGGCAGCAGCCAGGGACAGCAGGATGAACACGGCGGTCAGGCCGAGAGCCGCGGTCGAACCGAAGGAGGAAATGGAGCCGATCCACTTAGCGCCCTTGGTCGAAACCCACGTGGCGATAGCAAAGACGACGATCTCGATAATGGTGATCCACAGCTGCGAAAGCTCGGCGTTGGCACCAAAGAACACGTAGCTCGCGTAGATGATGACGTTGGGCAGGACGGACGCAAAGAAGAACAGGTTAACGAACCAGTAGCTAAATGCCGTCAGGAACGCCCAGCGACCACCCATCGAGGTCTTAACCCATGCGTACACGCCAGACTCGGAGTCCTTGTTGAGGCCGACGAACTCGGCGGTAACCAGGGTATAGGGGACAAAGTACAAAAGCGTGGCAAAGAAGAACGACGGCGCAGCTGCCAAGCCGATGGCCGCGTTGTTGTTGATGATGTTCTTGATACCGAACACGGCGGCGACCGTCATGCCCAGCAGAGCGAACGAACCAATCGTTCCTCGTTTTTCAGAGCTCATAAGCCCTCCCAATCATCTATTAAATGTCATCTAAACCCGTCCGAGCTGCAAGTGCAAACACGGACGGTGCACCTGCTAAGGGGAATGGGGAAAAGGGAGTCAACAAAGCCATCCCCCTTAACGGCGCGAAGCAAACGTCCAGGCGGACGAATACTACTTGTTGGGGAAGGAATATCCTTCAACCGTCACGTGCAGTACCACGACGCGGGGATCCGCAGCATCAGCCACGACACGGTAGGCCTCGTCGATCTCGACGACGGCAACGCCGCCGGCAGGAATCGTCACGGTCTCCCCCGCTCCCTCAAAGCGCTCACGATCGTCGATATCGCTGTAGGCGCGCGTACAGGTAAGATCGGCCTTAGAAGCCACCTCGACAGTCAGGTCGCCGTCGAGCGGGGCGAGCACGGCATGATAGCGACGGTGACCGACCAGATCGGCGGTAGCGGCCTCGTGGGCGTTCACCCACCAATACACCAACGAGTCGCCGATGGAGTAAGCCACGTCGTGCTGCAGGTCGGCAACACCATCGAGCGCCTGTCCGGTACGCATCCACTTCTTGACGGACTTCATCTGAGCGTCGAAATCGGCGCGCGAGTTAAAGACATGCATGACTTATGCCTCCTTAATGGGTGCCAGTGCCTGAGCCAGATCGGCAGACGTCAGCGGTCGCAGGGACACCTCAAAGCTGAAGCTCTCAAAACGGGTGCGATAGGAATCGAGCACCTCGGAACCCCAAGAGTTCGAGCCAAGGCCGAGCAGCTGGTCGTTGATGTTGACCGTGACCGTATCGCCCTTGACAAGGTCGTAGACGTGCTTGGCGTTATCGATGGCCTCGCAGCTATAGGGCCATGCCGAGAACGAGAACGGGTTGGAAGCGGCGTCGCTCGGACGCGTCACGACCAGACCGTCACCGTGGCTGGAGCGCAGGGCAACCCAGCGGGTACCCTCGCGGTTGGCGCAGTCCTGAGGCATAACGTAGGGCGTGAACATATCGTCGACCGTGGTGCGGTAATGACCGACCGGGTTGGCGCGCAGCGAGTCCGGATAGTTCTCGCCCGGGCCGTGGCCATACCACTCGACGGCGCGATCGCAACCGGGGACCTCGAAGGAGATGCCGATGCGCGGGATGATATCCGAGTAATCGCCGTAGGGCTCGCCGGAAACCTTGAGGTCGACGCGACCGCTCGGAAGCACGGTGTAGACGAGCTCGACGCGCATGCCGAACGCGCGGACGGGAGGAGCGATACGCTGGCTCACAGTAACGACGACCGCATTGCCGTCCTGCTTCCAAGTAACCTTGCGGGTAGACGTCTGCATCACATCGATGAAGTTGTCCTTCCACAGGGAGTCGTACTCCTGGGCGTGGTTATCGACGAGCGGATGCCAAAAACCAACCTGGGGACCAGAGGCCATGACGTCGCGGCCGGATGCCTTCCACTCGCTCACGGTACCGTTTACCTTACTGAAGGTCAGCTCGCCGTTGAGGGAGTGAATGCGAATCTCCTGCTCGGTCTCCTCGACCGTAAGCTCAGGACGAGTGGGAGCCGCGATGGCCGGCGCTGGATGGTTTGCGATGGCAAACTGGCTTGCGCCCAGTTGGAACATCGGCTCGCACCAGACGTGAGCGGCCATGGTGTAGGCGCGCACGGTCAGCAGGGTCTCGCCTACCGCGGCCTCGTGAATCACTAGCGGAAGCTGGACGGACTCGCCGGGGGCAACCGCACCGGGCATGAGCGTCTTGCGGCAGACCACGTCGCCGTCCACCAGGGTCTCGGCCGACAGGCAGACATCCTCGAGGGTGGTAAACCAACGCTTGTTAGTGACAGTCAGCTCGCCTGCCTCGGCGTCATAAGCCATGCGAACCGGGCAGATGACCTGGCCATACTCAGTGAGGCCCGGACTCGGCTGCTGCCAAGGGAACACCATGCCATCGATGCAGAAGTTGCTGTTGTTGGGGTAGTCGCCGTTGTCGCCGCCGTACATGTCGTAGGCAACGCCGTCCTCGGTCACAGCAGCCAAACCGTGGTCGCACCATTCCCAGATAAACTGGCCTTGGATGCAATCCCAGCGATCGAAGACCTCCTGATACTCGGACAGGCCTCCGGGGCCGTTGCCCATGGAGTGACCGTACTCGCAGTTGATGCGCGGCTTGGGGAATGGATGCTCACCAAAGTCGTTCATCTGCGACACGCGGGAGTACATGGTGGAGATAACGTCGACGGTATCGGCGTTGCGATCCTCCTCGTAGTGGACCGGACGACCGTCGAGCTCGTGAGCCTTGGCGTACATCGCGCGGATGTTGCAGCCATAGCCGCTCTCGTTGCCCATCGACCACATGATGATGCACGCGTGGTTGCGCTCCTGCATCACCAGGCGCTCAACACGGTCAACGTAAGCCGGCTCCCAGGCAGGGTCGTCGGTGACCAGGGCGATATTGCCGATATTCTCGAAGCCGTGGCTCTCCATATCGGTCTCGGCGACCAGCATGATGCCGTACTCGTCGCACAGCTCGTAAAAGCGCGGGTCGTTGGCGTAGTGGGAAGTGCGCACCGCGTTGATGTTGTGCTGCTTCATGAGCTCCAGGTCGCGACGCATGCGATCGAGGCCCACGGCGCGGCCCTTGTGATCGTCGTGATCGTGGCGGTTGACACCATGCATCTTAAAGTAAGTGCCGTTGAGGTAGATATGATTGCCCTCGACCGTCACCTCGGCAAGACCCTGGCGATGCGGGACGTACTCGCTCACCTTGTCGCCGTCGTAGACCTCAAACGTAAGGTCGTAGAGGAAGGGGTCCTCGGGATTCCAGAAGTGGGCATCGGTCACGCTGCACTCGGCATGGCCGTCGACGCACTCGCCCGTAGCGACCACATTCTCGCCATCGCTGAGCGTATACACGACGCGGCTTGCGCCCTCGGCCACCGTATCGAGCGTAATCAGAGCGGTATCGCCCTCGCGGTGCGTGCGGAACCTAAAGTCGACCAGGTGCGCGGCGGGACGCTGCATAAGGTACACATCGCGGAAGATGCCCGAGGCCCACCACATATCCTGATCCTCGATATAGCTGCCATCGCTGTACTGCAGGACCTTGACCGCAAACAGGTTGTCGCCCTCGACGAGCGCGTCGGTCACGTCGAACTCGGCAGACAGGCGCGAACCCTTGGTCATGCCGATAAACTGACCGTTGACGTACAGCTCGCCATAGCTCTCGATGCCGTCGAAGCGAATGATCTCGCGAGCGCCGGTAGGAACGACGGGAAGATTGACGATGCGCTGGTAGACGCCCGTGGGGTCGTCGGAGGGAACGAACGGCTGGTCCACCGGGAACGGGAAACCCTCGTCGGTGTAGGCAAGGTTGCCATAGCCGTCCACCTGCCACAGGTGCGGAACCTCCACGTGATCCCACTCGGGCTTGTACGTGGAGAGCTCCTCGTTGGAGACGGCAGCGGGGCCCTCAAAGAGGCGGAACTGCCACGAGCCGGACAGCTGGACAAACCCGCGCGACAGCTCGCGGCTGTACGTTGCAGCGAGATCGGCGGTCTCGTAACCCATAAAGTACGCATGGGGTGCCAGGCGGTTCCTGTGGGTGAGCGCTTGGTTTTCCCAATCGTTAATGGCGTCCATGGTGATGCTCCTTCGTCATCGTAGTGATTCTTGTGCAACCGGTTGTCCTTATCTTACGGGCGATACAAAAAACTGTGCAACCGGTTGTCCGCTGAACGGTCGATTTCGCCGGATTAACGGTGCAACCGGTTGTACAACCACGACACTTATGTCACTCTGAGTATCGAAACTCAGCGCAAAACAGCATTCCCAGGCGACGGACAACGGCCGCGCCCATCTATGCCCCACCCTTGCAAGCCATGTTCAGCAGCAGCTTGAATGTGAAATGCCGCCAGTGGCCGGATATCATGAACGCTGTTCAGGCGCACTATAGTAAGCTGTATCCGCACCAGCCCGTATCAGTGACAACATCGACCTCATTTTCCAGGAGACGCCATGACCCAACCAGTTCGCACCGCACCTACGCTTGCCGAGGTTGCCGCAGCTGCCGGCGTATCGCGCTCCACGGCATCGCGTGCCCTCAACGATTCGCCCCGCATTAGCGAGGAAACCAAAAAGCGCGTCCGCGCGGCGGCCAAGGAAGTCAATTTTGTCCCCAACGCTCGTGGCCGAGCGCTCGCTGTCGGGCGCACGGAAATCATCGCCGTGCTCGTGACCGAGCCCCTGAGTGAACTCTTCAGCGACCCCACCTATAGCGAGTTTTTGAGCGGCATTACCGAGGAACTGTCGGAGTCGTCCTATCTGCCCGTTATCTTGCAGGCTTCTTCTACGCATGAGCGCAACCGCGCACGCGAGCACTTTGAGCGACGCTCGTTCGACGCCGTGATCGACGTCTCCCCCTACAAAGGCAGCGAGTTGCTCGAGGTGCTGCGCGAGCTGGGCGTACCCACCGTGTTGTGCGGCCAGCTCGAGGGCCACCCCTATCGCGATGTGTTCTCGACGGTCTACTCCGACGACGAAGAGGGCGGACGCTTTGCGGCACTCGCCATGAAGAAGAGCGGGCGCAAAGATATCGTCGCCGTGTTGGGACCGCAAGACAACCCCGCTGTTGTCGACCGCCTGCGCGGCTACCGCGCCGTCTTGGGCGAAGACCTCCCAGACGCAAACGTTATCTATACCGGCTGGAACAGTGGAGACGGCTATCAGGCCATACACCAGATCCTCGCGCGCGAGATTGCTTTCGATGGCGTGCTCTGCGGATCGGACCGTATCGCGGCTGGCGTCATCACCGCACTCAACGAGGCAGGCCTATCCGTTCCGGCGGACGTTTCTGTCGTCGGCTTCGACGATCACGAGATTGCGACGCGCTGCGTCCCCGCGCTCACGACCGTCCGCCAGCCCCTGCGCGAAGAAGGCCACATGGCCGCCAACATTGCGCTCGATATGATCAAGGGTGCCGAGCCGACCACCTCCGTGATGCGCATGCAGCTGATCCAGAGAGACTCGTTATAAGATACTGGGACAGGCTTTCCGCCAGACAGTTGTTGCGGAAAGCCTGTCCCGTTTTGAGCGCTCGTTCTGGGGCACAGTTTCCGTTAGACAGCTCAACCGGAAACAGTGCCCCATTATATTGCTGAATTCTGGGTCGCGCTTTCCCAGAGGACCCCCTTTGGGAAAGCGCGACCCGTTCTGGACGCAGATTCCGGATTGTAGTTTCCCGGCGCACGACAGCAAGCCTCCGAACCATGACGTCACGACATAAAAAACGCGGGAAGGCACACGTCCTTCCCGCGTTGCGGGCAATATGTAGCCGCTCGCCTACATCAGACGCAGGCTGACGTCCTTGAGCTGGGCGCCGCTAACGGCACTCGGGGCGCCCGACATGAGGTCGGAGCCGCTGGCCGTCTTGGGGAACGCCATGACGTCGCGGATGGAGTCGGAACCGGTGAGCAGCATGCACACGCGGTCCAGGCCCAGAGCGAAACCGCCCATCGGGGGCGCACCAAACTTGAGGGCCTCCATGAGGAAGCCGAACTGAGACTCGGCGCGCTCCTCGGTAAAGCCCAGGAGCTTGAGCATGGACATTTGCATCTCGGCGTTGTGGATGCGCATACCGCCGCCGCCGGCCTCAAAGCCGTCCATGACAAAGTCGTAGGTGCACGAACCGGCTGCCAGCGGATCGGCCTCGATCTTGGCGATGTCGGTCTCGGTCGGCAGAGTGAACGGCTGGTGCTCGGCAGCATAGGCCTTGCGATCCTCGTCCCAATGGAACAGCGGGAAGTTGACGACCCACAGGAAGTCGTGACCCTCGCGCTTGATCTCGAGCGCATTGGCCATGTGCGAACGCATGCCGCCCAGGATCTCGTCGGAGAGCAGGCGCGGGCCGGCGGCGAACATCACAAGGTCGCCGGGCTCGACGTCCATGCGCTCGCGCAGAGCAGCCATTTCCTCGTCCGAGAAGAACTTGACGATGGGGCTGTTGATGGAGCCGTCCTCGCGGAATGCGATCCAGGCCAGACCCTTGGCGCCAAACGTGGAGGCCACGCCGGCGAGCTTATCGATCTTGGCACGTGCCCAGGCACCGGCGCCCTTGGCGTTGATGGCCTTGACGACAGAGCCCTCCTCGTTTGCGGCAGTCGCGAAGACCTTGAATTTGGAGTTGGCAAAGATGTCGGTCAGGTCGACCAAGTGCATGCCATAGCGGGTATCGGGCTTGTCGGAGCCATAGGTGTCCATGGCCTCCCAGTAGTTCATGCGACGCAGCGGCGTGGGCATCTCGACACCCATGCGACCGAAGGCATCGGACAGGACTTCTTCGAGCGCGCTCATGACATCGTTCTGGTCCACGAAGGACATCTCGATATCGACCTGGGTGAACTCGGGCTGACGGTCGGCGCGCAGGTCCTCGTCGCGGAAGCACTTGGCAACCTGGTAGTAGCGCTCGACGCCACCGACCATAAGCAGCTGCTTCAGGAGCTGCGGGGACTGCGGCAGGGCGTAGAAGTTGCCCGGCTGAATACGGCTGGGAACGATGAAGTCGCGAGCGCCCTCGGGCGTGGACTTAAACAGGGAGGGCGTCTCGACCTCCATGAACTCACGGTTGTGCAGCGCCTCGCGAATGGCAAAGGTAAAGTCGGAGCGCAGCTTGAGGTTGGCCATCATCTCGGGACGACGGAGGTCCAGATAGCGATAGCGCAGACGGGTGTCCTCGCTGGTCTCGATGCCGTCCTCGATCTGGAACGGCGGGGTGACGGACGTGTTGAGCACCTCGGCATGATCGGTCAGGACCTCGATCTCGCCGGTCGCGAGCTTGGTGTTGGTGGTCTCCTCACCACGAGCGCGCACGACGCCATGGATCTTGATGGGCCACTCGGGACGCATGGTCTCGGCGATCTTAAAGGCGTCGCCGTCGGAGTGCTCGGGGTCGAAGGTGAGCTGCGTGATGCCCTCGCGGTCGCGAAGGTCGCAGAAGATAAGGCCGCCGTGGTCGCGGCGACGGCTCACCCAACCGGTGAGGGTGACCTCTTCGCCCACGTTCTCGCGGCGAAGTTCTCCGCAGGTACGGGTGTGCATGGAATGCTCGTCGATGGGACGGGTCTGGCTCATACCAGTGATCCTCCTTTATGGATCTGTGCCGCCCCGTGTCGTTCCGGGCGGCGTCGTACAGATTTGCCCAGCCTGCGTAAACCGCGCAGCCAGACATGGCGTTCTATCTTATCGCACCTGTGTCGATGTACCGCGAAAAAGTGGCTCCTGCCCAAAGACTTGACGGAGACGAAACAATTGATGCACCGCGGCACCCGCCCGCGCCCGTCACGTGCGACAATATGCCCCAATAAAACAGCACTTGGAAAGGCCCGCCATGACTGCACGCCTCATCGTTATGGATATCGACTCCACCCTCATCAACCAGGAGGTCATCGACCTGTTGGGCGAGGAGGCCGGCGTGGGCGAGCAAGTTGCGCAGATCACCGAAAGCGCCATGCGCGGCGAGCTCGACTTTAAGCAAGCGCTCGAGAAGCGCGTGGGGCTGCTCGCCGGCCTGGACGAGAGCGTGTTCGAGCGCACCTTTGAGCGCGTGACATTTACCCCCGGCGCGTTGGAACTTGTGCGCTCGGCGCACAGCAAGGGCTGGAAGGTCGGCGTGGTGAGCGGCGGCTTCCACGAGGTCGCTGACAAGATCGTAGCCGCCGCGGGTATCGATTTTTGCCTGGCCAACCGCCTGGAAGTCGTGGACGGCAAGCTCACCGGTAAGTTGGCTGCCGAGATTGTGACCAAGGAGTCCAAGCTCATCCAGCTGCTGGACTGGGCAGTTGAGTGCGGCGTCGACATGGCCCACACCGTCGCGATCGGCGACGGCGCCAATGACATCCCCATGATTCAGGCCGCGGGCACGGGCATCGCGTTTTGCGCCAAGCCCAAGACGCGCGAAGCCGCCCCGTTTGCCATCGACGAGCGCAACCTGATGCTCGCCATGGACATCATCCTGCGTGACTAGCCGATCCGTTTAACAATTGAATCAGTCTGTCCTATAGTTTCCGAACAATTTTGTCTTAGTGTTCGGAAACATACCCTTTGAGTGCTAGACTTTGCGCCGTCGAAGGGAACATATATGGATAAGCGAGATCTTGAGCAGCTGCTGAGCGATGTTGCCGGCGGATCAGTCACCCCTGCCGATGCCCTTACGCGCATCCAGACGGCTCCGACTGCCGATTTGGGCTTTGCGCAGCTCGATCTTTCGCGCGGAGTGCGCCAGGGAGCCGGCGAGGTTGTCTACGGTGCCGGTAAAACCGCCGAGCAAATTGCCGCCATTATCAAAGCGTTACTCGATGCAGACCAGGAGCGCATCCTGGTCACATGTCTGGACGGCGAAAAGGCAGCCCGCACCGGTGAGCTTCTCGGCAACGGCATCGACCTGGGATATGTCCCGGACGCCCAGCTCGCCCTCGTGGGCGGCAAGCCCTCCCCTACCGGCAACGGACGCATCGTCGTCGCCTGCGCCGGTACGAGCGACCTGCCCGTCGCCGAAGAGGCGGCACTGACGGCCGAGTTCTACGGCAACGAGGTCGATCGCCTCTACGACGTGGGTGTCGCCGGCCTGCACCGTCTGCTCGCTCATGCTGAGGAACTTGCCCAGGCGCAGGTGGTCATCGCCATCGCCGGCATGGAGGGCGCCCTGGCGAGCGTCATAGGAGGCCTTGTGAGCTGTCCGGTCATCGCCGTCCCCACCAGTGTGGGCTATGGCGCGAGCTTTGGCGGCGTGGCCGCACTGCTCGCCATGCTCAACTCCTGCGCCAGCGGCGTTTCGGTCGTCAACATCGACAACGGCTTCGGCGCCGCCTACCAGGCAAGTCTTATCAATCATCTGAGCGCCGGCACGTCCTGCGCCCGCTAAGGAGCATTTCATGTCCAACCATCAGCACACGCTTATCATCGACGGCACCTCGGGCATCAGCGGCGACATGACCGTCGCGGCCCTGCTCGACCTGGGCGCCAGCGAGGAGCACCTGCGCGAACAGCTCGCCACGCTGCCGGTCGACGGCTTTGAGATTGCCGTCACCCGCGTAAACAAGCATGGCATCGACGCCTGCGACTTTGACGTTCAGCTGGCAGAGGAGCTCGAGAACCACGACCACGACATGGCCTGGCTCTACGGCAACGAGGCAGCTGCCGAGCACACGCACAAGCATGAGCACCACCATCATGATCATGACGAGCACGAACATGAGCACTGCCACGAGCATGACCATGAGGCCCACGGTCATGGCCACGAGGGTCACCATCACGCCCACCACCATCACCACCGTTCTTTGGCGGACGTCACCGCCATCATCGATGGCTCGCAGTTAAGCGATGGCGCCAAGCGTCGCGCGCTCGCCATCTTTACCGCGCTCGCCGCCGCCGAGGCCAAGGCCCACGGCAAAACGCCCGAGACCGTCATGTTCCACGAGGTGGGCGCCGTCGACTCCATCGTTGACATCTGCTCGGTCGCCATCTGTCTCGATGACCTGGGTATCGAGGACATCGTAGTCGAGTCGCTCTCCGAGGGTCACGGCACCATCCACTGTGCCCACGGCCTTATGCCCATCCCGGTGCCCGCCGTCGTCAACCTATGCCAAGCAGGCAATATCGCCCTCACGCCCGCACCGGTCGCCGGCGAGCTCGTGACGCCCACGGGCGCTGCCATCGTCACCGCGCTGCGCACGTCCGACCAACTGCCCTCACGCTACCGCATCGAAGCCGTCGGCTACGGCGCCGGTAAGCGCCCTTACGAGGGCTGCTCCGGCACGCTCCGTTGCCTGCTTGTTCACGTAGATGCATAGCCATGGATGCCCGCAAAATCAAAAGCCGCGCCGCCATCGTCGCAGCATTCTCCGAGCTCCTTCGCGAGGAGGACTACGGCAAGATCACCGTCGGCGACATCATCGCGCGCGCTCACGTAGGCCGCGCGACATTCTACGGCCTCTTTAAGAGCAAAGACGACCTACTGTCCGAGCTCGTGAGCGACATCTGCACCCACGCCCTCGACGACGATGGCACACCGCTCGACGACCCGCTCGTGCAGGTCGAGCATATCCTCAACAATCTCTGGGAGTGTCGCCAGGGCGTTCGAGCGCTGGTAGCCGGCGCCGGCTCACGCGTCTTCGCCGACTGCTTACGCAAAACCATCATGTCACGAGCAGCCGAAACCGTCCCCGTCGACCCCGCAGGCCCCGCCGGAACCATGGACCGAAGCTTCCTACTACACCACATAGCCTCAAGCTTCGTAGGAATGGTCCAATGGTGGGCCTGGCACAACTTCCAAGCCCCAAAAGAGGAAGTAGCCAAAGACTACCTATCAGCCATCAAGCCCCTCTTCACCTAAGTAAGAAGCTCATCCCAAAGCATCACCCCAACCCAGGCCGCCACGTATCCCAAAGTGTCACTCACGCTTCAACGCCCCCAACAGCAACAAGCCCTTCCCATCCAAATTCAGCTATATATGTTGGGTTGCTTGTTCCAACGCGACTAAGATCCCGCAGCTGGCCGCATGGGGTAACTTCCCAGCGCATTCCGCAGGACGAAAGAGCCCCCGCCGCACGAAGTGCGCAGCGGGGGCTCTTTCATGTCCGAGGACGCGCTGGGAAGTTACCCCATGTGGCCAGCGGACAACTATGTAGCCTCAGACTAGAACATGCCCAAGAAACCATGCACAAACAGCGCGGCCAGAGCGGCACCGACAAACGGGGCGATGCCAGGAACGAGCAGGCCGTACTTCCAGTTGTTGTCAGCCTTGTTCTTAATCGGCAGCACCTGATAGGCCATGCGAGGGCCAAGGTCACGAGCCTGGTTCATGGCGAAGCCAGTGATGCCGCCCATGCCCATACCAACGGCCCAAACGATCAGACCGACGCAGATAGCGAGCATCAAAACGTTCTCGCCGGCGCGGCTAGCGGCAGCAAGGATGGCGCTGATGAACACGAAGGTGCAGATAGCCTCGCAGAAGAAGTTACGGGCATAGTTGGTGCCCTCGGTGGTGGGGTTGGTCGAGAAGATGTTGCGCTGAGCAACGGGATCGATGACACCATCGGAAGCCTTGAACTCATCGGCATACATCAACCACGCGATCACGGCACCCGCAAAGCCGCCGAGCATATCGGCAACCATGAAGGGGATGCAGCTGCTCCACGGCACCAGGCCGACGATGCACTGGGCAAGCACCATGGCGGGGTTCATGCACACGGCGCCGCCAAAGACAAACAGGCAGACCGAGATGCCAAAAGACCAGGTGGTGATGGCAAACATGTGGCCGGAGCCCTGATACTTGGTGCCCTTAAGCACGGTATCGCAGTGCACGCCCACGCCAAAGATGATCATGAGGGCCGTTGCACCGAATTCGCAGAGGAGTTTGGTAAGCATAAAACCTTATCTTTCTTGTCGGTTATAAACGATTCGTTTAGGCC
This sequence comes from uncultured Collinsella sp., assembly GCA_958347015.1. Lineage (GTDB taxonomy): Bacteria > Actinomycetota > Coriobacteriia > Coriobacteriales > Coriobacteriaceae > Collinsella. Next base: position 31,314 of record CATVTV010000016.1, on the reverse strand, counting down.
ACGCACTAGTGCTGCGCGACGACAACGCCCAGGCCATCGGGAATAACTGCTACCTTGGCATCGGCACCCTTCATCTCAAAGGCGAGCTTGAGCGCCTCCTCGATAGTGTTGACCGGCGTCATGTGCATATCCTTGAGCATCTGGTGATCGCACAGGTTGGTGACCATGATCACGGGATGATGCGCCAGGATGCGGGCGAAAATCTGGCTCGTCCACTGGTCGGGCAGGGTCTCGTCCTTAGGACGGTCGATGCAAGCGCGCTCAAACTCCGCCGGATCGTTGTCGGCGATGTTGTGATAAAAGCCCTCGCCACCGTGACCGTCGGCACAACCGGCGACGTCGATGATCACGCCACCCTCGGGAAGCGTAGCCTCGGCAGCGCACATGCCCTTCACGGCCTGATAGATGTTCTGATCGAGCGGGTAGCCGCCGTTGGTGGTGATGGCGATCTCGCACTCGACGGGCTCAACGCCGGCAAGGCTCTTCACGAACTCGCAGCCAGCCTCGTGTGCCTTGTGAATGTCGCCGGCAAAGGAGCCGATGACCTCGTGCTTGCCGTTGAGCACCACGTTAAGCACAAAGGCAAGGTGAGCCATCTCGGCAGCGGCAAACATGTCCTCGCTCACGTGGTTGTGGCACAGGTTGCCGGCACGCGAATGAGAATCGTTCACAAACTGACCGTTGTGGTTGTACATGATGGTCTTGTAGCTGGCGATGCCAGGCAGGACGGACTTGCGGCTACCAGAGAAACCGGCAAAGAAGTGCGGCTCAATAAAGCCCTCGGCAAGCAGCAGATCGCAATCGGCGGCAATCTTGTTGATGATGCACTCGCCACCAGAAGGCAGGGTGCCGATCTTTTTCATCATGCTGTCATCAGTCGCGACGTGCATAACGATTTCCTCGTTGGCAACGATCTCCTCGCCGTACTTGTTGACGAGCTCCTCGTGCGTCGACGGACGGTGCATACCCGTAGCAACCAAAATACGCACACGAGCCTCGGGCGCAGCGGAGTGGATGTGATGCAGCAGAATAGGCATCGTCACACGCGAGGGAACGGGACGCGTATGGTCGGAGCTAATGATGACAATATCCTTCTTGCCAGCACAAAGCTCCTCGAGCGAAGGCGAGCCATAAGGGTTGGCAAGCGACTCCTCTACCAGCTCTTCCTGCGATTTCGTGGTCTTAAACTCGTTTTGATGACCCTCCATCACACCAGCGAAGTTCTTATCCTCGAGCTCTAGATGCAACGTCTTGTGGTCAAACGGTAGTTCACATTCAAACAATGACGAGCGCCCTCTTCCTTTCAACTGACACACTAGATAAACCGTTGGAAGGATACGCCGCTCACCGAAAAACACCACCGTCCACCGAGTCATTAACACAACGTTCATATTTGACCCACAACAAAACAACCGCGATCCCAAACGGAACCGCGGCCGTCTGCCAAAGACACTATGGGCAGGATGGCTTACGCAATGCCGAGGCGAACGTCCACCCCGATGGCATGCGCGCGTAAGCCATCTTGCATAAATGCGTCAATTAATTGCATAAAATGGCGCAAGGATTTCTAGCCGTAACAGGGTAGTACCCTCCGGAGCGTGCATTTTTGCGAGTATTCTGCATCACGAAATCAGATTATGGGGCCAAGAGTCTCTTAAAAGGCCGAAATCCCTCACGACTCATCCCGTCAGGACGACGCACTGCGATAAGCCCGCCAAATTTGAACATCGTTAGCCTCCAATTGGCGCGCAGAGGCATCAACAAAGGCAGCGAAAATCGGCTATCGCCTTATACATCAATCTTTGGCTGCTGAAAACTCCGTTTTTTGCACGTCGCCCCAAGCACCACCCTCACCCAGCGGCTGATCCGCCAAAGGTCGGACATCGCAGGGCCCGCCATAGGTTTACTTTTAGGCACACTCCGCAGGACGCAAGAAGCCCTCACCGCACGAAGTGCGCAGCGAGGGCTTCTTGCATGTCCGAGGACGCACCGGAAAGAAAACATACGGCGGCCCCGGACAACGACTACAGGGCTATCGATTACCCCGTGTTCTGCAAACCTGCCGAGACGCCGGTCACAGTCGAAAGAATCAGGCTCATGTACTCAGCCTTCTTCTCCTCGGCCATCTCGTCCTGGTTCATACGCACCTCGCGAAGGGCGCGAACCTGGGCGATGGACAGGGCGTCGACATAGGGGTTACGCACGCGAACGGCGCAGCCGAGCACGCGGCGGCGCTGCAGCGGCCATTCGTCACCGACGATAGCAAGGACCCACTTACGCGTGAGCTGCATCTCGGTAAAGACCTTCTCGGACAGATCCTGGCGATCGCCCAGGTGCAGATACATCTTGGCGATGCGCTGGTCGGTCTTGGCGATCGACATCTCGATGTTGTCGATAAAGGTGCGGAAGAACGGCCACTCCTGGTAGGCAGCCTTAAGCTGGTCCAAATCGCCAAACTGCTCGCAGGCGGTACCCAGGCCGTACCAAGCAGCCAGATTGATGCGCGCCTGGCTCCAGCTGAAGATCCACGGAATGGTACGCAGGTCGTCGAGCGACTTTGCACCCAAGCCGCGCTTGGCGGGACGCGAGCCGATCGGCAGCAGACCGACCTCGGTCAGCGGCGTCACGGTCGAGAACCACGGTGTAAAGTCCTCGGTGTTCAGCAGGTCCAGATAGCGCTCGTGGCTTGCGGCGTTGAGCTTCTCGGCCATATCCCAGAACTTCTGCGTGGTCTCGGTGTTGGTCTTCTCGACACTCGGGGCCGACTGCAAAAGCGTTGCGGCGGCAACGGACTCAACATGGCGCTGAGCCAGCGTGCGGTTGCCGTAACGGGCAAAGATGACCTCGCCCTGCTCGGTGAGCTTAAAGAAGCAGTTGACCGAACCCTTGGGCTGAGCCAGCACGGCCTTGTTGGCCGGGCCGCCACCACGGCCCACGGCACCGCCGCGACCGTGCATGAGCACCAAATCGATATCGTTCTTCTCGGCCCACTTGGCAATACGCTCCTGTGCGGAGTGCAGCGCGAGCATAGCCGTGGTAGGACCGGCATCCTTGGAGGAGTCGGAGTAGCCCAGCATAACCTCCATGCGGCGGTTGGTCTGGGCAAGGCGCTTCTGCACCACGGGCAGCGTGAGCATCTGGTCGAGCACGTCGACGCAGCCCTCGAGGTCCTCGAGCTGCTCGAACAGCGGGATCACATCGAGCTCGGGGACATCCTCCTCGTGTGCAAAGGACAGGTGGGCGAGCTCAAAGACGTCGGCCACATGCTGGGCGCTCTTGGTGAACGAGATGATATAGCGGTGCGCCATCTTCTTGCCGTAGCGCTTTTGGATGGAGCCGATGGCACGGAAGGTGTCGATGACCTCGCGCGTCATGGGCTGCAGGTCGCCGTGGATACCGTTCTCGTGGATATCCTTGAGGGCGCGGGCGTGCACCACGGAGTGCTGACGGAACTCCATCTCGACCATATGGAAGCCGAAGGACTCGACCTGCCAGATGATGGTCTGGACCGGGCCGTAGGCAGCACGGACGGCACCGCAGGCAGCCAGCGAACGCTGGACGACACGCAGGTCATCCAGGAACTCATCGGCGCTGTGATACATCGTGTCGGTGATGCGACGCACGGTGGCGTTCAGACGATCGGCCATGACGAGCATGACGGCGCGATGCGGCTCGTGCTCGGAGATCAGCTCGGCGCGGGCCGTGTAACGAGGGCTCATCTCGACCTGATGGTTCCACAGGTTGATGAGCTCGGCAGACGGCTTGCTGTAGGTGGCCTCGAGCGTCAGGTTGCGGCCGATGCGGCGGCACTTGTCCTCGAGCTTGAGCACCATGTGAGTGAAGTACTTGGCGGCGACTTCGCGGCTCACCTTGGCGGTGACGTTGGGGTTACCGTCGCGATCGGAGCCGATCCAGCTGCCGGGATGGAAGAACGCCGGGCACAGCGGCGGCACGGTACCGGCCTTATCACCCAGCACCCAGTCGTCAAAACGACGATAGATGACGGGGATAACGTCGAACAGCGTGTTATCGAAGATGTCGATGATGGTATCGGCTTCCTCGACCGGCGTGGGCTTCTTGAGCGCGATGGGGCTCGTGCGAACCAGGGCGTCGATCTCCTGCAGCATATGACGCTCGTTCTCCACCAGGTCGGAGCCACCCAGACGCGGACGCTCCTCCAGCAGGTTGGAGATACGGCGAATCTTGCCCTCGACGGCCTTACGACGAGCCTCGGTGGGATGTGCGGTAAAGACAGGGTGGAACTCGAGCTTGCCGAGCAGCTCGTTGGCGCCCTCGGCACCCATCTCGTTTACCAACTGGTGATAGGCGACGGTGAGTTCGTTAGCGGGATCGACCTCGGTATCGGTCGATGCGCCGGCCTCGCGCTCGCGCAGCTGCGCCACACGGTAGTTCTCCTCCGACAGGTTTGCCAGATGGAAGAAGCTCGTAAAGGCGCGGACAATGACCTGTTGCTTATCGAGCGGCAGGCTGTCGATCAGATCGACGACTTCGCGAAACGCCACGGCGGTGGGCTCGTCGGCAGTGGGCACGCCCTGCTCGTCAACGGACTCGTCGGCAGCGCGGCTACCGGGGTTGCCAGCATTGGCCACAATCTCGGCTGTCAAAATCTTGTCGAACAGGTCCGCGATCTCGGGATCATACTCGCTAAGCACGCGGCGCTCCAGGCGCAGGAACAGCGCCAGATTATCGCGCAGTTCCTCGGGGATCTCGATCTCGGCGAGACGCTCCCTGGACTCGGCATTCGAGCCGATTCGGTTAACGAGGCGGTTGACCACGGCAGCGACACGCGCCGCGGCTTCGGGTACAGACTGGTTGCTTAGGTTCTCAGCCACGTTTCCTCCCATTCCTCCTTCTATGCACGTAACATGCGGTATTTATTATAGGCACTCGGCAAAAACTTTCGAAGCTGATTGCGCTTTACCACACAAAAGTATTTTCTGCATTGCAAGGCTTTTTGCCCCAAATGGTCGTATTTCTCGGTGGACGGCATATGCAAACGGGGGCATTCCGCATAAATGCGAAACACCCCCGTAACAATTACTCTCCATGAGCAGGGCACGTTAGCAGGCCCGCAGCTCAAAAAGATACGCTACAGGCGCTCGCGAACCGCCTCGACAGCGTTGGCCAAATCGACGAGAACCTCGTCGTGACTCTGCATGTCGCGCACCTTGACCTTGCCGGCGGCAAGCTCGTCGCCACCCAGGACCAGGATGAGCTTGGCGCCCACCTTGTCGGCCTGCTTAAACTGAGCCTTGAGCGAACGGCCCTGATAGTCCGCCTCGGTCACAATCCCTGCGGCGCGAAGCTCCTGCGTAATGGTAAAGACGTTCTGACGCAGCTCCTTGCCGGCGTTGGCTACGTAGACACACGGGACCTCCTCGGCACCCAGGTCGCTGCCAAAGGCCTGCAGGGCCAGCAGGGCGCGCTCAAAACCGACGGCGAAGCCGACGCCTGCCGTGGGCTTGCCGCCCTCGAGCTCGACGAGGCCATCGTAGCGACCGCCGCCGCCAATGGAGCCGACGCCGGCGCCGGGGGCCTCGACTTCAAAGACGGTACGGGTGTAGTAGTCCAGGCCACGCACCAAGGTGGGATCCTCGACATACTCGATACCCGCCGCATCCAAATAGCGCTTGACCTGCTCGTAGTGCTCACGGCACTCATCGCACAGGTTGTCGCCCATCAGCGGAGCGTCGGCCATGATCTCGCGGCAATGGTCGTTCTTGCAGTCGAAGGCGCGCAGTGGGTTAAGTTCGGCGCGCTCGCGGCACTCATCGCACATCTCGTCGGCGTGATCGAGGATAAACTGCTTGACCTGCTCGCGATAGGCCGGACGGCACTGCGCATCGCCCATCGAGTTAATAAGCAGGCGAAGCTTGGAAAGGTCGAAGCCCAGGCGCTTGTAGAACTCCATGAGCATGATGATGCACTCGGCGTCTGCCGCCGGATCGGGAGCGCCGAGCCACTCGATGCCCACCTGATGGAACTGGCGCAGGCGGCCCTTCTGGGGACGCTCGCCGCGGAACATGGCCTCGGCGTAGTAAGCCTTAAACGGCGTGGAGCCCTGGGGCACCAGGTTGTTCTCCACGACGGCGCGCACCACACCGGCCGTGCCCTCGGGGCGAAGCGCCAAGCGCTGCTTGGGCTTGAGCTTGGTATCGGTACCCTCGGTAAAGACGCGCTCCAGGTTGGCGCCGCTAAACACGCGGAACATCTCCTTGCGCACGACGTCGGTCGACTGGCCGATACCGTGGACAAACACGTCCACCTGCTCGATCGCGGGCGTCTCGATGGGCTTAAAGCCAAACGGCTCGAACACGCCGGCCGCAATCTGCTGCATCTTTTGCCAGGCGCGCATCTCGGCGCCGATAAGGTCGCGGGTTCCCTCCGCCTTCTGTGCCTGCATGGGCAAACACCTTTCTTTTGTATCGCGTCATAGATAGTGGTCATTATACGGCACAAACACAAAACGCGGCGGCGCGTCTGACCGAACGAGGGTATGGGGACTCGTTCGGCCAGATGCGCCGCCGCGTTTTGTGATTCGTTTTCCTTCGCCTCTTTCGAATCACGTGATCTGTTGGGGACGGAGGAAAACGGATCATTTCGTAGGCCCGTGGCCGCCTTGGAAACCGAATGATGGTATGAGCATCCATTCGACTTCCAGGGCAGCCACGGACAGAACAGGGCGAACAGAAAAGAGCGACGGACGTCTACTCCCCCGCCACGCTCGCGCGCAGCTTGGCGGCGATGGGCTCGGATGTCAGCAGGAACACGAGCATGACCACGGAGCACGCCAGGCACACAATCCAGGTGCTCGCAAAGGAGCCCGTGGCATCGAACAGCACGCCCGAGACGATGGCGCCCACGGTGCCCAAGATTGCCTTGAAAGACAAGGGCATAGGCCTTATGGCCATGCCCGCAGGCTTGAAAGGCAAGGTTGGGTGCTACCGGTGGTCGGCGATATAGCCCAAAGCGACTGCCGCATAAGCCGCGGCGCCGAGCGGCAGCTCGGCATCGCTAAAGCGTACCTTGGGATGGTGCTGAGCAAAATGCTCGTCCGTATCAGTCGCGGCAGCGCCCACGGTAAAGTACGCACTCGGGATCTCGCTCGAGATAAGCGCGAAGTCCTCGCTCGCCATGGCGTGGAACAGTGGCAAGAAGGCGGACTTGGGCAGCACCGCGCCCACGTAGCCAAGCGACGCCTGCGTCATATCGTCATCGAGTACGAGCGGGGGAACATCCGAGAGCGTCTCGATAGTCGCCGGCGTACGATAGGTCGTGGCAACACCTTTGACGACCTCCGCGATGCGGGTCTTGAGGTGCTCCATGAGCTCGACGTCGAAGCCGCGCAGCGTTCCCTCGAGCACACAAGTGTCGGGGATGACATTTGCGGCCTGACCGCCGGCGAACTTACCGACAGTCAGTGCGACCTCCTTGGCCGCCGGCACCTCGCGGGAGATGAGCTCCTGAAGCGCCAGATGCACATGGACGCCGGCCGTGATGGGGTCGATGCAGATCTCGGGGCTCGAGCCATGGCCACCCTTGCCCTGAAGCGTGATGCGAAAACCGTACACGCCCGAGAGCGCCGGGCTGCCGTAGAGCACCAGGCCAAGCGGCGACTGGCTATTGACGTGCATGGCAAAGGCGGCCTGGGGACGCGGGTTCTCGAGCAAGCCGTCGGCGATGGCAGCACGTGCCCCCTCAAAGGTCTCCTCACCCGGCTGGAACAGCAACTTAACCGTGGCGTTGGCGTCGACAAGCTCGGACTCGCGGGCCTTGAGCAGGCGCGCCGCACCAAGCAGCGCCGTCGCGTGCATATCGTGACCGCAAGCATGCATGCAGCCGTTCGTAGAGGCGAAAGGCTCGCCTGACTCTTCGGCAACGGGCAGGGCATCCATGTCGCCGCGCAGCATAACGACCGTACCGGCCTGTTCGTCCGTGCAGACGCCATTGCCCTGGGCCGCAGCGGCACCGGCGCCGACAAGGCCCACAACACAGGAACCATCGACGAGCGTGGCGAATGGGATGTCCATCTCGGTCAGGCGCGCTTGAATATACGCAGAGGTCTGCGGGAGGCTATTGCCCAGCTCGGGCATCTGGTGTAAATCGTGTCGCCACGCAGCGAGCTCGTCTGCAAAAGCCTGAGCTTCTGCAACAAGACCGTCACCGATAGCGGCCTGCGCCGCCGCGGTGGCCTTGGGCGCTGATTGCGGTTGAAGATCGGACAGTGCTGGTGCCATAGATGCCCCCCAGTAACGTTTTTGCAGCAAGCACTTTGATAGCGTAAAGTGCAAGGTATTACTTTAAGGGTGACGCATAAAAAATGCCGCCCCGGGAGGGCGGCGCAACAAGTTGTTTACAATTGCGGGCGCGGCTTTTTGCGCAAAAAATCGAAGTGCGTCTCGCTCAAGATAATCGACAGGAAGATAAGTACGAAGCCGGCGAGCAGGCGCGAGGTGAGCGCCTCCCCCATCAGCAGCACCGAAAACAACACGCCCGAAGGGGACTCCATCGAAAGGAGCAGCGAGCCCGTCGAAGCCGGGACATGCGCCAAGCCGACGTTTTGGATGAGCAGAGCCACGCATGTGCAGCCCACCGAGAGAAACGCCATCGCAGTGATAAAGCTCGGCGTCCACACGGACAGAGGCGCTTGGGTCTCGAATAGCAGCGACGTTGCCAGGCTCAGCACGCCGTTGCCCACAAACATCCAAAACGTGATGACGTTGATGTCCATTTTGCGACCGTACTTGGCGGTCACCGCCATCTGGATGGCGAAAAAGACCGCACCCGCCAGCGTAATGACGTCACCGATGTTGAATTCAACGCTATCGAGCGCCACCAAGCCAATGCCCGCCAAGCACAGCAGTGCCGCGCCCAGGTTATAGCGGGTGAGTTTTTCGCCGCTCAGAAAATAGCTCGCGAACGGCACAAGGATGCAGTACGTGCCCGTCAAAAAAGCATTCTTGCCCGCCGTAGTATGTGCCAGACCGACCGTCTGCAACGCATAGGCCGCCCACATGAGCACGCCCATACTCAGGCCAACGATCAGGTTGCGAGCGTTGAAATGTGCAATGATGCGCTTGTGAAAGACGGCAAACATGACCAACGCTGCGGGCAGAAAGCGTACATAGAGCAGCGCGAACACCGGAATGGTGCCGAGTGCGTCCTTCATAGTGGTAAAGGAGTAGCCCCAGATGACCGCCACCGAAAGGAGCAGAACCTTCCAGAACAGCGGAGAGCGTGCGCCGGCGCCGCGGAAGGTGCCGCCCGCGCCCAGGTCTTCACGGGCTACAGGGCTATCGGGCAAGTTTTCGATTTCGTTGGCAGCGTATTGGGCCATGGAACATCCTCGCACTCAATCTGGGCGTGGTGTCCGCACGCGTATGGCTGCATGCCGCCTCATGGTCAAATAAAAACAGGGCGCGCCGGACCCCCGGCACGCCCCGCTACTGTATCAACAACCAAGCGGCACACGCAATTCACTGCGCTAAAGCATCGGCAGAGTACACCTCGATGTTCCGGTAACGCCACGCTGTTGCGCTAGATTAATTTAGTACTCTCCAGCTTTTCGATGATCCAGTCGTTGGCTTTGATAACCGGGCGACGGAAGACGACGCCCAGGGCCAGCGACGGAATCAGATAGCTCGCCAGAATGCCCAACTCAACCCAGTACTCCATATGGTAGGCACCGGCCATGGCGGCGTGCATGGCGTTGATGCCGTGGGTAAACGGCAGGAACGGGTAGATCGCCTGGAACACGGGACCGGTCATCTCGATGGGGAACGTACCGCCCGAACCGCCGACCTGCATGACCAGCAGCACGACGGCGAGGGCCTTGCCGATATCTCCAAACGATACCGTAAGCGTGTAGACGATATTGGAGAACACGAGACTCGCGACCCAGCCCGCCAGCACAAACTGCAGCGGGTCGTCGCACTGAATGCCAAAGAACAGGATGTCGCCCGCACACACGAGCGTTGCCTGCAGCAGAGCCAGACCGCCAAAGAACAGGTAGCGACCCAAGTAGATCTCGTGCAGGCGCACGGGGATGAGCTCGTTGATAAGCTCATCGTCAACCGAAACCTTCATCATGGCCGCCAGTACGATCGAGCCGACCCATAGCGACAGAATCGTGTAGAACGGCGCCATGGCCGAACCGTAGTTGCGGATTGGATAGACCGGCTTACGGTCGAGTGCGACAGGACCAGAAAGCGACACGGCGAGGCCCTCGGGGTCGCTGCCAATCATTGTCTTAATCATGGCCAGGTCACCCGAGATCAAAGCGCTATCAAGCTCATCCTTAAAGGCGCTGATCTTGTCCGACGCCTCGCCCAGCTGATCGGAAGCCTTGTTGACCAGCTTTGCAGCCTTGGAGAGACCCTTCGCGAGCGAACCAGAGGCGTCGGTCAGACCGCTCACGGCGCTATCCAAGTCACCCGAGATACCGTTCAGGGAATCCAGAACGCCCGAAATGGTCTTCTTGAGCTCCTTGGCCTTAACCGAGAACGTAGAATCGTAATCGGACTTGGCACCCGAGATACCCGCCTTGGCATCGGCGATGGCCTGGTCGACCTCGGCACGCGAGTTGTTGACCTCCGCCATGCCGTCCGAAAGGGACTTTGCGGTCGCCGTCAGGTCCTTCGCATTGTTACGGTACTCCGCGGCAATTCTGCCCAGCGACGTCGCAGCGGACTTGAGGCCGTCTTTGAGCTTGTCATCACTCACCTGGTCGGCAAGGTTGCGGAGCCGATCGGCCATCGCATCGATATCGTCAGCACGCGTATTGAGCGCAGCTGCGGCTTCGTTGAGCTGAGACACCGTAAGGTCAACATGCTGATTCGCGGCATCGAATGCCTTCGCAAGCTCGGCGGACACGTTATCGAACGAGCCCGCGCTTCCGTCAATCGCCGCGTCAACGGCATCGCTGGCGGCCTTGAGCGCTTCCTTGGAATCATTGATGCCGCTCTTGGCATGCTCCATCAGCTGCTTCGTCGACTCATCGACGGTGCCCGTCTGCTTGAGCATGCCACCCGCCGATGTCAGTGAATCGGACGTAGAGCTCAAAATGCCCGCGAGCGACGTCGCACTCGCCTGAACGTCCTGCAGGTCCTCGACCGAATCGCCCAGCGTAGAGGACAGATTGGCGATAAAGTTGCTCACCTGGTCGGTGCTCATATAGTCGAGCAGGCTGGACATGGTCTTAAGGCCGATGGTCGTGATGGTCTTGGTAAAGGTCTCGTTGACCTGACTCTGGACGGCGCTCGAACCCTTTTCAGTCACGATCTGCGCGATGGCGTTGGCCTTCTGGTTCTCATAGAACTCGATATCGGCGTGTTTCACCTCGGTCGAGAAAAGCGTCATCATGTCGGCGCTAAACGTTTTAGGGATAACGACGGCAGCGTAGTACGCGCCCGACTTAACGCCCTCAATCGCCTTATCTCGGTCGTTGAGGACGACCCAGTCGAAGTTCTCGTTGCCGCGCAGGGTGGAGGTTACGTTTTCGCCCACGTTGACCTCGACGGGAATCAGATCGCTCTCGTAGCCCTCGTCGGTGTTGACCACTGCAATCTTAAGGTTGCCGGTATTGCCGTAGGGATCCCAGCTTCCGGCGATGTTAAACCACGCGTACAGGCATGGCACGATGATCAGGCCCATCACGACGACCATACCGATCACGGAGCGAGACACGTTTTGGACATCGCGCTTAAACAAGTGCAGGATGTTTTTCATTTATGCCTCACCTCCTTTAGAGTGCTTGCCAAGCGGGGTGGTGTCCCCGTCGTTTCCGCTTACGTTGTCAACGCCGTCGGCATCTTGAGCCTTACGATGCGCACCGATATGCGGCAGACGGCTCGTGGGCTGTTCGCTGTCCTTGGTGCCCCGCTCGCTGGCGTTGAGACCAAACATGCGACGGGCAGCAGGGATGGCAGCCGTGTGCTCGCGCATCTCGCGGCGCAGGTCCTCGTCCGAAAGCGCCGAGATACGCATCTGGGTATTGAGGCTCGCACGGATGTACTCGATGTTGATGAGCCAGCCGCAGATGGCGATAACCGAAATGATCCAGATAACGAGCAGGATGATCTTGCCGTTATTGTCGATATCGAGCACCGTCGAAAGCACAAAGAGCAGGACCTGGACGCCTACCACGGCGGCAAAACCGCCCTTGATGTAGTACGGGTAGCGATGCTCAAACGCCACGGCATGATCGAGCAGCTCGCGACGGTACGAATCCGAATCGAGCATGACGCGCATGGCCGTGCGCAGCGAATAGCGCTGGCGCGGCAGGTCGTTGGACTCGCAGATCATGAGGCCCGTCGTGGAAAGCTGCTTATCAAAGAGCAGATTGAGGTTGAGCAGCAACGGGCGCAGCTGCAGACCGATAAAGAGCGCCACGATCAGGAACACGCCCAGGATGCACAGGTTGAACAGGTAGTTGAACGAATACATGCCACCGACGGTCTCGCGCAGCAGGTTGATGCCATAGGTGAAGGGCAGCAGCGGATGCAGCCACTGGAAGAAGCCGGGCATCATCTCGATGGGATACATGCCCGACGAACCCGGAATCTGCACGATAACGAGAATGACACCGATAGCCTTGCCGATATGCTTAAACGTGGTGGACAGCGCATAGATGATGTTGACGTAGGTGAACGAGATAGCGATGCCGCCCAGCACGAACAGCAGCGGGTTGACGCACTGCACGCCAATCACCAAATCGCCCACCGTAACGATGATGGCCTGGAACGCACCCAGGATCACCATCAGCAGCCAGCGGCCAAAGTAGCCCTGACGCGCCGTAAAGCTACCGATGCCCTCGCGGTCGACCTCGAGCTTGTAGATAGCGATGAGCACATAGCCACCTACCCACAGCGCCAGATTGGTGTAGAAGGGAGCGATGCCCGAGCCAAAGCTCTTGACCGGATAGATTGACTTGGACGTCAGCTCAACCGGTGATGCCATGAAATCTGCCACGTCATTGACGTCGACATCCATGAGGTCGGCTAACTCGCCCATAGACTCAGAGGTCTGTAGCGCCGCAATGTCATTGGCGGCGGTCGCGAGCTTGTCCTGAACCTTGGCAAGGGAGGCGTCGGTTTGAGACAGCGTGGTCTTTGCCTGCTTGAGCGTGGCGTCGAGCTGCGCCAGCGTGCCGCGCGCGCTCGCTATCGTGGGGGTCATACCCGACACAATGCCGGTCAAATCGCCCGAAACGGCGGCAAAGGAGTCAAGCGCGCTCGAAGCCTTCGGCAGCGCGTTCTGCCCCAGATCGGTCTGAGCCTGACCGAGGTTAGCCGTACCGGTCTGAATTGCCGCGTTGAGTGCGTTGCTCGCGTTCGAGATTGCCGTAGCGTCGTTTGCCATGGCGCTCGACTGTGCAGAAAGGCCATCCTTGATGCTCTGCAGCTTCTGGTTTTGCTCGCGAAGCGAATTGATAGTCGATGCGATGAGCGCGTCGGCGTCCTCCGATCCCGTCGACGTATCGTTAGCGAGAATCTGCAGGCGCTCGATGACAGCGCTGTTGTGGTCAATCGTCGCCTGAAGGGATTCGAGCGAGTTGTCGATACGAGTGGTCGTGGACGTAACCGTACCGGCGAGTTTGCCAATCGCGGCGTTCGCAGAAGCCGATGTCTTACTCAGCACGATGCTGCCCTCCGAGAGCGCCTTGGAGAGCGAGGTGATGGACTTGCCAGCCGTGGTGCGAGCTTCGCCCAGCAGATCATTACCCTGAGCGATTGTCTGCGTTAGCGAAGGCGCCTGTCCCTGCAGGCCCGCCAGCGCAGCATCGGCCGAAGCAATCGAGTCGCTCGTCTTGTCGATGGCGGTGTTCATGTCGCCGATGGAATCGCGTACTTCGCCCAGGGTATCAGACGCCTCGGACACCGAGCCCGCCAGCGAATCCTGGGTCTGGGTTGCCTTGTCTTTAAGGTCGATGCCAGCATCTTTGGCAATGCCCGCGACGGTCTCGCCCACCGTGGAGACAAACTCCGAGTTGATCTGCTCCTCGATGGTGTTGGCACCGGTATCGGTGACCTTGGGCGCAATGGCGCTCTTTTTCTCGTTGACGTAATAGGTGAGCTTCGGCTGATGGTAATTGCCGTCGAGCATCGAGACGAGATTGTCGGAGAAGTTCTTGGGAATCACGATGGCAGCATAGTATTCGCCACTTTCGACGCCCTCTTTGGCATCTGCCGCCGAGTCGACGAAGGTCCAGCCAAGCTGGTCGTTCTCCTTGAGCTGGTCGACCACCTTATCGCCTGCGTTAAGCTCGCCCACTAGGTCATTCTGGGTGCCCTGATCGTTGTTGGCGATGGCGATTTTAATGCCCTGGGTATTTCCGTACGGATCCCAGTTGGCAACGATGTTGTACCAGGCATACAGCGAGGGAATGACGCACACGCCCAGGGTAACCACCAGGGCGACGGGGTTCATAAGCAGTCGCTTAATGTCGCGCTTAAATATCGCAAAGGAGACCTTTGCGTTGGATAGTTTGCTGCCGAGACTCACGCTTGGACCATCCATCCTGTCGTTGAATCGAATCGTACTATCGACAACCATTGTACGTAGACGCTTTAGTGCCTCGCGGCACAATGGTGCTGAGTTTTGCGGGTAGCAATATACTACGAAGATGATTTAACGTACAGTTGTACAGTATCTTAAATTCCCGCAGCTCCCAAAACCACAACCCGCACAAACTAGCAATCCGACTAGTCGTTGGGGACGTTCTTAACCGACTAGTCAAACAAGAACGTCCCCAACGACTAGTCATTTAAGAACGTCCCCAACGACCACCCCAATGACTACTTAGGACCACGAAAGCGTCGTAGGTTGAGCATAAGTCAGCGAAAACGCCCCCAAGCGAGCAAGGTGACGTGAAAGAGGAGGGAAGCGTACTTTGGTACGCGACCGACGATTGAACGTCAGATTGCCGCTTAGGGGCGTTTGCAGCGTCGAGCCGTTACGCGGTTCGTAGAACCGCGTAACTTGCTAACTACATCAAGTTACAAACAGCTGCCGCGAAGGCTACGGGGTCCTCGGGGAGGATGCCCTCGACGAGCAGGGCCTGGTCGTAGAGCAGGCCGGAGTACTGCTTAATCTTGTCGGCGTCGCCCGCCTTCTGGGCAGCGACGAGCTTGGCGAAGACCGGGTGCTTGGCGTTGAGCTCGAGTACGCGCTGGCTCTTGGGCATACCGTCGGGCGTACCCTCGGGACCCTTCTGGAGCACCTTCTCCATCTCGAGCGAAAGCGGGCCCTCGGTGGTAATGCAGGCGGGGGCATCGGTCAGGCGCGCGGAGACGGCAACCTTCTCGACCTTGTCGCCGAGCGCCTCCTTCATGGCGTTAAAGAGGTCCTCGTTCTCCTTGGTGGCGTCCTCGGCCTCCTTCTTCTCGTCATCGGTCGCCAAGTCAAGATCGCCGGTGGCAACGTTCTTAAGCTCCAGGTGACGATCTTCGACCTCAGGCTCGGCACCATCGGCAACTGCCTTCTCGGCAGCCTCGCGAGCAGCGTCATCCTCGTAGACCTTGGGCATATCGGCAGCCACGTACTCACGCATGGCCTGGAAGGTGAACTCATCCACGTCCTGCGTCAGCAGCAGTACATCGTAGCCGCGGTCGAGCACGCCCTTCACGACGGGCATCTTGGCCAGACGCTCGCGCGAATCGCCGGCGGCATAGTAGATTGCCTTCTGGCCCTCGGGCATGCCCTTGGCATACTCGGCAAGGGTGATCATCTTCTGCTCCTTGGCAGACCAGAACAACAGCAGGTCGGCGAGCTCGTCGGCCTTCATGCCGTAGCTCGAGTAGATGCCGTACTTAAGACCGCGACCAAAATTCTCAAAGAACTTCTCGTATGCCTCGCGGTCGTTGTCGCGCATGTCCTCGAGATCGGCGGTAATCTTCTTCTCCACACGCTTGGCAATGGCCTTGAGCTGACGGTTCTGCTGCAGCGTCTCACGCGAAATATTGAGCGTCACGTCGGCAGAGTCCACAACACCGCGCACAAAGTTGTAGTAGTCGGGCAGCAGGTCGTCGCACTTCTCCATAATCAGCACGTTGGAGCTGTAGAGCGCCAGGCCCTTCTCGTAGTCCTTGCTGTACAGATCGAACGGGGCGCGACCCGGCACAAACAGCAGTGCATCGTACTCAAGCGTACCCTCGGCATGGAAGCTGATAGTGCGCGCGGGATCGTCAAAGTCGTGGAACGTGGACTTATAGAACTCGTTGTAATCCTTCTGCTCAACGTCGGAGCTGCGCTTTTTCCAGATCGGCGTCATGGAGTTGATGGTCTCGAGCTCCTGATAGTCCTCGTACTCGGGCTTATAGTCGTCGCCGGCGTCCTCGGGCTTGGGCTTCTGGCGACTCTTGCTCACCATCATCTGGATCGGGTAGCGCACATAGTTGCTGTACTGCTGAATCAGGCTCTTGAGGCCCCACTCGGTCAGGAAGCGATCGTAGGTCTCGGCCTCGCCATCGGCATCGAGCTTCTCGTTCTCGCGCAGCGTCAGGATGACATCGGTACCGTGCTCAGCACGCTCGCCATCCTCGATGGTGTAGCCCTCAAGGCCGTCGGACTCCCAAACGTGGGCGGTATCCTCGCCATAAGCGCGGCTGACGACCTTCACGTGGCTGGCGACCATAAAGGCGGAGTAGAAACCCACGCCAAACTGACCGATGATGTCGACATCGGAACCCTGCTGCTCGGCGTTCTCGGTCTTAAACTCCTCGGAGCCGGAATGGGCGATGGTGCCCAGGTTGCGCTCGAGCTCCTCGGCGGTCATGCCGATACCGTTATCCGAAATAGTGATGGTACGGGCATCTTTATCAAAGGAAACGCGGATGGCCAAGTCGCCCTGGTCGAGCTTGACACTCGGATCCTGAAGGCTCTTAAAGTTGAGCTTGTCGACGGCATCGCTCGCGTTGGAGATAAGCTCGCGCAGGAAGATTTCCTTATTGGTGTAGATGGAGTTGATCATGAGGTCGAGCAGTTTTTTGCTCTCGGTCTTAAATTGACGCATGTGCAGTCCTTTCGCGCTACCCCTGCCCGCAAAAACGGCCCGGTTGTCCGAGCCGCATCGCAGATCTGCTATGTTCAGACTTAAATTTTATAACCTATTAGCGCGCATATATACATACGGAATCGAAAAACTGTATGTTGGAACACCCATGCGTCGATTGCCGAGGAGTGTCCCCAACTGCCGGCAGAAAAGGAATGTCCCTATCTGTCGCCCATGCGCTTGGCCATCCAGGCATGAGGCTGTCCTTCGTCTTCGTAGTCCACCGGCGCGATCTGCGTGTAGCCGGCCTTGGCATAGAGCGGCAGCACGTACTCCTGTGCATGCAACTTTATGAGTTTGGCGCCGGCATCGCGCGCAGCAGCTTCGCTGGCTTCGACAATCTTGCTTGCCAGACCGCGACGGCGCATGGTGGACAGCACGGCGACGCGCCCCATAATATAGGTCTCCCCCGCTGCGACGCCTTCGTCCAAGTCGCACGCCGGCGAAACCGGAGCCTCTGCATCTACCGCGCGCTCCAGTTCCTCGGGAAACACGCGCGAGCAGCCGGTGAGCTCGCCGTCCACGTACAGCGTCACATGGATGCAAGTCGGTGCCTCATCGATAGCGTCGAACTCGTTTTCGTAGCCCTGTTCGTCCATAAAAACGACGCGGCGCACCAGCGCCGCGTCCTCAAAGCAACCCGTCTTAAGTTGGATATCCATAGCTGCCCCTTCATTCGATGCGAACGTTGGGGAAAAATTTTAGCGGAAATGAGCTCCCACGCTAAACTTCGCGCGTGCTTTTGCTAGGCAATCGTAGTGGCCCACGTTGTGGGCATCGCTCGCGATATAGCTGTACAGGCCTTGCTTAAACAGGCGCTGCGCCGGCTTCTTTTCGTGACCGAATCGTCCACCTGCGATAAAGTCCGCCGAAGCCTGCAGCTTGCAACCCAGGTCGACCAGACGTTCAGCCACGCTCACATCCTTTTGAATCGCATGATAGCGCTCGGGATGGGCAATAATCACCTGGTAACCGCGACACTGCAAGTCGTAGATCGTGTTCTCGTATTCCTCAAAGTCATACGAATCAGCACGTGTCGAGAGCTCAAGCAAAAACTCGTTTGAGCCATCGAAATGCAGGCGATCGGCCCATTCGATGCCCAAATCCATGAGCTTGGCATGATTGACCTCAAAGCCCATCTGCAAATGCATATCGCCCGCATGCGCGCTAAGCAGTCGATAGGCCTCCCACATTTTTTCGAAGTCAAAATACGGGTCCCGGCAGTGTGGCGTACACACCATGTGCGTAACGCCGACGGCGCGGGCCGCCTCGAGCATTGCCAAGCTTTGCTCGAGGTTCGCCGCGCCGTCGTCAACACCGGGCAGGATATGGCAGTGGATGTCTCTCATATCGCCCTCTTATCTGCGTCGTTGCTATTTCTTAAAACGCTTCGCCTTCGCAGGGGTCCCCGTTGCAGCGGCACCGCCAACAGCAGGGTTAACTCCGGCAACAGCGTTGTTCTGACCCTTGTCTTCGCCATAGTAAGAGTAATAGCAGTCATGGCTCGAGGTCTCACAGCAGTTCATGACCGTGCCAATTACGTTAACCTCGGCCTTGTTGAGCTGGTCGAAGGCGGCAATGATCTCGTTGCGCTTGGCGAAGTCCTCACGGATAACGTAGATGGTGCCGTCGGTAATCGCGGCGACCTCGGCGGCATCAACAAAGGTGCCCACGGGCGGCGTATCGAAAATGACGTACTGGTACTTCTCCTCCAGCGCGGCAACCAGCTTGGCAAAGCGGCGCGAGGCGATAATGTCAGCCGGGTTGGGAATGCGCGGCTCGGCATCGAGGAAGAAGAAGTTGGGCTGGCCGGTTTCGACGACAGCCTCGTCAATCGACATCTGGTCGGAAAGGACGGCGTACAGGCCACCGGAATGACGGAGGCCCAGCAGGTTGGCAAGCGTACGGTGACGCATGTCGCACTCGACGAGAAGGACGCTCTTGCCGCTGGTCGCAATGGCCTGAGCCAGGTTGACCGCAATGGTGGACTTGCCCTCGTTAGGGATGGAGGACGTCAAGGTAATGGACTTGATCGGCGTATCGACACTCGCAAAGCGAATGTTTGCCAGCAGCGTCTTGGCTGCGTTGCTAAAGGCGAGGGTATCGCTGGTTTTCTTTTTACGGGCCATGAATTACTTACCGCCCTTCAAAACGGGGAAACGACCGATAACGGGCACACCGAGCAGTTCGACGGCATCGTCAACGGAGCGGACGCGGGTATTGAGCATGTCGAGCAGCACGACAATTGCAACGGCGACGAACAGGCCGGCCAGAGCGGCGACCGCGATGTAGAGCTTGCGGTTGGGGCCGCTGGGCTGGTTGGGGATCTTTGCCTTATCGATCACGTTGACGGCCTGGGCGGCGTCAACGTCCTGAGCCACGGTAGACACCGAGTTGGCGATGGCGTTGGCGACAGCGGCGGCACCGTCGGGGCTGTCGCCGGTCACGGACAGCGAAATGACACGAGTCGTGGTCTCGCTCGTAACGCTCACCTTGTAATCATCCAAGTTGGAAAGGCCAAGCTCCTTAGCAGCGCCGCTCTTGACGCTGTCGCTATCGAGCAGCGTCGCGATATCGTTGGAGAGCATCTGGCTCGCCGACAGGTCGTTGTAGTAGCTCGTCTGGCTACCATCGGTCTTGGCGAGAATGTACATGCTCGTCGTGGCGGTGTAGGTGTTGTCCATCATGGTAAAGGACACGACGCCCATGGCGATCGCGCAGACCACCGGGAGGGCGATGACCAGCTTAAGGTGCTTTTTAAGCAGCTGGAACAGTTCGAGAAGGGTCATGCAGCTTGCCTTTCATTTCCCTAGTTCATATCGACAAAATTGCTCGTATAATATCGCATCTTCTTGCCATGTCCGAACTCTATACATAAGATACAGCGCTTACACCATTGTTGCGCAACATTAACGCCGCACCGGCAGCCCCGATGCGGCGTGAAATTCACATGTTTGCAGTACCGCTACACGAACTGCTCGTCCTGTTGCACGGGAAACGTCACCGTGATGGTGGTCCCCACCCCCAACTCGCTTGACAGATCGAGCGAGGCGTGATGATACAGGGCGGCATGCTTGACGATGGCCAGACCCAGACCCGTTCCACCGCGCGCTTTAGAACGACTCTTGTCAACGCGATAGAAACGCTCGAACACCTTACCCTGCTCCTCGGGCGCAATGCCAATACCCGTGTCGGCAACCGACAGATACGGGTGCCCGTCGTCGTTGGTTCCGCACCGCAACGTCACCGTACCGCCGGGCCGGTTGTAGCGAATGGCGTTGCTCGCCAGGTTATAGATGAGCTCGTCGATCAGGCGCGATACGCCTTCGACGACCACAGGCTTGGTCTCATGGCCTATCGCCACATTTGCCTGACGAGCGACCTGCTCAAGACGCTGCTCGACCGCATAGATAGCACGCGAAAGCTCAATGGGCTCCGTGGAGCCAATAGGCACCGCCTCGCCATCGCTCGCACGCTCGGCCTCATCCAAGTTCGAAAGCGTGAGGATATCGTTGACGAGCGCCGCCAAACGGCCCGCCTCACGGTAGATGCGGCCGCCAAAGGTGCGCAAATCGTCCTCACCCTCGACCATGCCGTTCGCAATGAGCTCGGCATAGCCCGAGATTGCCGTAAGCGGGGTCTTGAGCTCATGGGTGATATTGGCCGTGAACTCGCGGCGCATGCGGTCGTTGTCCGACAGCACCGCCATCTGGCGCTTGAGCTCCTGGCGTTGCGACTCAATGCGCTCGAGCATGGGAACCATCTCGGCATAAGCATGCTCGTAGCTGCGGCGAGGATGGTCCAGATCGACCTCCTGCAACGGCTCAATGATGGCGCGGGACTCACGACGCGCCAAGAAAAACGAGAGCACCGCACCTGCCGCCGCAATGAGCAGCATCGGCGCCACGAGAGACATCAGAATCGCCGCAACGCCAGGCTGGGCCTGCGCCAAGCGAACAACCTGGCCGTTATTAAGTCGGACGGCTCGGTACAGCATAATCTCGTCGAGCGTGGAGCTTGCGCGCTCCGCAGAACCCGAGCCGCTCTCGAAAGCCTTGGCGACCTCGGGACGATCGCCGTGATTGGGCAGCATAGAAGGCGACGCCTCGTTGTCGTAGGCAACCGACCCGTCCTTGTTGATCAGCGTGATGCGCAAGTCCTCGCGATCGAGACTGCGCAGAAAGGCAATGGGCTCCTGCTGCTCATTGAGGGCAGCGGCAATAAGCTCGGTTTCCTGCGAAAGGTTGGCGCTCGTGGCATCTGCCAGGGTATTTTGCACAAAGAACGCGCCCAACACCGTAAACGCCACGATAACCGCCATAGCGCAGAGAAAAATCGTCGCGAACACGCGATGTGACAGGGTACGTTTTCCCTGGGGGGCTAAGACCACGAGCTACTCCTCCGATGCGCTAGCCGCGCTGCCGGCTCCTTCGGCATCGTCATCGGCCGTAGGCTCGGCCAGACGATAGCCCACGCCGCGCACGGTCTCTATGGCGCTCGCACGCTCGCCGAGCTTTTGGCGGAGCGTCTGCACATGCACGTCGACGGTGCGCGAACCGCCGTCGAAGTCCCAGCCCCATACGCTCTGCAGCAGCGACTCGCGAGTAAAGACCACGCCAGGTTTGCGCATGAGGTACTCGAGCAGGTCGAATTCGCGCAGCGTGAGCTTGAGCGGTTCACCGGCAACAGTCACTTCGCGGTGGCTGGGCGAAAGTACGATATCGCCCACGCTGAGCACATCGCTCGCCTGCTTGACCATGCCGCCGCGGCGCAGCAGCGCACGGCAACGGCTAGCGAGTTCCATAAGCGAGAACGGCTTGGTCAGGTAATCGTCGGCACCGCCATCGAGCGCCATGACCTTGTCGAGCTCGGTGTCCTTGGCGGTGAGCATCATAATGGGCACCGTCGCCGTCAGGCGATCGGCACGCAGGCGACGCATAATCGCCAAGCCGTCGGTATCGGGCAGCATGATGTCGAGCAGCACAGCATCGGGCACCCGTCGCGCCACGGCGGCCTTAAACTCGCCATCGCACGAAAAGCCCTCGGCCTCGATTCCCTGCTTGCGCAGTGCGTAGACCGTCAAATCCCTGATGTTGTCATCGTCCTCGACGTAATAGATCATGTTGAACCCCTCTGCGGCCGGCATGACCGCATCTTAACCCTAAAGGCGCCTGCACTAGATGGTATCAGCCAAAACGGCCCGTCAAATAATCCGCCGTGCGCGGATCGGTCGGGTTTTTGAAGAGCTGAGCGGTGGGCGCATGCTCCACCAGCTCGCCCAGCAAAAAGAACGCAACCGAGTCGGAAATGCGCGCAGCCTGCTGCATGTTGTGCGTAACGACCACCAACGTGCAGGTCTCCTTGAGCTCGCAGGCCAGCTGCTCCACCACCAGCGTCGATACGGGGTCGAGCGCCGAGGTCGGCTCGTCCATCAGCAGAATGTCGGGCTGCACGGCCAGCGCACGGGCGATGCACAGACGCTGCTGCTGGCCGCCCGAAAGACCCAGACCCGATTCCCTGAGCTTGTCCTTGACCTCGTCCCACAGCGCGGCGCGTCGCAGGGAGTCTTCGACCAGCTCGTCGAGCGCGACGCGGTCGCGCACTCCCATGCCGCAAGGACCGTAGGCGACGTTGTCGTAGATGCTCATAGGAAACGGATTGGGGCGTTGGAACACCATACCCACGCGCTGGCGCAAGCGGCAGATATCGTAATCGCCCAGGATATTCTGGCCGTCGAGTGCAATCTTGCCTTCAATGCGGCAATCCTTGATACCGTCGTTCATACGGTTAAAGCAGCGCAGCAGCGTCGACTTTCCGCAGCCCGAAGGCCCGATGAACGAGGTGATCTGCTTGTCACGAATTTTGATGCTCACGTCCTTGAGCGCATGATGGTCGCCGTAAAACAGGTCAAGGCCTTCAACATCGATGCGCGTCGGCGAGGCGGCAAGGTCCTGCGCCGTGGGGCGAGTCGCATCCCCAACTTCGCGCTCGTGCGCGGCCTCGGCCTGCGCCTCTATGAGTTCCTCAAGCTCCGTAGGCTCCATCGCCGCAGCAGCCGTCATACCGCATACCTCCATATCGATATCAATTCAGCAGTATCGATAGTAGAAATCGCGGCTCATACGCACGTGAGCGCATTGTCAAGTGTTTGTAAGGGCACCTTGACTATTCCGCCGGCAACTCGATGGTAAATATCGTGTGCTCGGGCGTCGATTCGCACGCGATCGTGCCGCCGTGCGCTGTAACGATCTCCTTGGCGATGGCAAGGCCAAGCCCGGCGCCACCGCGATTGGTCGCACGTGCCGCGTCCAGGCGATAGAACTTCTCAAAGATTACCTTGAGCTTAGCCGCAGGAATCGGGTCACCATGGTTAATAAAGCGAATTCGCACGCCACCGTCATCTTGGCGCCCAGCCTCAATCGTGATGGTCGATCCTTCGTAGCTATAGGCGATGGCGTTTTTCATGATGTTGTTGAACACGCGAGCCATCTTGTCGCCATCCACAAGTACCGTCAGATCCTCGCGCACATCAACTTGGACATCTTTGTGCTGCTCGTTGAGAATGGGATAGAACTCATCGGCCACCTGCGCCAGTAGCAATCCCAGGTCGACGTAGCCGCGCGTAAGCACAATATCGTGGAAGTCAAAGCGCGTGATATCAAAGAACTCCTCAATAAGCGCATCGAGTCGGTGCGCCTTGTCGAGCGCCACGCCCGTAAAGTGTGCGCGCTGCTCAACCGGCAGGTCGGGTGCCTCCTGCAACAGCGAGAGGTAGCCCACCACGCTGGCAAGCGGTGTGCGCAGGTCATGCGCCAAGTATGTGACCAAGTCGTCCTTGCGATGCGACTCGTCGCGTAGGGCCTGCTGCACCTTACGCTCGCGATCGCGCACGCGGTTGAGCGCACCCTCGACCTCCAGGAAGTCGCCGTCGATGTTATCCCAGGCGTCAGGATGATCGATCAGGCGGTCCTGAATACGGGCGGCAAGCACGCGGTCGGAATGCCGCTCACCCTGCTCATAGCCCTGGTAGTACAAAGCGCGGCCGCAAAAGAACAGGACGCACACGGCGAGCGCCAAGACAAAGCCAAGCATGTTGAATACAAAGCCGGCATCGAACAGCACCGGTCCCTCAATGCCACCGAGCGCCATGGCGCCGATCGCCAGCGTCATGGCCCACGCGGCACCGCCGATCACCACGCAACGGCGCACGATTTCAAAGCGATCGATCAGCAAGAAGCCGATGAGTAGCACCGCCAAGATACCGGCGATGTTACCAATGCCGATTAGCAGCAGACTCAGCAAAAAGAGCAGCACCGTCGCAAGTGCGCGATTATCGACGACCGCCCTTACGTATTCAAAGAGCCGATCGGGCACCTCAAACGCCTGCTTATCGTCTTTTGTCATGTCCATGTCCTCGCTAACAAAGGCGTTATTCGATGATATAGCCGACGCCCCAAACGTTTTTGATAAAACGCGGCTTCTGAGCGTCGTCACCGATCTTTTCGCGCAGGTGACGAATGTGCACCATCACCGTATTGTTGGAGCCGGGCATAAAGTCCTCGTTCCACACCGCGCGGAACAGGTCCTCCACGGGCACTACGCCGCCGCGATGCTCGGCCAGATACAGCAAGATGGAATACTCGATGGGCGTGAGGCGCACCGGCGCACCGTCCACCGTCACGGAGCGAGCGTCACGGTTGATCTCGAGGCCATCGAGCTGGAGGGTCGGCGACTCGGTCGCCCGCGCGCGGCTACCGTAGCTGGTGTAGCGGCGCAACTGAGCATGAACGCGCGCGATGAGCTCCAGCGGGCGGAACGGCTTGACCACGTAATCGTCCGCGCCAAGAGAAAGGCCTTCGATCTTATCCTGCTGGGCATCGCGGGCCGTCAACATAATTACGGGATAGGTATGGCTGGCACGGATGGTACGCAGCAGCTCAAAGCCGTCGATATCGGGCAGCATGACATCGAGCAGTGCCAGGTCAAACTCTTGCTCCAGGATTGCCTTGGCCGCATCGGCCCCGCTGTAGGCGATCTGGACGTCAAAGCCCTCCTTTGTAAGGTAGATACCAACCAGGTCGGCGATGGCCTTCTCGTCATCAACTACCAGTATGCGCTCGTTCATGCGTGCTCCTCTCGCGCTCCATTATGCCCGAGGCGGCGCCCGCCACACACAACAAGCGCGGGCGATTAAGTCGACCTTAAGCACCCTTGTGCCCGTTCGAGCACGAATGCGGGCCATGCGCGCACGCAACGATCGTCGTCGCCGGCAAACGATATACTCTAGTGCCAGAAGAGACCATTCCGTCGAAAGCGAAATCTGTGATGTCCCTCACCTCTTTTGCAAAGCGCTCCGCCCAGCTTGCCGCCGGCTTTGTCTGCGCTATCGCTCTTGCTGCCGGCATGCCCACCGTCGCCGGCGCCCAAGTGCTCACGACCGACGACGTCTGCGGCAAGACCGCCGACGTCCGCGGCATCACGACAGAAAACCTGCCCGATATCGAGGCAACGAATGCCCTTGTTATGGGCAAGGACGGCACCGTCTACTATGGACGCGGCGCCGATGAACAGGTCAAGATCGCCTCGATCACCAAGGTCATGACCGCAATCCTGACCGTCGAAAACTGCAAGATGGACGAGAAGGTCACGGTGAGCAACGCTGCCGCCACCGTAGGCAACTCGACTGCCGGCCTGCTCGAAGGCGACGAGCTCACCGTGGAGCAGGCACTACGCGGCCTGTTGATCCCCTCGGGCAACGACGCCGCCACCGTGCTTGCCGAGTACGTAGGCAAAAAGATCGACCCCAAGACCAAAGACGCCGAGGCAACCTTTGTGAAGGCCATGAACGAGCGCGCCAAAAAGCTCGGCTGCACCGGCACGGTCTTTGAGAACCCACACGGCCTGGACTTTGATGAGTGGGCCGGCGACATGCACTCAACCGCACATGACGTGGCACTGATGATGCGGGAGGCCATGAAAAACGATACGATTCGCGAAGTCGTCGCGAGCGAGGATTCTTGGATTGAGGTCACGGGCGCCGATGACTCAGACCATTCGCATTCCATGGACACGCACAACGTTTTGCTCGGTCAGGACGGAAACATTGGCGGCAAGACCGGCACCACCGACGACGCGGGCTATTGCTTTACGAGCGCCTACAACCGCGACGGCGACGAGATCTACACCGTTATTTTGAACTCCACAACCAACGATCAGCGCTTTACCGATACGGCGACCCTTGCCAACTGGTACTACGGTCACAAGGTGACGGTCGCAATTGCCAATACACAGGAGAAGACCGCCAACGGCAACCCGCTTATGGCGCGCATTGGCCAAACCGACTGGACGGATAAGACAATCGATGCCACGCTCGCCGACCCCGCCGCACAGGCAACAGTGTTCTCACTCGCCGGCGAAGTGACCGAAAAGGTTAGCTACGATGACCTTTCGGGCACGGTGCATGTTGGCGATAAGGTGGGCAGCGTTACGCTTAAGCAGGACGGCACCAAGATTGCCATCATGGACCTGGTTGCCGACGAGGAAGGAACGGGGCCCAATCCCATCGAGTGGCTGCTCGTGAAGCTCGACCGCCTGGGCCGCCGCATCGACAACCGCCCGCTCACAGCCGAGAGCGAGACCGTAGCCAAGGCTCCCAAGATGTAGGGCCAAAGCGTTATCACATCGAACCAAAATGAGGCGTCCAACGGGGCGCCTCATTTTTTGAGGGTTCGAATCCCCAGCCTCCTTTCTCCGCACCAAAAAAGGGCCCCAAATGGGACCCTTCTTTCAATTCATACTGGCGGAGAGCTGGGGATTCGAACCCCAGATGCCCTTTTGGGGCATACTCGCTTAGCAGGCGAGCACCTTCGGCCTCTCGGTCAGCTCTCCGTAACAGCCGTTCTATAGTAACCAAACAGTCGAGGATGGGCAAGAGGGAATTTGGAGCGATTCCATTTTTACCTTTCCCGTACCGCCTCCAACAAATAGTCGCGCATATACGGAATTGCAAACGAAACACAACCATAGCCCGCAGGCTCAATCAACCCCGCATCGATGAGACGTTTACGATACGAGCCGACTTTATTCGCCGGCAATCCCATCTTTTTGGCAATATCACCGTTCGCAATCTCGCCGCCTTCGCATTGCGCCATCGCCGCGAGATATTGAAACTGCCGCTCCGACACCCTGCGCAGCGCGGGGGCAATCACCATGGCATTGAAACTATCAAGAGCCACCTGGACACCCTTGCGAGCCGCCTCTTCACTCACGCTCTCCGACCCGCTGCGCGCAGCAACCTGCCAAGCGTAATATCCGACCAACTGGACCATAAAGGGATAGCCTGCCGAAGCCTTTGTCAAAAGCTCAGCAACGCCTTCGTCGAGTTCCTTGCCCGCACGCCTCATCGTATCCTCAAACGATCCGCCGACTTCAAAATCTGAAAGCCGCGTGAGTTCGATATGCTTCGCCCTCTGAAGGAACGTCAACGTATCATCCACCACCACGCCATCCACAGAGGTTGGCAAACCAGCGAATGCAAAGGCGACATTCGCCCCTTGGCGAATCAAGAGC
This sequence comes from uncultured Collinsella sp., assembly GCA_958347015.1. Classification (GTDB taxonomy): domain Bacteria; phylum Actinomycetota; class Coriobacteriia; order Coriobacteriales; family Coriobacteriaceae; genus Collinsella. The sequence continues at coordinate 3,674 of CATVTV010000016.1, read as the reverse complement.
TGCATTTCATTACCCAGCTCGCGCATTTCCTCAGTTGAGGCGTCCTGAATCTCATCGAGTGTGATGAGCAAACCACCTCGCTTCGCGGCATCGTACATCGCCTCGCCCAGATGAGAGGCTGACTTCGACAGCTCCACGGAGCCAAGGCTGACTCCTAAAATCGATGGGGAAATCGACATTGACTCAAGACGAACATTTCGCTGTAGAGCCTCGAGGATTCTACTGCAAAAACCGGCATTCGAGGCGACGTCAACAACCTCGAATCCTTTTTTTCGCGCAAGATCACCCAATGCATTGAGAAGCACCGTTTTACCTGTGCCTCGGACGCCCGAGACGCGCATGAGTCGATCGGGAGCACCAGGACCATTCTCAAGGGCCTCGGCAAAATCATCCAAAACAGCGTCACGTCCGATAAGCTCAGGCGGATTCATGCCCGCCGTTGGCTTAAAGGGATTAATGGCTTTCGACATTCGACCCTCCTCTGCTAGTTTTAACAACTTTAACAAAGTTTAGCAACTTTAGCAGAGTTTAACAGGTTTAGCAGACCTAGCCGCTTTTGACCTTACCGGTCCTGCTGGAGCCACCCACCTGAGCAAATACAAATGGCTCCATTCAATTTGTCGGCAACCTGCTCGATACAGTAATTCGTACTTTAATTCGCTACGACTTAATTCGTTATACCTTATCTATACGCAAATGTTCCCGGTACGCCGGTAGCAGTAGCCCCTTCGTTTTGTCGGCATGGTGAGCAAATGGGATGACAAGCGCGGTCCAGCCCTTCTATGCCGCTCCTACCCCAGCGAGCGGTTGAGGGAGCCGAGTTCGTCGTTGCCCATGGTGCGCCACATTTGATAGATGCAGCCGCGCGCCAAGAAAAAGAAGCCGTTATCGACGAGTTGCACGGCGGCATCCGCAAGTTGATTGGTCACGGCGGGCACCGGCGGCAGCTCAAGACCTGCCTTGCGGATGGTCTCGACAGCCTCCTCAAACGTGGGCGGTTTGATGACGCCCATCTCGTTCATAAGGCCCTGCATTTCCTCCTGCGCACTGCCGCCCGACTCCTCGCCGCGCGGCACCAGGCGATAACATGCCAGCGCCAGCTCGAGCTGGTCGCAATTCCAGTAGGCGAATGCCAGGCGATAAAACAGGTAACCGATTGAAGGCCGGTCGCTGGCGATGCGCAGGCCGTGGCGCGCCACCTCGATAATCTCGTCATAACGCTCCAGGCGTGCTAGCACGTTGATCAGGGCAAAGTGAGACTGCATGGACGAACGCGCCAAATCGTAGAGACGGCGCACTTCGGGCAGCGCACGCTCAAAGTCCTCTTGTTCGGCGTAAAAGCTGCAAATCTCGTGCTGGGCAAAATACAGCGCATCGGGAGCGCGAAGGATACGCACGGAACGGTCCTCCTCCATCACCGGCAGCACCATGCGCACCAGCTGGTTGTCGCAGAACTGGGTCTGCACTGGGCCCGTCGCCAAAAGCTCAGCAACAGTACACTTGGCTTCCAGCTCCTCGACAAGGCGAGAAAAGCCCTCGAAAGCACCGGCTCGGTCAACTTTGGATTGCTCGCGCAGCTCGACGACACGGGCGACATACGGATCGTTGTCCTCCTCCATGACCTCAAGCTCGTCAGCCGTATCAGCGAGCAGCAAATCGCGAAGCGCAGGCGGCAATGGACGATGGTCATCGCGTGGTCGGGCGTGAACCTCTGCAGGCTCAATCATGTCCGGCGCATCTGCCTCATATGCCTCGAGCAAATGCTTGCAGGGCATGTCGTCCATATCCATGCTCTCAAGATCCTTGGCGACAGAAACGCAATCGGCCAGATAGGCCGCACGGCCAAAGGAATACGTTTCGACAACGCGCTCGCCCTGCTCGCCGTCGGGAGCCGCAATCTGCACGTAGCAGCGCATGATGCGAGCGCCCGAAGAAAAGCAAGCCGCCGCGAGTGTAAGCGCAACACGCGCATCGTGCTCAGTGGCCCATGCCGCGCGCTTAGGCTCATCCACCTCGCGCCAGGCGTCATCTTGAGCATCGTATTCGCGCTGCGGCATAGCATCGACAACCGTGCGGCCAAATCGCACCAGCATGATGCCTTCGGCGACGTTCGCTCGATAGGTGTAGTCGAGCCGCGTGACCACGTTGAGCGCTTCTACGATACGTGCAAAGCGGGTGCGAACGTCCCACTCGCCACCCGGCTGGCACGCAACCGTCCCCGGCTTGGTCCACGGGTTGTCATTCGACAGCGTTTCGAGCAAGCGGGGAACGTCGTTTGTCGTCTTGCTGATATGCCATAGGTCAAAGAGCGAGCAGCCCTCAAAGCTTGGCGACGAGGCAACGGGGCCCAACCCTGCCCCAATACGCTCAAGGATGCCCGATAGGCGGTTCAGGCGGCACTCGACGGCAAGCAGGGTATCGATCTCGTCCTGGTCCAGCAGGCTACGGTCAAAATTGAGATAGAAGAGCCTCGAGCGATCGATGCGCGCCAGGCTCATTTCGGTTTTGGCCGCGATGGTGCGCAGGCGTGGCAGATTAACTTCGCCCATCAAAGCGGCGGCATAGCGCTCAATGCCACTTGGATTATCTGTATGGTCAATGCGGTAGAGCAACGTTTCGATTGCATCGGGCAGCGGCGTGGAATCAAAACCCAGCAGCACCTCAACCGGCTCGGGGAGTTTTACAAGTTTGATCTTGTCGACGGCATTTTTCATGCCTTCATCGAGGCCGTCACCGTCTGCCGAGCTTGAGACGGAGTTTTCAGAATCGGCGAATATCACGTAACGCAAGAACATCGAGGCCATGAACTCGCCGTAGCGAAGGCTGCGCGTCGAATTCCACGTCTCGCGATCGAATTGTTCACGCATGGTGCCTTCGGGAGAGCCGATGACTCGCGCCCGGGGGTACATCGTCCCATCAGTACCCCTGACCGCAATCTCACCGATGCTGGAATCGGACTCGTCAAGAATCAGTTGCATGTCGGGATCGTCGGGCAGCGATTCCTCGTTAACGGAACGGTCCACCTTATAGACCTCACCCGAAACGCTCACGTAGCCCAAAAGCGACACATGGCTTTTGCCGACGAATTCAACGACATAGCATGATTCATGCGGGTCCTCGCCAAAGAGCTTCCAAACCACGCCATACGAGCGTCCCGCAGGCTGCTCGGGCATGGCCGGAAAGCGCTTTTTGGGATCGAGAAACCTGAGCTTGTATGTCGGACGCTCTGCCACGAAATATCACCCTGATCGGTCGTTTAAAGAAAGAGCGCGCCGCGGGCTCACCGAGGCGCATACTCGAAATCTTACACGAGTCGATGAGAAATAGTCCCCTTTGACCGAGGTTCGAATCCATGCGGTGTTTACGTAAAAGAAAAGCCCCCGTCGCCGGAGGCTTTCAATTTCAATTGGTGCGGCGTATAGGATTCCGCGTATCCGCTTCGCGGATCCGCACCGGCTTCGCCCGCCTGCCGGCGGACTCGCCCGCGGGCTAAAAACGCTCCGCGTTTTCTTGACGCCCGCGCCTCGACCGAGGTTCGAATCCATGCGACGTCCGCCTAAAAGAAAAGCCCCCGTTGCCGGAGGCTTTAAGTTCGATTGGTGCGGCGTATAGGATTCGAACCTATGACGTTCTGATTCGTAGTCAGACCCTCTATCCAGCTGAGGTAACGCCGC
>CATVTV010000015.1:0-45142 GCA_958347015.1 uncultured Collinsella sp. | reverse complement strand
ACAAGGCGCCACACTGGTCTGCGGAGTGTTCTGAAAACTAAGCCCGGCCCCCGCCTGCGGTGACGCTGCTGCGAGCGGCCTGCGATGGGGCCGTTGTTAGTTGGGGCCGCTGGGCTGATGGGAGCACGTGGCTGTTGTGGGCCCTGGTCCCGGCGGCGGCCTCGGCGCTTGCGCCTGCCGCCTTGGGGGACTGTGGGGCGTGTCCGGCAGCTGCGGCGCGTTCGCGCCTGCTGCCTGGGGTGACTGCGGGGTGTGACGGCAGCTGCGGCGCTTCGCGCCTGCTGCCTGAGGTGACTTTGGGGTTGGTGCGAATCGGGGTCTAATACTTTGCCGAGAAGTGAACGACCTTATTTGGACCCCTGAAGCATTGGCATTTTTTGACCGCTATTTCCTGCGGTTTTTCTGCGCGAATCCTGCGGTTTTGCGGTCTAAAGGTGTGGATGCTCCGGGGCTTCGTTTTTACTCGTTCACTTCTCGGGAAAGTATTAGAGCTCAGCTGATAGAGGTACCGCTCTGGCGTCGAAGCCCCGCGTCTTCTTCGCTTGATTGGGGAAAACAGCCTCGCTTAAGCAATTGCGAGCCCGCCCAGACGTATCTGCGGGGTTGTCTGCACAATTCGCGGTATTATGTTGCGGAGTTTTGAAAGGAGCCGCTGGTGGTCACGACGACGTTTGCTTCGCCTTTGGGCGAAATCTTGCTTGCCGCTGATGGCCGCGGTTTGACGGGGCTTTGGTTTGAGGGTCAGGAGTACTTTGGCTCTACGCTGCTCAAAGAGGATGCGGAGTATGTCGTAGGTGCCGATGCGGTTTCTGGTACCGGTGGGATGTCTTCGGTAAGTCCAGCAAATGGCGCGGCTTCTTCGGTGCTTGAGCGTTCTTGGGCTTGGCTGAATGCTTATTTTGCGGGGCAGGAGCCTCGGTTTACGCCGCCGTTGCATATGATTGGCACGGCGTTTCAGCGTGAGGTTTGGTTTGAGCTGCTTTCTATCCCGCGTGGCGAGGTCGCTACGTATGGTGAGATCGCCCAGCGTGTTGCGGCTCGACATCGTGTACCGGGAAACGAAGCACCTGTTGTGTCTCCCCGTGCCGTGGGGGCCGCGGTCGCGCGGAATCCTATTTCGATCATTGTGCCGTGCCATCGCGTGGTTGCCGCCGACGGCTCGCTTAACGGATATGCCGGCGGGCTTGACCGCAAGGAGTGGCTGCTTCGGCTCGAGGGCGCGTACGAGGAATAACGTTCGAGCACTTTGCATAGCCAAGACGCCGTGAAAGGACGGGATGCGCTTTCCGAATGGCGTCCCAAACGGAAACCGTGTCCCGGAATACAGCCTTAGAGTGGAATGCCGTTTCCGGTTGAGACCACTTGCTTGGACATCTTTCTACGCCCGCTTCTGCAGGGCATAGATCGACTTATCCATGTTGAACAGGTAAGCCGCGACGCAGACGATGAAGAATGCCGGCAGATTACCGAAACCGAAGACTTCGCAGCCAATCAGGATGGGTGCGAGCAGCGTATTGGTGGCGCTGCCAAAGACGGCTGCGTAGCCCAGTGCGGCGCAGAGCTCGACGGGCATGCCGAGTTGAGCCTCGTTATGGCGACATCTGGGTAACAGAAAGGCCCGCGTTCCTCAGAGGCAAGATAGGCAATTCTGCTTTTGAGGTAGATCTCAATTCTGCCGACCGCATCAAACATTAACTGCCGGAGGGCTCGGTCAAATTCATACGTGTAGATGATGGTTTCGAATGTTGTGCCTTCGCGAAAGATGGTAATCCCGGACTTGCATTTGGTTTTGTAGGGAAACCAGTAGGCCGACAGTCTGTAGTGGCCGACTTCGACCAAAGCTCGCTCGAGTTCGCTTTGATCAGAGCACTTAAGACCCCTGTATTCTGTCAATAGTGCTATTTATTCGTTGATGGATATCCGCGACTTCCGGTATTTCATTTAAGCCTCTTGATAGAAAAAGAGCTGGAGTTGCGCATCGTTGAGAGGCTTTCCAGCTTTAGCAAAACAAACTTATAAGATGCGACGGGCCGCGTCAAGATAATTACCGGACGGCCTAGGAGGCGGCTGGTTGGCCGGCTTAAAACCTAGCGCGTGAGATGACGCTCCACGCTATTCAGCGCGCTTGATAGGATGACGAACCACAGTCTTAAGTTTCTCCGGTGCACATTTGCGTGGATCGGAGAGATAGATTTCGTGATGGAAACGGGTGTCTGAGAAGTCGGGGACATAGCCCTGCTCGGTCGTGTATTCATTCATAGCGCCTACGGTCGCCGGTTCGTTGTCGTAGGGCCCGGTGTGCATGCATTGAACGCAGAGGCCCTCGTCAACTTTAAGCAGCTCGACGGCAGAAAAGTCAAGTTTCTTTTTGGTCGTGGCTTCCGCGACTGCCCAGTCAAAGTCATCTCGGGTGACGAAATCGGGCAGGCGAATGCACGAGATAAAGTTGAAATCGTCCTTGCGTACATAATCGATGTCGCCGCTCGGGGAGTCTTGCCACCAGAAACCCTCGAGCGGCGGTACCACAAAGTCGAAATAGCCCTTGATACTCCTTGAGCCTTTCTTCGACATCTTGACGGTATAGGCGATGCCGTAAAGCAGCGGCAGGGCGTTTTGATACTCGCCACCTTCGGTATTTGGGTCGCCCTTTCCGCGAACGGCAACGTAGCTCATAGGCGGGACAGTTACGATGCTCGGCTTGCTTGCAGGTTTGTAGAGCTCCTTGCATTCCTTCTTAAAGTCGAACGCCATGTTGGCCGCCTTTCTGCGTATTGGCCTGCTTAGATAACGGAATCATATCATAGAAACGAACAGCTGTTCGAATGATTTTGCTGACAGATAGAGATGCGTGCGTTGTGTTTGGCGGTCCGCCTGACCCCGTCGATGATTTCTCTGCCTTCCCGGCGCTTGCCTGCGCTCCCCGTTTCCCCATATAAAACCTGCCAAAATGAACCTGTCCCTTTTTGGTCGGCGTGAAATGGGTAATACTAAAGAGTTATCCGACCAGATGGGAATTAATCGATGGCTTATATCGAATTCAAAGACGTCATCAAGGCGTACGGAGAGGGCGATGCCCGCATTCACGCGCTCGACGGCGCGAGCTTTACCGTTGAGCGCGGTGAGCTCGCCATTATCCTGGGCGCCTCGGGTGCCGGCAAGACCACGGCGCTCAACATCCTGGGCGGCATGGACACGGTTACCTCCGGCACCGTGACGGTGGACGGGCGCGACGTGAGCTCCGCCAACGAGGCGCAGCTCGTGGAATACCGCCGTGCCGACGTCGGCTTTGTCTTCCAGTTCTACAATCTGGTCCCCAACCTGACGGCGCTCGAAAATGTCGAGCTTGCAGCTCAGATCTGCCCCGATTCGCTCGATGCCGAACAGACGCTTCGCCAGGTTGGCCTGGGCGAGCGCCTGGGCAACTTTCCGGCACAGCTTTCGGGCGGCGAGCAGCAGCGCGTGTCCATCGCCCGCGCACTGGCAAAGAACCCCAAGCTGCTCCTGTGCGACGAGCCCACGGGCGCGCTCGACTATAAAACCGGCAAGCAGATCCTGCAGCTGCTGCAGGATACCTGCCGCAAGCAGGGCATTACGGTCATCATCATCACGCACAACTCCGCGCTGGCGCCCATGGCCGATCGCCTGATCCGCTTTAAGAGCGGGCGCGTGGAGAGTGAAACGGTCCAGCAAAATCCCGTGCCGATCGAGACGATCGAGTGGTAACGCCCATGGACCAGGACCGCCAAAACAGCCAGCGCCGCGTCGCGCAGAACACGGAGCGCGAGCAGGATTTTACGACCTACCGCACCGCTCAGAGCTCAAACGATATGGTGCCGACGGTATTTCGCCGTGGCATCTACCGCACAATCCGCGGCAGCCTCAAACGCTTCTTGTCTATCGTTGTGATCACCGCGCTCGGCGTGAGCGTGATGTGCGGCCTCAAGGCGGGTTGTGAGGATCTGTGCGATTCGGTCGACGCTTACTTTGACCAGCAGAATGTCTATGACATTAACGTGCAGTCGACCTATGGCCTTACGCGCGACGATCTTGCGGCTATTCAAGAGGTCGACGGCGTCGAGACGGCCGAGGGTATCTACACCGAGACCGCCTACACCGCCGTGGGCACAACACGCGAGCGCGTGGTCGTGCAAAGTCTTTCCAAGGAGAATATCGATCAACCGGTACTGGTGAGCGGTGATTTGCCCGAGAGCGCCGATGAGGTCGCGGTGACTTCGAAGTTCCTGAAGGCTTCGGGCAAAAAGCTCGGCGATACGGTGAGTTTTGCCGCCAATGACGCGAGCTCGTCGAACCAAAGTGCCAAGGACCAGTTTGCCGCGGGCGATTACACCATTACGGCCGAGGTCCTCGATCCCACCGACGTGAGCTCCGACTCGACAGTCAACGCCTTTCGCGCTGCTTCGGCTGCGGACTATAAGTTCTATGTGAACGAGGACGCCGCGACATCTTCTTCCTACTCCTCGGTCCACGTGATCGTCGAGGGAGCCAAGAGCCTCAGCTCCTATTCGGACGCCTACACGACAAAGATCAACGAGGTCAAGGGCAATATCGAGAAGATCCGCGAGGAGCGTGAGAAGGCACGTGCTCAGGAGTTGACGGTTGACACGCCGGCAAGCTTAGATGCGGCCGAACGCCAGGCGAATATGCTCTTTGGGATTGAACAGGGCAACATCGACCGTATGGCCGAGGGCAGCGAGGAGCGCGTCCAGGCTCAGGCCGAGTTGGACCAGCGCCGCGCCGCCGCCAACCAACAATTCGCCGATGCCCGCGCCGAGCTTTCCGATCTAGGCGAATGTACGTGGTACATCCAGGACCGCGGCAATATCGCAAGCTACTCGAGCGTGGAAAGCGATAGCTCGTCAATTGAGGCCATCGCCACGGTGTTCCCGTTTATCTTCTTTATCGTCGCCGTGCTCATCAGCCTCACCACCGCCACGCGTATGGTTGAGGAGGAGCGCACGCTTATTGGCCTGTATAAGGCGCTTGGCTATTCACGCGAGCGCATCCTGTCCAAATACGTGGACTATGCGCTGTGGGCATGTCTGATCGGCGGCGTGCTCGGCAACATCATCGGCTTTGTGGGGCTGCCGCTGTTCCTGTTTACGGTGTTCGATGACATGTACTCTCTGCCCCAGATGCTGCTTTCGTACGACATCGTGTCGTCGCTCGTGTCGGTTGCGCTGTTTGCCGTGGGCGTAGTGGGCGCCACGATTATCGCCTGCCGCCACGAGATGGCCGAGACGCCGGCTTCGCTCATGCGCCCCAAGGCGCCGCGTGCCGGCTCGCGCATCTTGCTTGAGCGTATCGGCTTTATCTGGCACCGCATGGGCTTTTTGAACAAGGTGGCAGCGCGTAACCTGTTCCGCTACAAAAAGCGTGCCTTTATGACCATCTTCGGTATCGCCGGCTGCACGGCGCTCGTGATCTGCGGCATGGGCATCCGCGATACGTCGGTGGCGCTTTCGCCCAAACAGTACGGGCATATCACGCGCTACGACCTGCTGGCGGTTGCCAGTCCCGATGACTTTACGCAGACGTGCGCGGCTCTCGACGAGCGAAGCGCGGCCAAGGATTCCGACGTGACCGTGACTTCGACGCTGCCGATCATGACCGACAACGTCACTTTTACGTTTGGCGGTAAGAGCGAGACTGTACAGCTCATTGTGATTCCCGACGACCGCACGGGTGACTTGGGTGACTACGTGCGCCTGGAGGATGAGTCCAAAGAACCGCTCGCCTTGCGTGACGGGGACGTGTACTTGAGCAAGAGCTCGCAACTGGTGCTGGGGATTCAGCCGGGCGACACAGCACACGTCCAGGATTCGTCACTCAACGTCGCCAAGGTCAAAGTCAGCGACATTTCGCTTAACTATCTGGGCAACACGCTTTACATGACGCAGGGCACCTATGAGCGCGCGTTCGGTCGAAGTGCACGCCTTAACGGCATCTTTGTGCTGCTTAAGGGCTCATCTTCTGACCAGATTGCGTTTAGCAAGAAGATTAAGAGCGACGGTTGGCTCACCATCTCGAGCACGGCCGAACATTGGCAGAACTACGAGGCGAACTTTACGATTATCAATTCGGTCGTGGTGCTCGTGACCTTTATGGCGGCGTGCCTGTCGTTTGTGGTGGTGTTTACGCTGTCCAACACCAACATCTCCGAGCGCGAACGCGAGCTGGCGACCATCAAGGTGCTGGGCTTCCGTCGCGGCGAGGTGCACCATTACGTCAACAAGGAGACGTTGATCCTCACGGCGATCGGCGCTGCGCTGGGCGTGCCGCTGGGTGGCTTGCTGGCCGAGAGCTTTACCTACATTTTGCAGATGCCGTCGCTGTACTTTGACGTCGAGGTCGAGCTGCTAAGCTACGTGCACGCCGTGGTGCTTTCGTTTGGCTTTACGTTTATCGTCAATCTCGCCACCAATCGTACCCTCAACAAGATCGACATGGTCGGTGCCCTCAAGAGCGCCGAGTAACCTGTCCTGGGATTCAAGTTCTAGCGAGCTGCCGACGCGTCCGCAACGGCATTTTTGCATAAACCGCCCCGCCAAATGCATACTTTGACGGGGCGGTTGCTTTTTGCCCACAGGTACCCCAGGGGGCGGCGTGCAAATTCCGGAGTATTCAGCATCCCGGAGTCCGCAGGTGCGGGAACGGGTGCACAAAACCGCGCTGAATGCCCTGGTCCTGGACCCCCAATGCCTCAAGAGCTGGTCATTTTTTACAGAACGCGGCCCATGGTGCCTGCCTTTCTCCCAAAATCCAGTATGCAGGCACCCTCGGCTGCTGAATACTCCCAAAAATGCACGCCGCATCCTACCCCAGGCACCCGCAGCAAGAAGACGAATAGCCTCGACCTCCCTAGTTACCGCAGGAGACCTCAGGGCTTACCTCCCAAATCTTTCCGCAGGACGGAAGGACCCCGCCGCGCGAAGCGCACGGCGGGGTCCAGACATGTCCGAGGACGATTTGGGAGGTAAGCCCTGGGGCCTCCGATGGGGGCGGTTCCAGCCGAGGCTATTCGTCGCCGAAGCTGATGCCCAGCGCCTTGGCCTCGCGCACCAGATCGCTCTGGGGGTCGACAAACTTGAGCTTGCCGGCGACCTCCTCGAGCGGCATGTGGCACATCTTGCCGTCGCGCAGGGCGATCATGTAGCCAAACTCGCCGCGCAGGCAGCCAAGCGCGGCCTCGACGCCGCACTGGGTCGCAAAGATACGGTCCTGAGCGTCGGGCTGGCCGCCGCGCTGCGTGTGGCCGGGGATGGCGACGCGGGTCTCGCGACCGGTCTTGGCCTCGATCTCCTTGGCGATGTCGTAGACGATCGACGGGCTCGTGCGCTCGGCGAGCTTCTTCTTGTACTCCTTCTTGGACAGCGCCGCGTCCTCCTTGGAGATGGCGCCCTCGGCGACGGCCACGATGGTAAAGCGGCTGCCGGTTTCCATGCGATGCTCGATGGTCTTGATGACCTGGTCCATGTCGTAGGGGATCTCGGGAATCAGGATGACGTCCGCGCCGCCCGCGACGCCGGCATACAGCGGGATCCAGCCAACCTTGTGGCCCATAATCTCGATAACGAACACGCGCCCGTGGCTCGAGGCGGTAGTGTGGATGTCGTCGATGCACTTGGTTGCGACGCCGATGGCGCTCGTAAAGCCAAAGGTCATCTCGGTGCCCCAGGTGTCGTTATCGATGGTCTTGGGCAGGGCGATAACGTTGAGGCCCTCTTCGCGCAGGCGGTTGGCGGTCTTGGTGGAGCCGTTGCCGCCCAGCATAAACAGGCAGTCGAGCTGCAACTTGTGATAGGTGTGGACCATCGCGGGCACCTTCTCGACGCCGTCGGCCTCGGGAATGTTCAGGCGCTTGAACGGCGTGCGGCTCGTGCCTAGGATGGTGCCGCCGCGGGTGAGGATACCGCTAAAATCGGCGGGCGTCATGACGCGGAACCTGCTGTAGATAAGGCCCTGATAGCCGTCCTCAAAGCCATAAATCTCGATAGGCTCTTCGCTATTGGTCATAAGCGTTTTGACGATGCCGCGCATGGTGGCGTTGAGCGCCTGGCAGTCGCCGCCACTAGTAAGAAGACCGATTCTAAGCATGGTGAATCCTTCCGGGCAAGTTATAACATGCGCATAAGTTTACCCCCGCACACTGTTGATGCGGGGGTAAAACGTGTTAGCTCAAGCGTATGGAAATGTAAGCAACGTCAGGCGAGCGTAAGGACGAAGGTGCCAGCGCCTTACAGCGCGAAGGCATCGACGTCGCCCCAGTGGCGGCGCAGCGTGATGGCGGCAGCGGGCTCGGTGTTGTCAAAGACGACCGACCACTGCGTATTGCTGGTGATGTCTTCCGGATTGGGCTCTTGCGCCGCAGCGCGTAGGGCCTTCCAAGCGACTGCCTCGTCCTGGGCACCGACATGGGCGTCAAGGACATCGGCGATTGCGACGGCGCGCTCTTTACCATGGCCAAGCTCGCCATTCTTTTGGTTGGGCAGCACTTCGTCGCCATGGCAGGCGTAGAAGTTCGTAACCTGGCATACAGGAGTCGCTTTGAAAGCGCGGTCCGGATCGCGCGGATCCCACTCTACTACGCGCGCGTCACCGGAGGCGTCGTTGATAAAGAAGTGGTAATCGCGTCCTGCCATGGCGTGCATGTCGTAGGCAGAAAGCAAGTCTACGGCCTCCTGCGTGGTAGCCGCGCGGTCGAGCACAAGGCGGATGGCGAGCGAAGTGTTGATGACGGGGCGTTGCGTGTCCTGGTCACAGGGCTTGGAATTCAGAGTGAGTACGGCAATGGACACGCCGCATTCGTTAACACCGTCGAGCTGGGCAAACGGGCCCATGAGTGCGGCGGCACGTCCGGCGGCGGAGTCAAGCGGTGTGTTATCGCCCAGGTTGTTAAGGGCGGCAAGCCCGATGGAGGCATAGCCGCCTCGTGGGTGATTGCGCACCAGCAGCGCCGAGGTGTCGTCCTTAAAGTCGTAATTGCGACCGGTGCGCACGCGGCCTTTGGCATCTACGGCGACAAAAGCGCTGCAGGCAAACTGCGGCGCTTGGACATGTGCCGGCACACCGGGCAGCACCTGCGCCACCACGGCATCGATGTAGGCCTGGTCGTCGCGCACGCCAGCGGCGATGATGCGGTCGAGGTCGTAGTCGTAAGCGATGCCGATTGCGTACAGGTCATAGCCATCCGCGTAGCCGGTCAAGCGTTTGAGCGACGCGGCGGACTTGATTTGCTTGCGGTAAACGATGCCGGCGGCAGCGGCAAGGCTGACGGCGACTCCCGCGACACCGCAGGCGATGGCAATGTTACGTGGCTTCATGACGGCTCCTCTCGTCCTGTTAGCGCAATTGTCGCAAAGGGAGCGCGGGCATGATGGCTCAACTTGGTGAGCGGCGCGGAATTAAGCATGGAATGAAGAGTGCGGCACTGGCGTGGCGGGGTATGCTGGAGGGGACCATCAACCCAGCGAAAGGGGAGAGCATGACGGATCAGGAAACGCCCGAGCGCGTGCACGTGACTGCCGACGATATCGAGGCCGCCAACGACCTTATCGACTTTATCGAGGCATGCCCCAGCATGTTCCATACGGCGGCGACCATTATGGCCGAGCTCGACGAGGCGGGCTTTACCTACCTGCCCGAGAACGCGGCATGGGATATCGAGCCGGGCGGGCGTTATTACACGCAGCGCAACACCTCGAGCGTTATCGCCTTTAAGGTGGGCGAGGACCTGGCCGCGACGTGGGGCGAGGACGGCGTTGCCGGTGACTATCATTTTCAGCTGACGGCGTCGCACAGCGACTCGCCGACGTTTAAGGTTAAGGCCGTGCCCGAGCTCGACGGCGCGGGCGAGACGCTGCGCCTGAACACCGAGGCCTACGGCGGCATGATTGACTACACCTGGTTCGATCGCCCGCTGGCGCTCGCGGGCCGCGTGCTGGTGCGCGAGGGCGACCGTATTGAGAGTCGTCTGCTTGCCACCGAGCGCGAGGTCGCTATTATCCCGAGCCTTGCCATCCACATGAACCGTGGCGTTAACGAGGGCTTTGCTCCCAACCGAGCCGTCGACCTGTGCCCGCTCATCAGCGCCGGCGAACTCAAGCAGGGTGACTTTGATGCCCTGATCGCCGAAGAGCTGGATGTTGAGCCCGAGCAGATCCTGGGTCGCGACCTGTTCCTGGTCAATCGTCAGGATGCGCGCATCTGGGGCTGGGCCGACGAGTTTATCTCGACGCCCAAGCTTGACGACCTGGCCTGCGCCTATACCTCGCTACAGGCATTTTTGGGCGCCGAGAACGCGCACGACGTCTCGGTCTTCTGCTGCTTTGATAATGAGGAGGTTGGCTCCGAGACCAAGCAGGGCGCCATGTCGACGTTCTTGGCCGACGCGCTGCGCCGCATCAACGGATCGCTGGGCTTTGACGACGAGTCGTATCATCGCGCCCTTGCCGCATCGATGCTCGTGAGCTGCGACAACGCGCATGCCGTGCACCCCAACCACGCCGAGAAGTGCGATGCGCGCAACCAGGTTGTGCTCAACGGCGGCATTGTCATTAAGGAAGCCGCTAACCAGCACTACTGCACCGATGCCTTTAGCCGCGCGGTGTTCCAGGCTATTTGCGATGACGCCGACGTGCCCACGCAGGCCTTCGCCAACAAGAGCGATATGGCGGGTGGCTCCACCCTGGGCAATCTGTCCAATATGCAGGCGAGCATGCATGCCGTAGACGTGGGCCTGCCGCAGCTGGCCATGCACTCAAGCTACGAGACCGGCGGCGTACGCGACGTGATGTACGCCATCCGCGCCCTCACCGCCTTCTACGAGCGAAACCTAACCATCAACGGCGCCGAAAGCGTGGAGCTCTAAAAACCTGCCAAAAAGGGACAGGTTTATTTTGCCAGGTTTTATCTGGGCAAATGCAAAGGATGAAACCGAACTAGATTGGTGATGCGTAGCCGCCGAGGTGCAATGTGCCTCGGCGGCTTTTTGTGCACGGAGCACGGCTAATACTTATTAATTGCTATACATGCTTTACGTATCTACCATAGAGCTTTATGATAGTTTTGAAGTATTAAGGAGGGGTCATGACCACAACAGCCGCTCAGATCAACGTGCGTCTCGATGCCGATCTCAAAAGGAGTGGGGACGCCGCTCTCTCCAGGGCCGGTATGACGCCGAGCCAAGCGGTGCGAGCGCTCTGGCAGCTTGCAGCGTCGCTGGCCGATCGCCCCGGTGCGCTCGAGGATATCCTGCTGCCCAGTCGTGCCCGGGCGGAACAGCGCGAGCGCGAAAAGGCCGCCAAACGTAAGCTCGAGCTCATGGATCAGGGGTCGAAGCTATTCGCTGCCGCTTGCCGTGAGTCAGGAATCGATATGGTCAAGGCTCAGCCATCGGACGACGAAGAGCTCAAACGGAATGCCTATGCGGATCGCTATGGCGAGGAGATGAGCTGGCTCTATGAGTGAGAATCCTAAGCGCATCTTGGTTGACACCAACGTCTGGCTTGATTATTTCATCCCTTCACGACGCGGTCGTTCGGCGGCAATTGAGTTTTTGCGTGATGCGTGTACGGCTCAGGCTGAGCTGATGTATGCGGCGACATCGTCCAAAGACCTGTTCTATTTGATTTCGAGTGAACATAAGGCGTGGTATCGGCGAGAGCACGGTTCGCTGTCTCAAGATGCCGCTTCGGCGGCGACATCACTCGCATGGGATTGTCTTGATGTGTTGTCGCAACTTGCTACGCCCGTGCCCTGCGACCTGAGCGACATATGGATGGCGAGTAAGCAGCGTGAGCTCCATAGCGATTACGAAGACGATTTAATCATCGCGGCAGCGATGCGCGCAAAGACAGACCTTCTGGTCACCAACGATGTCAAGCTCTGCTCACACGCACCAGTCGCCGCAATGAGCGTAGAAGACGCAAAGAATTACTTAGCAACGCTCTAACAATTTGAAGACCCCACAGGTCGAACAAAAGTCAGCGAATGTCCCCAGGCAGGGCCGCGCCAGCCAGTCCCTATAGGTTGAACAAAAGTCAGCGAGAGCCCGTCTGGGCGAGCAAGGTGCCTTGAAAGAGGAGGGCATTGGCCTTCTGGCCATGCCCGACGATTGAAAGGCAGATTGCCGTCCAGACGGGGTCGCAGCGTCGAGTGGTCCGCCGTTCGTTAGAACGGCGGAACAAGATTAGTGTTCGATCCAGCAGCGAAGCGTCTCGCCCGCCTGTAGATGACGCAGATTCTCCGCGGCGATGTCGACCACGTTGTTGAGCGTAGCCTCCAGGTGGAACCATCCGGAGACGTGCGGTGTGATGAGCATGTTGGGCGCATCCCACAGGGGGCTTGTCTCAGGCAGCGGCTCGGGGTCGGTGACGTCGACCGCGGCGCCGGCAAGATGTCCCGACTCCAGGGCGGCAACCAAGTCGTCAGCAACCACGAGGTCGCCGCGGCCGCCGTTGGCAAAGAAAGCGCCTGGTTTCATCGCGGCGAAGAATTCGGCGTTCGCCAGACCGCGGGTCTCGGGTGTGCTGGGCATAAAGGTTGCGACGACGTCGGCCTCGGCCAGGCGCTCGGGCAGGGCGTCCATGCCGTCCATGTCCTCAAACACAATGGGGTAGACGAGCGGATGGCGCTTGATGCCGCGGACGTGCGCACCCATACTGCGGCAGAGCGTGGCGAAGTGGCCGCCGATATCGCCCGCGCCCAGCACCAGCACGTTGGCGTTTTTGAGCGAGGTGACCGGGCCCAAGTCCTCCCAGCGATGCTCGCGCTGCAAGTCGTGGTAGCCGGGCAGGCGCTTCATCATGGAAAGGACCATGGCAAACATATGCTCGCTCACGGCCTGGCCGTAGGCGCCTACCGAGCAGGAAAGCTTAGCGTCGGCTGGCACGGTGCCGGCGGCTAAGTAATCGTCATAGCCGGCAGTCTGCAATTGCAACAGCTGGAGATGTTCGCATGCCGTGAGCATGTCAGGGTCGATGTTGCCCAAGATCACGTCGGCGTTGGCGACCTGCTCGCGCGTGGCGGCGTCGGCACTCGTGTAGAAAAAGTTCTCGCCCGGAGCACTCGACTCAAGAATTGCGCGATGGCGGTCGTTGACGGGCAGCAAAACCAGGATGTTCACAAGCAGTCCTCTCCGCTCGACCTGCCAAAAAGGGACAGGTTTATTTTGGCAGGTTTTATCAGGCAAAACGTTCAAATAAAACCGCCGGATGCAAGACGAGCGTGCCCGTCAGCATCCGGCGCATCCACGGTTACCAGCTCAGCAGCTCGTAGCCGTCCTCGGTCACCACGAGCTGTACCTCGCACTGGGCCGAATCGCTGCCGTCCTTGGTGCGCACGCACCAACCGTCGCCCTTGCTGATCTTGATGTCGGGCGCTCCGGCATTGACCATAGGCTCGATGGTAAAGACCATGCCCGGAGCCATGATGGTGTCCACATCGGGTGCCTCGGTGGTAAAGCCCACAAACGGGTCCTCGTGAAACTCCTTACCGATGCCGTGTCCGCCGTACTCGCGCACCACGCTAAAACCGGCGTCCTCGACCGTCTTTTGCACGGCTTCGGCCATCACGGACAGCGGCAGCCATGGCTTGACGGCTGCCAGACCCGCCTCCACGCTGGCGCGGGTGACGTCGACCAGGCGCTGGCGGTCGGCCGAGACCTCGCCGATGCAGAACATGCGGCTCGAGTCGCTAAAGTAGCCGTCTAGGATCGTGGAGCAGTCCACGTTGATGATGTCGCCCTCGTGCAGCACGTCCGTATCGCAGGGGATACCGTGGCAGACCACATCGTTGATCGAGGTGCACACGCTTTTGGGGTAGCCCTCGTAGTTGAGGTCTGCCGGCGTACCGCCGTGCTCGACGGTGTAGTCGTAGATCATCTGGTCGATCTGGTTGGTGGTCATGCCCGCGGCGATGTGCTCGCCTACGTAGTCGAGCACGCCCACGTTGATGGCGGCGGAGCGCTTGATGCCCTCGATGTCGGCGGGCGTCTTGTAGAGCGTACGGGGCAGAACCTCCCAGCCCTCCTCCCACAGGCGCTCGAGGCGCTCATCGAAGGCGCTATGGCATTTCTTGTATTTTTTGCCGCTGCCGCACCAGCAAGCGTCGTTGCGGCCGGGCACGGGTCCTTTGTCATACATGGCTAACTTCCTTTCATCCGCAGCTAGTATAGCCCACCCACGCGTCCATAAAAGTTGCGGTGATATAGTTCCGATTTAAGCGGTTTAACAGCACAAATAGGAACTATATCACCGCAACTGATGGGGCGGGATAGCGGGCACTAGCTGCTGCGTGGTTTTGCTAGTAGCTCACCTGGCAGGGGATGCCGAGGGCTTGGACGCGCGCGGCAATGGCGTCGAGCACCTCGGGCGCCGCTTTGGCAAGGCCGGCGACCGGTGTCTCGCGCGCCACCGTGTAGATGGTCGCCTCCTGCGGACGAATGCGCTCGAGCGCCGCGAGCCAGGGGGCAACGTATTCCTCGCCGGTGTTGTCGATGAGCTTGCCCTGATACTCGCCGGTCAAAAAGATCGTCTGGATAATAACGTGACCGTCAAAGCTTGCGAACGTCTCAATCTGGTGCTCGACGTCGTAGGGGCCAACAGGCTGGTCGAGCAGCTGGATAAACGCCGGGTCGACGGTATCGAGCTTGAGGATATTGTCGTCGACCATCATGAGCGCGTCGTGCACCTCGGGGCGGTCGGCGCGCGTACCGTTG
Source organism: uncultured Collinsella sp. (assembly GCA_958347015.1). Classification (GTDB taxonomy): domain Bacteria; phylum Actinomycetota; class Coriobacteriia; order Coriobacteriales; family Coriobacteriaceae; genus Collinsella. Next base: position 30,405 of record CATVTV010000015.1, on the reverse strand, counting down.
GAGAGCACGGCGATCTTGGAGTTTGGGGCAAGCTCGTCGCGCAGCGCGACGGCGCCGGCGATGGCCTGAGGAAACTCCGGTGCGGCGGTGGGCTCGCCGTTGCCTGCGAAGGTGATCACATCGGGGAACTCGCCCTCGGCTGCCATCTCGCGCAGCTTTGCCTCGAGCGCGTCGAGTACTACGGAAGCTGTGTTATACGGCTCGTGGCAGGGGCGCTCGGCGTTGAGGCCGTTTTCGCAGTAAATGCAGTCGAACGTGCAGATTTTGCCGCTGGCCGGCATCATGTTGACGCCGAGCGAGAGACCAAGGCGCCGGCTGCGAACGGGCCCAAAGATGGGGCTGGCATTCAAAAACGTAGACATAGGCATATGCTCCTCAAGACAATTAACCTTAAGCATAGCATCGGCTCCAACGTATGGTCCGGGCTTGTGCTTTGCAGGTTTCGTTTTTTAACTCTGCCTTCGATGCCGCGTCATGAAAGGTATCGGGTCGGGTACAGTTAATCTGTTAACAAGGCGTAAGGAAATGCGGGTCCATCCAACCGTACCGATGTACAACTGGATGGGCGTTGATGATGGGGGTACAACATGGATTTTACGGTCGAGAACGCGGGCACCACGATCGCCTGCCGTGAGTATGCCGGCCCGGATGTATCGTCCGATACACCCGCCTTGGTGTGCGTGCACGGTGCGTGCGTCGACGGCGTCTTTTTTGACGCCATCGCCCGCGAGCTCGCCTGTGACCATCGCGTCATCGCCTACGATCGCCGCGGCTGCGGCGAGAGCGGCGACGCTGCAGACGGACGCTACGACCTCGCCGTCCAGGCTGCCGACCTGCAGGCCGTTATCGAGCATATTGGCGCTCCGGCAAACGTGCTCGCGCACAGTGCCGGTACGCTGGTGACGCTGGAGCTTCTCCGTGCAAACCCCACCATAATCTCGCGTGCGATTCTGCATGAACCCGCCGTGACGGCTGAGGGTGCCGGTCTGGGCGCGGCCCCGGTTTTGCTCGAGATGATCGCCGCGGGAAAGGTCTCCAGGGCATTACGGGCCTTCCTGGGCGCCATCGGCGATTCGGACCCTGAGGCCCCCAAGTTAACCGAGGCAGAAGCCAAGCATGCCCTGCGCAACGGCCGCAGTTTCATGGCAAACGAATACGGGATTACTATGACCTGCGTTCCCGATTGGGATAGTGTTCGTGCGTCAAAAACGGTGGCCGCCGTGCTCCTGGGTGAGCTCTCGATTGACACGCCTCGCGAGGCGGGCACAAGGGTGGCGGCTGAGCTTTTGGACTGTCCACTCGTAATGGTTCCCGGCGCGCACAATGGCCTGCGCGATCGCCCGGCAGCGGCTGCTCAGACTGTCCGTGGCATTCTGGGGCTCTAACACCCGCAATAGCCAAAACAGGCTTCACCCGCAAACGTTTCGGCTGTGTTAACAAATGTGCTCAAAACCTCACGTCTGCGGCTCCAATTGCGCCGTCTGCCAACTCATAAAAATGTAACGGCATTCACGTGCTTACCTGCATCGGCAAGGTGTTACCCTTGTAACATTTGGAACCCACCGCTACTATGCGAAGCTATCGAAAGGGCCCCATATGCTCAATAATCACGAGGCCAATCTAACCGACGAGGAGGCTGCCGTCGAGGTCGCCCGCGTCGCGAAGACCTACCCCGTGGTACGTTTGCTGTCGGCCGACCAGATTAAGAGCGAGCCTAACTGCTTGCTCGCCGGCGATCGCTGCCCTTGTCTGCGTCAGTCGAGTCTTGAGGCCTTGGCAGATTCGGGTGAGGTGTCGGAGCAACTGCTCAACGATGGTGTTGAGTACCGCGCCCGTCTGCGCCCTCTAAAGGTCGAGGGTGAGCCTCACGTCTTGCTGATGGTGCGTCCGATTGATGAGCAAGAGGCCACAGAAGAGGACCTTGTCTACACCGACGTGCTGACGGGCGTGCGCAATCGCCGATATTACGAGGAAAAGCTCCGTAGCGCCCGCATGAAGGCCGGCGTGGCGGTGATCGACCTTGATGATTTTAGGGTCTTCAACGATATGTGTGGCCATCATGCCGGCGATCTTGCACTCGGTGCTGTGGCGACAGCCATACGCAGCGGAATTCGTTCGACTGACGAACTTGTGCGCTATGGCTGCGACAAGTTTGTGGCTGTCATGTCCAATATTTCCTCCGATGACTTCGCCCGTCGCCTGCGTCAGGTATCCGATGCCGTTCATTCCACGATTGTTCCGGGCTATGAGTACGCGAGCCTGACGGCGTGCGTTGGTGGCGCTCGCATTCATGGCGAGACGGTTGATGAGGGCGTTGGCCGCGCCGTCCAGTTACTGAGCCGCGCTAAGGCAAAAGCTGGTACGGTCGTGACCGATGCCGATTCCATCGAGGCCTTCCAAAGCGAAAAGCCTTTGGTGCTTATTGTCGATGACTCCGAGATGAACCGAGCCATTCTCAGCGAGATGCTCAAGGACGAGTATTGCATCCTCGAGGCCGACCACGGTCGTGCGGCGCTCGACATGGTCGACCGCTATGGCGATGAGTTGTCGCTCGTGCTGCTGGATATTGTCATGCCGGGCGTAAGCGGCTTTGAGGTGCTGGCCGATCTGTCGCGCCGATCGGTTAGTGACAATCTGCCCGTCATCATGATTTCGAGCGAAGATTCCGATGATATGGTTCTGCGCGCGTACGAGCTGGGCGCCTCGGACTATATCAACCGCCCGTTTGACTCCCGTGTCGTGCGCCGCCGTGTAAGCAACACCATCCGCCTATACGCCAAGCAGCGCCGCCTGACGAACCTGCTGTCCCAGCAGTACAACGAGCGCGTCAAGAACAGTCGCATGCTCATCGACATCATGGCCGGCGTCATGGAGCTTCGTAACGGCGAGAGCGGCAGGCACGTTACGAATATCGAAAAGCTGACCGAGCTGCTGCTTGGCTGTCTGGTCCAGCGTAGCGGCACGATCTCCCTCGACAATGAGGAACGCTCCACGATCGCCCTGGCTTCGGCGCTGCACGATATCGGCAAGATGTCGATTGACGATGCGATTCTCAACAAGCCCGGACGCCTTACGCCCGAGGAGTTCGAGATTATGAAGACGCATACCACGATCGGCGCCGACATGCTGCGTGAGCTGGGTAGCCATCACGCCGGCAATGCGCTTATGGAATATGCGTACCAGATTGCGCGTTGGCACCACGAGCGCTGGGACGGCAAGGGTTATCCCGATGGCCTTAAGGGCGACGAAATTCCCATTGCCGCACAGGTGGTTTCGGTGGCCGACGTGTACGATGCCCTGACGAGCGTGCGCGTGTACAAGGACGCTATCCCGCACGAGGAAGCGATCAAGATGATTCTGGACGGTAAGTGCGGCACCTTTAACCCGTTGCTGCTCGACTGTTTGCTCGAGGTGCAAGACCAAATTGCCGAGACATTGGCACGCCCCGCCGATGTCGTCGCGTTTCCTACGATTTAGTTTGACCAAAGGAGTTTTTAATCCATGATTTCCATGCGTGAGGCGTATGAGAAGATCGGCGCTAATTATGATGACGCGTGCGCTCGGCTGATGGGCGGGGAAATGCTTGCCCGCTTTGCTCTCAAGTTTTTGGATGACGAGAGCATGGACAAGCTGGAGGCCGCCATGGCGGCGGGAGACGCCGAAGGTGCGTTTATGGCAGCGCACACGCTCAAGGGCGTGAGCCAGAACCTGGGATTCGATAATCTGTACGAGCCGGCGGTCGTGGTGACCGAGGCGTTGCGCGGCGCCGATGCCGTTGACGGTGCTCGCGAGGGAATGCATGCGTTGCAGCAGCAATATGCGGCAACGATGTCGGCCCTGCGCGAGGCGGCCGAATAAGAGCTTGCGGGCCTTGATGACTATGAGAGTGGATAATCTCCCGTTTTAGGCCCGGTGGCGGCCTCAAAGTGGGAGATTATCCACTCTCGTTCGATATGTGTCCAAAAATCCACGCTCACCCCTCCGGGTTAGTAAATGGCCTATGCGCACTGGCGGGGCTTTCCGCATGCAATCAATATCGTTGTTCGATAAACTGTTCGAATAACGATAGAGTCGATGAGGGTGAGTGTATGTCTAACAGCGTTCAGCGTATGGCCAAAGCGGGCGAAAATATCAGGAAGCTTGGCTTTTGCATGGCAGCCGTTTTTGCAGGGATGCTCGTCGCTTTTGCCGCGTTGGTTGTTTACGTGATCTGGTATGCGGTTGCAAACGTTGCCTCTGTCGATTCTTTGGGCGTCGTGACGCTTCTCGATGGCGGGTGCATCGTTATCCCAAGCGGACTGTGCCTGGCACTCGTCGTGGGTATTTCGCTTGTCGTTCTGTGTGGGATCAGCCGTAACATCTCGCGAGGCGTCTCGCCCTTTACCAAGACGCATGTGCGGCTTATCCGTGTTCTTGCGCTTGCCTTTGCTGTTAACGCCGCGGTTTCGCTTATTGGTGCCTACGGATCGGTCAATCTTACCATTGGTGAGCTGGAGCTTTACGTCGTGCCTCATTCCTTCGTTATTGAGATTTGCCAAGGCGTTGCCTTTGATGCGGGGTCGCTTATCGGCGCGGCTGTCTGTCTGTGTATCTCGGTGATCTGGAGTTATGCCTCGCTGCTCCAAGAGCAGTCTGACGAGCTTGTGTAGGAGGAAGCATGAGCTATCTCATCATCGAGCTTGAGACGCAGCTACTTAAGACCGGAAAGACCAGTGCTGATCTGATTCGTGCCACGGGGCATACTCCGGCTAATATTTCTAAGCTAAGAAACGGAAAAATTAAAGCTATTCGCCTTAAGACGCTTCTCGATATTTGCGATGAACTTGACTGTCAACCGGGAGATATTATTCAGCGCGTGAGCGAGAAAGAGCTTGAGGAGCTTATTGTTGAGCGTGCAAAAAATGTCGTGAGGCAGATGCGGGACGGCGGAGGCAATGAGGCGTTGCTTCCGACATCAGTCTTTGCTGTAGATTTGAGCGACGAGTAGCATAAAGCGAACAACTATAACGAAATATCAGCGTAAAGGGGCCCGTGTCTAACACGGGTTCTTTCTTTTAGATTACCTTGACAAATATGAGTTATCGAAAAACAATAACAACTATGAAAAACGATAAAGGAAAGAAGGAACGATATGAGCGGTTTTGCTATCAAGCAGAACGGGAGGCCGATGAACGCATCAGCGATAAAGTTATCAAAGGTGTCAAAGCGCTACGGGAAACGGCGCGTTTTGCATGACGTTTCCTTCGAGGTGCATCAGTCTGAGCTCCTTGCCCTTGTTGGTGCAAACGGTGCGGGCAAAAGCACGCTTATTAAAATCGTCTTGGGCCTCTGCGAGCCGTCGTCGGGGAGCGTGGAGCTCTTTGGGGGCAAGTCGAAAAAAGAGCTGAGCCTGATGCGGACGCGTGTCGGCTATGTGCCAGATTCCTGCGGAGCATACCAATCCCTCAGTGCGGCTGAGAATCTTCGGATCCGATGTGCGGAATGGGGGCTTGATGCGAATCGTGAGATTCCTCGCGTTTTGAGCCTAGTCGGGCTGGACGTCGAAGAGAAAAAGAGCGTGAACAGTTTTTCTCTGGGAATGAAACGGCGGCTGGATATAGCTACGGCTTTGTTGGGCGACACCGACGTACTAATTTTCGATGAGCCGGCAAATGGATTGGACCCGCTGGGCATCGAGAGTATATGGGCCCTTATCGGTCGATTGAATCGAGAACAGGGTAAGACCATGCTCGTCTCTAGCCATGATTTGGATGAGTTGGCATCAGTTGCAACAAGTTGCGTGTTTATTCATGACGGCGAACTGCTGAAAAAGGAATCGATGGACGTCATAAGGGATGAGGCGTCGTCCCTAAAAGAGTATTACAGGCGCTTGATGAAGGCGGTCTCGCTATGAAGCGGGCGATCCATCCCATAAAGGCAGATATGATGCGTTTGCACAGGATGTTTCCGGCGAAGTTTGGTCTTGCGCTTATTCTGGCGTTCGGCCTTCTCTTCGGTGTCTTTCTAAAAAACGGAACAACGTTGCTCGCCTTTGGCAATAGCGTTTTTGGGGAGGATATTGGTTTCTGCTGGAATGTAATCGATCCTTCTGCACCCGATGAGTCCCTTGTGCGCAGTGCTTTTGCCGGCACGTCTCTGTTCGTTCCGCTCATCGTTTGCCTGGCGATTTTACAGGAGCGCGGCTATGAAGAGGGGCACCGAATTTCTTCAGCAAGAGGTCTTGCCCGCTTTAATGGGGTCCTAGCACATGTGCTTTCGTTTGCTTTAATAATTGGCGTAGCATATAGTGCGCTTTGCCTTCTTCTTTTTGCAATAGCCATAATACGTGGAGGGCATAACCTCTCGCACGATATGCTAACTGCATTTTTGCCTGCAATGATAGTCAACGCCGTATTGGTGATATCGGTTGCGCTGGAGACGGTGACCATCTATCGGATTACAGACAGCGCTGTATTGAGCGGGGCTGCGATAATTATTGGATTTGTCATGAGCTTGACGCTCTACGGAACCTTCCTTCAGGCGCCCATACCGTCCTTGCGATGGATTTTCCTTCTTCCGGGGCCGTATCTTGGAGTCGGATGTGCCCTTGGGTATAGCGATATGGGTCAGCTGACACTTCTGGGATACGGCGTGGTAGCCAGCTGTCTATCGGTATTGATTTACGCTCTCGTGAGCTTTCGTGCTGGGGGTGTGCTCAATGGCTCGCCAGACTAGAAGATTTCTTCATTCAGAATTGAGGCATGTGAGCAAATGGACGTACGCCTTAATCCTGGTAATTTATGCGTGCATGGTGGTATTGCAGCTTAATTCTTTCCCGATGTGGTTCTGTAGCCTCCGTGAGAACAGTTTCTTGGGCTTTTTCCCAGACCCGACACTTCGGCTATCGGCAGAGGATGTCCTTCTATTTGGTAATGCAGAGGTTTTCCGCGGTCTGCTGTTCAACGTGGCCCCGTTGGCTCATGCATTGTTCTTTCCGTTCATCGCGGCTTGCATTGTGCCGCGCTTTGTCAGTTCGGGCTTTATTGAGGAACCGTGGGGGTTGTCGGAGGCTCGGGGAGGGAAGCGTGTGTGCGCTATCGTTGCGCGAGTGGTGCTGTCTTCTTTTGCCCTTTTGGGCGCATTTATCCTGTCAAGTGTCGTTTTGTACTGTCTTAACTGCGTAATCGTTTTGGATGCTCAGCAGTATTTCAACCTGCATGTATTTTGCTATCGACTTGTTCTTGCTGCCGCTGCCTGCCTTGCATACGTGGTTTCTTGCGTAATCGTTGTTTCCTATTTTGGGTCCGGCTTCGGTCCGATTGGCATGCTGCTGCTTGTCAACGTCGTAGCGATCTACATACAGCTCGGGGCCAATTCCATGCTTCCGCTACCGTCCTCGATGCTCATGTGGATTTGCGGCGTGACCCCGTTGGGGGATGGTCAATGCGTTTCGATTTTAATTGACTGCCTAATAAACGTAGCAAGCGTTTTTGCCATCTGCTTTACAGTCGACCGATTGCGGTCGAGATTTCTTTGATTGTTTGTGAGGGATAATCATACCGAGCATACCAAATACAGGGGGGGCGGGCACCGTGGCTGGTGTCCGCCCCCCTGGCATGGAAGGTTTAAGCCTGTGTGATTTGCGAGCTAGCGTGCCTGCTTGACCTTTGCCGCTGCCTCGACAAACGACTTCCACAGGTTAAAGTCGGTCTCGAGCGTCTTCCACGTGTACTCGGGGTGCCATTGCACGCCTAGACAGAACGGCTGACCTTCGACCTCGATGCACTCGGGAACGCCGTCGGTTGCCTTGGCGACCAAGCGCGTGCTTTTACCCAGACGATCGACGCAGCAGTGGTGTGCGGAGTTGGTCTGGATCAGCCTGTGCCCGCCAACCGCGCGCTCCAACAGCGAACCCGGCACGACCTCGACGGGATGCACGGGGTCGTTGAGCACGTGGGTGTGGCGCCACTGCGTGCGGCCCTCGCGAGCGCCCAGGCTTGGCACGTCCATGCACAGGGTGCCGCCGGTAGCGACGTTGAGCAGCTGTGTGCCACGGCACGTGGTAAAGAGCGGCTTTTTGGCGCGAAGCACTTCGCCGACCAGCTTAAACTCAAAGCTATCGCGGATCTCGCAGCAGAGGGTGGGGTCGTAGGGTCGATCATCGCCCCAGCGCTTGGGATTGACATCGGGGCCGCCGGGAATGGCGATGCCGTCGGCGATATCGACGTAATGACGGATAACCTCAATGTCCTCGGTGATGGACATCTGCAGCGGCAGGCCGCCGGCGGCAAGGATGGCATCGACAAAGACACTTGCGATTTCCTCGTTGGGGGAGAGCGTCTCGCTTAAAAACGGCTTTACATCTTCCCAACGCGGCGCGACGAGGATGAGCGGACGGTCGGCGGGGGCGACGTCGACGTGCGGGGTATAGGACGAGGAAGTACGGGTTCCGATCATAGGTGTTGCTTTCGAATCCGGGTGGACATGGCACAGGGGTGCGCGGGGCAAACGCTGGCGATGAATTTGCCCGCGTGGCAATTGGGTTAGTGGCCCTTGATGGAGTTGAGGAAGTCCTGGGCGCGCTTGGTCTGGGGGTGGCTGAAGAACTCGTCGGGCGTGCCGGTTTCCACGATCTGGCCGTCGGCCATAAAGACGACGCGATCGGCCACGCGGCGGGCAAAGTTCATCTCGTGCGTAATAACGATCATCGTCATACCTTGCTGCGCCAAGCGCACCATGACCTCGAGCACCTCGTTGATCATCTCGGGGTCAAGGGCGCTCGTGGGCTCGTCAAAAAGCATTGCTTTGGGTTGCATGGCAAGCGAGCGGGCGATGGCCACGCGCTGCTGCTGGCCACCCGAGAGCTGTGCGGGCACCTTATCGGCCTGCTCGGCAACGCCCACGCGGCCCAGCAGGTCCATGGCGCGCTCACGGGCCTCGTCCTTGGAGACGCCCAGCACGTCGACCGGTCCCAGCATGACGTTCTGCAGTACGGTCATATGTGCGAACAGGTTGAACTGCTGAAACACCATGCCCAGTTCGGCGCGCATGCGGGCAAGATCCTTGCCTTCCTGCGGCAGGGGCTCGCCCTCGATGAGGATCTCGCCCGAGTCGATGGTTTCCAGGCGGTTGATGGTGCGGCACATGGTCGACTTGCCCGAGCCCGAGGGTCCGATCACAACGACGACCTCGCCGCGGTCGACCGAGAGATTGATGTCGTTGAGGACGTGTAGATCGCCATAGTGCTTATCGACGTGCCTGAGCTCAATCAGCGGCTGATTGCCGGTAGAAGAAGTGCTCTGTGCCATGGTGCTCGGCTCCTTATGACTCGAAATGGCAAAGCGTTAGCGGATGATGGTCGCGCCGGTCTTGTGCGAAACATAGACAGCGGCCTTGTTGATCGCGACGTTGATGAGGATATAGATGACCGCGATTACCAGGTAGACCGACACGAGAGCGTCGTAGTTGGTAATGAGCACGCGGGCATTTTGCATCAGGTCGGGATAGCTCACCACGTAGGCGACGGTGGTGTCCTTGACCACGACTACGAGCTGAGAAATCAACGACGGGATAATAAACCGAATCGCCTGGGGCAATACGATTTTAAAGGTGATTTTAGCCTTGGAGAGACCGAGCGCCTGGGCCGCCTCGACCTGCCCGCGCGGTACGGCGTTGACGCCGGCGCGGAAAATCTCGGCCAGCACGCCGGCGGCAGCGAGCGCGACGGGAAGCGTGAGCATCCAAAACGACGGCAGCGCGATCTTGTACTGGGGCAGCACCAAAAAGAAGAAGTAGATGAACAGCAGGCTCGGTACGCCGCGGAAGAAATCGGTGAGCACGCGGCAGACCAGCTGCAGCGGCTTAATGTCGCTGGTACGGCCGAGCATAAGGGCTAAGCCCAGCACCAGCGCGATGGCGCCGGCGGTGAGTGCGACTTTAACGGTGCCCTCAAAGCCGGCAAGCAGGAACTTCCAGGTGGTGAGGTGCGTAAAGAAATACCAATAGTGGACCGAAAGCTGGCCGGTCACATAAAAGCGCTGCAGTACCAGGACGACGAGTGCGGCGACGGCAACAAGCGAGATGGCGGTGCCGATGCGAATCTTGGCGCGCATCTTGGGGCCGGGAGCCTCGTAGAGCGCGTCGCGCATGGTAAGTGCAGGGGAGGAGTGCTTGCTCATCGGAGGATCCTCACCTTCTTATCGATATAGTTGCCAATGTGGCTCACCACAAAGGCTGTGCCCAGGTAGCCGAGCGCCGAGATAAAGAACGCGGCGACGCCACCGAGCGAGCGCGTGTTGATGTAGCTCACCACGCCGGTGAGCTCCTGCGGTTTAAGCGGCACCTGACTGCCCAAGGCGGTGGTGAGCATGACGGCGATAAAGAGGTTCGTCATGGGCAGCACGCTCGAACGCAGCGCCTGCGGAATCACGATTTTGGCGAGGATACGGTTAAAGCTCATGCCCAGCGAGCGGGCGGCTTCCATCTGGCCGACGCCTACGGTGTTGATGCCGCTCATAAAGTTCTCGGAGCCAAAGGCCGAGCCCAAGAGGACCGTGGCGACGATAACGCAGGTGCGGTAGGGCAGGACGACCTTGAGCGGCGGCAGTGCGTAGACGACGATGATAAGCAGCGCGATGCCGGGGATGTTACGGAAGACCTGGACATACAGGTCGCCAAAGACGCGCAGCGGCTTGAGCGGCGACACGCGCATCACGGTGACGGCGACGGCGAGCACCATGGCGATGGCAAACGACTCAAGCGTCATGCCCCAGGTTGCGAGCAGCGCGTCGATATAGTTCTGGCCATAGAGCGACCAGAGTTCGGAGAGACTCATGCGGACCTCCCGCCGATAAGGAAAGGGGCTCCCGTGTGTACGGAAGCCCCGACAACTCAGTGAGGAAACAGTTTACCGCAATAAAGCGCATCGTGCGTTTCCGTATGGTTTCGTTGCGGCCGTTACCAGGCTCGCTGCCTAGGCGCCGATCTCGGGCAGCTCGGGAACGTTGGTGTCGCCCGTACGGTCGCCGATGCAGATCTGCCACAGCTCGGTCCAGGTGCCATCGTCCTCGATCTTCTTAAGGAAGTCGTTGACAAAGGCGACGCCGTCGGAATCGAGCGGCAGGCCAATGCCATAGGGCTCCTTGCTGCCGAAGGGCTTGCCGGCGATCTTGTACTTACCGGGCTCGCGGACTAGGGCGCTCTGCTGCATGTTGTTATCGATGACGTAGGCGTCAACGCGGCCCTGCTGGAGTGCCTGGCGGGCCTCCTCGTCGGTCTTGAACTCCTGCTGGCTGGCCTTGGGAGCGAACTCCTCCAGGATGGCGGGGCCGTTGGAGCCGGACTGGACAGCGACGTTCTTGTCGGCCAAGTCGTCGACGCTCTTGATGTCGTCGTTATCGGCGAGCACCAGGATGGCCTGCTGCGTGTAGTAGTAGGGGCCGGCAAAGGAGACAAGCTTCTTGCGTTCGTCAGTGATGGTGTAGGTGGCAAAGACAGCGTCGACCTGGCCGTTCTGCAGGACGGACTCGCGCGTGTCCGAGGTCACCTGGGTGATCTCGACCTTGTTCTCGCCCAGGATGTAGTTGGACAGGAGCTGTGCGATACCGGCGTCGAAGCCGCGGGTCTGACCGTCTTTCTCGTTGAGGAGGGAGAAAAGCGTAGAGGTCTGAACGCCGCCGATCTTAAAGACGCCGGCGTCCTTGACGGCCGTGGCCCAGGTGCTGGCGGCGATGGCATCGTCGTCGGCTTTGGGGCCGTTGTCGACGAGCTTGTCGAATGCCTTAGCGTCGAGCGTGGCGGAAACCTCGGTATCCTCGGAGCCCTTGGAGGAGCCGGCGGCGGAACCCTTGTCGGCCTCGGCGCTGGTGTCGGAGCAGCCGGCAAGACCAAGGCCGGCGACGGTTGCGAAGGTGGCGGCAACGAAGCCGCGGCGGTCGAGAACGACCTGCTGGGAGAGGTTCTTGCTCATGGTAGAACACCTTTCTCAATAAAATCCCTAGCGGTTGAGTAGAGTTATACCCTATCGCGCTCAAAAGGGTCAACACGAAATAACTCAGAAACATACTTACCTTATGGGTAATTCCACCTACCAAAAAGGGACAGGCACCTTTATGGTGGTTCTTGCAGATGTGACGGCCTGCCTCGCTGCTTTGTCTCAATCTGTAACATCTGGACGGCCAAAAGGTCTCTATCTGTTACAGATTGAGACAAAGGTCTGGGACTAAGACGTCTTATCTAGATCTGTAACAGTTAGACGGGAATTCGGGCCCTAGATGTTACAGATTGAGATAATCGCGTCGCGAAAATAAAAACCTCCGCAGGGGCGCTTCCCTTGCGGAGGTTTTCTTACTCGTTGAGTAGCCTTACGGCTTCGGCGGCCATGTTCTCGACCGTCATGCCGTTCTGGGCGAGCAGCTCGTTGGGGTCGTAGCGGTCGGGGAAGCCCTTGGCGATGCCAAAGGTGCGCGTGCGCAACGGCGTGCATGCCAGATAGCACGCCACGCGCTCGCCCCAGCCGCCGTCCAAGATGCCGTCCTCGAGGGTGACGACAACGCGATGCTCGGCGGCAAGACTGTCGAGGAACTCGCGGTCAAGCTCAGTTGCAAAGCGAGGGTTGACGAGCGTGGCCTCGATGCCGTACTCGGCAGCCAAGCGGTTTGCCACGCGCTCGCCCAGCTCAAAGAAATCGCCGAGCGCGAGCACGGCCACATTACGACCCTGGCGCACCACGTTGTAGCGAACGGCGCTGTAGTCGGTGTCTTCGGCGGGCGCCAGATCGGGACGGCTCACCAGGCCAATGCCAGGTACACGAATCGCAACGGGATGCTCGCAGTGGTCGAGCGACCAGCTCAGCATGGACAGGTATTCCTCCATGCAGGCCGGCGCTAGGTAGCGCATGTTGGGAAGAGCGCCCAGCATGGAAATATCAAAGAACGAAAGGTGCGTCTCGGATGTGGTGCCAAAGATTGACGCGCCAAACACCAAGATGGTTGCGGGGGCATCGTTGAGGCACAGATCGTGCCACAGCTCGTCGTAGGCGCGCTGCAAAAACGCGCCGTACACACCAAAGACTGGCTTGGCACCCGAGCGCGCAAGCGCGGTGGCAAAAGTCACGGCGTGCTCCTCGGCAATGCCGACATCGACGAACTGTTTGCCGGCGGCAGCGCGAAGCTCGGGTGTAAAGCCCATGATGTAGGGCGTGGCGGCCGTGATGCCCACGACCTGCGGATCGCGCTCGATGGCAGCGCTGAGCGCCTCGCCCGTAATGTCGGCGTAGGTGCGCGGCGCAGGCTCGCTCGGATGGCCCGGGCAGAGCTTGCGCCCGGTCGCCATGTCAAACGGACCCACGTGGTGCCAGCGCTCGGGGTCGCTCTGGGCTGGCTCAAAACCCTTGCCCTTGGCAGTGGAGACGTGCAGCACGATGGGGTGGTCGATGCCGCACAGCTCCTGCAGCGTGTCGACCAGGGCCAACACGTCGTTGCCGGCGTCCAGGTAGCGGTAGTCGAGCCCCATCGCGCGGAAAACGTTGCACTCACAGGCGCCGTTGCTGGCGCGCAGCTCGGCCAGATTGCGATACAGGCCGCCATGGTTCTCGGCGATGGACTGGTCGTTATCGTTGACGATGATGATCAGGTTGCTGTCGATCTCGGCGGCGTTGTTAAAGCCCTCAAACGCCAAGCCGCCCGAAAGCGAGCCGTCGCCAATGATGGCGATGACGTTGTACGCATCGCCCGCCAGGTCACGAGCGTGCGCCAGGCCGCAGCCCAGGCTCACCGACGTGGAGGTATGGCCCATGGCGAACAGATCGTGCTCGGACTCGTCGGGATTGGCAAAGCCAGAAGCCTCACCATAACGCTCCGGATCGATATAAGTGTACGCGCGCCCGGTCAGCGCCTTGTGGGCGTAGGTCTGGTGCGAAACGTCAAAGACAATCTTGTCGATGGGGGAGTTAAACACGCGATGGAGCGCGACCGTAAGCTCAACGACGCCCAAGTTGGGGGCAACGTGCCCGCCGACGGCGGCGGAGCTTTCGAGGATTGCCTGACGGATCTCGCCGCAGAGCAGCGGAAGCTCGGCGCGGTCGAGAGCCTTGACGTCCTCGGGCGTTGTCGTTTGCGTAAGCAGCATCGTTGTGGGTTACTCCATGCGAATCGAGCGCCGGCGCTCCCTCGGCCGGCACAATTGCACAAAACAGTCTCGCACATTTTGGCGTTTGATATGTGACGGCGGCGCGGTAATTCGCCAACTGGCGGGGCAAAACGTTTTGTCCGATGCCATACTGGTAGATTCGATGATGATTTTATTCCATGCGTACAGGCCGTGGCTTGCCGCCGTGAGCCGCTGGAAGGAGGCAGCATGTCCGATGTCGTTCGTGCCGAGAAAATCGCGTGCGAAGTGGACCATGCTGCCCGTCAACTGGCACAGGCGGGTCGTCTGGACCTGACGCGCGAGTTTATCCAGCATGGCGATGTGACGGTGTATACGCATGTGACCTCAGTGGCGCGGGCAAGTCTGTCCTTTGCCGAGCGCCTGGGCCGCGTCGGTGTCTCGGTCGACCGCGCCTCGTTGCTGCGCGGAGCCTTGTTACACGATTACTTTCTCTACGATTGGCACGATCCCGATCCGAGCCATCGCCTGCACGGATTTCGTCATCCGTTTTTTGCCCTGGCGCGAGCCGAAGAGGATTTTGAGCTGACGCCGCGCGAGCGGAATATCATCGCGCGCCATATGTTTCCGCTGGTGCCGGTGCCGCCGACGTGTCGTGAGGCTTGGATTGTATGCCTGGCGGATAAGTGGTGCGCGCTGTGCGAGACGGTCGCCGGTCGTCTGCCGCGCAAGGACGAGGCGGACGATGGCATGAGTGGCGAATCGAGCGAAAAGAGGAGAGGATAGACGGTGGGGACCGCGATCGACATGGCATTTGACGGTGCGACGCTTGCCGCCTGTCCGCTCTCGGCGCTGGTACTCTCGTTTGCCTTCTACGGTTTTTGCGGTTGGGCATGGGAATCGACAGTCTGCGCCATGCTCAACCACGGACGCTTTGCCAACAGCGGCTTTTTGCTGGGGCCGTGCTGCCCTATCTATGGCGCGGGCGGCATTGCCTGCTGGCTGCTGTTGCGCGGAATTCCTGACGCGTCGAGCCAGTTTGTCGCTTCAGCGCTCGTATGCAGCGTGATTGAGTACAGCGTAGGCGTGCTGCTGGAAAAAACAACGGGGGCTCGCTTTTGGGACTATTCGCACCTGCCGTTTAACCTGCATGGGCGCATCTGCCTGTACTGGGCCTGCGCGTTTGGTCTGGGTGCGTTGTGCATTTGTCGCGTGGTGGAGCCTGCATTGCTGGGGCTGCTTGGCCATCTGCCGGTGCTGATTGTGCGGCTGTCCGCCTTTATCGTCGCGGTCGCGATGATGGTCGACGCGGTGTGCTCGTTGGCGAGCTGGCGGCGTCTGTCCGATCAGTTGGAGCGCGTCCGGGCCGACCTTGCCGACCGCATCAACGAGTCGCTTGCCGATGCGTCTGACTCCATGCTCGAACGTATTCCCGATTCGGCGATCGACTCGGTGGCACAGACGCATATCCGCAGCCGTGCCGTTAACGCGTGGCTGGCGGAGCTGGGCGACGCGACGCTCGATGCCCTGCGCGAGAAGGCTTCGATGCCGACGTTTATCTCGGATGGTGCTCGCGGCCTGGCGCTCGCTGCCCGCCGCGTGGCCGATGCCGCGCCGAGCATGCCGCGTCCGCCGCTCAGCCGTCGCCTTGCCGGTAAGCGCATGAGCCGTCCGGTACCGAGCGTGTCACTCAGTCGTCGTGACCTGCGCTTTTTCAATGCCTTCCCGCGTCTGCGCATCAATCGCTACGAAGGTGTCATTCGAGCTACCGACCTCCGCGACCGAGCCCGCGAGCTGTTCCGCCACTAGCCGGGACGGGCGCGCTCACGGCTTCCTTGCTCGCGTATTTCCCGTTCGTTTCGCGTCCGTTGCCGCGCCGTTTCCAAGATTGCGGCGCCGTTTCCATTCGACAACGCAGCGTTTAACAACGCCGCATCTGGTCTACACCAGTTGTCCCTCGGCCGCATTATGGGCGCCGACAACGTTCATACGACCAAGGGAGAGCGAATGTACGATACGGGTTCGACAACGTTTATGCTCATCTGCACCATGCTCGTTTTTTTAATGACACCGGGTCTGGCGTTTTTCTATGGCGGCCTGTCCAGGCGCAAAAATGTCATCAACACCATGCTCATGTGCTTTGGCGCCATTGGTCTGGTTGGTGTGCTGTGGATTGTTGCCGGCTGGTCTCTGGCCTATGGCGGCGACGGTTCGAGTCCGTTTATTGGAGGCCTTGACCAGCTGCTGTGCCTGCCGGTGCTCAACCAGGTGCTGCAGGCGGCCGAGGGCAACGCCGCGGACGGCGCCGCCTACCCCCAGATCATCAACATCGCCTTCCAGATGGCATTTGCCATGATCACGGCTGCTATCGTCACGGGCAGCCTGGCCGGCCGCGTCAAGTTTGGTGCCATGACGGCCTTCCTGGGCATTTGGCTGCTCGCGGTCTATGTGCCGCTCGCCCACATGGTCTGGGGCGGCGAGGGCTCCTTTATCGGCGACATCATCGGCGCGCTCGACTTTGCCGGCGGCGACGTAGTACACATTTCGTCCGGTCTCACGGGCCTGATTCTCTGCTTAATGCTCGGCCGTCGTCGTGGCTTTGGCATGGTGAGCTATCGTCCGCATAACGTGCCGTTTGTGGCGCTGGGCGCCGGTCTGCTTTGGTTTGGCTGGTTTGGCTTTAACGGCGGCAGCGAGTTTAAGGCCGATGCCGTGGCGGCACTCGCCATCCTCAACACTGTGACGGCCAGCGCGGCGGGCATGGTCTCGTGGCTTGCCGTCGAGCGCGTGCACACCGGTCGCCCCACGCTGGTGGGCGCCAGCACCGGTCTGGTTGCGGGCCTTGTGGTGGTCACGCCGGGTGCGGGCTTTGTCGAGCCGTGGGCGGCGCTGGTCATGGGCCTGATCGTCTCGCCTGTCTGCTACCTGGCCATCAGCCATCTTAAGACCAAGTTTGGCTACGACGATGCGCTCGACGCGTTCGGTTGCCACGGCATCGGCGGCATCTTGGGCGGCGTGCTCACGGGCCTGTTCTGTGTGCCGGAGTTCTCGTGGACCGGTAAGGGTGGCCTGTTCTACACGGGCGACGTGTCGCTGCTCGTCTCGCAGATTTTGGGCATTGTGGTGACGGTCGCTATTGTACTGGTGCTCGACTTGGTGATCGCCGCGGTGGTCAAGGCGCTGTTCCACGGCAGCCTGCGCGTGGACGAGGCCGACGAGGCGCTGGGCCTGGATGCGAGTCAGCACGGCGAGAGCGCGTATCCCTCCTTCTCGGGACTCGATTAGCAGCTTCCCCAGGCTCCGCACCTCGCCGTTCAATCGTCGCGCGGCTTTCCCAGGCACCCGAGATTGCCCCTCAAACCGTCGCTTGCGTACCGAAGTACGCGGCGCTCCTCTTTCGGGGCAATCTCGGGCACCTCGAAAACCCGCGTCATTGAATGGCAATTCATTTCTTTATTAAAGAGAGGAATTCATTATGAAAAAGATTACGGCTATCGTGCGCCAGGAAAAGCTTGAGGTTCTTAAAGACGCGCTGTTTGCTGCCGATGTTCGTGGCATGACTATTAACCAAGTGCAGGGCTGCGGCGCACAGCATGGCTGGAAGGAATACGTACGCGGCAACGAGCTGCTTGTCAACATGATCCCTAAGGTACAGTTCACCCTTATTTGCGCCGACGAGTATGTCGACGGCATTGTCGAAATTATCTGCAACGCCGCACGCACCGGAGCCGTCGGCGATGGCAAGATCTGGGTCGAGCCGGTCGAGGAAGTTATCCGCATCCGCACCGGCGAACACGGCCCCGCTGCGGTGTAGGACAATCTTTCGCCTGACGGGCGTGCCTCTCTTGGGGCGCGCCCGTTCTCGTCTACAATATCGTGCAGACGAAGGAGAGGCACGCCCATGATCAAGATGTTTGCGAGTGACTTAGACGGAACGCTGCTGAACGCCCTGCACGAGGCAGATGGGACCATCCGCCGTGCCATTCGTGAGCTGACCGAGGTTGGCTTGCATGTGGTTCCCGCGACCGGGCGCTCGACGTTGCCAATCGGCGAGCATGGCTTCACGGGGCTGGCGCTCGATGCCTGCTGCTCCAATGGGTCCATCGTGCGCGACAGTCATGGCGAGGTGCTCAAGACCTGGACCATCGATCCGCAGATCACCGAGGAGCTGCTCAAGGAGTTTCCGGACATTTGCTTCGACTGCTCCACGCCCGACGGCATGTTCTCGAGCGGTTCGTTCGAGATGCACCAGGCGGGTTTTAAGAAGGACAGCCCTATCAAGCGCATCGTGATGCGCGGCATGCGCGCGCGTGGCGGCTATCACGAGGAGCAGTATTTCGACCAGTCGATCGGTGACATCCTGCGCCACGATGTGTGCAAGATCAATTGTCGCGTGACCTCGCCCGAGCTGGAGCGCGACCTTAAGGCATATTTGGCCGAGCGATCGGACCGCGTGGTCAACGCGCCGTTCGATCCGGTGATGTTCGAGATCACGGACGTGGCGTGCAACAAGGGCGAGAGTGTGGCCTGGCTGGCGGGTTACTACGGTATTGCCGAGGACGAGGTCGCGGTTTACGGCGACGGCGGCAACGACATTGCCATGCTCAAGCGTTTCCGCCACAGCTACGCGACCAAAAACGCTAGCGATGCAGCCAAGGCCGCCGCGAGCGCGACCATCGGCAGCTGCATGGTCCACGCCGTTCCCAAACACATGCTCGCCACTATGCATAAGCAGAACTCCCGCACCATCATCGAATAATGTGGCAAAGGGACTGCCCTTTCGTCACATCCAAAATATTGCCTTTACGTGTTGATGCACACGGTGTGCAATAATACTCGCACTGTGCAATAGCGCACAGGCTGAGTAACAAGGAGGACGCTTGTCCCAGCTCGAGAAATGTGATCGCCGGTCCCTTCGCTCGCAGCGTGCCCTTCGCCAGGCACTTGCCGGCGAGCTTGCCGAAAGCGGCGACCTTTCGCGCATTAACGTCGCGTCGCTCACCGAGCGCGCTGGCCTTACGCGCCGCACGTTCTATTCGCACTACCGTGATATTCCCGACTTTATCAATCAAATCGAGGACGGCTTGCTGGCCGAGATCCGTGAGCGCATTGAGCTCATCACCGCAGCTCAGCTGCCCGATCTCTATCACAACATCGATGAGCTCGAGCCGGCGCCCGGTTCGGTTGAGCTACTGCGTTATCTTGCGGCCAACCGCGACTTAATCGGTGCGCTGCTGGGTCCGGGCGGCGACCAGGCCTTCATTAAAAGGATCATCGACACCGCTCGTGAGGCTGTGGTGCCGCGTGCGCAGACGGGCATTTTGGGCCTGGCGCTGGGTACGTTCTTTGACTACTACGTTACCTACGTCGTGAGCGCCGAGGTCGGCATGATTCAGCGCTGGTTTGAGCGTGGGCTCACCGAATCGCCCGAGGCCATGGCGCGCATTATGACGGTGCTCGCTTTTGTGCGCCCTGGTGACCTGTATGGCCAACCCATCGATATCAACGTGCCGGAATACGGCATGAAGCTATTGAACCTACAGCTCGAGGACGCGGCCGACACCGCCGCAGCCGTCGAGTCCAACAACTAAGAGGAGAGACAATGAGCAAACTCGTCGAGGGCATTAAGGACCGTATGGTCGCTGCCGCGCGTGAGGCTGCACCCGCCGTGGTGGATGCCGCGCAGAAGGCCGCGACCGCAGCTGCCGAGAAAGTTGCCGAGGCAGTTGCCGATGCCAAGAAAACGGCAGGGGAGACGTCCGTCGCTAGCGAGCCCGCCACCGCCGCCGATCCCGTAGCCGCCGCCCACGCCCCCGAAGGCGCGATTTTCAACCCCGAGAACGCTCGCGGCAGCCTGCATCTGGGCATCGACGTGGGCTCCACCACCGTTAAGCTCGCCGTGCTCAACGACGACAACCAGATCGTCTACGCCAAGTACCAGCGCCACCACACCGACGTCCGCGCCTGCGCCCGCGACCTGTTCGAGGGCGCTGCGACCGTGCTGCCGACGGCCCAGATGACCTGCGCCATTACCGGCTCGGGCGGCCTGCTGCTGTCCCAGTGGCTCGACCTGGAGTTTGTCCAGGAGGTCATCGCCAGCAAGCGCGCTGTCGAGACTCTTATCCCGGCCACCGACGTTGCCATCGAGCTGGGCGGCGAGGACGCCAAGATCATCTATTTCGACAACGGCATCGAGCAGCGCATGAACGGCACCTGCGCCGGCGGCACGGGCGCGTTCATCGACCAGATGGCAACCCTGCTGCACACCGACGCGAGCGGCCTCAACGAGCTCGCGGCCAACGCCACCACCATCTATCCCATCGCCAGCCGCTGCGGCGTCTTTGCCAAGACCGACGTGCAGCCGCTGCTCAACGAGGGCGCCCGCCCCGAAGACGTGGCTGCCTCCATCTTCCAAGCCGTCGTGACCCAGACCATCTCGGGCCTGGCGTGCGGCCGTCCCATTCGCGGCAACGTCGCCTTCCTGGGCGGCCCGCTGCAGTATCTCTCCGAGCTGCGCCACCGCTTCTACCTCACGCTCAACCTGGACGAGGAGCACCGTATCGTGCCCCAAAACGCCCACCTGTTTGTGGCGAGCGGCGCCGCCATGGCACACGAGTCAAACAAGCTCAGCACGTTCCCGCAGCTCATCGAGGCCATCGATGCCCTGGGTGACACGCAGGGTGCCGAGGTCGAGCGTCTGGATCCGCTCTTTGCCAACGACGAGGACTTTGCCGAGTTCAAGACCCGCCACGACCAGGAAGTCGTCCCCAAGGGCAAGCTCGACGGCTACACCGGCCGCGTGTTCATCGGCATCGACGCCGGCTCCACCACCATGAAGGCCGCGCTCGTGGGCGAGGACGGTCAGCTGCTGCACACCTGGTACGGCAACAACAACGGCGACATCCTGGGCACGGCCAAGGTCATCATGGCCGATTTCTACAACCACATCCCCGCCGGCTGCACCATCGGCCACGTGACCACCACGGGCTACGGCGAGGCGCTTCTCATTGAGGCCCTCAAGGCCGATTCCGGCGAGATCGAGACCGTCGCGCACCTGCGCGGCGCCAAGGCATTCCTGCCCGGCGTCGAGTTTATCCTGGACATTGGCGGCCAGGACATGAAGTGTCTGCGCGTCAAGGACGGCGTTATCGAGCACATCATGCTCAACGAGGCTTGCTCGTCGGGCTGCGGCAGCTTTATCGAGAGCTTCGCCGTGTCTATGAACATGGACGTGCGCGCGTTCGCCGATGCCGCCATCCATGCTAAGGCTCCCGTCGACCTGGGCAGCCGCTGCACGGTCTTTATGAACTCGCGCGTCAAGCAGGCGCAAAAGGAAGGCGCCACGGTGGGCGACATCGCGGCCGGCCTGTCCTATTCCGTCATCAAGAACGCCCTGTTCAAGGTCATTAAGCTGCGCGACCCCAAGGAGATCGGCAGCCAGGTGATCGTCCAGGGCGGCACCTTTATGTCCGATGCCACGCTGCGCGCATTTGAGCAGCTCACCGGCGTTCATGCCGTGCGTCCCGACATCGCCGGCTGCATGGGCGCCTACGGTGCGGCCCTGCTCGCCCGCGATCGCGCCGGCGCCGACGGCACCTCGACCATTCTTTCTGCCGAGGACATCGCGCACCTTACCGTGACGCAAAAGCAAGTCCGCTGCGGCCGTTGCTCTAACAACTGCCAGCTTACCGTCAACGACTTTGGCGGCGGCAGGCGCTTCATTACCGGCAACCGCTGCGAGAAGGGCGCCGGCCACAAAAAGCAAAAGACCGAGGCCCCCAACCTCTTCAAAAAGAAAAACGAGCTGCTCTTTAACCGCGAGGTGCTGAGCCCCGACGAGGCCCCGCGCGGCACCGTCGGCATCCCCCGTGCGCTCAACATGTACGAGAACTACCCCTTCTGGCACGCGTTCTTTACGCGCCTGGGCTTTAGCGTGCAGCTGTCCGACCAGTCGAGCAAGAAGACCTACCAGGCGGGCATCGAGTCCATGCCGTCCGAGAGCGTGTGCTATCCGGCCAAGATGAGCCACGGCCACGTGATGAACCTCATCGACCGCGATGTCGACTTCATTTGGATGCCGTGCGTGCGCTGGGAGCGCAAGGAGGATCAGACGGCTGGCAACTGCTATAACTGCCCCATCGTCATGAGCTACCCCACGGCGCTGGCGCTCAATATCGACGAGATTCGCGAGCAGAACATCGAGTTCCTGTACCCGTTTGTGCCGTATCACGATAAGACCGAGCTTAAGCGCCGTCTGTACCAGGTGCTCGCCGTCGACCGTGTGGCCGATGCTGAGGCCGGTCGCGGTCGCGTGCGCGGTCCCAAGATCACGCGCTCCGAGGTCGATGCCGCCGTCAACGCTGCTTTTGAGGCCGATGCGCGCTTCCACGAGGACATCCAGACCATGGGCGAGGAGGCTCTCAAGTGGGTCGAGGACCACGGCGGCCACGGCATCGTACTCGCCGGTCGTCCCTACCATAACGACCCCGAGATCAACCATGCCCTGCCCGAGCTTATCTCGAGCTTTGGCTTTGCGGTCTTTACCGAGGATTCGCTTGCACACCTGGTGAAGCCCGAGCGTCCGATTCGCGTCGTTGACCAGTGGATGTACCACAGCCGCCTGTACGCCGTCGCCCGTTTTGTGACGATGCGCAACGACCTGGACCTGATCCAGCTCAACTCTTTCGGCTGCGGCCTGGACGCTCTGACCACCGATCAGGTGCAGGAGATCCTGGAGGCCAGCGGCAAGATCTACACCGTGCTCAAGATCGACGAGGTATCCAACCTGGGTGCCGCGCGCATCCGCATCCGCTCGCTCATGGCAGCGCTCAAGGACCAGGAGGCCGAGCGCCTGGCCGATGCCACGGCCGCGGGCGAGGCCTATGAGCAAGGCGATGCCGCGCCGGTGGCGCCCTCCACGGATGCCCCCGCGTTCGCGAGCCGCAAGTACACGTTCGAGGCGCAGCGTGAGAGCGCATCGACCGCGTGGCCCAAGGTGCCCTTTACCGAGCAGATGCGCGAGGAGGGCTATACCATCCTGTGCCCGCAGATGGCGCCGATCCACTTTGACCTGGTCAAAGAGGTGTTCCGTGGTGCTGGCTACAACTTGGAGCTGCTGCCCTCGACTGACCACGATGCCGTCGAGGCCGGCCTGCGCTATGTGAACAATGACATTTGCTACCCGTCGATCCTGGTGACGGGCCAGATTATGGAGGCCATCGAGAGCGGCCGGTACGACCTGTCCAAGACGGCTGTGGTTATCAGCCAGACCGGCGGCGGCTGCCGCGCTACCAACTACATCGCGCTCATCCGCAAGGCACTGCGCGAGAGCGGTCACCCCGAGATTCCGGTGATCTCGCTTTCGGCCGTGGCGCTCGGCGAGGACAACCCTGGCTTTAAGATTACGCCGGCGCTGCTTAAGCAGGCAGTCTACGCGGTGCTCTTTGGCGACGTGATGATGCAGATGCTCTATCGCTGCCGCCCGTACGAGGCCACGCCCGGTGCCGCCAATGCGCTCTACGAGGAGTACATGGCGCGCGCCCGCAAGCTGGCGCCTAAGTTCAACAGGCACAACTACACCAAGTTGTGCCGCGAGGCCATCCGCGCGTTCGACACCATGCCGCTTGTGGGCGAGGGTACCAAGCCGCGCGTGGGCGTGGTTGGCGAGATCCTGGTCAAGTTCCATCCCACGGCCAACAACCACGTGGTCGATGTCATTGAGCGCGAGGGCTGCGAGGCCGTGGTACCGGGCCTGCTCGACTTCTTCCTGTACTCCATGAGCAACGCCGAGCTTCAAAAAGACGAGCTGGGAAGCTCTGCCACGGCGCGCGCTAGCATGCAGGCGCTCATTAAGCTGGTGGACTGGATGCGCACGCCGGTGGAGGAGATGCTCGAAAAGTCCCGCCGCTTCGAGGCGCCCGAGCGCATTGGCACCATGGCGGACAAGGCTCGTACGGTGCTTTCGGTGTGCAACAACATGGGCGAAGGCTGGCTGCTCACGGCCGAGATGCTCGACCTGATCGACCACGGTGCGCCCAACATCATCTGCACGCAGCCCTTCGCGTGCCTGCCCAACCACGTAGTGGGTAAGGCCGTGATCAAGGAGCTGCGCCGCCAGCATCCCGAGAGCAACATCGTCGCGGTGGACTACGACCCCGGCGCGTCCGAGGTCAACCAGCTCAACCGCATTAAGCTCATGATCAGCGTGGCCAAGGAAAACATGCGCGCCGGCAAGGGCTTTAAGCTCGAGAAGGTGGCGCCGCTCGCGATGGACGAGGTCACCGGCCAGATGCGTGCCCACGATGGCTGCGTGAGCTGCGGCTCGGTCGACGAGAGTGCCGTGGCGTCGGTCGCTGAGCGCCTGGGACGCGGCATTAAGAAGTAACTGGCCTGCTTTGGGCTAGATATGAGACAAACGGGTGGTAGCCGTACCGGCTACCACCCGTTTTTGCTGGACATATGTTGCGTAAATCGTTTTGTCGCAGCCTTCTGTGCACTCGAATTTCGGAAGTGCGGGAAAAAACGCGAACCTCCTGAGCACACCGCCTTTTTAGACTCTCACGACCTGCGGTTTTGTTGTAAAAAAAGCCGGTCTGGTCGGTGAATCCCGATTTTTCCCCGCACTTCCGAAAACAGCGGTTCAGCAGCGTCAAAAAATGCCCTCAAAATCGAGAGTTAATGAACAGATGTAGCCGTTCGCCGCAAATTACCGTCCGTTTATAGAACCCACCCCCAGCGTGCAGTCCCCTTACGGTTGAATAAATACACATCTATGGAATTACGTAAGAGAGGACTGTTCCTATGAGCTACAAGACCGTTTGTGTTGCCGGCGGCGGCGTGTTAGGAAGCCAGATTGCCTTTCAGGCTGCCTACTGCGGCTTTGATGTAACGATTTGGCTGCGCAGCGAGGGCAGCATCGGCCGCACCCAGCCCAAGATCGATCATGTGCGCGAGGAGTACATCGCGGCAATCGAGGGTATGGCGGACGGTACGGGCGAGTGGTGTGCCGGTATCGCCGATAGCGACCAGACCTTCGACAGGGAGGCGGCGCTCGCCGCCGTTGAGCGTGCCTACTCCACACTCAAGCTGGAGCTCGACCTCGCCAAGGCCGTTGCCGACGCCGACTTGGTCATCGAGTCTATGGCCGAGGACACACAGGCAAAGATCGACTTCTACAAGAAGATTGCCCCGGTTCTCCCGCAAAAGACCGTCATCGTCACCAACTCTTCCACGCTGCTGCCGAGCACCTTTGCCAAGTACACTGGTCGCCCCGAGAAGTACCTGTCGCTGCACTTTGCCAACTCCATCTGGAAGAACAACATGACCGAGGTCATGGCACAGGACCAAACCGACAAGCGCTACTTCGACGAGCTCGTCGACTTCGCCAACGACATTCGCATGCTGGCGCTTCCCGTCAACAAGGAAAAGAACGGCTACCTGCTCAATTCCATGCTGGTGCCGTGGCTGCTCTCGGGCCTTGACCTGTATGTCTCGGGCGTCAGCGACCCCAAGAGTATCGACCTCGCATGGACGCGCGGCACTGGCGCTCCCAAGGGCCCATTCCGCGTATTCGACACCGTGGGTATCCAGACGGCCTACAACATCGTTATGCAGTATCAGAAGGTCCCGGGCCTGGTGAGCCCGTTGCTCGAAAAGATGATGATGCCCTACAACTTTAAGGCTATGGCGTCCGTCCTCAAGAAGATGCTCGACGAAGGCAAACTGGGCGAAAGCTCGGGCGAGGGCTTCTTCAAGTACTAAAAAATGACCTCTCGGGGACGGAGGAAAACGGATCATTTTCGTCCGCCAACAGTGAGAAGATGGATCCAGAAATAGAAAGGAGTGGCAATGGGCCGGCTCGGGCTTTGAGGACAAGTTGCTGCAGGCCCAGGGCGATTTTTCGCTCAACGCGGGCCAGCACAGCGTGACGTATCTGCCGAGTTCTGACATGGCAACGACCGGTCGCTACCAGGTGCTGCTGTACGACAACAACTTTGGTGTGGCTGAGAGCTATCCCAAGTTCGACTGGGGCCAGCTGGGCGCCGCGGTGGTGACCGACTACAACAAGGGCACGCATTCGTTTGGGCGCATCTTTACAGTGGACGAGGCGGCCCGCACCTACGAGCTCGAAGACCAGATCGCCGTGCCGTTTTCGGGCTATGTGAGCAGTGCGCAGCGCGTTGGTGATTCAAATAGCATGCTCGTGGCATCGGGCCAGGCCAAGACCTTTACCGAGTACGACCGGTACGGTCGTCCCATCACCAGCTACGAGATGGAAGCCGAGAAGTACATCTATCGCGTGTGCAAGTACGAGCTGTAGGGCCGCGCTTAGGTTTGACCAATGGAGTATGAAAACACGCCGTTCGCCGATGCCCCCTCCGCGAGTGGCAGCCATATGGTTTGATATCAGAAACATATAGTTGTCGTCAGCCTGCTGGCGACGTTCCCCCTGATATCGGAGGTTCCAGGTATGTTTCGCGCTCCGTTAAACAACTATCGATTGGGCTAACATGGGCCGCCGTGCTATTTCGATAACCCTTGCAGTGATCTGCCTGGCTGTGCTCCTGGGCGCTACAGGGCTGTTTGCTATAAGCCGAGAAACGTCCTATATGCAGGAATGCGCTTCCGAAGGGTTTGCCATTGATGGTTACTATCGGGATGACAAAACGAGTCGGGAAACCCTGGCTTTTCTTGAGGAGGACAACTGTCGATGGCAGCTGGTCGATCAAGACGGAATCTGCACAGACGGGCAGTTTAAGCGTACGGATGACCCCAACATCCTGATATTAAAGAAGGAAAACGGCGAAGAATTCGGCACGATTCACGTTGCGTATATATCGCGCCGACGCAATCAGGGGCAGATTTACCTAATTAGAAATACTAAGGTGACCCGATTTTATCTGGTGAGCACCGATCCGGCGTTTACAGTGGAATCTGGCGATGTCGATGCGGACGTCTGATTCACGGCAATAAAACAGCGAGCGGGGCGCGGGTATGAACTGCACCCCGCTATTTGCTCGTGTCCGTATTGCGTCTGCGCCTCGTCATAACTTGCGTCTGTGTGAGCATTCATCCCGCGCCGGCATCACTTCACATCGAACTCCACGCGATCGAGCTCGGGCACATTGAGGTCGATGAGCTTGCGGGCGATGTGACGGTCGTGTGCCCCAAGCGTCTCGCCTGTCGTCACATGGGCGACAATCTCGCGCTCGACGATGCCTTCCTCATCGCCTTCGGTGGCCGAGGTTTCGACGGCGACGGTGTAATACTTAAAGCCTGGCAGCACCGCGGCAAGCTCGCGCGTGGTTTCGGTGACGCCGTAGCCGTCCTGCACGCCGGACTGCGCCGAGCCAATAGACCCCGCCGTCATGACGATGCAGGGGATGGCAAAGACTACCGTGCCCACAATGATGCGGCGGCGCACCTTGCGTGATAGCTCGTCGACCTCGGCATCTTCCTCGGCAGTCACAATGCCGTCGCCGTTGAGGTCGCGCTTGAGCGGCACGCGCAAAAGAAGCAGAACGGCTTCGGCCGCGAGTGCGATAAAGACCACGTTGATGCCAAACTCGTAAAGCGCCGAGAGAAACAGTGACCCGCTTGCGATGGCGATGCCATAGCCCGCCGCGCACAGGGGCGGCATGAGCGCGGTCGCCACAGCCACCCCGGCGATGAGCGTGGCGGGTTCCTGGTCGCGCGAGTTGCCCAGGCCACCCGCAAAGCCGCCCGCGAGCGCGACGGCAAGGTCCCACACAGTCGGTGTCGAATTGTCGATGATGGCGGCCGTGGTGGTGCCAAGGGGCGAGAGCTTAAAGTACAACGTGGATGTGACCAGGCAAAAGGCCATCTGCAGAGCCAAGCTCGCGACGGCCTCAAGGGCAATCTCGCGGTCGAGCGTGGCGATGCCGTATGCCATGGCAAGGACCGAGCCCATGAGCGGGCAGATGAGCATGGCGCCTACAATGGCGATATCCGAGTCGATATCGAGGCCGATGCTCGCGATCAACATGGCAATGATCAAGATGCATAAGTGTGAGCCAGTCAGGCGCGCCCCGTTTACAAAGCGCTTGCGAATCACGTGATAGGGCGCGCGTCCCTCGCGAATGTTGAATGCCCGCTTTAGAAAGCGGCTTGCGTTCTCCATGGCCTCGCTGTGGGCGGGGCGGATGCCATGGCGCCGATGATGGCGCTCGCGCAGTCGCTTGAGCTGTTGTTTATCGAGTTCCATGTCCACCTCGTTCTGGCACGTGCCGCGTATCCCGCCCGTCGTCTTTACTCTACACCGCGCTGAGCAAGGTGTCAGAAAAGGTTTGTTGACCTGGAAGTCAGGCTAATCGGCTTGACTAAAAACGCCGTGAGGATCATAAGAGTCGAATAGACAAAAAAGCGCGGGGCCGGTTTGATTCCGACCCCGCGCTCTGCGCTGGTGCGTTGTTGGTCGGCCTACCCCAGCAGGCTTAAGCCCACGGAGATGAACGCCAGGATAACGCCGACGATGGACTCGCCACCGAGCAGGCCGCTGGCGACAACCAGGCCCTGCTCCTGGAAGGCGGCGTCCTTGGCGGCCTTTTCCTCGTCCGAAAGACCGGCCTCGGCGTCGCGGTGAGCGACCCACTTGTCGTAGGCGAGTTTGACGCAGGAGCCCAGGAAGGCCGTGAGCGACATATAGAACGGCAGGTACACGCCCAAGCCGATCATCATGGCCGGAATGCCGAGCCAGTACATGACGATGCCGGCGATAAAGCCGCCAGCAAACCACGGCACGCTCGGGATGCCCGAGACCATGGTGGCGACGACGCTTGCCTGCGCGGCAACGAAGCTCTTGTCGGGACCGAAGGCGTCCGGACCATAGGCGGTGACGAGCGCGACCATGACGGCGGCGGCGACCAGGGCGCCCACGATGCCGCCGATGGCCTGGCCGACCCACTGTGCGCGCGGGTTGGTGCCCAGCACGGCGCCGGCCTTAAAGTCGTTCATGACGTCGCCCGCGAGGCCGCACGCCACGGCCACGATGCCGGCGATAAAGAACAGCTTGACCTGAGCGAGCCGCGCGAAGGCGGCAACGATGAGCATGACGATGAGGCCGAAGATCTCCATGGGGTCGATGCCCGTCTGGCCGCAGCTCTGCGCGCTCATGATGGTGGTGACAAAGGTGAACAGCGTGACGATGACGGCCGGAACGGGGCCAAGGTCGAGCACGATGGCGATGATCACGGCGATGGCGGCGGCGCCCAGGCCGATGATACCGGCGTCGAGTTTAAGGGAGCCCGAGATGAGCGACTGCTCGTCGGTGTCGGTGGAGCCGTCGGCGGCGAGGCCGCGGACGATGCCGGCGACCTGCGGCAGGATGTCTTTGAGGACGACGGCGACGCCAAAGCCCATCATAAGGCCCATACCCAGGGACTTAACAATGCCCTGTGCCGTCATAACGTCAAACAGGCCGGCAGCGGTGCCGCCGACGATGATGCCAAAATTGCCCAGCAGCGCGCCGGCAAACCAGAACGCGACGGGGGCGAAGCCCACGAGGAAGCCGACGGAGAGCAACATGGGCGAGTTGTAGATGGCAAAGGTCACGCCGGGGATATTGAGCGTGCACAGCATGCTGGGCACCACGCCCAGGGCGTCGCGCAGCACGCTGTAGATGCCGGCGATGGCCATGGAGCCAAAGAGCTGCTTGCCGGTCTTGCCGCCGGCCTCGGTCGCACGCAGGGTCTGAGCCGCGGCGTTGCCGGTGGGGAACTCAAGTGCGGCGTCCACGATAAAGTGACGGTGGATGAGTGCCGTGGCCAACAGGCCCAGGATGGTGCCAGCGAGTGCCACGATAAACATGTCGAGCCAGCTGATCTGGTCGGCATAGCCCAGCATCCAGGCGCCCGGGATGGTAAACGCCAGACCGCCGGCGACCATGGCGCCCGCGGACATGATGGTGTGGGTAACGTTGGCCTCGTTGAGGCTGGCGTTACCCATGAGCTTCAGGAAGAACAGCGAAATGACGGCAGCGAAAATGATCGGCCAGGGGAGTGCGCCCATCTTGAGGGCCGTGTAGGCCGAGCTTGCCGTGATGATCACGCAGCCAAGGACGCCGATGACGACGCCGCGCAGCGTGAGTTGCCCGCGCATCGAAGCGCGGTTCGAGGGATTGCTCATATAAAACTCCTTTGCGTATATCCGCTTCCCCCGGGAGCGCCGTTACGGATACGGCGCGGGAAGTCGGGTTACCAAGGGCCGCCGCGTGAGCTCGCGCGCGACCGCGCACCAGTATAGCGGCAAGGTAGTCATTTTGGGACGGGGCTATTTTAGCTACCCTTTGACAGTCGACGAATT
>CATVTV010000014.1:0-47579 GCA_958347015.1 uncultured Collinsella sp. | reverse complement strand
GACAACTCCATCGACGTCCTCTACGTCGCCAACGGCGGCACGTTCTTCGACGGCAACGAGACGCTCCAGGGCGTGACCGACGGCGAGGGCGTCGCCCGCCAGCCCCTGGCCCCGACCCGCGAGGGCTATACCTTCGCCGGCTGGACCTACGACAGCAAGGGCAAGGACCCGGTCGACTTCAGCAAGCCCGTCCAGGGCGGCGGCGACCACGTGACGTTCTACGCTCAGTGGACCAAGAACGAGACGCCCGCTGTCCAGACCCACAAGGTCAATTTCTATGTTGATGGTTCCACCACTACGGTTGAGGTCGAGGACGGCAAGACTGTTGCTCAGCCCAGCGATCCTTCCGTCGACGGCTTCAACTTTGTCGGCTGGTCTTCTTCCAAGGAGTCCTTCAAGAAGTTTGACTTCTCTACTCCTATCACCGAGGACACCACTGTCTATGCTTTCTTTACCGCTAAGACGCCCAAGTCCGAGACTTTGAAGAAGGATGAGGGCAAGAAGCAGGTTGCTGCTGACAAGAAGGACGAGGCTAAGGCCGAGAAGAAGGACGAGGCTGCCCTTGCTTCCACTGGCGACCCGACCTTCGTTGTGACCTCCGCTGCCGCCCTTACCGGTGCCGTGGCTGTCGCTGTGGGCATGTACATGACCAAGCGTCGCGAGCACTAATCACTTCTAGTGTTTACCTCCGGGCTTAATTAGCCCAAACCTGATAGCCGCGTGGGGACCCGACCCCCACGCGGCTTTTATGTTTTAGTTATCTTGCTGAGTTTTGTCGGCTCCTGCATCCGTTTTTAGATGTCCACGTCATATAAAGGGGCGCTGCTGCGATGTGCGCAGCAGCGCCCCTTTGCGTTGATTCTTATTGTGTGAGCTCGGCCCTAGGCCAGCGCGCGTACGTTTGAGGAGATCTTCAGCACCAAAAACTCGGTCGAGGAACCCAGCATGAGCAGGTCTCCGTCGTGGATGGGAATCTGCTTGTCCTCGTCATCGGCGGAGCGCAGCGAGCGTGGCTTTTCGATAACGGTGGTCACGCCACTGCGTGTCACCAGCACCGTTCCATTGGTGGAGTGAAGGCCGCTTGCGAGCCATGTGCCGTTAGAAAACGCTACACGCAGGTGCCGACGGGATACATCGGGTCCTACATTGGTGATGGCGTTTCGGTCGCGTGCAAAAGAACCTAGTACCGTACCCTCGGGATCGAGACTCAAGGGATAGATCGGCGGCAAGGCCGAGCCATCTTTCGCAAGCCTGAGAAGTCCCAGCTTTGCAGGAGGCTCGTTGACCTTGCGGTTAGTGCCCTGCGTCTGGACGGCCTCGGCGGTTTCGAGCGTGCCAAAGGTCTGGGCTAGTTGCGTTATGGCGAAGTCTTTGACCTCTGAGGCGGCGGCATTGGGATCGGCGAGGCATCCGCAGACCGTTAGCGCAAGGAGCTCCAAAAGGCGCCGATCGCTTTGCTTGAGACCCGGTATGACGGCGATGCGGTCAAAGATATTGCGCAGGATGGAACCATCGAGACCCCAGTGGCCTAACGATTTTGCCATACGCTCAAGGGCACGAGTCGTTATGGTTTGCTGGCGAGCGTTGGTGGCCGCCGGACTGCTACCGCTGCCGATTTTTACAGCGGCAGCCAAGTTCTTGACACTCTGCGAAAAATCAGCAAACATCTCGGGGTCGATTTTGTCGGTACCCGGAACGACGTGCACCACGCGTCGCGATAGAAACGTCTTTTCGGTAATGCGAAACCTTGGGGCCGGTTTGGAGCCCATCGGCTTGTCCGAAATCAGGATGCGCGCCGCTTCTCGATTGTTGATCTGAAGGTCGCACTTAAGGAAATCAAAGAGCACCTCGGAAGGTGTTTCCGCACGCATGATGCGAGACTCCTTTCTGGTATCCGGTGAAGGTGTTAGATGCAAAAGCCGGGTAGGACATAGGTCTTTTGGTCTGGAGCGTTTCCGGGCGTTGCCCAGCAAAACACGTCGCCGTCTTTTCCAACGCGGTTAAAGTACGTCGAGTCGGCGCCCTCGCTGCAGTCGGCGCTGGGGGTGCGCTCCCAGTAGCAGATCTTTTTGCCGGCGACGGTGCGGATCATGGTATCGTTGGTGGTCAGGCCGCTTACGCTCTGCTCGCGATAGAGCTGGTACTGATCGCCTTCTCCGCTGTAGAGGGCAGAAAGGTACTCGCTGCCATCTGCGAACGTTTCGGGCGACTGGTAGCCGCACAGCTCGCTCATGGACGG
The DNA here is from genome assembly GCA_958347015.1 of uncultured Collinsella sp. GTDB lineage: Bacteria > Actinomycetota > Coriobacteriia > Coriobacteriales > Coriobacteriaceae > Collinsella. Next base: position 45,340 of record CATVTV010000014.1, on the reverse strand, counting down.
TAGCCAGAGCATGTCGTCGGTGGCGGTGATGCTGGAGGCGTCTTTGGTGCCGCCGGTGTTGTTGGTGAGCTTTCGCACCGAGCGAATCTGATTACGGAGATTGTCGGGCAGCGTAGCCATGCCCTTGTCCGCCAACCATTCACGAAGCGACGATTGCTCCCAACCACCCGTTGCGGCGCTGTCATTTACAGCGCGCATAGCGATGGGGGTGCGGAACATAAAGGTGATGCCCGCAGGGAGGCCGTCATCGGTGAGCGTGTCTGCCTTAAAGCCAACGATCTGGATTTGTGCCTTGGTCCCGTCGGAAAGCCTGACAGTCTTGGTGTTCTCGTTTTCGAGCGACTGCTTGCTGTTTACCAGGTGGTAGGTTTCGGCAATCTCGAGCGCGTTTTTGTTGGAAGATGTCTCTTGGATTTTGCGGGAGATCAGGGCGAGTTCTTCCCAGGTGTAATCGTCGAGTGACGGCTTGATGCCGTGCGCCAGGTCGATAAGCCCCCAGCATCCCGTGGCAATGGCAGAGCCTGCTATGCCGGCAACGCAGACGCTGCCGAGCGCGAGCGCAGCGCGACGCGAGATGACTGGGTGACGCGTCTGAGCCTTGTCGGAGCCGGAAGGCTTCGGTTGCTGGCTAAAGTCGATCGGGGTGGGCAGCGGCGTGCGCGGCTCAAAATCGATGTCTTTAATCCAGGCATCGAGCTTGCCGACAATCGTAGACAGCGGCGCGCGCTGGGACTGCTCGTTATGGATACCGCTCATAATGACATCGACAAGCATTTGGTCGCCGGGTACGCGTGCCTCAAGCGGCTCGAGCTCGTGCTCGATCTTGTACAGGTAGGGCGACTGGTCCATATGCTCGTTTAGGCGATATGGCGTGTGACCGGCATAGAGCGTGTAGAGTATGCTGCAGAGCTCGTATGTATCGATGCTGGGCGACGTGCGTAGCGGCGCCAGCTCGGGGATGTCGTTGGAGAGCATCTCGGGTGGGGCGAACTCGGGGGTGCCGTTGCGCCAGATGCCGGTGGACATGGTAAACGAGGGGTCTGAGCGCTTGATGCTCGAGCTGCCCAGATCGACTAGGCAAAGGTCAAAACTGCAGTGTGCAATCTGCTGGGCAAGGGACCGGCGCGTCGTGCGAATAATGATGTTGCGCAAGGAGATATCACGGTGCGCAAACGGCGCATCGAGCTTTTGGGCACCCAGGAGAATCTCTCCCAGGCGTTTTCCAATCGCGGCGACGGTGTTTGCGGGAATGTGGCCGCCCTCGGCGGGGTCGGTTAGCTCTGCCGCAGCATCGCGAAGGGGCAGGCCTTCAATCCACTCCATAAGGATGGCCGGTACGGAGCCGGTATAGCCGTAGCCATAGGTTTTGGGAAAGCCGCCCAGCAGTGAGACGGCTGCAAGATTGCGATACTCCTCGGTAAGCGTCTTGATGCCCGAGGGGCTGACGGCGGAGCCGTTTTCATCACAGCCGCTGAGGGGCCATAGCGTTTTGAGCGCAAAGGTCTCGCCCTCGGTGTTGGCGACCTTGCGAAGATGGTGGGAACCGCCGCCGACTGCCCCGCAATCCAAAAGGGTGGTAAAGCGGCGAATGGTATCGGAGTCTTCGGTGGTCGCAAACATGGCGTTTGGTTCAAAGGGGGACAACGCGATGATATCCATGTCCGTGTCGTACGTCACGGGGCAATCCTTTCGAGAAAAAGTGCATAGCGATAATGTTAGTGAAAAGGTAGCGCAACCGTTGCCTTAATCGAAAAGGTGCCGTTATTTGCATGGGATAATGCAAATAACGGCACCTTGTGCGTCGAAGATGTGTGGGAGGGCTAGTCTGTGATGCGAATGACCAAGAAGCGCGTCGTGGCGCCCAAGCAGAGCGTATCTCCGTTGTGAATCTCGACGGGCGCATTGGCAAAGTTGGCAGGGCGCCCGCGTTTGGGCGGTTCGATAGCCTGTCGGCAGCGGTCGAAGCCCGAGATCAAAAACGATCCGTTGGTGGAGCCGAGGCCCTGCGCAAGCCAGCGTCCGTCTTGGAGCCAAATGCGCAGGTGCTGACGCGAGACATCGGAATCGACGTCGGTGATGGCGTTCTCGTCGCCCGTCAGCGACCCGATAATGCTGCCCACCGGGTCCGTGGTAAGGGGGCGCAGCGGCGGTCGTGCCGAGTTGCCCACGACGCGCAGCAGCCCCAGGCGAATGTCTCCCGTGGGGCGCGCGGTTGTCGAGAAAAACGAGGTGACGGTCGTCTCGACCGTGCCGAGTGTCGAGAGCATCTGGTCGGACACAAAGGACTCGGTGTATTCGATGGCGCGGGCGGGGTCGCCAAGGCAGCCGGTAACGATAAAAAAGACCAGATGGATGTAGAGGCGACCTTTGATGTCGCTATCGTCAGCGGTCTCGATGCGCTCGACGCCGTTTCTAAAGAGCATGCCGTCGACGCCGCAATTGGTAAGGGCATCCTGCATGTCTGGGACACACGACTCCATGTAGCGTTTAGCGACCTTGCTCAGCGATTGGGGGTCGGAGCCTCGGTTTTGCATGATGAGGTTGAGTATCTGGCGCGCGCTTTGTTCAAAGGGCGCAAACAGCGGCTCGGGAAGGTCACCGGGTTTGGCGTGAACGATTTCGCGTGAGATAAACGACGGGACCGTCAAGCGTTCGGAGATGAGGCGTCCACCGTAACGGGCGTTGCCGGCCATGAGAATTTGCGCGGCGTTACCGTTGTTGATGCGACCGAGTGACTTGAGTCCGGCGTACAGTGCACAAGATGGAGTGTCGGCCATTTGTTTTACCCCCCCCCCTCCTCAAAAAGTGACATTGAATACGTAAGCATGGTCAATTATAGGCGCTTTGTAGCTCGAAATGCTCGCCAGGGGGTGTGGACGATGTAAATCGCTGCCGGAAGGCAGCAAATCAAAAAGCGGAGAGCGGATTAATAAGCTGGGAAAACGCGTTAGCAAGACCGTTGTGGGCAACATTTGGCATGATGTCGCTTTGGCTTTTGGTCACGGGGGCGTGCGGTACCATAAACGTTAATGAACTTTGACGAACGACCCGCCGAGCTTGCCTCGGCGGGCTTTTGGCGTTGCGATGCCGGAGGAACAGCATGCTCATTCACCGTATAGCCGCGCAGCTCTACACTGCCGAGGCACTGCAAACCGTCGAGGCCGGGCTCGATGCTGGCGAGGACGTGACGCTGGCCGTGTCTCAGTCGGGTCGCACGCTTATGGCCGCCGCCCAGTTTGCGCGTCGTCCGCGCCCCACGGTCTACATCGTGAGCGGCGAGGATGCGGCCGATCGCGCCGCACGCAGTCTGGCCGCCTATGTGGGCCTGGCGCACGTGTGCCGCTTTCCCGAGCGCAAGGACTATCCGTGGCGCGAGCAGGCGCCCGACGACGCCGTGGTGGCGCAGCGCTGCGAGGCTCTGGGGCGCATCGTGCGCGGGGACAACTGCATCATGGTCGCCTCGGCCCGCGCGCTGCTGCGCTGCGTGCCGCCGGTCGAGAGTCGCTATTGGGAGTCCACTACTTTTGCGGTGGGCGAGGAGATTCCCTTTGACGAGGTGCCGCAGCGTCTGGTGGGCATGGGCTACGCCAATGCCGGCGCCGCCGACGCGCCCGGCCTGTTCCGCGTGCACGGCGACACCGTCGAGGTGTTCCCCGCGCAGGAGAAGGCGCCCGTGCGCATCGAGTTCTTTGGCGACGAGATTGACCGCATCCGCCGCATGGTGAGTTCCACGGGCCAGACCATCGGCAACGAGGACAGTATCGAGATCTTCCCCTGCCGTGAGCTGGCGCTTACCGACGAGGCCGTTCACAACATGCACGTGGCGCTCTACCGCGCAAGCCAGGACGACAGCAAGTTGGCGGCGCTGCTCGAGATGGTGGATGCGCGCATCGTCACGCCTGAGCTCGACCGCTTTTTGCCGGTGATGTACGGCCAGACCGTGAGCCCGCTGTCGCACGTGAGCGGCAAGGCGCTCGTGGTGCTGTCCGAGCCGCGCTCGCTGTTCGACGATTGCCTGCGCGCCTACGAAGATATCGAGGCGCGTGCCGGCGAGGCGGGGGTCGACCGTCTGGACGGCCTGTACGTGCGCGCCCAGCAACTCGACTTTGGCTCCCAGCAACGCCTGAACTATGTGAGCCTCATCCGTGCCGGCGGTGCGGTGACGGCCGAGCTCAAGATTGAGCAGCCTGCCATCGCAGGCTCGGACAACCGTTTTATGACGCGCATCCAGGAGGTCGTGGGCAAGCGCTATGCCTGCGTGTTTGCCATCCCCGACCGCGGTGCGCGCGAGTCGATGGAGCTTACCTTTGGCGACGAGGGTATTACCTTTGAGGAATCGCTGACCGCGGCGCCCGAAAATGCCGGTGCCATCGGCGATCGCGTGCGCGTGGCGGCGGCGGATTCCGCCGACCGTGCCGCACGCCAGGAGGCCCATGCCTCCATTCGCGAGCGTAAGGCCGACGCGCTCAACGCCCGCTCGCTCGAGGCGGGCGCCGCGCAGGCTGCCGCCGGCGCCGCCGTGCCCACCATCTCGCGCGGGCGCGTGACCTTTGTGGACGCTGCCCTGCCGCAGGGCGTGGTGGTGCCCGACGCCAATTTGGCCGTGTTCTCGATCGCCGACCTCAACGCCCGCATGGATGCCAACCGCGCGCGCAGCCGCCGCAAGGTTGACATTACGCAGATCACCTTCCCGTTTAAGCCGGGCGACTACGTGGTGCACGCCACCCACGGCATCGCGCTCTTTAGCGAGATTGCGCGCCAGGAAGTGGGCGGTAAGGAACGCGACTACTTTTTGCTGGAATATGCCGATGGCGACAAGCTCTACGTGCCGCTGGAGCAGGTTGACCGCATTACGCGCTATGTTGGTCCCGACGGCGATAAACCGCGCTTGACCAGGCTCAACACCGCCGACTGGACGCGGGCTACCAACAAGGCGCGCAAGAATGCCAAAAAGCTGGCGTTTGACCTGGTCGACCTCTATACGCGCCGCTCGTCGATTACCGGTATCGCCTGTCCGCCCGATACGCCCGAGCAGATCGAGATGGAGGAGAGCTTCCCCTACGACGAGACGCGTGACCAGCTGGAGGCTATCGCCGACATCAAGGCCGACATGGAGGCGCCCAAGCCCATGGACCGCCTGCTGTGCGGCGACGTGGGCTTTGGCAAGACCGAGGTCGCCCTGCGCGCGGCCTTTAAGTGCGTGGACTCCGGCCGCCAGGTCATGGTGCTCTGCCCCACGACCATTCTGGCCCAACAGCACTACGAGACCTTCTTTGAGCGCTTTGCCCCGTTTGGCCTGGAGGTCGAGGTGCTCAGCCGCTTCCGCACGCCGGCGCAGCAAAAGCGCGCGCTCAAGGCGTTTGCCGAGGGCACGATTGACGTGCTCATCGGCACGCACCGTCTGCTTTCGGCCGACGTGAACCCCAAGAACCTGGGCCTGGTGATCATCGACGAGGAGCAGCGCTTTGGTGTGCAGCACAAGGAGCAGCTCAAAAACCTGCGCGAGCAAATCGACGTGCTCACGCTCTCGGCAACGCCGATTCCGCGAACCATGCAGATGGCCACGAGCGGCGTGCGCGACATGAGCCTGATCACCACACCGCCGACCGGGCGTCGTCCCGTGATCGTACACGTGGGGGAGTACGACCCCGACGTGGTGAGTGCGGCGATTCGCCTGGAGGTGGGCCGCGGCGGTCAGGTGTACTACGTGTCCAACCGCGTCAAGACCATCGACGATGCCGTGGCACGCGTGCACGAGGCTGCGCCCGAAGCGCGCGTGGGCGTGGCGCACGGCAAGATGAGCCCGCGCGAGGTCGAGGACGTGATGATCGAGTTCGCGACCAAAAAGATTGACGTGCTTATCGCCACGACCATCGTGGAGAGCGGTATCGACAACGCAACGGCCAACACGCTCATCATCGAGGACTCGCAGCGTTTGGGCCTGGCGCAGCTCTACCAGCTCAAGGGCCGCGTGGGCCGCTCGGCCACGCAGGCCTACGCGTACTTTATGTTCCCGGGCGAGCTGCCGCTCACCGAGGAGGCCACGGCGCGCCTGACCGCACTTTCCGAGTTCCAGGACCTGGGCAGCGGCATGCGCATCGCCATGCGCGACCTGGAGATCCGTGGTGCCGGCTCGCTCATGGGCGCCGAGCAGCACGGCAACCTGTCGAGCGTGGGCTTTGATCTGTTTACGCAGATGCTGGGACAGGCCGTGGCCGAGGCGCGCGGCGATGATGACGCCGGCGTGGAGGCGGCGAGCGTGGGCATTAACCTGCCGGCCGACTACTTCTTGTCCGAGGAGTACATGCCGGCGGTGGACCAGCGCGTGCTCGTGTACCGCAAGCTCGCGGCGGCTGAGGACCTGGAGAGTATCGACGAGGTGCAGGAGGAGACCGAGGCCGCGCATGGCGAGCTGCCGTTGGCGGGACTCAACCTGTTCAATCGCGCGCGCATCCGCATTCGCGGTGAGCGCCTGGGGCTCGAGAGCGTTACGCTCAGTGGCGGCCGCATCACGTTCTTGGGCGTCGACGTGCCCAAGAAGGTAGCCTTTGAGCTTAAGACCCGCTATGGCGCGGTGAACTTTCCCAAGAGTCGCAAGCTGTCGGTGCCCTACAAGGCGGGCGCCGGCGCGGGCAGCGGCCTGGGTCGCGGCCTCGATGCCAACGACGGCACCGGCCCGGTGGCGGCCGCGCTCATGCTGCTGCAGCAGCTGGGTGCCAGCGACGACGACTAACAAGTAGGGGCGTGGCGGGACGGAGCTATCAGCTGCTCTTTGCCCCGCCGCCTCGCAGGTTGATTCTGACCCCATCGAAAGGAAAGCATGTTCGGATACATCTATAAGAAAGATGTCGCCATTATCGCGGTTGTCCTGTGTCTTTGTCTGGGCGTGGGCAGCTTCTTCGATTATCAGATCTCGAGCGCGCTGTTCAACATCGGCAGCATGTACGGCCGCTTTGTCGAGGCGGCCGGCGAGCTGCCGTTTGAGCTGACGGCGAGCGTCGCGGGCGTTATGCTCGTGCGCTCGGCACGCCCCGATTCCAAGACGAGCAAGTGGCTCGCCGTGCTGGGCGTTCTGATCAACGTGGGCCTGGTCGGCTACGAGATTATCGGATCGCTGCGCGTCGGTGGCAAGCTTATTGCGTTTCAGCTGGTTCTGACGTTTGTGTTGGTCATCGTCGCCAACCTTATCGTCTATCGCCTTACTCGCACGACCGAGCCCGACGAGCTCACACGCTGGGCGTTGATGGTACTGGCCGTGTGGGTCGCTCAGGCCATCATCCTCAACGTCATTGTTAAGCCGTTGTGGTCGCGCCCGCGCATGCGCGTGATCGAGGTCACGCCGGGGCTCAATTTTCAGCCGTGGTGGGTGATCGGCAATCCCGACAAGTGGACCTATATCGCCGCCGGCGTGATCAAGGACGGGTTCAAGTCGTTCGCGAGTGGACACACCGCGCATGCGGCGATCGGCCTTATGCTCGCCGGGCTTCCCGCGGCGGCCTTTAAGGAAAAACCGTCGCGCCGCCGCGTGGTCTTTTGGACGGCGGCTGTGGTCGCGGCGCTCGTCGCGTTTGGCCGCATCGTGATCGGTGCGCACTTTTTGAGTGACGTGAGCTGCGGCTTTGCCTTGGTACTGGCACTTGAGTGCCTTGCCGCGCGCATTGCCTATCCCAACGGCGTACAATAGCTCCGTTTGAATCATCTGGCCGATACCCGGTAAGAGAGGATTGCCATGCTCGCGTTTAACAACGACTATTCCCACGGCGCACATCCGGCAGTGCTGCAGGCGCTCGTCGATACCAACATGGAGCCGCAGCCCGGCTACGGTACCGATGTACACACCGAGCGTGCCAAGCAGCTTATCCGCGAGGCCTGCCAGGCCCCCGATGCCGACGTGTTTTTTCTGGTGGGCGGCACGCAGGCCAACGCGACGGTGATCGACATGCTGCTCGCGCCGTACGAGGGCGTCGTTGCTGCTGAGACTGGCCACGTCGCCTGCCACGAGGCGGGCGCCATTGAGTTTGGCGGCCACAAGGTGCTCACCATCCCCGGCTACGAGGGCAAGATGCATGCCGAGGATCTCGAGAACTATATCCAGGTGTTCTACGAAAACGAGAGCTACGAGCACACGGTGTTTCCGGGTGCCGTGTACGTGAGTCTATCGACCGAGTACGGCACGCTGTACTCCAAGGCCGAGCTCGCGGCAATTCACGCAGTGTGCCAGAAGCGCGAGATTCCGCTGTTTGTGGACGGTGCTCGCCTGGCCTATGCGCTGGCGGCCGATGAGTGCGACATTACCCTGCCTGAGCTGGCGCAGCTGTGCGACGTGTTCTACATCGGCGGCACCAAGTGCGGCGCTCTGTGCGGCGAGGCCGTGGTGTTTTGCGGCATGCACGCCCCGGCGCATCCCATTCCGCGTATTAAGCAGCATGGCGCACTGCTTGCCAAGGGCCGCCTGACGGGCGTGCAGTTTGAGGCTCTTTTTACCGATGGCCTGTATTTTGAGATTGGTCGCCAGGCGATTGAGACCGCTCAGGCGCTGCGTCGCGTGCTGCACGAGCGCGGCTACCAGTTCTTCTTGGAGACGCCGACCAACCAGCAGTTCGTGATTCTGCCCAACGAGGACATGGCCCGCATTCGCGAGCATGCGGCGATCGAGTACTGGGAAAAGTACGACGATACCCACACGGTGGTGCGTTTTTGCACCAGCTGGGCCACGACGCAGGAGGATATCGACGCGTTGGCGGCTGTCCTGTAGCCTGATGTAATGACAAGGGGCCGCCCTGTGCCTGGGCTTGGCGCAGGGCGGCCTTTGCTTTTGAGGGAGAAGGGTTGTATGACCGAGATGTCCGAGCCGACAATTCGCCTGGGGACGCCCGATGATGCGCCGGCGTTGCTTGCCATCTATGAGCCGTATGTGCGCCAGACGGCGATTACCTGCGAATACGAGGTGCCGAGCGTTGAGGAGTTCGCCGGGCGCATCGAGCGTACGCTCAAGCGCTACCCGTATTTGGTGATGGAGCTGGACGGGCGTCCGGTGGGTTATGCCTATGCGAGCTCGCTCAACAGCCGCGAGGCATACGACTGGTCGGTCGAGACATCGATCTACCTGGCGCGCGATGTACGCCACGGCGGGCTGGGCCGCAAGCTGCACGATGCGCTCAAGCAATGCCTGATCGCGATGGGCATCACCAACATGTGCGCCCTCATCGCCGTGCCGCACGACAAGGACGACGAGTATCTGACGCACAACAGCCAGGATTTCCATGCCCATATGGGATATCGCCTGGTGGGCGCCTTCGACCGATGCGCCCAAAAGTTCGGCCGCTGGTACGACATGTGCTGGATGGAGCTGGTCCTGGCCGAGCGCACACCCAACCAACCCAAACCAACATGGTTCCCCGCCCTCCTCGCCTAAAACCACCACAAAGGTGCCTGTCCCCATTGTGGTGGTTTTGGTGTTGGTTAGCCGATGGGCTCGGTGTATTTGGCGCGGTCGGTGCGTTGGATGCGCTTGGAGACGTGGAGCGGGCGACCGTCGGTGTCGTAGACGTAGTCGGTGATTAGGATCAACGCCTGCCCGCGCTCAACGTTGAGCAAAAACGCCTCGTTTTGCGAGGCATAGCACACCTCAAAGGTCTTGTGCCCCTGTGCCGGCGCGCGATGGAACTCCTGTCGCAGCGTGGCGTAGAGCGAACCGTTGATATCGCGATCGATGAGCGTCTCGAAGCTTGGCGGCAGGTAGGTGGTCTCCAAGCACAGCGGCGCGTCGTCCAGGTAGCGCAGGCGGACAAGTTTGACGAGCTTGCTGCCCACGGCGGCGTCAAAGAACTTAGCTATGCTGCCGGCCGCCTTGGCAAAGCCCGAGTCCACGGTGCGCGTAGTGGGCTTCATGCCCTGGCCTTCGACCTGTGCCGTATAGCTCGAAAACACCAGGTTGTTCTCGTGGAGTGCCGGCGTGTCGGCCACAAAGGCACCACGTCCGCGCTCGGTGCGAACCAGGCCCTCGTCAACGAGCACCTTAAGGGCATGGCGCACGGTGCTGCGCGACAGCCCCGATTCGTCCATGAGCTCCATCTCGGACGGCAGCTTGTCTCCGCGTGCGTAGACGCCGGCGGCGATGCGGTCACGCAGCATGCCCGCCAAGCGCTCGTATTGGCTCAGTTTCTTTTTAGATGAGACGCTCATATTGCCAACCTATATCTAACTTGCATGCTTAACTAAGCAAGCATGTATTCAACACAACAATAAAACCGCTGGTAACGAGTAATCGAAAACCACAGGGCAAAATATCTAAGTCAAATATAGCATACAACTAGTCGACATAACCAAAACATGTATGTAACTTGTATGCCATCAAGAGCATCAAACGAGAAGAAAGGCTGATGCGCGATGACTACTCAGGAACAGGTTAAGGATGTCGTCTCCCAGGTTTTGGCTGACAAGGCAGACAAGGGCGGCATCAAGCGCGTCGTGTGGATCGGCGCCGGCGGATCCAACGGCGGCAACTATCCTGCCCAGTATTTTATGGAGCACGAGGCCACGCAGGTCGTGAGCTCCAGCTACACCAGCAACGAGTTCGTGCACGCCACGCCTGCCTATGTCAACGAGAACACCCTGGCCGTCGTCGTGTCCATGCGCGGCACCAAGGAGACCATCGTCGCCGCCCAGGTCGCCAAGGACCACGGCGCCAGCACCGTCGCCATCTATGTTGACGAGTCCGGTCTCACCGAGGTTTGCGACTACAAGATCCAGTACGACAGCCTGGCCGTCGACGAGTCCTGCATGGGCCGCACCAACTCCGCCGTCGTGACCATGATCGCAATGGAGCTCACGCAGCAGACCGAGGGCTATGCCGAGTACGAGACCGCTATGGCCGCGTTCGACTTGGTCGACCCCATCTATCGCAAGACCGTCGAGTACGCCCGTCCGCTCGCTGCCAAGTGGGCCGAGCAGAACGCCGACAAGCCCTGCATCAACGTGATGGCTCAGGGCCCGCTCTTTGGTGCCGCCTACGTCTTTAGCATCTGCAACGTGCAGGAGATGCTGCAGATCGACTCTTGCACCATCAACACCTGCGACTTCTTCCACGGCCCCTTCGAGATCCTGGACAAGCGCACCTCGCTGTTCCAGCTCATCAGCGTCGGCCGCAGCCGCTGCAACGACGAGCGCGGCATCCGCTTTGTCAACCAGTACGGTGGCGAGCGCGTCTATCAGCTCGACGCCAAGGAGCTCGGCCTCAACGACATCAAGGACAGCGTGAGCGAGTACTTCAACCACCTGATCTTTGCGCCGATCCTCAACAACGTGTATATGCGTGCGCTCTCTGCCGTCACCCACAAGGACTACATGACGCGCCGCTACATGTGGAAGCTGGACTACTAAGAGTTACGCGGTTTTACCAAACCGCGTAACGGGCCGACGCTGCAAACCCACCTGAGCGGCAATCTGCCTTTCAGCTTCAGCGGCATGACCAGGAGGTCAATGCCGCTTCGCTTCAAGGCACCTTGCTCGCTCAGGTGGGTTTTCGCTGACGTTGCCAAAGCATCGGCGTCGCCTTGGTCCAGATGTGGCATTTGGGGACAGTCCTAGTCGTTGGGGACGTTCTTAAACGACTGGTCATTCAGGAACGTCCCCAACGACTACTCATTTAAGTACGTCCCCAATGAGTATGAGACCAGCCCCTCAGTGATCCGTTTTCCTCCGTCCCCAGCGGATTTTTCCGTTCGGCGATTTGTGTCTTGAAAAATGTATATAACGACTATAACGTAGTATGAAACATATTGGAAACAATACCGAGGAGGCTGCGTTGAAGAAAAGCAATCTGGGCTATGTGCTGGTGCTGGTCGCCGCGCTTATGTGGGGCAGCATCGGAATCTTTGTAAACGGCATCTCGGCCATGGGCGTTTCGTCCCAGAGCATGGCGGCCTTTCGCCTGTTGTCGGGTGCCGTCTTAATGGCTCCGGTCTTGGCATTCATGGGTTGCCAGGGAGGTGCTCGTGAGGGAAAAGCATCGGGTCCCCTGGCACTGTTCAAGGCAAGTCCTAAAGAGCTTGTTCCCTGTGCGCTTCTTGGCATTATCGGCCTCGCCACCGCTAACACGCTTTATTACGAGTGCATGGGCGAGGTGGGCATGTCCACGGCCTCGGTGCTGCTCTACACTTCGCCGGTGTTTGGCGTCATGCTCGGCCGCGTGCTTTATCGCGAGGATGTGACTCCCAACAAGCTCGTTGCCATCGCTTTTAATATCGGCGGCTGTGTACTTGCAGTGACCAATGGCGACCTTTCCGGTTTTCATTTTTCGGTTTGGGGCGTCACGTCGGGCGTGATCGCGGGCTTTTGTGGCGCGTCGCTCGCGGTGTTTAGCCGGATAGCAACCAAGACGGTCCACCCGCTGGCTGTCACGTTTTGGGGCCTTGTTTTTGGCGGTGCGGTTATGGCAGCTATCGCGGCTCCGTGGCCAGATGTCGCCGCGGCAATGTCGCCACAGCTGCTGCTGCTGTTCTTTGGTTTTGGACTCATCCCCACAGCCGTGGCCTATGTCTTATATATGCAGGGTCTGTCCATGGGGCTCGAGACGTCGAAAGTTCCCGTCGTAATGTCATTCGAGACGGTCGTCACCGTACTGCTGGGCATTGGTGTCTACGCCGAGCCCGCCGGCGCGATCAAGGTCCTGGGCATCGTGCTGGTGCTCGCGTCCATCCTGATCATGAACACCGACTTCTCCAAGCTGCGCAACAGTGTGTTTGTCGGTCATGTCATTGAGAGCATGACCTTTAAGCCCAACGCGTGGTGGACCGAAAAATCTCAGGACATGGATCTGTTTAAGGAACGCACCGGCATCGCGCTGGAACCCACCGTGCAGGAAAGCCCCTGGTACTTCGTGCGATAGAGGATTGTGTGCGGCGTCTGACCTGGGGTTATCCAGCCAGCGCCGGCCTATCCAGCCCCAACGTTTCAAGTACGTTAAACCCGTCAACGGTCGATTTTCACCCGCGAACGGTCTTTATACTAATTAGCAATATAGGCAACGTATAAGACGTTATAATGACCATAACGAAAAGGAGGAGGCAAGATGAATCAGATCATTCTCGCATCTCATGGCGGCCTGGCCGCAGGCGCCAAAGACACGCTCGAGATGGTTCTCGGCGACGTGTCGAACGTCCACGTCGTGTCGCTTGCTCGTGACGACAAGGAGCCCATCACCAATAAGGTTGAGTCTATGATCGCCACGTTCAACGCGGACGACACCGTCTATGTGCTGACCGATATGCTCGGCAGCTCGGTCAACAACAACATGGTCGAGCTTTCCAAGAACGGCACGAAGTTCACGGTTGTCAGCGGTTTCAACATCCCGCTGGCGCTCACGCTCGCTATGAGCCCCGTCCCCGTCAAGGGCGCCGAGCTCGCGGCCCTCATCAATGAGGCCCGCACCGGTCTGACCAACCCCAACGCACCGGTCGAGGCTGCCGCGGCTCCCACCAAGAAGGCCAAGGCGCCCCGTCACAGCTCCGGTCCCGCCAAGATCGTCCTCGCACGTCTTGACTACCGTCTGCTGCACGGCCAGGTCGTCTTTACCTGGACCACCAAGGTTCAGGCCGAGCGCATCATCGTCGTCGACAACGCTGCCGCCAACGATGACATCAAGAAGGGCGCTCTTAAGCTGGCCAAGCCCCAGGGCGTGCGTCTGAACGTCTTCACCGTCGAGCGTGCCCTCGCCAAGATGGACAAGCTCAACACCCTCGGTGAGCGCGTCATGTTCGTCTTTGGCAACACTGCCGAGATGCTGCAGTTCTGCCAGGGCTACAAGCTCGACGCCATCAACCTGGGCGCCACCGCCAACCACGACGGTGCCGATCAGGTCGGAGGCAAGGACAGCTCCGTCTTCCTCGACGCCACCCAGAAGGCCGACGTCAACCAGCTGCTCGACATGGGCATCAAGCTCTACGTCCAGCAGACCCCTACGTATCAGAGCGTCGACATCGACGCCAAGCTGTAATCAACCAGGCTTTTGCCTGACTGAAAGGAGAAGGGTATGAATACGTTCATCAGTGCGGTGCTCGTCGGCCTCGTCGGCGTGTTCTGCATGTGGGACTCCCGCCTGCTCGGTCGTCTTAACTTCGAGCAGCCCCTCGTTGGCGCTACGCTCGTCGGTCTGCTGCTGGGCGATGTGCCCACCGGCCTTGCCGTCGGTGCCGCCGTCGAGCTCGTGTCCATGGGCCTGGTGCAGGTCGGCGCCGCCGTTCCGCCCGATATGGTCCTGGGCGGCATCGTGGCCGCTGCCTTTGCGTGCCTGACCGACGCTTCCGCCGAGACCGCCATGACGATCGCCATCCCGGTCGCCGTCCTGGGTCAGCTCCTCGGCATCGTGTTCCGTTCCATCATCGCCGTCCTCACCCATGTGGCAGATAACGCGATCGATAACGGAAAGTTCAAGACCGCCTACCGTATGCACATCTGCGCCGGCTCCGGTCTGTACGCCATCATGTACTTCCTGCCGATCTTCCTCGCCGTTTTTGTTGGCACCGACCTGGTTCAGGCCATCGTCAACATGGTTCCCGAGTGGCTGTCCACTGGTCTTAACGTTTCGACCAAGATCATGACCGCCTACGGCTTGGCCCTGCTGCTCACCATGATGATCAAGAAGGGTATGACTCCGTTCCTGTTCATCGGTTTCCTGCTCGCCGCTTACCTCAACCTGTCCGTCATCGCGGTCGCTCTGATCGGTGTGTGCCTGGCTGTCGTCTTCATGGGCTTCAAGTTCAACGGTTCCCATGCAGCCGCCGGTGTCGATTCCGACTACGATCCGCTCGAAGACGACGAAGACTAAGGAGGAACACACTATGGCAACCGCAACCAAGGACGTGTCCCTGAACAAGAAGGTCAGCCAGTTCTTCTGGCGCTCCTGGGCCATCCAGGCCTCTTGGAACTACGAGCGTCAGATGAACATGGGCTTCCTCTACGGTATGGTTCCCACGCTCGATCGCCTCTATCCGGACGAGTCCGACCCCAAGCAGCTTGCTGCTAAGAAAGAGGCTTACCACCGTCACATGGCGTTCTACAACTGCACCCCGCAGACGAGCGCTTTCATCCTGGGCCTCGCCGCCTCCATGGAGGAGGAGTACGCCAAGGATCCCGAGAACTTCAACCCCGATTCGATTAACGCGGTCAAGACCTCCCTTATGGGCCCGCTTTCCGGCATCGGTGACTCCTTCTTCCAGGGCACCATCCGCGTTATCGCCTTTGGCTTGGGCGTTCAGCTGGCTCAGCAGGGCTCCATCATGGGCCCGATCCTGGCCCTTCTCATCTCCATCGTCCCCTCCGTGCTGATTACTTGGTTCGCAGCCAAGATGGGCTATCAGGGCGGCCACGAGTACCTGAGCAAGCTTCAGGGCGGCGACCTCATGGAGAAGCTCATGTATGTCTGCGGCATCGTGGGTCTTATGTCCGTGGGCGGCATGATAGCCACGCTGATCGGCGCCACCACCCCGCTGCAGTTCGCTGAGGGCACCGTCGTTATCCAGGACATCCTGGACAGCATGATGCCCCAGATGATCTCCCTTGGCCTCACCGGCCTTATGTACTGGCTCATCAAGAAGAACGTCAACACCGGTTGGCTTCTCGTGATCGCCATTGTGGGCGGCATCGCCCTCTCCGCGGTCGGCATCCTGGCTTAGTCGCGACTAAGCGCCTAACCGCTTTCCCCCGGGGGCCTGCCTGGCATCCCATACCCCAGGCAGGCTTCCATCCCCAAAATGCGACAATGGGACAGTCCCTTTGTCGCATCCTCAACGGGCCGGCGACTCGGTCCAAACCACGGTAACCCTGCGAGCGCCCGGCAATGTGGCGCCGCAAAAATTGAAAGGAATGTGTCAGATGTACGAGATTGACCTTAACCTCCCTAAGCAGATCGTCGCTGACGTCCTGTCCAACCACGAGATCCACAGCGTCGCCTTCGTCGGCTGCGGTGCCTCCATGTCCGACCTTTACCCCGCCAAGTACTTCCTGGCCAACAACACGGACAAGCTGAACGTTCAGATCTTCACCGCTAACGAGTTCAACTACGACACGCCTTCCTGGGTCAACGAGCACACCTTCGTGATCACCTGCTCCCTCGGTGGCTCCACGCCCGAGACCGTCGAGGCCAACAAGACCGCCAAGAAGCACAACTGCCCGGTCGTCTCCCTCACCAACAAGGCTGGCTCCGCTCTGACCGTCGACGCTGACTACGTCATCGTTCACGGCTTCCATGCCAACTTCGCTGCCAAGTGCGAGAAGCCCGGCTACGCCATCGCTCTTGCTGTCGAGATCCTTCAGCAGACCGAGGGTTATGACCACTACGAGGACATGATCACCGGCCTCACCAACGTCTTCGAGCTCTGCGAGAACGCCGCTCAGTCCTGCAAGAAGCTCGCCAAGAAGTTCGCCGAGGACTTCAAGGACGACAAGATGATCTACTTCATGGCTTCCGGTGCCTCCGAGAAGATGGCTTATTCTCACGCCGCCTTCCTGTTCACCGAGATGCAGTGGATCGACGCCGCCGCCTACAACACCGGCGAGTACTTCCACGGCCCGTTCGAGGTTTCCACCGAGGGTAAGCCCTACGTCTTCTTCATGTCCGATGGCGCTACCCGTCCGATGGACGCCCGCGCCCTCACCTTCCTTAAGCGCATGGGCGCCAAGGTCGCTCTGATCGACTCCAAGGACTACGGCCTGGCTGACGCTGTGCCCGCGAGCGTCGTCACCTACTTCAACCCGCTGCTGCACCTCGCCGTTATGCGCGAGTACGGCAACCAGATCGCCGAGGCCCGTCAGCACCCGCTGACCATGCGTCGCTACATGTGGAAGCTTTCCTACTAATCACAAGTAAGTAGACCTTACGGGTTGATTGAGAGGGGATGGGGTTTGCGCCCCGTCCCCTTTTTGCTTTGGGGAGGGCGAATCCGTCGCGTCGCAAAACCCCAGATAAAACCTACCAAAATAAACCTGTCCCTTTTTGGCAGGTGGGAGGAGATGCGTATGATCAAGGCAGTGCTGTTTGATATGGACGGCGTGCTGGTCGATACCGAGTGGTTCTACAACCGTCGTCGCGTGGCGTTTATGGAAGAGAAGGGGTTCCACTTTGACGAGATCCCCGATCTTTCGGGGTCTAACGAGCCGGCCATTTGGGAGGCGCTGGTGCCCGACGATGTTGAGCTGCGCGAGCGTCTGCGCGTGGAGTACAAGCAGGTCTACAGCCCGGACCACCCCGTTCCGTATGCCGAGCTGCTCAACGAGCAGACGGAGCCGGTGATGCGCGAGCTGCACGAGCGTGGCGTGAAGTGTGCCATCGCGAGCTCGTCCTATCGCGAACTGATCGACGAGCTGGTGGAGATTGCCGGCATCGCCGACGTGCTGGACTACACCATCAGCGGCCACGAGTGCAGTGCGTTTAAGCCAGACCCCGAGATCTACCTGCGTGCCATGGAGACGCTGGGGGTGGAGCCTGCCGAGTGCCTGGTTATCGAGGATTCGCCTTTAGGCATCGAGGCCGGCAAACGCTCCGGCGCCCGCGTCCTGGCGCTGCGTCCGCACGAGGGCGTCAACCTCGATCAATCGCGAGCCGATGCCGTTATCGATAATCTGACCGACATTTTGGCCGCTTTGTAGTGTCAATCCGCCGCGAGAAGCACGGGTTCACGCGTCTTTTGCTGCGGATTGGCTTAATTTGTCATCTATTTGGATCCGTTTGGCTTCGATTCGGACTAAGTGAGTAGACTTTTTGGCGCTGGCCGAGCACAATGCATATCTTCCTTTGTAAAACCGCAGGTCACAGAGTTGGCGGTTTTGGGTGTGCTCGGCAGATCGTAATAAGTCTACTCACTTGTAATTTGGGCCTTTGGTCGTGGGGGTTGCTGGTCCCGCTTTGGTTGTCGAGGGAGGGTGAATTGAAGCACCCCCGCACGCTCCATGCTACAATCGCGAGCATGCCCCACAACTACATCTGCCTTCGAAAGGAGCCTACGTGGCGAACGCCATCGATCAGCTCACGGACCGCGTGCTCGTGCTCGGCCGCCTTACCATCGTCCGCCGCGCCATTACCGCTGTGGCGGTCACCATATCCGCCATTCTTCAAACGTTTCTGATCCAGGCGTTCATTCAGCCCGCCGACCTGCTCCCGAGCGGTCTCACCGGCGTCGCGGTCCTGCTCGATCGCGTTACCTCGCTGGACGGCGTTCACATCGACATCTCGCTCGGTATGCTCGCGCTCAACATCCCCGTGGCGCTCCTATGCTGGAGCGGCATTAGCAAGCGCTTCGTCATCTTCTCGATGATGCAGGTCGTGCTCTCATCGCTGTTTCTCAACGTCTTTCACTTCGCTCCGTTTTTGGGCGACAAGATCATGCTCATCATTTTTGGCGGCGTGGTCTCGGGTCTGGGCGCTGCCATCGCGCTTAAATCCGGTGCATCTACCGGCGGCACCGACTTTATCGCGCTGTGGGTCTCCAACCACACGGGCAAGACTATCTGGGGCATCATCTTTGGTTTCAACTGCTTTATCTTGGCGATCTTTGGTTTTATGTTTGGCTGGGACAAGGCGGCGTACTCCATCGTGTTCCAGTTTATTTCGACCAAGACCATCGACAGCTTCTATCGTCGCTACGACCGCGTGACGCTGCAGATCACGACGCGCAAGGCGGACGAGGTCATGACCGCCTATGTTGACCATTTTCAGCATGGCATTAGCTGTGCCGAGGTCATTGGCGGATACAGCCGCGAGAAGATGTACCTGCTGCACGCCGTTGTCTCGACTTACGAGAGCCAGGACATTATCAAGCTGGTGTGCGACATTGATCCCGGTGCCGTGATCAATGTGTTCCACACGCTCAACTTTGTGGGCGGCTGGTGGGGCGGTCATGTCGACGAGCCCATGCCCACGGCCGTACCCGATCCCGACAAGCCCGCACGCATGGCCAGCAGGCAGGCGCGCCTCAGCGAGCAGGACAGCCTGCAGCAGGACGACGGCAGGTAGGGTTTTGGCATTTTGCCGGCCTGGCGCAATCCTGTCCGCTTGAGCCTCCCGAAAGCCTCGTTGCTTTCGGGAGGCTCTCGTTTGCCCAGATAAAACCTGCCAAAATGAAGCTGTCGCTTTTTGGTAGGGAGGGTGTATCGTTTTATCAATATGAGGTAACATGAAACTAGACGTTATATACGTATTAGTTATTTCAATATTTCGATAAGAGTGATTAGATATGCCTGCGCCCAAAAATGCACCGCTTTACCAGCAGATTTACGACGAAATCAAGGACGCGATCGAGAAAGGTGTTTATGCACCCAAGGAGCGTATTCCGTCCGAGCTTGAGCTAGCCGAGCAGTACGACGTGAGCCGCATTACGGTGCGCCGCGCTGTCGAGGAGCTGTGCTCCGATGGCTACTTGGTTAAGCGGCAGGGTCGCGGCACCTTTGTTTCCACACCGCACATCAACCGCCAGTTTCACGCCTCGACGCTGCAGACGTTTACCGCGCTGTGTGCCGACAATGGCATGAAGGCCGGCGCACATGTGGTCGATCGCCAGATTGTGCCGGCACGTCAAAACGAGATGGAGTTCTTTGGCCTGCAGAAGGACGCGCTGCTGTTGCACATCAAGCGCGTGCGTACGGCCGACGGCGAGCCCATCTTTGAGGAGAACATCTTTGTGCCGTTTGACGCCTACCGTGAGCTGTTGACGGCCGATCTTGAGGACAAGTCGATTTTTGCCGAGGTCGAGCGTGTTGGCGGAACGCCGATTGTCTCAGTTGGCTACCGCACGGCCGAGGCCGTTCGTGCCAATGCCGAGCAGGCGGCCGAGTTGGGCATTGCTCCGCACGATCCGCTGCTCAACCTGCGTGCCAGCTTTACTGGTCCCAATGGCGAGCCGGTCCTGATGGGTAAGCAGTACTACGTGGGATCACGCTACGTTATGGTGATGTAGGGTTGGTTCCGCCGTTCTAACGAACGGCGGACCAGTCGACGCTGCAAACGCCCCTAAGCGGCAATCTGACGTTCAATCGTCGGCCGCGTACCGAAGTACGCTTCCCTCCTCTTTCACGTCACCTTGCTCGCTTAGGGGCGTTTTCGCTGACTTATGCTCAACCTGCGGCGCCTCCGCGCTTGTCAAGAGATTAGTCATTGGGGACGTTCTTGTTTGACTAGTCGTTTAAGAACGTCCCCAACGACTAGTCTGGGCGGCGGCCGTGTACTGCTGTCCGCGTGGCGGCGTATAATCGGCGGCAGATGATTCTGACGTTAGGAAACCATGACCGATAGCATGCAGCAGATGGCGCTCGACACGCTCGGCGCCTATTTTGGCTACACCTCGTTTCGCCCGGGGCAGGACCGCATGGTGGATGCGATTCTTGCCGGCCGCGATGCGCTCGGCGTTATGCCCACAGGCGCCGGCAAGTCCATTTGCTACCAGGTGCCCGCGCTCATGCTGCCTGGTATCACCTTTGTGGTGAGTCCGTTGCTGTCGCTTATGGAGGACCAGACTCGCGCGCTGCTCGCGGCGGGTGCGCGCCCCAGTTATCTCAACTCCAGCCTTACCCCGGCCCAGCAAAACACCGTGCTCAAGCGGGCGCGCGAGGGCCGCTATCAGCTTATGTACGTGGCACCCGAGCGTCTGCTCGAGCCGCGCTTTTTAGCCTTTGCGCAGGAAGCTGCGGCCGAAGGTGGCATTGGCGTTCCACTCGTGGCCATTGACGAGGCCCACTGCGTAAGCCAATGGGGCCAGGATTTCCGTCCCGCCTACCTGCAGATTCGCGAGTTTATCGATTCGCTGCCGCGGCGCCCGATCGTGGCGGCGTTTACCGCCACGGCGACTGAGCGCGTGCGCGCCGATATCCAGCAAATGCTCGGCCTGCAAAACCCGGCGACCGTGGTGACGGGTTTTGATCGCAAGAACCTCTACTTTGGTTGCGAGGAGATGGGCGACAAGGCCAAGGCCGCGTGGGTGCGTGACTACGTGATCGCGCATTCGAGCGAGAGCGGCATCGTGTATTGCTCGACCCGCAAGACGGTCGACGCGCTGGCCGCGGAGCTTGCCGAGGCACTGGGCCCCAGCGGCATTCGCGTGGGCCGCTACCATGCCGGCATGGGCAACGACGCCCGCCGCCAGAGTCAGCGTGCCTTTATCGACGACGACATCCAGGTGATGGTTGCTACCAACGCCTTTGGCATGGGCATCGACAAGCCCAACGTGCGCTACGTGATTCACAACAACGTGCCCGAGAGCATCGAGGCATACTACCAGGAGGCGGGCCGCGCTGGCCGCGATGGCGATCCGGCCAGCTGCCATCTGCTGTGGAACGGTAACGATTTTCGCATGCGCCGCTTTTTGATCGACCGCGGCGATGCGGCCGACGAGGCGCTTGACGACGAGCAGCGCGCGTGGGCGCTCCAGAACCGTTATCGCCTGCTCAGCCAGATGGAGGGCTACTGCAATACCACCGGCTGCCTGCGCGAATACATGCTGCGCTACTTTGGCGACGAGGCGGCGGCCGAGCATGCGGCAGCCGCCGCGGGCGGCACGGCAGACGACGCCGAGGGCTGCGGCAACTGCAGCAATTGCCTCACGCAGTTCGAGGTCGAGGACGTTACCGATATGGCCCGCGCCGCTGTGCGTTATGTGGCCACGCGTCCCATGCGCTTTGGCAAGTCGCTCATCGCCGATGTGCTCCACGGCGGCAACACCGAGCGCATTCGCCAGATGCATCTGGACGAGGACCGCGGCTACGGTGAGCTGTCGAGCGAATCGGTCGGGCGCATCAAGGACATCATCGGCCAGCTGTGCGGCCGCGGTTATCTGGCCACCTCGCAGGGGCAGTACCCGGTCGTGGGGCTGGGCCCGCGTGCCATCGAGGTCGAGGACGAGGCGTTCGCCTTTACCGTTAAACGTCGCGCGTCCAAGCGCAAGGCCTCGGCCCGCGCCCGCCGTGCGGTTGATCTGCTGCGCGAGGAGGCCGAGCTGGATCAGCGCCCGCGCGTGGGTGACGATGCTGAGCTGTTCGAGTGCCTGCGTGCCCTGCGCAAGGAGATCTCGACCGAGTTGGAGATGGCGCCGTATATGGTCTTTTCCGACAAGGCCCTGCGCGGCCTGTGCCGCCTGCGTCCGCGGACGCGCGACGAGCTCATTCAGGTCAACGGCATTGGCGAGAAAAAGGCCGACGCCTTTGGCGAGCAGTTTATGGCGGCGATTGAAGAGTTTGAGTCCGAGCATGCACGGGATGGGGCATAACGATGGCAACCGATAGCAAGACCGAACGTTCCGAGCGCGCCGAGGTGTCCGCCGTGCCGCTATACCAGCAGGTCATGGATGACCTGAAGGGCGAGATCGCGCGCGGCGTGTACGCTGCCGGCTCGCGCATTCCTTCCGAGATGGAGCTCGCGAAGTCCTACAGCGTGGGGCGCGTCACCGTGCGTCGCGCCATCGAGGAGCTGTCGCGTGCGGGATATCTCAACCGCCAGCAGGGGAGGGGCACGTTTGTGTGTGCGCCCAAGCTCAAGCGCAAGATTCGCCAGAAGGGTGACGTCCAGAGCTTTACTGAGGGTTGTGCTGCCAACGACATGGTGCCGGGTGCGCGTCTGGTGTCGCGCACGGTGGTCGCGGCGACGCACGAGGATGCGGCGTTCTTTGGCGTGGAGCCCGGCTGCGAGCTTATCGTGGTCGAACGCGTGCGCACAGCCGACGGCATCCCTGTCATGCTTGAGAACAACGCCTTTGTGCTCGCCGATCATCCCTACCTGCAGACGCTTGCCGACAGGGACCTCACGGACAATTCGATCTTTGCGCTCGTTGCCGAGCATTCGGGCCGTGCGCCGCTCAAGTCCGACCCCTGCACCGTGGAGATTGCGCTTGCCGATGCTCAAGCGGCCCCACTGCTGGAGGTGCCGGTCGGCGAGCCGCTCTTCTATATGGAGGCTTACTTTACCGATGAGGACGAGCGGCCCTTGCTGCTCGGACGCCAAAAGATTGTGGGCTCGCGCTACGTCTTTGACATCTAACATCCACAGATAGAACAACATAGAACAACTTTGGTGAAATGACTTCACGGGCGTTGCCGTGCGTGTTATAAATAGGACAACATAGAACGACAGCAGGTACGAGCCGTCGTCGCTCAAAGCCGCCGCACAAGGAGGAACATCAGGATGAACGCACACGATCTGATTCAGGAAATCATCGAGCGCAAGGGCAAGATTGAGAACGTCTTTTGGATCGCCTGTGGCGGTTCGATGATCGACCTGATGCCGGCCAACGAGCTGCTCAAGCGCGAGGCCACCACGTTTACCTCGACGGTCTACACGGCACGCGAGTTTTGCCTGATGGCTCCCAAGAGTCTTGGCGAGAAGTCACTCGTCATCGCCTGCAGCCACAGCGGCAACACGCAGGAGGTCGTCGACGGCTGCGAGATGGCGCTGGCCGCCGGTGCCGAGGTCGTCGCCATGACCGACTGCGAGGGCTCCAAGATCGACAACGGCAAGTGGACCACCTGGGTCTACCCCTGGGGCGAGGGCGTGCCGCAGGCCGAGGTGCCTCAGGGTATCGGCGCCCTGATGGCTGCCGAGCTGCTCGACCAGCAGGAGGGTTACGAGGCGCTTGCCGACATGTACGCCGGCCTTAAGCAGATGGATGCCCTGCTGCCCGCTGCTCGCGAGAAGGTCAACGCCGAGCTGGGCGCCCACTTTGCCGAGCTCTGCCAGCAGCACAAGTTCTTCTATATCCTGGGTTCCGGCCCCAACTTTAGCCAGACCTACGCCATGGCCATCTGCTCGCTCATGGAGATGCAATGGCAGCACTGCTGCTATATCCACTCCGGCGAGTATTTCCACGGCCCGTTTGAGGCCACCGAGCCCGGCGTGTTCTACTTTGTGCAGCTTGGCGCGGGCGAGTGCCGCCCCATGGAGGAGCGCGCGCTTGCATTCCTCAACACGCACACCGATACGGTCATGGTGCTCGATGCGCTCGAGTACGGCGTGGGCGACGTGCCCGCCAGCGTGCGTTCGTACCTGGAGCCGATCTTCTTCTACAACATGAGCTGCGAGCTGCGCGCCGCCCGCGGCAAGGTCTTCGACCACAGCCCCGAGGTTCGTCGCTACATGGGCATCGAGCAGTACTGATATACCGGGAATAGCCTCTCACGACGGGGTCTGCGCTGCGCGCAGGCCCCGTTTTGCGTTGTGGCGGCCGGATTCGTGTCTGCGCGAAAACGAAGGTGAATACTTTTCCGCGAAGTGAACGACCTATTTTGGACCACCGAAGCATCCACACTTTTTGACGGCAAAACCGCAGGAAAAACTCGGCAAAACCGCAGGAAACGGCGTCCGAAAAGTGTCGATGCTTCGGGGCTCGTTTTTACTCGTTCACTTCGCGGAAAAGTATTCACCTTCGATTCGCAAGGGCACTGCGTGAGTCAAAAAAGCGGGCCGCGCCGGGGATTTCCGGCGCGGCCCGCTTGGCATCGCGTTTAGATTCGCAAGGTTGCGGCAGCCAGCGGCCTACTTTGCGTCGTAGGCCTCGGCGTCCCACCAGTCGAGCTGGGCGATGTTGTCGCGGATGTGCTGGCAGCTCTTGTGGAAGCCCTCGAGCTCGTACTCGGACAGGTCGAGCGTGTAGACCTCCTCGACGCCCTCGGCGCCGATCACGCACGGCAGGGACGTGAAGATGCCCTCTTCGCCATACTGGCCGGTCATAAGCGTAGAGGCCGAAAGCACAGCGTGCTCGTTGTGCAGAACGGCAGCGCAGACGCGCGCGGCGGAGTTGGCGACGGCGTACTCGGTGCACTGCTTGCCCTGGTAGGTTACGTAGCCGCCCTTGCGTGCAAGCTCCTCGACCTCCATGTGGTCAAAGGCGTACTTGTCGGGGTTCTCGGCCTGAAGCTCGTTGAGGCTCTTGCCGGCGATGGTCGCGGCCTTAAAGGCAGCCAGCTGGCTAAAGCCGTGCTCGCCAATCATGTAGGCGTCGATGGACTTGGGGCTCACGCCGACCTTCTTGGAGATCTCGGTGCGCAGGCGGGCGGAATCCAGACCGCAGCCCGAGCCGATGATCTTCTTGGAATCGTAGCCGGTCAGGTGCCACAGCTCGGTGCACACGACGTCGCAGGGGTTGGAGATGCTTACGAAGATGCCGTCGAAGCCGGCGTCGACGATGCGCTTGGCAAAGGTGCGGGCGGCGTCGGTGGTAAAGAACAGCTCGCCGTCGCGGTTGCCGGCGGCCAGCGCGACCTTGCCGGCGGCGTTGACGATGACGTCGCAGCAGGCCAGCTCCTCGTAGTGGTCGTAGCAGTTGACGATCTTGGTGTTGTACGGGACAAACGAAAGGGAGTCGCGCAGGTCCTGGACCTCGGACGTCACCTTGGCCTCGTTGATATCGCACAGGTACAGCTCGTCGGCAATGCCCTGCATGAGCAGGCTGTTGGCGACATGTGCTCCTACGTGGCCCTGGCCGACCACACCGATCTTACGCGTCTGGTACATATATGTATCCTTTCGGCCGAGTTTTTCGCGTCGAACCATTGTAGCGTCCTGCTACCACTTTGCTAGGATAAAGCGCCGCAGATTTTTGGGACATGCCTTAATCTCTACTTTTGGGGTGATTTGGGCCGCTGACGGCATCGCTGGGCGATGTGCTCGCGCGGATAGGGCTGCTCGTTGTACCATAGCTGCAACTGACTCGTAAGGAGCATCCATGCCCATTCGCATTCCCGACGCCCTCCCTGCCGCCGCGCAGCTCGAGAGCGAGAACATCTTTGTCATGACCGAGTACCGCGCGCTGCACCAGGACATCCGCCCGCTGCGCGTGCTCATCCTCAACCTCATGCCCACCAAGATCGCCACCGAGACGCAAATCATGCGCAAGCTCTCCAACACGCCGCTGCAGGTGGAGGTGGACCTGCTACGCACCAAAACGCACGAGGCCACGCACGTGAGCGCTGGCCACCTGGAGACGTTCTACCGCACGTTCGACGACATCCGCGACATCCACTACGACGGCCTGATCATCACGGGCGCGCCGGTGGAGCAGATGCCGTTCGAGGAGGTCGACTACTGGCCCGAGCTCTGCCAGATTATGGATTGGTCCACCACACACGTGCACTCTACGTTGCACATTTGTTGGGGCGCGCAGGCCGGCCTGTATCACCACTACGGTATTCAGAAGCACGACCTGCCGGCAAAGGCGAGCGGCGTGTTCGAGCATTATCTGGTGAAGCCGCAAAGCCCGCTGGTACGCGGCTTTGACGACCGTTTCTATGCCGTGCATTCGCGCAACACCGATGTGCGCCGCGAGGACGTGGAGGCCGAGCCGCAGCTTGAAGTCGTGGCCGTGTCCGACGAGGTGGGCTTGTACATCGTCAAGTCGACCGACAGCCGTCGCTTCTTTGTCTTTGGCCATCCCGAGTACGATACCGACACGCTGCGTCTGGAGTACGAGCGCGACGTGAAGCGCGGACTCAACCCCCAGGTGCCGGCGCATTACTTCCCGGGTGACGACCCCGCCGCCGAGCCGCGCAACGTCTGGCGCAGCCAGGCTCAGCTGCTCTACACCAACTGGCTCAACTACTACGTTTACCAGACCACGCCCTACGACCTGGCCCGCGCCGGCGAGGAGCACTAGGCTGTCGGGAGGTACGCTGGCATTTAGGCGCTGACGATGTTGGGCAGCGACAGATCGTGGGCGTCGGTGGGAACGTGGTCGACACGCTGTTCGTCAAAGGCGATGCCGACGATTTGGCATGCGGGCGAGAGCATGGGCAGGTAGCGGTCGTAGCAGCCTCCGCCGTAGCCCAGGCGCGCGCCGGTGCGGTCGAAAGCTACGAGCGGCACGACGATCATGTCGAGTGCTTCGGCAGACACGATAGGAAAGCGGCTGCTGTCGATGTCCGTAGCCGCGAAGGCCCGCGTGGGATGAGCGATAAACGGGGCCTCGGACGCATCGCCGGCAGAGACTGCCCGCATGCACATGCGCTGGCCACAAGCCATGGCGTCTGTTGCCGAGAGCATGCACGGATAGGCTACGCGCCAGCCGCGTTTGGCGGCCGCAGCGGCAAACGCGGCTGGGTCGACCTCGGAACCCATCGCGGCATAGACGACAACGGTGTGCAGCGCCGCGGCATCCAAGCGCCCCAACAACTCAACAAGCCGCGCGCATACAACAGCAGACTTTGCCGCCCGCACATCCAAATCAATAGCATTGCGCCGGGCAATCACCGCCCGCCGCAACTCAGTCTTATCCATCCCAGCCTCCTCTAGCAAACCTGCCAAAAAGGGACAGGTTTATTTTGGCAGGTTTTTTCTGGGCAAACGCGACGGATTCACCCCAAATCGCCACAAAGGTGCCCGTTCCTTTTGCGGCGATTTGGGGTGAATGTTGCGCAACAAGGGCTGCATTTTTGGGTTTACCTTCATGGTGGAAGGAATGAACCGAAAGGAGCCCGCCATGTTTTGCCGCTCGTGTGGCACGCCGCTTGTCGACGACGCCCTCTTTTGCCCCGTATGCGGTGCGCCCGTAGCACCCGACCAGGTCGCGGCCACGCAGCAACCCCAGCCTGCCGCGCCCGCTCCTCAACAATACGTGTCCGTGCAGCAGCCCGTGCGGCGCAAGCGTTCCAAGAAGCCCCTCATCGCCCTTGCCGCAGTGCTTGCCGTGGCGGCGGGTGTCGGCGGGGGAGCGCTGTTCTACTTCACCCAGATCGCGACCACGCCTATCGATGAGAAAACCTTCCCGGACAGCGGCATGCGTGCGCTTGTCTCGACCAAGTACGACACGAACGGCGACGGCTGCATCTCGCGCGACGAGGCCAAGGCGGTGACGTCGGTCGAGCTGGACGGCATCGCGTCGACGCAGGGCCTGGGCAAGACATTCCCCAATATCGTTACAGTGGAGTCCGGCGACGACAAACTCGTCAACTTGGACCTTTCGGGCTGCGGCGACCTTAAGGCCGTCGAGCTTAACTCGGCGAGCAACGTCACCGTCGTTAACCTGGACGGTTGCGACAACATCGAGAAGCTCGACCTTTCAAACGCCGGGGAGCTCAAAAGCGTCGATCTTTCGGGCAAAAAGAAGCTCGCCACGTTGGCACTGCCGCGGGATACGAAGGTTAGCGGCATTAAGGACACGCAGCTCGACGAGCTGTGGCTGCCGGTGTCCTATGAAGGCACCGATAAATCGGACCAGTACGGCGATATCTACGAGATTGAGCGTGACGAGAACGGTTACGTCACGGGCTTCACGTCTGCCGTCAAGCAAGGTGGCGGCGTAAGCTACAGCGTCGAGCACGATGAGTCGCATCGCATTTCGGAGATTGAGGAAGATCTGGCGGGCGGCTATGTGAACGTCAACACGTTTACGTACGACGCCGACGGTAACGTCACGCGTATCGATTGCGATGCCGACGTGAGCGATTCGTCGAGCAACACGACGTTTGCCTACGACGCGGACGGAAACCTGATCAACAAGACGACCCATGCGGGTTACGGCGAGAGCGCGAGCACGTATGTCTACCAGGACGGCAACATGGTGACCAACACCGATACCAGCCCGGCCAATCCTCGGACGGTCGTGTATTCGTACGGATACGACAAGGATCGCGTGACGTCCTTTACGCTGGACTGCCAGGGCGACACGGTGGGAACTATGTGGACGATCACCGCGGGCTACGAGTATGACAAGGACGGCAACATTTCGCGCATCTCACCTGTGGCATACGACTCGCACGGCAACGATTACGGCTCGCTGAACTCGTATGCCGCGGTGGATTATTCGTACAGCGACGGAAAGCTCGACAGGATCGATTCCGAGCGCGGCGGCTATGCGGAGTTTTATTACGACGAGCACGGCAACCTGACGTCGGTCGACGAGTATGCCGGCCGCGGTTCGGATGCCGAGTTTGAGTTTGAGCACGAGGTCGAGTACCAGCGCTACTTCTGCAGCAAGCACGAGAAGAACAAGCCGGAGGAGTGGATTCGTCTGGATGCAGAGTACGACGTCGACCAGGGTAGCTGGAGCAACGATTCCGACTATGGTCGTGAGCGCTTTGCAACCATGTACAAGCTCGATCCGCTGGCGGCCAGGCTGAACCCGTTTATCAAGTAGCGGCCCACTCGCAAACCACCACAAAGGTGCCTGTCCCCTTTGTGGTGGTTTTGCTTGGCTGTGGTTAGGCCAGCAGGTCGATGACGTTAAAGCCGGCGTTGCTCTTGGCGATGACGTCTCGGCCGCCAAAGACGCAGGTGGGCGACGCGGCTGCGATGCGCGTCACATCGGAGCCGAGCGAGCGCAGCTCACCGGGTGTGGCCGCGAGCATCTGGGCGCGACGCTCCTCGCGCGCGTGCGGATCGAGCCCAGCCAGATAGGTCGTATTGCGGCGCTTGGTGAGCGCGTACGGCTTCACGGGCGCGTCCATGCCGCTCACGCAGCTCACGATAAAGCCCTCAAAGGCGGCCTCGTCGGGTTCAAAGCTGCCGAGCCATGCGCCCGCGCGTTCCATGCGCTCAATCGAAGGATCGACCGCCGGGTCGCGGTAGGTGTAGAACGCCGCCTGACGCTCGCCGGCCGCGCGGAATCCGCAGCCGTACGCACCGCCCTTCACGCGGATTTCGTTCCACAGGTAGTCGTAGGAGAGCGCGTTGGCGGCAACCGCCCAGGCGCCCGTCACGTCGATGCCCAGGCGGCGCGGATCGCACGCGCGCGCCGCAAAACAGATGTCGCTGGGGATGACGAAAGCCTCGTGACGGTCGCGCGGCTCCGGCACCACGAGCGCGTTGCGGCCGGCATCGGCGCCGTCGCCCGCGCCAAGCCCCAGGTCGCCCGCGGCATCCCAGTATGCGTCAAAGTCCTCATCGCTGCCGGTAAAGCTCGCCAGGCAGCCATCGGCCACAAAGATGCGGCCTGCCAGCTCGGCAAGCTTGGCACGCAGGCCGTCCAGGCGCTCGTCAAAGTGCTCGAGCAAATCGCGCAGGAACAGGTAGAAGTCCACGCCCGAAAGCTGCTCGCGCACCACGGCCGAAGGCGAGCTGTAGCTCATCGCGCGACCCAGCGCCGCCGAGTGTCCGTTGTTGATAAAGCCCTGCTCAAGCCCAATGCGAATCTGCGTAAGCACGTCGCGAACGCGGTCGGCGTCAGCATCGAGCAACAGCGTGCTCGACCACACCTCGCGCGGCAGGCTCGCCAGCGCGTCGATCTTCTCGGACAGGGCGCCGGCGCTCACCAGCAGGTAGGGGCGCACGCCGTCCACGTCGGGCTGCGTCATGACCTCGGTCGTAAAGCTCAAAAAGCCCAGCTTGCCGGCGAGCAGGTTGTCGAGTTCCTCGGCCGAATGCTCGCGCGTGGGCAGCTGCTTGAGCAGGCGGCAGAGCAGCGTCACGTAGGGCAGGTCCTCAAATGCGACGCAGCTCAGGTCGAAGTACTGCATGGCGTAGGCCAGGCGGTTGGTGGGAATGTCGTGGCGCAGGCAGGGGATGGGCGCAGTCGTGTCCACAACGAGCGGAGGCTCGGGGCGCGCCGCGCCAATGTCGGACACGCGCAGACGCGGTAGCGTGGCCTTGTCCTCGGGCGTGTCCTCGGCCTCCTGCGCGGCACGCAGCACGGCCGTGCGCTCGACCACGTCCGCCAGCTCGGCATCGGTCATGGCGTCGCGCTTGGCAGCCAGCTCGGCGACTTCGGCACCCTCCGAACCCTCGGCGGCATCCACCGGTACCAGTTCGACCAGCGCCATGTGGTCGTTCTCCAGCACGAGCTCGCGCAGCAGGTCCTCAAAGTAGCTGCCGTCCAGCTCGCCACGCAGCTCCTCGTACACCGGGCCGTACTTGAGCGCCAGCGTCGCAGCGTCGTCATCGTAGAGCCACGTGCTCAGCGCATCGCACGCAATGGCCACGCCGTCGGCGATACCATAGTCGCGCTGGCGCAGGTCGTACTCGTTGCTGCTGATGATGGCCTCCAGGCGCTCGCGCGGAACGCCGTGCTCACACAGGTCGCGGCAGGCGTCCTGGAACACGCGGCGCAGCTCGCGCGCCACGCCGGGCTGCGCATTTTGCAGCATGATGAGCTCGTAGGGCTGCAGGCTCTCGGCCGCGGTGTAGCTCACCACGTTGCCGCCCAGGCCGGCGGCCAGAATGGCCTTCTTAACCGGTGCCTCGTTGGAGCCCAGCAGCGCCTCGAACAGGATATCCGCCGCGATCGTGCGCTTGCGGTCGAGCGCGCTGCCCAGCACCAGGCCCAGGCCCACCAGGGCGTTCTCGGGCGTAGTGGCCATCTCGACGCGCTTATACTCGCAGGTCACAGGCTCCTGCACGTCCAGCGGATTGGGCGCCAGCGTAGACGGGTCCTCGCCGGCGGCAACGGCAGCGTCCATGCGGCGGCTCGCGGCGCTCGGCTGCGACAGGTAGCGCTCGTCCAAAAAGGCCAGCGCGCGGTCCACGTCCAGGTCGCCGTAGAGCGTGATGTAGGAGTTGGAAGGATTGTAGTGACGCGCGTGCGTGTCCAGGAACTGCTCGTAGGTGAGCGCGGGAATCGCGCGTGGGTCGCCGCCGCTCTCGTGCGCATAGGCGGTGTCGGGATAGAGCGCGGCGTTGACGGCGTCGTCCAGCACGCTCATGGGGTCGGACAGCGCGCCCTTCATCTCGTTGAATACCACGCCGTTATAGCGCAGCGTGCCCTCGCGCAGGCTGCCGTCGCCCTCGCCCTCGGCACCCTCCGGCAGGTCCAGCTCGTAGTGCCAGCCCTCCTGCTCAAAAATGGTCGGCTTGGTGTAGATGGCCGGGTTGAACACCGCGTCCAGGTACACGTCCATCAGGTTGTACAGATCCTGCTCGTTGGTGGTGGCAACGGGGTAGATGGTCTTGTCGGGGTAAGTCATGGCGTTGAGGAACGTCTGCATGGAGCTCTTGATCAGGTCGACAAACGGCTCCTTGACGGGGAACTTGGCCGACCCACACAGTACCGAGTGCTCAAGAATATGGAACACGCCGGTGGAATCGGCCGGCGGCGTCTTAAAGCCAATGGCAAAGGCCTTGTTTTCGTCGTCGCACGCCAGGTACAGCAGGCGAGCGCCCGAGGCAGTGTGGCGCAGCACGTAGGCGTCCGCGTCGAGCTCGGGCACGGTCTCGCAGCGCTCGACGGCAAAGCCGTGGCAGGCGGTGCCGGGCACCAGCAGCGCGGCAGCAGCGGCGCGCGGGTCGGTTGAGGTAGTGGACATATGTAGTCTCCTTTGACGCCCCAGCGGGGGCGAATCGAGTCGAATCCTCGAGAGTATACCCATATGGGGCCGCGGCTCTGCGGCGAACTGGAGACGATGTGGGTGGACTAGCCTAGCTAGGTTGATAACGAATGCCGCGGGTACCGCTGTACCCCACTAAAGTGAAATAACACCCCGTTTACCGAATCATTTAGGAAATATATGGACTCCTAAAAAGTTCTAATACAATATAAGTCATCTATCTATAAGCTGCTGATTCCTTGCAAAGGTATGGTTGATATGGTTGAAGCAAATAGCGTTATCCCCCTGTACAAACAAATTGTTCGTGCGCTTTCTGATTCGATCGCCAACGGCACGTACCGCCCGGGAGATAAGCTTCCGACCGAGGCGGAGCTCATCGAGCAATTTGGCGTGAGCCGAATAACGGTTCGCTCCGCAATTAAAGAAATGGAAGATGCTGGGCTTGTTGAGAGGGCCCGCGGCAAGGGCACGTTCGTTTCGTCGGACACACAGATGTATGCCGCGGACGACCGTGAGAGCTTTACCCATTCGTGCCAGCTTGCGGGAAAACAGGCGTCTACCAGGGTTCTCGCAATGGGCTGGGACTTCCCAAGCCTGCGAGACGCGAAGTTCCTGGGCGTAGACGATACCCAAAAGGTATTGCGTAGTCGTCGTCTGCGCCTTGTGGATGACAAGCCCACGATGCTGGAAACCAATAGCTATTCCGCTGCGCTTTCTTTTTTGGAGCATGAATCCCTCGAGGATTCGCTGATGGCGGTACTCGATCGCCAGGGGATCAAGATGGGCCCCAACACGCGTACGCTCGAGGTCTGCTATGCGAGCGAGCTCGAGGCGGCATACCTTAACGTGGAGCTGGACTCTCCGCTGCTTCTGTTTGTCGATAGACGTTATGCTCCAAGCGGCGAGCCGCTTTTCATCTCCCGTCAGGTGTACTGCACCGAGCGACTGAAGTTCTATTTGTAAATTAGAGATAGATTAGTCTATTTACCGACCAATTGTTACCGTTCGCGGATTTGGAAAATAGACACACCACGTAGGGCAGATTGCTAATATACTTTGTTATGACAATATAGTACGTCCTATTGGTATTGGAGAACTATGAATAAGATATTGCTAGCGAGTCATGGTTATCTCGCCCAAGGCATGAAAAGCTCTCTGGAGATTCTGATGGGCACCAACGATCGAATCGAGTGCCTGTGCGCCTATGTCGATGACGATTCAAGGGACGTCGCGGCGTTGATTGATGCATGGATGGAAGCGAGGGACCCTGCCGACTCTTGGTTTGTCGTGACTGACATCTTTGGCGGCTCTGTAAACAACGAATTCATCCAGAGGCAGGCCACCGGATCGTTTACGTTGATCACCGGAATGAACTTGCCGCTGCTGGTGGAAATGGTTACACAGCTGGACTCCCTGGATGCGGACAAGGCCAAAGCCGCGGTCGAGGGATCACGTTCGTTTATCCAGCTTTGTGAGGCGGCGGATATGCTCTCGGATGTCGAAGAAGAAGAGTTCTAGCTCAAGCTTCAACGAATAATTCAACCCTGTCATTACCTTTATTGCGTGTGGAGATGTTTTTGATGATTAAGCTTACGAGGGTCGATTACCGATTGATTCACGGCCAGGTCGCCATGTCTTGGACACATGCGCTGGATGTCGATTGCATCCTGTGTGCCAGCGACGCCGTGGCAAAAGACGATATGAGAAAAGCCGCTTTGAGGCTCGCCCGCCCCAGCGGCGTTAAACTCGTCATCAAGGATGTTGACGCTGCTATCGAGGCGCTCAACAGCGGCGTTACCGACAAGTATTCGCTGTTTATCATTGTCGAGACGATCGAGGATGCCTATCGCCTTGCTAAGGGTTGCAAAGACATCAAGGAGATCAATCTGGGCGGAACACGAAAGTCTCCCGAGACCACGCTTCATCCGACCCCCGCGATCTTTGCGACCGAAACCGATGCCGAGCATATCCAAGAGCTTGTGAACGATGGCGTGGTTATCGAAATCCGTCAGGTCCCCAATGACTCAAAGGTGTTTGCCAAGGACGTTTTTTAGCCGAAAACATGTTGGTGTTCGGTTTTTATTGAACCGATGCTCTATGTCTATGCCCGTCGATCATTTGATCGGCGGGCTTTTTATTAAAGAAAAATCAAAAAAATCTGAAATAGTTCTTGCATAGTTAGTTATATAAAGTATTATAACGTCATGAGATGAATGAAGGGTTCATCCAAGTGAGTTAGGAGTAAGGGATGTTCAATTTCGATGAGCCTCGTTACGAGAAGGTTGTGAGCGATGCCCTCGCTCTCCGTCCTCAGATTGAGGCTGCCGTGGACAAGGTCTGCGAGCAGGGTTATTCCAACATCTTCTTCATCGGCTGCGGCGGCACCTGGGCCCACACGCTCCCGATGAAATATTGGGTCGAGACCACCACGGCCGACGTCGACGTCCACTGCGAGATTGCCGCTGAGTTCCTCGCATGCCCGCCCAAGACCTTCAACAAGGACTCGGTCTGCGTCTTCTCCACCCGTACCGGCACCACCCCCGAGATCATCGAGGCCGCCAAGTTCTGCCAGGAGCAGGGTGCCCGCACGCTGATGTATGTCTCCAACGACAACACCCCGGCCACTGAGTACGCCGATTACAAGTTCTTCAGCTTCGCCGAGGACGACGTTCTGTGCGAGGCCATCTACACCTACCAGATCACGCTGGTCGCCCGCTTCCTCAAGAACGCCGGCGCCTTCCCCAAGTACGACACCTTCATGGAGGAGTTCGGCAACATCGCTCCGTACCTCATCAAGGCCAAGGACGCTCAGGACGAGCGCTGCGCCGCCATGGCCGAGGACTTCAAGGACACCGACTACCACATGGTGATCGGCTCCGGCATGCTCTGGGGTGAGGCCTACGACTACGCCATGTGCATCCTCGAGGAGATGCAGTGGATCAAGACCAAGTCCATCCACGCCGCCGAGTTCTTCCACGGCACCATCGAACTGTGCGAGGAGGGCACGAGCCTCATCATGCTCTACGGCGAGGACGACACCCGTAAGCTCATGGACCGCGTGGACAACTTCACTCACATGCTCGCCGACGAGAAGGGCGTCCATGTCCGCGTGAACAAGTTCGACACCGCCGAGGTCGAGCTGCCGTTCAGCGACCCCGAGTTCCGCAAGATCGTCTCCCCGATGGTCATCTACACCATCACCGAGCGTCTGAGCTGCCATCTCGAGCACGTCCGTAACCACCCGCTCACCACGCGTCGTTACTATCACCAGATGAACTACTAATCCTCTCAAATTGCTGCGGTTGTCTGCAGGCGAGCTGCGCAGAATGCCTCGCCTGCAGACCTGTTTCTGGGGTTGATCGAAATGGTTGTCCGGTATCTTCTAGTTGCACTGGTCGCATTTATTGCGTCCATGGACGAGCAATTATTTGGCATTACGATGCTTGGTCGTCCGCTGTTTACGAGCCTGTTCGTTGGCTTGATCCTTGGCGATGTCCAGCAGGGCGTTATCGTCGGCGCTGCTTTGGAGTCCATGTTCATGGGCGCCATCATGGTCGGTGCGGCGGTTCCTCCCGAGGTCTATGCTTCCGGCGTGCTTGGCTGCGCGTTTGCCGTCATTACGGGTACGGGCACGGCAACTGCCGTCGCACTCGCCCTTCCCGTCTCCGTCTTCCTTCAGGTGTGGCGCAACTTCTGCTACGCCGTTCCGGGTGCCTTTGCCTGCAAGAAGATTGAGACCGCTCTGGCAAATCGTGATCTTGCCAAGGCGAACCTGTACCATCTGACCGTCGTGCCGCTGTCGATTGGCATTCCGTCTGCACTGCTGGTGTTTTGCTCGCTGTTCTTTGGTGCCGACCTCATCAACAATGCGCTCAACGCGATTCCGCAGTTTGTGATGGACGGCCTCAACGTTGCATCCGGCGTCATGGTCTGCATCGGCTTCGCACTTCTTATTAGGACCATGGGCGATAACAAGCTGCTTCCTTGGCTGTTCCTGGGATTCATTATGGTCATCTACCTCAAGATGGACGTTATCGGCGTCGCCGCAGCTGCCATTTGCGTCGCACTGCTCCTGGCCTTCCGCGAGGGCTCGTCCGGTCCGCAGGCGGTTGCCGAGGATGAAGAGGAGGACTTCTAATGGCTACCCAGAACACCGACCTCAAAGAGGCCAAGAAGGATGCGATTATGACTCCCGATATGTATCGGAGCATGTTCCTTCGCCAGTTTACGAGCCAGTGCTCGCAGTCGTACGACAAGATGATGGCAATGGGCTTCATGTACACCATTCAGAAGCCCCTGCGAAAGATCTATCCCAACGACGACGATTACTATGCGGCGCTCGATCGCCATACCGAGTTCTTTAACATCACGCCTCATGTGCTTCCGTTTGTAGCCGGCCTTACGGTTTCGATGGAAGAGCAGGCGGCTGCCGATAAGAACTTCGACACGTCCTCGATTAACGCTATGAAGGTCGGCCTCATGGGACCGCTTTCCGGCATTGGTGATTCGTTCTACTGGGGTACGTTCCGCGTGGTCGCCGCCGGCATTGGTATTGGCATCGCGTCGACGGGCAACCCGCTCGGCCCCATCGTGTACGCGCTCATCTACTCCGTGATTAACTTTGCAACGCGTATCGTCGCCGCCCATCTGGGATACGACCTGGGAACCAAGTTCCTGCAGCAGTCCGAAGAGAACAACCTTATGTCTCGCATGACGCATGCTGCCGGCGTTCTCGGAATGACCGTTATCGGCGCCATGATTGCGGCACAGGTCTCGCTGTCCACGGCTTTGACCTTTGATGTGGGTGGTTCGGAGATTGTCCTGCAGGATCTGTTCGATTCGATCTTCCCCGGTCTGCTGCCCTTGCTGGCAACGTTCGCTTGCGTTGCCCTCTATAAAAAGGGTGTCAAGACCATTTGGATTATTATTGGCATCTTCGCGATCTGCATCATCGGAACGGGCTTGGGAGTGTTCGCGGCGGCGTAAAGTTGACTGCTATGCTCGCGCGTTGGATAACTAACTGACCGTTTGAAAACGGGGTTCGGCGTAAGGCCGGCCCCGTTTTTTGTTTGAGGGATTTTCCGACCGTCCAATAATCCACGCTCGTCCATCACTCACGTATCTCCCATCTCTCATTTGTCACTAATACGAGAGATGGCACAAAGACGAGAGATAATTACGAGAGATAACTGATCAGCAAAGAGACAGGCAATCATGGTATTGTCTCAATACTGATTGTTCTACCAGCAAAAACATGTTTAAATGAAACAAATGGCAGACATCTTATCTTTCATCTCTCACTTATCTCTAATATGAGAGATAGCAGTAAGATGAGAGATAATTACGAGAGATAACTGAGAGACGAAGGAAATCTATTCGCGGCATTCTCCGCCGGGCCGAGCGAAAGGACATGCAGATGAACGAAAACGAGCTGACCGGTCTGCTCGAGTCTTTAAAGCGCATGGGCTCGGACGATCTTAACGTCGAGGTCAAGGAGAGCGCCACGACGCTTTCCCGCGACGTATGGGAAACGGTTAGCGCATTCGCGAATACCGCTGGCGGAATTATCGTGCTCGGCGTGAGCGAGCGCGCGGGCTTTGTCCCGGTTGAGAACTTTGAGACCGAGAAGGTGCTCAACCAATTCGTAGCGGGCATGGGTGATGCCGGCGGTCGCGGAAAACTGGCCAATCCGCCCAAATACACCATTGAACGCGTGGAGCTCCAGGGCACCGTGGTTCTGGTCATCACGATTGAGGAGCTCGACCCGTCGAGCAAGCCGTGTTATGTCATAGAGCGGGGCGCTCAAGGCGGCAGCTACAAACGCATCGATGACAAAGATGTTCCGCTCTCGTCGACCGAGGTCCTGTCCTTGTCATCGTATGAACGGACGAGCCCCAGTGATCGCGATGCAGTACCCGGCGCGGTCGCAGGCGATCTTGACGAGGCCCTGGTCGACCGCACGATAGAGCGTGCTTTCTCGCTGACACCCCGTGCAATGCGCGGCGCGCCGGACAAGAAAACGAAGCTGAAGCGCCTGAATTTCCTCGACTCCCAGGGCAATGTTACTAAGGCCGGGCTCCTGGCCGCGGGTGCCTATCCTCAGCAGTTCTATCCCAAGCTCTTTATCGATGTGGCGGTCTATGCCGGAACGCAGAAGGGCGCGGCGGGGTCGTTGAGGTTCATGGACCGTACGATCTGCGAGGGAACGTTGGGCGAAATGATCTCGGATGCCGTCGCGGCAATCGCCAAGAATTTGCGGCGAACCTCGACGATCCAAGGCGTCTCGCGTGTCGACTCGCTGGAGATTCCCGAGGAAGTCCTGCGCGAGGCAATCGCCAACGCCGTAATCCACCGAGAATACGGAGATCGGTTCTGTGGGCAGTCGATCGCTGTTGACGTCTTTGATGACCGTATCGAGGTGACGAACCCCGGCGGCCTATACGGGGGAAAGACTCGCGAGAACTTGTTTGACGGCAGCTCCCGATGCCGTAACGCGACGCTCGTGAAACTCATGTCGATTGTCCCGCTGCCGGATGGCGCAGGTTCGCCGGCTGAGGGCAATGGCTCGGGCATCCCGATGATGATCGATGCCATGCGCGCGCATGGTCTGGCCGAGCCCCTGTTCTGCCCGGGGTTCGATCGGTTCAAGGTCGTACTTTACCGTTCAAAGATCGAGCCGGTCAATCATGGCGGGGGCTTAATTGTGACGGCACTCAAACACTACGGCGAGCTGGGGACGCGTGAGCTGGCAGAGCACACAGGGCTCACAATTTCCCAGGTTAGGTCGCGCGTCAACGCGCTCATTGCTCAAGGCGAGCTTGAGCCCACGGCGCCGGCGACGAGCCGCAACCGCAAGTATCGACTGTCGGAGCGCGTGGGATAGATGCGTTAGTGGACGAGGCGACCCAATAATCGACCCTCGATTGGCGTCCATTAAGGTAAAGCGGTTGTTGCCCAGTCGACGGTGATGCTAAAGACTCGGCTTACGCCGGCATGGCCCCGAACCCGTCTATCAGGAACAGCCTAAGAACCAGCTTGATGACATTTCCCGGTTTGACTTCTGCCGCGTCAAAGACGTGGCGCTCGGCGAGCTCGCTGCAGTATGCATAGATGTCGCGGATAAGGTCCGCGCCCGAGAGCGTAAACATGTAGCCTGCGTCCGAAAGCGCATTGGGCGCGGCAGGCAACTTGGCCATGTGGCAAAAGGTCAACAGGTCGGGTGCCATAGCGTCCTGGTAGCCAAGATGGCTGCCGTCTTCTTGTGCGGCGAGTTCCAGCTGGCGTACTCGATCCAGCGCCACTGCCAGCACAAAGCTCGGCGTAGGCGCATTGACGTCCTGAGTGGTCGCCACAAGCCTGCCCGCCGCCTGCGTGACAAGCCAAGCGACCTCGCGCTGGCAACGCACGGCCTTGCGCGTAACCGGCTTGATGGACGAAGAAGAAACGCTTCCCTTAGGCGGATTCGAAACAGCCACAAGAACCTCCCATGAACGACCCGGCCCAACAAGCCCGGATGAAACACGTGCTACATCAGTATACAGGGAAGTGGGGTAGCGGGGTACAAGCGCGCCAGCGGCAAACCGAGAGCATCAACGATGTGCCGATCGCGGAATGAGATCTCGTAATAATTGACTCTCGGCCATATTATTGAGGGGCATGACTCGCGTTCGTATGGTTGTAGGTGCTGGCGATGAACGACATTGACCTTGCTGTTCCGTTGATGGATGGACCAAGCTATGACCGCGCCTGCAGTCTCGTGCCTTCCGAATACGTTGAGGCATGGGAGTGGTTTCTGGGTGAGGAACAGCGCGGCGGCGTTTGGACCAGCCTTCCGCACCACACCAAGGAAGATAGCCCTCAGTATCAGTACCGTTTGAGAATCGGCTCGGACTTCTTTCCCGTAACGCGGGATTCAGGGATCTTCTGGCCGGGCCAGGATCGGGTGAAGCAAGATCCCAATAAGATCTTTGCGCTTTCGGTCCATAACTCTAAAAAGAGCTTCTACACCGATGTGCCTCCGCTCTATTTGGATGACGGTACGTGGGTCATTAAGTATTCGGTCCAAGCGCCAGGCGCCGTTGGTTCTCGAGACCAGAATTACAACCGTAAAATGCTCAACTGCATGGAATGTGGCGTCCCAGTCGGAGTCATATTTGCAACCGAGGTGGGCTATAAGGTGCTCGGCCTTGCGTTTGTTGAGCGGTTCGAGCCCGAAAACGGATGGTTTGTTCTGCACGGTCCTGTTCATAAAGGCGGACCGGACCCTCGTTTTGCGCCCGACATGAGTTATCTGAAGCACATACCCGTCGATATTGAGTTTGCCGGACAGGGTGTGACCGACGACGAAAAGGTCCGTTATGCGTTAAGGCGCGAGCGATTGGGGCAGCAATGGTTCCGCAAGCAGCTCGTTGCCGCCTATGATGGCCGTTGCGCGGTGTCGGACTGCGGCGTCAGCGAAGCTCTGGAGGCTGCACATATCGAGAATTACTCGGGACCCAAATCGCAGGTTGCCAGCAACGGTATTCTGCTTCGGCGCGACTTACATGCTTTATTCGATGCTCATCTGATTTCGTTTGAGCCTGTTTGCGGTGAATATCGGCTGTGTGGATCGTACCTGCTGGATAAGACCGGCTACGCTTCCTTTGCGGGTGCGACGCTAAGACAGCCGAATGAGCGTCAGTGGCGACCCAATACGGTGTTTCTTGAGGCCCATCGCATTGAGTTCGATCGCTCGGAAAAGAAGCGTGAAAAGGCGGGGCTTCTGCCGTATTAGCGTATTTGGCTTTGGCATTCTTTGACGATCGTGTTGTTTGATCGGATCGCGTGGCGATGCAATCTCGCGCGCACTTGCTGATGCATGCTCTTCCTGGTTTGAATAACGGGAAGGGAGCGAGCGTGAGCTGGCGAGGCGATATTGCGATGGGGAAGTACGGAAAACTGCCGCGTGCCCTTATAGACAACAATATGTTTCCGAGCGTAGAGGTTGATTGCGGGTCGTTTGTCGTCACCTGCCCTTGCTGCGGCTCGCAAATACCGTGTCTCGACATTCGGTTCATCGATGCGCGCGACAGACTCAGCGACGAAGTGAGGAAACGTATGGGCGTTCATATGCCGGTGTATCCGGAGAAATGCCCTGTTTGTGGCCTCGATATCGTGTATGACGCCGGCGACGAGGGATAGGTGATGCGGAGGAGCTGGCTGTGAAGGCTTCTCCGTCTCTACAAATAAATCCCCTCACCGAGTTGCCTGTGAAACTCGGCGTGATGGTCGCGTGCCCAGGTAAAGAGCGCCTGGTCAAAGTCGGTACGCGTGGCCGGGACGCCAAAGACACCGGCAACTTCGACGCGTATAAACTCCAGTGCCGGCAGCTTGTTGATGGCAGTGAGGGCAAACGGGGACGAGGGCTCCTCGAACAGATAGCGGCTGCCTTGCAGCGCGTCGCAACTGGTGCACGTGTTGCCGAGCGACGGGGCTTTGGAGGCTCGCGCGCCTACGGGCTTGTAGCCGCAGCGCTTATGAAGGTAGTCGCGGATCTCGCCCGGCACGCAGCCAAGAGCGGGCACGATGGCGAGTGCGTTGGCGTTGGGCGTGTCGATGGCAATGTGCCCGGCTTCGTTGGGCGTGTGCGCGATGGCGATGCTCTCGTCGTCATCGGTTCGATAGGGAATGCCAAAGGCCGCGACCGAGGTCTCTTTGTGACACTTCCAGCACTCGCGCTTGCCCAGTACTAGATATATATACGGCGCTGAGGGGTCGGATCGGTCAACACCGGGCAGCCACTCGGCAAAGGGCTCGGGGTTGACGCCGCTGGGTACATACCAGATCTTCTTGGTCCGGTCCCATTTGGCGCCCAGCGCCTTGGCTTCTTCTTTGTGCGAAAAGGGGACATCGAGCTCGGTGCGCATGGCGGCTCCTTGGTGCTGCAGGTGCAAGTAGCTCAAGGATACCGCAGGGCGCAGACATCGCGGCGTTTTGCTGAGAAGCTGCGGCTCGGATGGGTTCGAGACGCGTTGGTCTCGGCCTCGGTGGCTATTGACGCGGTTTTGTGCATGGGCAGGGTGGTTGCTTGGGCGGTTGGAGTTGCCAGCGGATTTGGCGACATAAAACAAAACAGCCCAGAGACATAGCCTCTGAGCTGCGAACATTTGGTGGGCGTTAGAAGATTTGAACTTCTGACCTCTTCCGTGTCAGGGAAGCGCTCTCCCCCTGAGCTAAACGCCCGATCAAGGGTGCGCAAGCGCGCAAGGGATAATATAACGGAGCCTGAACTCGGTGGCAAGAACATTTTTAAAAATCGCTTACATTGTGGAATTCGGGGGCTTTGTCGTATCCATTTCAAAAGAGCCTGCTGCCGCGATTTGGCTGTCGCATAATGCAAGGCCATTGCGGTATCGAGCTATGGAAAGACGCCTGCGGAATTGTCCCACCGATAAGCGGACAAGCCTCCAGCTGGTGACTTCGCCGTGGTAAGGTAAGCCGAATTGTTTCCAGGCTGTTTCGGGGGAGTGGAATGAGCAAAGAGTGTGTCGAGCAGGTCGAAGGCGCAGGGGCTTCGGTGCCGATGACCGATATATCGAACATTGATGTGCCCGAGAGCACCGACGAGCTCAGCCGCAACACCCGTCGCGCATGGCGCGACCGCCTGAACAGCGCTTCGACGCGCAAGATGATCACGGGCGTCTTGGCTACGCTGGTGGGCGGTTCGTTTTGGGGCTTCTCGGGCACCAGCGCGAGTTTTTTGTTCGATACCTACCATGTCGATACGCTGTGGCTTATGAGCGTGCGTCAGATTCTCGCCGGCCTGCTCTTTATGGCTGTGGTTGTCACGCGCGACCGCGCACGCCTGGTCAAGCTTTGGACCACACCCGCCGATCGCAAGCAGCTGCTGCTCTTTACCGCCTTTGGCCTGCTGTTCAACCAGTTTTGCTATCTTTCGGTCGTGCGCCTGACGAACGCCGGAACCGCGACGGTGCTCCAGTGCCTGCAGCTCGTTATCATCATGGGCTACACCTGCGTGATCGATCGCCGCATGCCGCGTACTCGCGAAGTCATCGGCATTGGCCTGGCTCTGGGTGGAACCTTTTTAATCGCCACCGGCGGCGACCCCACCAGCCTGAATATCTCGCCGCTTGGCCTGGCAGCAGGTCTTATGTGTGCGGTCAGCGCCGCGTGTATGGCGGTGATTCCCGCCAAGATCCTGCCCGAATACGGCAGCCCCATCGTCACGGGTTCGGCTATGCTCACGGCGGGCATCGTTTCGTGTGCTTTCGTTCGCCCTTGGGCGCATATGCCGGCGCTCGATGTTGCCGGTATCGAGGCGCTCGCGGTGTTCGTGGTCATCGGTTCGTTTTTTGCCTACATGCTCTATATGCAGGGCGTTAAGGACATTGGCTCGGTCCGCGCAAGCCTCATCGGAACCGTGGAGCCGGTCTCGGCGACCATCACGAGTGCCGTTATGCTGGGCACGGTGTTTTTGCCGACCGACCTTATCGGCTTTGCCATGATCATCGTGATGATGTTCCTCACGGTGTAGCCCCTGCGGTTGCTTTAAAGGATAATAGGCTGGCGGCGCGTTGCTTTGGCGGCGCGCCTTTGTCTATAGAGAGGATCTCTTATGAAGTACTTTGGCACCGACGGCTTTCGCGGCGAGGCCAACGTTGGGCTGACGGTAGAGCACGCTTATAAGATCGGCCGCTTTGTGGGCTGGTATTACGGCGCCAACCGCGAGCGCAAAGCACGCGTGATCGTGGGCAAGGACACGCGTCGCTCGAGCTATATGTTCGAGGCGGCGCTGGTGAGTGGCCTGGTCGCAAGCGGTGCGGACGCATATATGCTGCACGTGATCCCAACGCCGGGCGTGGCGCATCAGACCGTGGAGGGCTGCTTCGATTGCGGCATCATGATTAGTGCGAGCCACAACCCGTTTTGCGATAACGGCATTAAGCTCGTCAACAGCGACGGCTTTAAGATGGACGAGGACGTGCTGGAGCTCATCGAGGACTATATCGATGGCAAGAGCGAGGTGCCGCTGGCAACGGGCAACCATATCGGCGCCACGGTGGACTACATGCAGGGTCGCAACCGCTATATTGCCTCGCTCATCGCAAGTGCGAACTTTTCGCTGCAGGGCGTTAAGATCGGCATCGACTGCGCCAACGGCTCGGCGTCCTCGGTGGCCAAGCCGGTGTTTGACGCGCTGGGCGCCGACGTGCGCGTGATCAATG
This sequence comes from uncultured Collinsella sp., assembly GCA_958347015.1. Taxonomy (GTDB): domain Bacteria; phylum Actinomycetota; class Coriobacteriia; order Coriobacteriales; family Coriobacteriaceae; genus Collinsella. Next base: position 893 of record CATVTV010000014.1, on the reverse strand, counting down.
CCGCGCCCGATGGATTTAACATCAATGTGGACTGTGGCTCCACGCATATGGAGCGCCTGCAGCGCCACGTGGTGGAGCAGGGCCTGGACGTGGGCTTTGCCTACGACGGCGATGCCGACCGCTGCCTGGCCGTGGATGAGCGCGGCCGTGTGGTCGACGGCGACCAGATTCTGTACGTGTGCGGCGTGTACCTGAACAAGCACGGGCGCCTTTCGGGCGGTACCGTGGTTCCGACGATTGCCAGCAACTTTGGCCTGGTCAAGTCGCTGGAGCTTGCCGGTCTAAGCGCCGTGACCAGCGGCGTGGGCGACCGTCACGTGTATGCCAAGATGCGCGAGGGCGGCTTCAGCCTGGGCGGCGAGCAGACGGGTCATACGATCTTTGGCGATATCGAGCGCACGGGCGACGGCATTATGACCTCGCTGCGCGTGATGGAAGTGATTCGTGCCGAGCGCGAGACGCTCTCGCAGCTCACGGCTCCGTGCAAGCTGCTGCCGCAAGCGCAGGTTGCCGTGCGCGTGGCCGACAAGGACGCCGCGCTCGAGAACATGGGCGTGCAGAATGCGATTGCCGAGGCCGAGGCCGCGCTGGCGGGCGAGGGCCGCGTGCTCGTGCGCAAGAGTGGAACCGAGTCGGTGATTCGCGTGCTGGCTGAGGCTCCGGACCAACCGGCCGCCGACGCCGCCATGAAGCGCATCGCAAGTGCTCTGGAAGCTTTATAGTTACGCGGTTTTACCAAACCGCGAAACCGCTCGACGCTGCAAACGGCCCCAAGCGGCAACCTGACGTTCAATTTCAAGGGCGCGACCAGAAGGTCAGCGCCCTTTCATTTCACGTCACCTTGCTCGCCTGGAGTCGTTTTCGCTGACGTTGCCAAGACATCGGCGTCAACC
>CATVTV010000013.1:0-50433 GCA_958347015.1 uncultured Collinsella sp. | reverse complement strand
GATTTGGGAGGTAACCCTGTGCCCGGCCGGACAGATTCCAAAGCCCGCCATGCTTCTTATGTGCAGCAAAGGCAATCCTGCTAAAATACAAAGCGCTCATGTAGTTTAAACGCACGACGATAAGGAGCACCAGTGGGTAACCACTTCCGTACCTCCGGTGCGGGCGATGATGCCCCCAAGACGCAGCCGAGCGTCGCGGGCAGTCGTTTCGCCACTCCGGATTCAGAGGATCAGCTGTTTAGCCCGATCCCCGCACAGCCGGCAGATCAGGCACAGCCGGCGGCAGATCCCTTTGCCTACAACCCCAACAACGATGTTGCGCTTTCCGGCACGGCTGGCTTTGAGCCCGTTCAGACGGTGACCGCCCGCGTGGCTCAGCCTCAGACGAGCGCCGCCACGCCGCAGCCTACCATGGCCGGCATCCCCGATCCCATGGCCCCTGCGGCTCCCGCGCCGCAGCCCGCGCAGTCCGGTCTTTTTGCCGGCATTCCCGACCCCACGCAGCCTGCGGCTCCCGTGGTCGAGCGCGATCAGGCCGCCGAGGTCGCAAGCCTCGACAATGCGCTCAACAACCCCGACTTCACGTCGGTGTTTGCGCCCATCGACCCGCAGGCCAGCCGCAAAAAGATGGCCAAGCAGGCCGGTGTCGAGCCCGTCATCCTTATGGAGCACGTCACCAAGATCTACCCGGCGCAGCCCAACAAGCCCGCACTCGACGACATCAACATCGAGATCTATCCGGGCGAGTTCGTCTTTTTGGTCGGTCACTCCGGCTCGGGTAAGACCACGCTGCTGTCGACGCTCAACCGCGACGTCAAGCCCACAAGCGGTCGCATTTTGGTCGGCGGCCAGGATCTCATGAAGATCAAGAACCGCAAGGTTCCGTTCCTGCGTCGTCAGATTGGCGCCGTGTTCCAGGACTTTAAGCTCCTGCCGCAAAAGACCGCCTACGAAAACGTGGCGTTTGCCCTGCAGTGCATCGGCAAGCCCAAGGGCGTCATTCGCAGCCAGGTCCCCGAGGTGCTGCGTCTGGTCGGTCTGGCCGACCAGATGGACTCGCTGCCCGATCAGCTTTCCGGTGGCGAGCAGCAGCGCGTGGCCGTTGCCCGCGCTATGGTCAACCGCCCGCCGCTGCTGATTTGCGACGAGCCCACGGGCAACCTCGACCCGGCGATTTCGCTGGGCATCATGAAGCTGCTCGAGCGCATTAACCGCACCGGTACCACCGTGATCGTCGCTACGCACGACCGCGAGATGGTCGATAGCATGCACCGTCGCGTGATCGCCCTCGAGGGCGGCCACGTAATCCGCGACCAGGAGAGGGGAGGTTACGGCAACTATGGCACCAACTAACGTGGGCTACTCGCTCAAAGAGGCAATCAGCCACTTCTTCCGTAACTGGACCACCTCGCTCGGAGCCGTCATCACGATTTTCCTTTCGCTGTTTATCATCGGCCTGTTCATTATGGGTTCCGCGATGCTGAACTCCGTGATCGGCACCGTCGAGGATCAGGTCGTCATCAACGCCTTTATTAGCGATGACGCCGACCAGGCAGATGTTCAGGCCTTTGAGGCCGAGCTCAAGACGTGGAGCAACGTCAAGTCCGTGACGTACAAGGATAAGGACGACGCGCTGGCCGAGTACACGAGCAAGATGTCGGGTAACGCCGACGCTACCATGAGCGCGCTCGACGGTCAGAACCCGCTGCCGGCTTCGTTTGCCATCGAGATGGACGATCCGTCCATGGTCGAGAGCACGGCCCAGAAGCTCAAGAAGAATGCCGATTTTCAGAAGATCGCGGACGACGGCGACGTCAACGCAAGCGTTCTGTACGGCCAGGAGAAAGTGAGCCGCCTGTTCCAGGTGACGAACTACATTCGTATCGCCGCTGTGGTGCTCGTCGGCCTGCTGACCTTTATCGCGTTCATTTTCATTAACAACACGATCCGCCTGTCCATTACGGCGCGTCGTCGTGAGATCGCGATCATGCGCCTGGTGGGCGCAAGCAACGGCTTCATTCGCGGGCCGTTCATTACCGAAGGCGTGCTGCAGGCCATTTTGGGCTCGCTGCTTTCCATCGGCGTGCTGGAGCTGCTGCGTAACCTGATGGTTCCGCGTCTGCAGGAGAGCATCGGCTGGATGTCGTTTGCGCTGCCGATGCAGTACTACCTGGTGACCTACGCCGCACTGATTCTGGTCGGTGTCATTATCGGTCTCTTTGGTTCCGCCATCGCCATGCGCCGCTATCTGCGCGTGTAGGTGTGCTTGGAATTCGTTCCTTCAACGGGTCGTCTCTTTTGGAGGCGGCCCGTTTTTTGATCCCTAGGGGACGGTGGAATACGGATCATTGTGGCGCTGGTCTATCTATGCGATCCGCAATCCTACCGTCCCCTAGGGATCATTTGGGTAGACTCTTGGGGTGTAAACGGCCATCGATAGTAAGGAGGCGCCATGGGGCGCAATAACAAGCATAAGCGTGGAGCTCGCAATAAGCGCGGGCCGGTGCGCAGCGAGCGTCGCCCGAGTCTGACCGGACGCGTGCAGCTCCATGAGCATAGCGCCTACGTTGTAACCGAAAACGGCGACTACAAGGTCATGGGCCGCGGCAAGCGCGAGATTATGGACGGCGACACCGTTGCCGTGAGCATTAAGAACAGCCCGCATGGCGAGCGACGCGCCGTAATCGAGGGCGTCGTCGAGCGTGCAGCCATTAGTGTGGTGGGCACGTACCAGACCGCCGGCCCGCTCGGGGTGATCGAGCCGCTTGATTCTCGCCTTAAGGCCGATTTCTTTATTCTGCCGGAGGACACCTCGGCGGAGCGCTTGGGCGTTCATCCGGGTGATGCGGTCGTCGCACGCATTCTGACATATCCGACGCGCCTGGAATCGGGCACCGTGACGATCGAGCGCCGTATTGGCGGCGATGATGCGCCCGATTTGGGCGTTCAGTATGTGATGGCGCGCTATGGCTATACCGATACGTATCCCGAGGCCGCGCTAGCCGAGGCCGAGGCACTTTCGCTCGATGTGGCCTCGGCACTCAAGGACCCGCTCCGCCGAGACCTGCGCGACCGCTTTGTCATCACGATTGACCCGGTCGACGCGCGCGACTTTGACGACGCCATCTCGCTGGAGCGCACGCCCGAGGGTGGCTACAAGCTGGGTGTCCATATTGCCGACGTTTCGCACTATGTTGCCTGGGACGGACATATCGATCTGGAAGCCCGCCATCGCACGACGTCGGTGTATCTTGCCGATCGCGTTCTGCCCATGTTGCCCGAGCGCCTGTCGAACGATTTGTGCTCGCTGCGTCCCGACGAGGACCGCTTGGCGTTTACCGTCGACATTGAGCTCGACGCGCAGGGTCGCGTGCGCCATTACGATCCCTATCCCAGTGTGATCCGCTCGCGTGTGCGCATGGACTACGACGGCGCCGAGGCGCTGCTGGTGCGTGCCGGTGCGGTGGAGTATTCGGTGCTGGAGGGTGCCGCCGAGGATGTTGCCGCAGTTGAAGCCTCGCGCGAGGAAGCGCTCGAGCGCGGGCTTGCGTGCGAGGAAACCGCTCGCGGCTATAACGTCGACTTGGGGGATTTCCTCGTAGCTGCCAACGAGCTCGCCGAGCTTCGCCGTCGTGTTCGTCGCGCGCGCGGCTCGGTTGACTTTGATACGGCCGAGATCCGTGCACTGTTGGACGAGGACGGCGTGCCCGTGCAGATCGTGGCCCGTGAGCGCTCGTGCGCCACGTCGCTGATTGAGGAAGCCATGCTGCTGGCCAACGAGTGCGTGGCGGAGTGGCTGGCCGACCGCGATATCGAGGCCTGCTATCGCGTGCACGACGATCCCAGTCCCGACAGCCTGCACGGTGCCGCCGTGGCGCTGGCACAGCTGGGTATCATCGATGACCGCCGTGCGGCCGGCATTGCCCTGGGAAGTCCCGACGAGTTGCAGGCGGCAGTTGACGCCGCAGCCGGCACGGCTAACGCGCCGCTCGTCAACACGCTCCTTCTGCGCAGTATGCAGCGCGCACTGTACAAGCCGCGCAACGAGGGTCACTTTGCACTCGCCGCGCCGTGCTATTGCCACTTTACGAGTCCCATTCGCCGCTATCCCGACCTGGTGGTGCATCGCGTACTCAAGCTGCAGCTGGCCTACGAGCGGCTGGGCGGCAAGGACGCCTTGGTGCGTACGCCGCGGCTGATCGGTAAGGGCCGCGAGTCCCTGCCGCGCATCCTGCCGCAAATCTGCCGCGCGTGCAGCGATGCCGAGCGCGCCGCCGACGCCGCCAGCCATGCGACGCAAAAGATCAAGATCGCCCAGTACTACGAGGACCGCCTGGGTGAGCGCTACGCCGGAACGATCTCGTGGGTCAGCAGCATGGGCCTCTTTGTGCGCCTGGATCTGACACAGGTTGAGGGTTTGGTTTCGATCAAGAGTCTTGGCAACGAGTGGTTCGAGTTTGATGAGGACGCGCTCACGCTTACGGGTACCGACACGGGGACTCGCTATGAGCTGGGGCAGCGCGTGGTCATCGAGGTCTCGCGCGTCAACACCACGCGCGGGCACTTGGATTTCAGGCTTATTCATTAGCCGGAATTTGGTGATTGATAGAGAACGGGGCGGTCTTTTGGGGCCGCCTTTTTTGTGGCGGTTCAATCATCTTGCCGCTCGCGCGCTTGCGTCTTCCGCCTGCTGTAGGGGAGATAAAACCTACCAAAATAAACCTATTCCTTCTTGGGAGGTTTACGAGAGAGCGGGGATGAGATGACAACGGTGTACGGGTATGCGCGGGTGAGCTCGCGTGATCAAAATCTGAATCGGCAGCTGGATGCGCTGGGCGCCTATGGCGTGGAACCGGCGAATATCTTTGCCGATCATGCGAGCGGCAAGGACTTCGATCGACCGCGGTATCGCGAGCTGCTGTGTGCGTTGGATTCCGGTGATGTGCTGGTGGTACTTTCCATTGATCGGCTGGGCCGTAACTACAGCGAGATCCTCGAGGAATGGCGGTGCATAACCAAAGAGCTCGGCGTCGCCATCGTGGTGCTGGACATGCCATTGCTCGACACGCGCGCCAGAGACTGTGGTGGGTCGGACGTGACGAGCGCGTTGATTGCCGATATTGTTTTGCAGCTGCTGAGCTATGTGGCGCAGGTGGAGCGCGAGAATATTCACCGGCGCCAAGCCGAGGGCATTGCAGCGGCGCGAGCGCGCGGCGTGCGCTTTGGCCGGCCCCGCAAGCCCTGTCCTCCGCAATTCGAGCTGGTGCGCGATACCTACGAGGCAGGTGATATCACGCGGAGCCAGGCGGCAAAGCGGCTAGGCGTGTGCGTGGGGACGTTCGATCGCTGGATGCGCGAGATGGAGTAGGGGCGTCACGGTCCTTTGGCGCCCCGATTCGAACATTTTGGATTTCGCTACGGCGACAACCGCGTTTGGGGGTACACTCGCTGCTGCTCAAAAAATGACGGAGGTTAGCCCTTGGCGTGTGTGAAGCACATAGTCGGATGGATTTCGGTTGTCCTGCTGGTCGTGACGCTGGCAAGTATTTGGATACTGACGGAGCAAAACGTGGAGCAGACGTCGTCGCTCAGCGAGTCCACCGCGCGTGCGGTGGAAGGGCAAAGCGCCAGTGTGCAGCCCGAGACTGCGGGGGAGACCCAGGCGGGAGATGCCGCCGGGGGCGCGGGCTCAATGGCTACCGTTGCTCATCCCGACCCGCTTGCGCCCGTTCGTCTGTGGATGGGTGCCAACATTCGTCGCGTCGCACATACCGTTGAGTTCTTCTTTGTAGGACTGTTTGCTTCGTTGGTGGCGGTGTGCTTGGATAAGCGCGTGTCGCCCACTCGATTGCGGTGCGTGTCTGTCTTAGCCTTTTGCGCCGTCTGCTCTGTCGGTGACCAAGTGCACAAGATCTTTGTTCCTGGTCGTCATTTCGACATGATCGACCTGGGCTTCGATGCCGCGGGCTACATTGCCGCCATGTTGTTGGTACTGCTGGCGGCGGTGCTGGTTCAGCGCGCGACCTGTCCCATTGGCGCCCATGCGAGACGCCGTTAACAACTCTGTTACGAATAATGCGACCTCGATGAATCATTTTGTGTCGCGCGTATTTCCGAGCGGTCGGATTTGAGGGGCGAGCGGTAGAACGCTCGCCCCTTGTGCGCCATGATGCGGCACAATGTACCGTAAAAGCTGTTTATATCCGGTACGAATCATTCTTTGGTCTTTAATTCTTCTCAACGGAGGTGTTTGAGATGGCAAACGGATTGCTTTTAAGGCTTCGTGAGCGTGAGCTCAGCGCGAGCCCGGCAGAGCGCAATGTCATCGCATATGTGAGCGCTCATCCGCATGAGGTGGTCGGGCTGTCCGTCCGCGGTCTTGCCGATGCCACGTTCTCCTCGCCCTCGAGCATTTTGCGCTTTTGCAAGCGTTTGGGTTTTGCGGGCTACAAGGAGTTTCAGCGCGAACTGATTGCCGAACTTGCGCTCTTGGGCGACAGAAAGGACGTTGCCCTCGAGGACATCTCCATGGATGACAGCGTCGAGCGAATCGTGGGGAAGGTGATGAAAAGCAACGTGCGTACGATCGAGGCGACGGCGCGAACACTCGATTACACCGTTTTGGAACGATGCGCAGCCTATCTTAAGCAGGCGCGCATGGTCAATCTGTTCGGTATTGGTGCTTCTCGCTTAGTTGCTCACGATCTGGCACAAAAGCTCATGCGTGTCGACAAGGAATGCCATCTGTACGATGACTGGCACGACCAACTCTTGTGCGCCAAGAACATGCACGAAGGCGATATCGGCATTGCTTTTAGCTACTCGGGCTTAACGCAAGAAGTGCTGGACTGCACTGCCGAGGCCCAACGCCACAACTGTCCCGTTGTGGCCGTGACCAAGGTAGACGGATCGTCCAAGCTTGCCACCGTGGCCGATGCCGTGCTCGGCGTTGCTGCAAGCGAGCCCTTGGTCCGCAGCGGTGCCATGGCCTCGCGTATGGCCCAGCTTATGGTTGTCGATGCCCTCTACGCTGCTTACGTTGCGAGCGATTACGAACGGGCGACGCATGCCATCAAGCAAAACTACATCGAGAAACAGGAAAGATGAGGTGAACAAAATGCTTGATTTAACGAAATTCACGACAGAACAGCGAAATCAAAAGTCAATGGAACTCGACACGATGACATCGCTGCAAATCGTCACGACGATGAACGATGAGGACCTTCGCGCCGTCCAGTCGGTTACGAAAGTGTTGCCACAGGTTGCCACGGCAATCGACTGGGCTGCCGAGGCGCTTGAGCGCGGCGGTCGCGTCTTTTACATGGGCGCGGGCACTAGTGGTCGTTTGGGCGTGCTTGACGCTTCGGAGTGCCCGCCTACGTTTGGCGTATCGCCCGATCTGGTTGTCGGGCTCATTGCCGGGGGCGAGACGGCGTTTATCAAGGCTGTCGAAGGTGCCGAAGACAGCGAGGAGCTTGGCGCGAGCGACCTGCGGGAGCGTGGACTCTCGGACAAGGATCTTGTCGTTGGCCTGGCGGCAAGCGGTCGTACTCCCTATGTGGTGGGCGGCCTTGTGTACGCCAAGGCAACTGGGTGCAAGACCATTGCAATTGCCTGCAACCAAGGGTCGAAGATCGGGGAGAGCGCAGATCTTGCCATTGAGCCCGTGCCCGGTCCCGAGGTGCTGACCGGCTCAACGAGGCTCAAGGCGGGAACGGTCCAAAAGCTCATTCTCAACATGATTTCGACCGGTGCCATGGTCAAGATTGGCAAGGTGTACCAAAACCTGATGGTCGATGTACAGCAGACGAACGAGAAGTTGGTGGTGCGCGGCCAGAACATCGTGATGGAAGCGACCGACTGCACGCGCGAGCGCGCTGTTCAGGCGCTTGCGGATGCCGGCGGCCACGTGAAAACCGCTATTGTCTCGGTGCTGTTGGACTGCGATGCCGAGCAGGCTGCGGTAGCTCTTGAACGGGCGCACGGCCATGTCCGTACTGCGGTGAGTGGCCATGAGAAGAGCAATGCCGATGTCCAATAGGTGCACGGCGTGAGCTGATATGACATCCAGACGAGATACCCAATACAAGGAGGAGTTATGACGAACAAAGAGCTGGCCCAAAAGCTACTGGACCTTTTGGGCGGTAAAGACAACGTGCTCGCAAACGCGGCGTGCATGACGCGCCTGCGCGTGACCGTCAAAGACACTGGCAACGTCGACACGGAGGGTATTAAGGCGCTCGACGGCGTGATGGGGCTGGTTGAGGATGACACGATGCAGATCGTGCTGGGTCCGGGCAAGGTGAATAAGGTGCTCGAGGAGTTCTCCAAGTTCACCGGCCTCGCGAAAGGCGTTGCTGACGAGAGCGTGGTTGACGCTGCGGCCACAAACAAGGCCGCGCAGAAGGCCAAGTACGAGTCTAAGCCGGTTCAGGCCTTCCTCAAGAAGATTTCCAATGTCTTCGTCGCCCTGCTCCCCGGCATCATTGCGGCTGGCCTCATCAACGGTATCTGCAACGTCATTAACGTCTCGACGGCAGGCGCGCTTGCAGGCGAGTGGTGGTACCAGGGCATTCGTTCCATGGGCTGGGCCCTGTTTGCCTATCTGCCCATCTTGGTGGGCTATAACGCGGCACGTGAGTTTGGTGGCTCCGCTGCGCTGGGCGGCATCGCCGGCATGATGTGTATCGCCAACAGTGCCATGCCCCTGCTTGCGCCTGGCGCGGCTGATCCTGCCACTGCCATTCTGCTGCCCCTCACCAGCGCGCAGTACAACCCCGCAGCGGGCGGTATGATCGCGGCTCTCATCGCTGGCGCATTTTTTGCCTGGATGGAGCGTCAGATTCGCAAGGTTATGCCCAACGCACTCGACACGTTCTTGTCCCCGCTGCTGGTGCTCATCATCGGCGCCTTTGCTCTGATGCTCGTCATCCAGCCGGTTGGCGCATGGCTGACGACTGCCATCTTTAGCGTCCTCACCTTTATCTTCGAGAAGCTGGGCGTCCTGGGCGGCTATATCCTGTCGGCAGGCTTCTTGCCTCTGGTGTCCGTCGGCCTGCATCAGGCGCTCACGCCGATCCACGCTATGCTCAACGATCCCGACGGCGCTACCAAGGGCATCAACTACCTGCTGCCCATCCTTATGATGGCTGGCGGCGGCCAGGTCGGTGCCGGTCTGGCGCTGTACTTTAAGACCAAGAACGCCAAGCTCAAGAAGTACGTCGCAGAGTCCATTCCCGTTGGAATCCTGGGTGTGGGCGAGCCTCTGATGTATGCCGTTACGCTGCCGCTCGTTCGTCCGTTTGTGACGGCCTGCCTGGGTGCCGGATTTGGCGGCGCGCTCGCGGCGCTGCTTCACATCGGCACGGTTTCTCAGGGCGTTTCCGGTCTGTTTGGCCTGCTGATCGTCGTTCCTGGCCAGCAGCTTGGCTACGTTGCCGCTATGCTGCTTGCCTATGCCGCCGGCTTTGTTCTGACGTGGTTCTTCGGCGTCGACGAGCAGAAGATCAACGAGTTCTTTGGCGAGTAGTTTGATATCGCGAGCCGTGTTGCTCAGGGCTCGCGGCGCGCGGAAGATTTCTTGATGCTATGGTTGTGCCGGCGGGGCTAACTGCTCCGCCGGCCTTTTTTAAAGGAGCGTTGAAGCGTGAAAACGGGTATTTCGATTTATCTTTCCAGCCCTCTGCAGGATATTGAGCGGACGATTGAGCGTGGTGCTGCGGCGGGTGCGCGCTATGCGTTTACCTCACTGCATATTCCCGAGGATGGGGGAGCGGCGTATGCCGATAAGGTCCGTCATGTGCTGTCGCTGCTTTCCGCCCGCGGCATTGCGCTCATTGCCGATGTGGGACCGCGCACGTGCGATTTGCTCGGGCTTGAGCGTATCGAAGATCTGCGCGATCTGGGGCTGGAATACCTTCGTTTGGACTATGGCTTTAGCGCCCAGCGGGTCGCGGAGCTGTCCGGTGAATTTCGCATTGTGGTCAATGCATCGACGGTGAGTTCTGATGAAATCGCATCGTGGCGAGAAGCCGGTGCCGATGTGACTCGTTTTGCCGCCTGCCACAATTTTTATCCCAAGCCTTATACCGGTTTAGCTCTGGAGGACATTGCTCGGACGAATCTTCGTCTTGCGGCGCTTGGCTTCGAAATCATGGCTTTTGTGCCGGGTGATGCCAACGTTCGCGGGCCGGTATTCGAGGGGCTGCCGACGGTTGAGGCGCAGCGCGGTCGCGCGTCAAAGGTTGCCCTCAACATGCTTGAGCTCGCACATGGTGCCGATTGCGACATTGTTTTGGTCGGCGACCCCGATCTTTCCGATGCCGGTTGGGCGCAGTTTGCTCAAGTTTCTGCCGGATACGTGGATTTGCAATGTGAGCTTGAGTCCGGCTATGCCTATGTACGTGGGCAGATTCATCACGACCGGCCCGATTCGAGCACCCTCATCTTTAGGTCTCAGGAGTCGCGCACGACGCTTAAGCCGGATTCCGTGCCGACGGATACCGGTGCCGGCGTGCCGCGAAAGGCGGGGTCGATCGCTGTGGGCAATAGCGGCTATGGGCGCTACGAAGGTGAGCTTGAGATTGCGCGGGTCGATCTTCCCGGCGACGAGCGCATGAACGTTGCAGGCCATATCACGCCCGAGGCAATGGAGCTGCTGCCGTTCATCAAACGCGGATTCGGGGTACGGTTCGTTTAGCGTGTGGCCCGTGGGCTACAATTGGCCCATCATGCGAAGGCGCCTCGTATGGCGTGTGCCTGCGTTGGCCGATCTATATTCGGAGGATTCCCATGACCGTACTGTTTGTTGAATATCCCAAGTGCTCGACCTGTAAAAAGGCCAAGGCATGGCTGGACGAACATGGGGTTGAGTATATCGACCGCGATATCGTTACGGATAATCCCGCGGCTGATGAACTTGCGACCTGGATCGCTCGTTCGGGGTTGCCGGTGCGACGTTTCTTTAACTCGTCGGGCATGAAATATCGAGAGCTGGGCCTGAAGGCGCGCCTGGATGCAGGTATGACGGACCAGGAATGCTGCGAGCTGCTGGCGACTGACGGCATGCTTGTTAAGCGTCCGCTACTGGTGGGCGATGACTTTGCGATTCCTGGCTTCAAAGAAGCGGCTTGGACCGAGGCGTTGCTGTAGCGGCCGCGGAAAGTGCGTCCCATTTCGAGCGCTGATTCTGGGATGTGCTTTCCGGTTGAGCGCTCTATCGGAAATGACATCCCGTTTCGAGCGCTGATTCCGGGACACGGTTTCCGATTGAGGGCTCGACGGGAAAGTAGGGACCAGTTTGAGCTTGAAATCTGGGACGCACTTTCCGCCGGCGGGCCTGCCCCAGTCAGTCCTCCAGCTGCGCCCATTCGTGTGGGTCGTAGATCTTTACGTGCTTGTCGGGCGTGTCACTCCAGTACTCTTCGTCCATAAAGGGCAGATATGCCTGAATGCCGGGGCAGATAAACGGAATCCGTTGCCGCTGCAGGCGCTCGCGCTGCCGCCGCTCCAGGTTCGCCTCGGATATGACGGTCGGCATGCCGGACAGCTCGACGAGGCTTGCCTGGATGCGCTTGAGGTCGGGGAGCGCCGCATGCCATGACGTCCGCATGATCAAAAATGAGGCGCGGCGGTAGCTTGCCTGCATCACCGTGATGGCGGGCCGCAGTGTGGGATGGATTTTGTCCCGTTCGGGCCAAAGGTCAGCAGAGATCTCGAGGCCCAGGGTCTCCCATAGGTAATCAAGCTCTTCGTCCATGGCGCCTCGATATCTACGCGATTATTGATACTTCGATTGTGTTGCCTGGTGCTATCGTTTTCACGGTAGAATCTGCCAACGGTTGACGGCTACCGCTCGCGGCGTTTTGCCCTTCGTGTACAGCGGTCGGCTTCACAGGTCCTTCACGGGTTGGGCGAAATCAGGCCAATTTGACCGAATTTCAAAAAAGTCAAAATTGGGGCTTGCGTCATGGCGGGACTTCCCGTATATTTCTTTCTTGCGCAAAGGCACAGCCGAGCGCAGCGATGCAGTCATTGGGATGTCGTCTAATGGCAGGACAGCGGATTCTGGTTCCGTCAATGGGGGTTCGACTCCCTCCATCCCAGCCATTGCATTTGCTACATATGGCCCGTTCGTCTAGCGGTTTAGGACGCCGCCCTCTCAAGGCGGAGATCACCAGTTCGAATCTGGTACGGGCTACCACAAAATGAATGCCCGGGCCTCGCAAGAGACCCGGGTTTTGTGTATCGACCGTATATACGGCGCCTGCCGTGTTTCGCTCAGATCGAGGAGTAGCCATGGATTTGCCCATCAGCTTGCAAGACATCACGTATGCCGAGAACTATCTGGCGCAGGGCGACCTGGCTACGGCGACGCCGCTGTTAGAGCGCCTGGTGGAGCTTGCCGAGGAGTATATCGACGCCGAGTGCAAGACGGAGGAGAAGCGCCAATACTTTAGCTTCGATAGCAAGTTTGAGCGTTTGGCCTATCGCCGCGTGGAGAAGGATCCGCGCGAGCTCGTGCAGGTCGAGGTACCCTTTGATCGTCTGTATTCCGACATGGCGTATGCCTACATTCGCCAGCAGGATTATGTGAGCGCTCGTAATGCCCTGATGCAGGCTGTGCGTTGGGACCCCATGAACTGCAACTATCGCTTGGACTTGGCCGAGCTGTTTCGCGCACTCGAGGATAAGCAAGAATGGGCATCGCTTTCGTTCTCGGTGCTGGAGCGTGCGAGCGACGGCAAGTGCGCCGCCCGCGCTTACGCCAACTTGGGCCAGTATTTCCTTGAGCCCGAGACCGAGAACATCTCGGCGGCCGTGGGTTGCGCGCGCCTGGCGCTGCGTTTGGCCCCTGGCGATGCGCATACGACGCGCCTGCTCAACAAGATCCATACCACCTATCCGGATGCCGCCGACGAGAGCGACGACCACGTGATGGGTGAACTGGCCCTGCAAGGCGTGCCGACCTCGCCTTCGGCCGAGATTGCCATCTGCCTGATTATGTGCGCGACCGATGCTGCAAGCGACGGCGATAAGCAGGAGGCGACGCGCCTGACGGTGCGTGCTCGTGACTTGGTGGGCGAGGAGGCCTGCGCGGCGATTATCAAACTGGTGCGCGAGAGCGACGCCGAGCTCAATGCTGAGCGCAAGGCAAAGTGCGACGCTGCGGGCAAGGGTTCCGATGGCGCCAAGGAGGCCGGCGATGCCCAGTAAGCGCGAGCGCAAGCTCATCTCCAAGAATCGCTCGGCGCATCACGAGTACTTTATCGATGAGACCTTTGAGTGCGGCATCGAACTGAGCGGTACCGAGGTCAAGTCGATTCGCGAGCGCGCGTGCCAGATCACCGACACCTTTGCACTGATTCGTGGCGGCGAGTGCTGGCTCGTGGGCCTGCATATTCACCCTTATAGCCATGGTGGCGTGTGGAACCGCGACCCTGATCGCCGCCGTCGTCTGCTGCTGCACCGCAAGGAGATTGACTTTCTCGACGGTAAGCTGCGTAATCGCGGCTATGCGCTGGTACCGTTGGAGCTCTACTTTAATACCGACGGCCGTGTAAAGCTGCTGCTGGGCCTAGGCCGCGGCAAGAAGCTCTACGACAAGCGCGAGGACATGGCCAAGCGTGACGTTCAGCGCGAGATCGACCGCGCCCTCAAGGAGCGCAACCGCTAGGCACTCTGTATAAGGTGCGGTGGAATAGTTCCTGTTTGAGGCCAAATAGCCGACAAGCAGGAACTATTTCACCGCAACTTGGTGGAGGGACTTGGCTGACCTGCAATCTTGGCACATATGTGTATGGGGCGGCGTCCGTTATGGGCGCCGTCTTTTTTGTGGGTACATACATCCATGAGGTACCAACCCAGGTTAGGGGAGTGATCGTTATGGACAAAACTGCGTTCTTTACCATGCCGAGCGGTCTGTACGTGGTGAGCGCTGCGGCAGACGGGCTGCGCGCCGGCTGCGTCATCAACACGGCGGTGCAGGTGACGTCCATGCCGCCGCGCATTTCGGTTGCCGTGAACAAGGACAACGTCACCTCGGGCGTCATCGCATCGGCCAAAGCGTTTGCACTGACCGTGATCGATCAGACCGCCGACATGCTCTACATCGGTAACTTTGGGTTCCGCACCAGCAGCGACTATGACAAGTTTGCCAAATACGAGACCCGCGAGACGGCTCTGGGCATGCCCTATGTGCCCGAGCACGCGGCGGCCCTGTTTAGCTGCCGTTTGATCGACACTGTGGATGTGGGTACGCATCTACTGTTTATCGGCGAGGTCGAGGATGCCGAGCGCCTGAGCGACGAGACGCCGCTGACGTACGACTACTATCACAAGGTTCTGAAGGGCAAGACGCCTCCGAAGGCCTCGTCCTATCAAGGCTAGAATTGTTGTAAAAACACTTGCATTATTTTATTGAGAACATATACTAATAAGCGAAGTACATCACCAGTCACGTTCGAGAGGAGAACATCATGGCTGAGGAGAAGAAGACGTATAAGTTCGTTTGCATCGTTTGTGGTTACGAGGTTGAGGTCGATACGCCCGAGCTACCCGAGGACTACGTCTGCCCGGTGTGCGGCGTCGGTCCCGATCAGTTTGAGCTCGTCGAGGAGTAACTCGTAGACACACGACTTGCAGCAACATATAGCTCTGTCCAAGGGTCCCGGTCGAATTCTCGGCCGGGGCCCTTTTCTTCCGTCCCCAAGGGATCACGGCTGCTGTTAGCCGATCCTGTCTGTTGTGAGTCCGGCCGACTGTTTGTCTCAATCTGTAACATGTGGCGGCTCAAAACGGGTCTTCCTGTTACAGATTGAGACAAAAGGTTGGAGCTGAAGAAATGTCTCGATCTGTAACATCTAGAAGCGGAAATTGGGTCTACGTGTTACAGATTGAGACAAACGGAGCTGTCCCTCGGAATGATCTCGATCTGTAACATCTAAACATCAAAAGCGGGTCTAGATGTTACAGATCGAGACGTTTGTCTGGGTAGGTGCCCCATCCCATTACATCCCGGTCAACAGCACGATGTCGAGCGCCGTTACGACAGCGCCGATCCCTACGAGCAACGCGTTGAGCGGGCGCGAGTTGGCGTATTTGCCCATGACGTGGGGCGAACTGGTGAGCCGTATGAGCACAAAGGCCGTAATCGGCAGCTGAAGCGACAGCAGTGCCTGACTCCAGATGAGACCTTCAAAAGGATTTGGGACGACCAGGCACGCCGCCACTGCACCGACGAAACAGGCTGCCACCCCGATTGAGGAATGTCGGTCGTGGATGTCGTATTTCTCGTCGAACATGCCCGCGGTGATGGTTCCCGCCGCCATGCCCGCTGTCACGCTACTCGAGAGACCCGCGAACAGCAGCGCTACCGCAAAGATGGTCGAGCTCGCCGGGCCTAAGATGGGGGAGAGCGTGACCGCTGCGACGGCGAGGTCGTCTACGACAATGCCGTGCGCAAAGAAGGCCGTTGCGGCCAGGATGACCATGGCCGAGTTGATTGCCCAGCCCACGCCCATCGAGAAAAGCGTGTCGAAGAGTTCGTAGCGCAGGCGTTCTTCGATAACTTGCTCGCCTTGGCCTTCGAAGTGCATGGATTGGATGACCTCGGAGTGCAGGAAGAGGTTGTGGGGCATAACGACCGCGCCTAGGACACTTACGATAATCGCGGCCGAGCCGGTGGGCATACTGGGCGTAATCCAGCTTGCGGCGGCCTGCGGCCAGTCGACCTTGACCAGCGCAAGCTCGGCCAAAAAGGAGAGCCCCACCACGCCTACGAAGGCGATGATCCAGCGTTCGGCACGCTTGTAGGAGTTCATCATGAGCATCGCCATCGATACTGCCGCCACAATGACGCAGCCCGCGCGCACGGGCAGCCCAAAGAGCATCTGGAGCGCGATCGCGCCACCCAGGACTTCGGCCATGGCGGTGGCGATCGTGGCTAGATATGCGCTGCCGAGTATCGCACGCCCGACGAGGCAGGGGAGGTAACGTGTCGTGGCCTCGGCAAGACAGGTGCCCGTGGCGATGCCCAGGTGCGCCGCGTTGTGCTGCAGCACGATGAGCATGATCGTGGACAGTGTGACGATCCACAGCAGCGCGTAGCCAAACTGCGAGCCGGCGGCCATATTGGAGGCCCAGTTGCCCGGGTCGATAAAGCCGACGGTCACGAGCAGTCCGGGGCCGATATGCCGCGCAATGTCTAGGCCTCCGTGACCACCGGTGCGCGGGGAGCCAAAGTGTTGTTTGAGATGGTTGAGCATGGTGCGCTCCTGCGTGCCGTTTGTTTGACGTCGCAAAGGATACCCGTTTTAGGCCAAAAAGTTAACCAAGACTAACAAAATTGTTGTATTTGAATAGGATGATGAAAGGGGGCTGCCGAAATGTCTCGATCTGTAACAACTAGGGATGGAAATTAGGCCTAGTTGTTACAGATCGAGACAGGAAGAAATGGTCCTATGGAAAATCTCGATCTGTAACAGCTGACCGCCAAAACCGGCCCGTCGTGTTACAGATCGAGACATTCGGAACCGTCTCTCGAAAACATCTTGATCTGTAACAGTTAGTCGTCGAAATTGGGTCTTCCTGTTACAGATTGAGATGTTTGAAACGGTGAGCTTACGGGCCGAACCTGGGGCCCTTGTTGTCGCCCTTGAGGTCGGCGGTGTCCACTCGTAGGGCGTGCGTTACGCGATTGTTTCGAAACGGGTGGGAAACACAACGGGCCGGCGATGCTTCTACTATGCCTACTCAACTGACTGTCTAAATATCTAGGGGAGGATCGCGATGCAGGCAGATTCCGCTCAGCAGCAGGGCCTTTATCGCCCCGAATTCGACCACGATGCATGTGGCATCGGCGCGCTCGCCGATATCAACGGTGAGCGCCATCACCAGATTCTGGACGATGTACTGTCCATTTTGGTTAACTTGGAGCACCGCGGCGGTACGGGATTCGAGAAGAACACCGGCGACGGCGCCGGCATCCTGTTCCAGGTCCCGCATCACTTTTTCCGTAAAGAGGCTCAAAAGTGCGGCCAGATTCTGCCGGCAGAGGGCGACTACGGCGTGGCCATGCTGTTCTTCCCGCAGGACGACAAGGGCGTAGAGGATGCCCGTCGCGTGTTTGAGGAGGGCTGCGCCGAGGCCGGCGTGCCGCTGCTCTTTTGGCGCGAGGTACCGGTCGACCCGCACGACCTGGGCGAGACGGCACGCGCCTGCATGCCTACCATCCTGCAGGCCTTTCTGGGCCGCCCCGACGACACGCCCGCGGGTGACGCCTTCGAGCGTCGCCTGTACGTGTGCCGCCGCACCATCGAGAAGAAGGCCGACGCCGAGTTCGCCCTGCGCGACAAGATCTTCTACGTGTGCTCCATGAGCTCGCGCACCATCGTGTACAAGGGTATGCTCGTGGCCACGCAGATGCGCCGCTTCTTCACCGACCTCAACGACGCCGCCGTCAAGACGGCCGTGGCACTCGTCCACTCGCGCTACTCCACCAATACCACGCCCAGTTGGGAGCGTGCACATCCCAACCGCTTTATCATCCACAACGGCGAGATCAACACCCTCAAGGGCAACGTCAACTGGATTCGCGCCCGCGAGCCCAACCTGTACAGCCCCGTGTTGCAGCATGATCTTGAGCGCGTGATGCCCATCATCAACCGCGAGGGTTCCGACTCCGCGATTTTGGACAACGTGCTCGAGTTCTTGGTCATGAACGGCCGTCCGCTCACGCGTGCCGCGTCCATGTTGCTGCCCGAGCCGTGGGACCACAACGACAGTCTGAGCGAGGAGCGCCGCGCCTACGACGCCTACCAGTCCATGCTTATGGAGCCGTGGGACGGCCCGGCCGCCATCGCCTTTACCGACGGCCGTACGCTGGGTGCCGCCCTCGACCGTAACGGCCTGCGCCCGGCTCGCTACTACGTGACGCGTGACGGCCGCTTTATGCTGGCGAGTGAGGTGGGCACCATCGAGGTGAGCCCCGAGAACATCTTGACGAGCGGCTGTCTGGGACCGGGCCAGATGCTCGAGGTCGATTTTGCCCGCGGCCGTGTGATCTACAATGACGAGCTGCGCGCCCGCTATGCCAAGGAAAAGCCCTACCGCGACTGGATTGCCGAGGAGACGCTGACCGTCGACGCGCTCAATGAGCCCGTTGCGGCAACGCCCGCCGAGGACGCCGAGGTGCCCGCCGCCGTGCGTATGGCCAAGCTCGGCTACCACTGGGATGATGTTGACGAGGTCGTGCGTCCAATGGCCCAGCAGGGCAAGGCGCCGCTCGCATCGATGGGCATCGATGCGCCGCTGGCCTGCCTGTCCAAGAAGACGCGCTCCTTCTTCGACTATTTCTATCAGCTGTTTGCCCAGGTCACGAACCCGCCCATCGACGCCCTGCGCGAGCATATGGTCACTTCGACCACGCTCTACCTGGGCAACCACGGCAACCTGCTCGAGGATTCCCGCACGGCCTGCCAGCTGGTGCGCCTGGAGCGTCCGCTGCTCAACGAGGAGGAGTTCGAGCGTATCTGCGCCATCGACCGCGTGGGCTTTAAGACCCGCCGTTTCCGTGCCGTGTACCGTCGCGATGCCGGCGAGGGCGCGCTGCAGGCTGCGCTCAAGCAGCTTGCAGAGGACGTTGAGGCTGCGGTCCGCGACGGCGTGAACATCGTGGTGTTGAGCGATCGTGCCGCTGCGGGCGAGGTGCCCGTGCCCTCGCTGCTCGCCGTGGGCTGCGTGCACAACCACCTGATCCGCGCCGGCGTGCGTACCTTTGCCGACATCGTGGTGGAGTGTGGCGACGCCGTGTCCCCGCACGACTTTGCGGCACTGGTGGGCTACTCCGCGAGCGGCATCTATCCGTACAACGCGCACGCGTGCATCCGCGACTTGGCGGCACGCGGCGATTTGGATGTGACGGCCGAGCAGGGCATCGACAACTACAACAAGGCTGCGACGGCGGGCATCGTCTCCATCATGTCCAAGATGGGCATCTCCACGGTGCAGAGCTACCATTCGGCGCAGATCTTCGAGGCCGTGGGCTTTACGCCGGAGTTCGTCAACGCGTACTTCGCCGGCACGGTGAGCCGTGTGGGCGGTATGGGCGTCGAGGACGTCGAGCGCGAGCAAAACGAGCGCTACGACGCCGCGCTCGCTATCCTTAAGAGCCCGGCTCCCGATCAGCTGCCCACACTGGGTCTGACCAAGTGGCGCCCGCTCGGCGGCGAGGATCACCTGATTGACCCTCAGACCGTCTACCTGCTGCAGACCGCCTGCCGCGAGGACAGCTACGACACCTTTAAGGAGTACAGCGCCCGCCTGCACCGCACCGGCCGTGCCGTGCGCCTGCGCGACTTGCTCGACTTTGATGCCAGCGGCCGCACTCCGGTGGCACTCGACGAGGTCGAGCCCGCGCTCAACATCGTCCGCCGCTTTAACACCGGCGCCATGTCGTACGGCTCTATTAGCAAAGAGGCGCACGAGTGCATGGCCATCGCCATGAACCGCCTGCATGGACGCTCCAACTCCGGCGAGGGCGGCGAGGATCCGCGTCGCGAGACCCCGCTGGCCAACGGCGACTCCAAGAACTCCGCCATCAAGCAGGTGGCAAGTGCGCGCTTTGGCGTGACGAGCCGTTACCTGTGCAGCGCCTTCGAGATTCAGATCAAGATGGCCCAGGGCGCCAAGCCCGGCGAGGGCGGCCACCTGCCCGGCAAGAAGGTCTACCCCTGGATCGCCGAGGTCCGTCAGTCCACGCCCGGCATCGGCCTGATCTCGCCTCCGCCGCACCATGACATCTACTCCATCGAGGACCTGGCAGAGCTCATCTTTGACCTTAAGAACGCCAACCCCGGCGCGCGCGTGTCGGTCAAGCTGGTCAGCGAGGCCGGCGTCGGCACCATCGCCACCGGTGTGGCAAAGGGTGCTGCCGACAAGATCTTGATCAGCGGTCACAATGGCGGCTCGGGTGCCGCTGCGCGCGACTCTATCTGGCATGCGGGTCTGCCGCTGGAGCTTGGCCTTGCCGAGGCCCAGCAGACGCTGCTGCAAAACGGCCTGCGCTCACGCGTGGTGCTCGAGGCTGACGGCAAGCTCATGGACGGTACCGATGTCGCCGTCGCCTGCCTGCTGGGTGCCGAGGAGTTTGGTTTTGCGACCATGCCGCTCATCTCCATGGGCTGCCTCATGCAGCGCGACTGCCAGCAGGACACCTGCCCGGCCGGCATCGCGACGCAAAACTGCCGCCTGCGTCACGGCTTCCGCGGTAAGCCCGAGCACGTTGAGCACTTTATGCTCTTTGTGGCCGAGCAGCTGCGCGAGGTCATGGCGAGCCTGGGCTTCCGCACCGTCGACGAGATGGTCGGCCATCCCGAGTGCTTACGCCAGATCGAGGTCCCGGGTAACCGCAAGGCAAATCTGCTCGATCTGTCGCCGGTGCTGGCGAGCGCGACCTGCGAGTTCGGTGCCCATATTCCGGGCGCCGACGGTCGCCACTTCCTTCCGCAGATGGCCGCGGACAGCGAGCTCGACAAGACGCTCGACTCTACGTTGTTTGTGCCCTATACGGCCGATGCCCGTGCGCACCTGCGCCCGATTCGCTTCCGCGCCGATATCGCCAACGTCAACCGCTGCGTGGGCACCATCTTGGGCAACGCGGTGACCAAGGCGCATCCCGAGGGCCTGCCCGCCGGCTCCATCACCATCGATTGCGATGGTTCGGCCGGTCAGAGCTTTGGCGCCTTCCTGCCGCGCGGCATTACGCTCAACGTGTGCGGCGACGCCAACGACTACTTTGGCAAGGGCCTTTCGGGCGGCGAGGTGTCGGTGCGCCCCAACCCACATGCGACCTACAAGTTCGACGAGAACATCATCGTGGGCAACGTTGCGTTCTTTGGTGCCACGAGCGGCCGCGGTTTCATTAACGGTCTTGCCGGCCAGCGTTTTGCCGTGCGCAACTCCGGTGCCACCGTGGTGGTCGAGGGCTGCGGCAACCATGGCTGCGAGTACATGACGGGCGGTCTGGCGCTCATCCTGGGCGAGGTCGGGCAGAACTTCGCCGCCGGTATGACGGGTGGCGTGGCTTATGTCTTTGACCAGTACGGCACGCTCGATGCCCGCGTGAACCACGAGAGCGTTGAGCTCAAGGCCCCGACGGCCGGCGAGCTGGCGCAGATTCGCGAGCTCATCCAGGAGCACGTGGACGCGACGCAGAGCCCGCGCGGCATCAAGCTGCTCTACAGCTTTGAGACGATGGGCAAGCACTTTGTGAAGGTCATTCCGACCGAGTACGAGCGCGTGCTGGCGATTGTCGCCGCGGGCGAGGCGGCCGGCAAGACGCATGCGCAGGCCGAGGAGCTGGCGTTTGACATTGTGACCGGCCGCGCGAGCGCCGCGGATGTCGCTCGCTTTGATGTCGCGGGCGGTGCTGCGGGCACTGCGTCCGTGGCTGCCAGCTCTGCTGCTTCGACCAAGAAGGAGGCGTAAGTGCCATGGGTAAGCCCGGTGCTTTTCTTGATATCGATCGCGTGACCCACGAGCTCCGCCCCGTGGAGGAGCGCAGCCATGATTTTGATCCGCTGTACGTGGAGCTCGACGACGACGCACGTCGTGCCCAGGCGAGCCGCTGCATGATGTGCGGTGTGGCGTTTTGCCAGATGGGCGCGAGCTTTGGCAAGGCACGCCCGAGCGGCTGCCCGCTGCACAACCTGATTCCCGAGTGGAATGAGCTGGTGTACCGCGGCCGCTGGGACGAGGCTGCCGAGCGTCTGTCGCTCACCTCGCCCATGCCCGAGTTTACGAGTCGCGTGTGCCCGGCGCTTTGCGAGGCCGCGTGCAACCTGGGTTCGGTTGACGGCCAGCCCACGACGATTCACGATAACGAGCGCGCGATTAGCGATCATGAATGGGCAAATGGCGGTCCGCGTCGCTTTGAGCCGGCAGGGGAGGGCGCACCCACGGTTGCCGTGGTTGGTTCCGGCCCGGCTGGTCTGGTGGCTGCATGGGAGCTTGCTCGCCGCGGCGCCCGCGTGACGGTGTTTGAGCGCGACGACCGCCCGGGCGGTCTGCTCATGTACGGCATTCCCAACATGAAGCTCGAGAAGTCCGTGGTCGAGCGTCGCGTGGCGCTCATGCGCGAGCTGGGTATCGTCTTTGAGCTGGGCGCTGACGTTACGAACCCTGCGGTAGCGGCCAAGCTCAATGGCTTTGACGCCGTTGTGGTGGCTGCCGGTGCTCGTGCGCCCCGCGGTCTTTCGGCTACGAATGTGGATGCCCCGGGCGTGGTGTATGCCGTGGACTATCTGACAGCTTCGACCGTCTCGGTACTCGATGGCGGTGAGCTCGCGGTGAACGCGCGCGGCCTGGACGTTGTGGTCATTGGCGGCGGCGATACCGGCAACGACTGCGTGGGTACCGCGGTGCGCCAGGGTGCGCGCAGCGTGCGTCAGTTTGAGTTCTTGCCGGCCGCGCCCGATAAGCGTGCAGCGAGCAACCCTTGGCCGCAGTGGCCCAACGTTAAGAAGACCGACTACGGTCAGCAGGAGGCCATTGCCGCCATGGGTGGCGAGATGCGCGCCTGGGGCGTGGATACCCTCGAGGTGCTGCTGGACAAGAAGGGTGCGGCCGCGGGCCTGCGCGTGGTCGATCTGGACTGGTCGGCCGGCAAGCCGGAGCGCATCGCAGGCTCCGAGCACGAGGTGCCGGCGCAGCTGGTGCTCATCGCCTGTGGCTTTACGGGTCCCGAGCACAGTGTGTTCGAAGCTGTCGGCGTGCCTGTTGCCACCGTTGGTCGTCCGCTGCCGGTGATGGCTGCCGAGGGCTCGCACCTCGCGGCTCGCACGGAGGGTGTCGCCGCGGATGCCGCGCCGGTGTATGTGGCCGGCGACGCCCGCAACGGCAGCTCGCTCGTTGTAAACGCCATGGCCGATGCCCTGGCCTGCGCAGCCGAAGTCGCCGAGGCGCTGGAGCTGTAAGGTAGTCATTCAAGAACGTCCCCAATGACTAGTCATTGGGGACGTTCTTTTTTGTCTAGTCGTCGGGGACACTCTTTGCGAGCGATTTGCTCGTTTGTCGACGTACAAGTGTTCATTCGTCGACGTTTGCGACTATGCTACTCTGCTCTTTCTGTGGTGGTAGCGGGCATCTGGCTCAAATGGGTGAACTGGCTGTCTATGTCTACCTGCGGTTTCTTTGCGGTGCGCTCATTCGGTCAAGTGTCCCGTCAAGTGTTTGGTTAGCATCTGGTTTGCAGTCGAAGGCCTATTTTGCCCGCGCTTGCCTCGGTTGCTCGCCCTCCTCGTAAGCTCAAATTGAGGTCCATCAGTTTGAGGAGGATGCCATGACTGACCAAGTTTTTGACCGAGCGCAGCTGACCGAAGCCGTCGGCAACGATATTGCCGACATGGCTCACTTTTGGATGCTGCGGAAGTTTCAATTCCTGGAGCCGGCGCGCGAGCAGTTCGAGATTATCGTCGATCCGTGGCTCAGCTATTGCGAGGAACCTTCTCAAAACGAAATCATGGCCTACAACATGGCGTTTACCGATTGGCTGCTGTTTGAGCGCCCCTATTACCACGGCAAGACGCTGTTGGAGCTGTATGTGGACGAGCCGCCAGCGTCAATTTCTCCTGCTTCGCTCGGGCGACTTAAGCAAGTGCTGAACACGCAGTATTTCTCGCGCTTTGGCATTTTGGACAAGGATCCTGCGACTGGTATGGTCGTGCTGAAGGACACGCGCACCGACCGTCGCTTTGACGTCTACGACCCACATATCGTGCAAAAGGAGCACTGGAACGATGGCGCGATTGCGGTGCGACTCGCGTGCGTCGACGATGTCTGGCTGACGGCGGGGCAGCTCTACCTGTATGACATCGCGCGCCTGAGCGACACGGCGGTCGACGGGCCGGGCGCGGTGCATCCCGAGGACCTAGAGGACGGTTTCGACACCTCATGCATCAGCTTCTTTTTGCGCCTGGTCCGCGACATCATGGGCGCCCAGGGGCGGTACGTGAAGTCGCTCAATATTTACGAGCAAGAGTGGGAGTAGGGGGTGGGCTGTCGCACCGCCGCCGCCTGTCTATTTGTCTCGATCTGTAACAGCAAGGGGACGTTTGGCTTTCTAACTGTTACAGATCAAGACGGAAGGTTGGCGCCTGCCGAAAGATCTCGATCTGTAACGGGAAGGGGCCAAAAAAACGGTCTAACTGTTACAGATTGAGACAAAGGTTGGACGCACGACTGAAAATCTCGATCTGTAACAACTAGAGGTTCAAAGACTGTCTTCCTGTTACAGATTGATACGTTTGCCGACAGCGGCAACGGTGACAATGGCCCATTTCTCCGATGTGGTGGTGATGAAAGTGTCTAATACCGTTCTTAAACACAAGCAGGCGACACGTAACACCTTGGCGCGGAATAGGATGCTTGCCAGGCTCACGGAGGCGGCTGAACAAGGCGTGCTGCTTGTGACACACGACAATGCCGAGCTCATGTGGCTGCGGCGTCATGTGGGGACCGATGACATTGCGGAGCCCGAGTCGTATCTGTTCTGTTTTCAACATGATTGGGATGCGTTGACACCGGCGGAGCGAGCGCTGCGGACCATCAAAGGGCTTGCGGAGTTTCATCCCGATTGGGCGTTTTGGGGCTATGACGCGGCGCTTTTGTGGGGTTTGGAGGTGCCGAATGATCTGCTTGGGCCACGATATCTTGTTAAGACAGGTTGCTCGGTGCCGCTGAGTGCAGGATGCCGGCTGTTGCGTCCGCAGACGGCGGGTGCGCTTGAACAAGTCGACGGCGTGCGGGCGACGCCGTTTTGGCGCACGGTTGAGGACTGCCTGCTGCGCGCGCCGTTTTCGTATGGCCTGGCGATCGCCGATTCTGCGTTGCGAGCAAAGGGCGTATCGCGCGATGACTTTTGTGAGCGGCTTCGTATGGATTGTGAAGGCAAGCGCGGGTATCGCAGAGCGCAGGTGATTGCGTCGTATGCGGACGGGCTGTCCGAAAACGGCGGAGAGTCTCGTTTTCGGGCATTTTTTATCGCGTATGGGTTTCCGGTGCCGGGGTTGCAAGTGGAGTTTCGTGATCCGCTCGATTCGAGCCAAGTGTTTCGCGTTGATTATTTTTGGAGGCTCGAGGACGGAACGTGCGTGATTGGCGAGCTGGACGGAAAGGGGAAGTATACCTTGCAGAACGACGAGGGTCGGGAGTCGATCGACCCATTCGTGGCAGAACGTCAGCGGGAGTCCCATCTGACAATGCTCGGGCACAAGGTGCTTCGGTTTACGTTTGATGAGCTCAAGAATCCGGGGAAGCTGGTTGAGAAGATGAGGCTGGCGGGTATTCCGCGACGGGCCGATCTGGCTGAGGAATGGAGATGCCGGTGGTATGGGCGCTGAGGGGTGCAGCTGACGCGGATGTGGTTGTTCCTGTCAAGTTTGTCTCAATCTGTAACAACAAGGGACCGTTTGGCCTCGTAACTGTTACAGATCAAGACAGAAGGTTGGCTACCGCTAAAAGATCTCGATCTGTAACATCTAACGGCCAAAATTCGACCTAACTGTTACAGATCGAGACAAAGGTTGACGCGGTGCCGAAAGATCTCGATCTGTAACATTTGGAAGGTTAAAGACGGTCTACCTGTTACAGATTGAGACGTTTTGCTGGAACGACCGGAGCATTGCCGTGCTGTCTCCGTTTGCCCTCACATCTCTCTCGTCCCTCCGTTAGCCGATATGTCCGGCTTTAGTTTGCTGCATTAGGTGATAATGGACAAATGTTCAAGTTAATCGTGAGGGAGGAGCTCGATATGGCGACTGCCGATCGTCCCACGTTGTTTATCAATGCGACCGTTCTGGATGGCTCGGAGCATATGGAGCCGCAGCCCGATATGGCCGTGACTGTTGAGCACGGCGTCATCACCTGGATGGGGCCGAGCGCCGTGGCACAGGCGCCGGCGGGTGCCGAGGTCATCGACCTGGCGGGTGCGTATCTCATGCCGGGTCTCATCAATATGCACGTGCATCTGTGCGGTTCGGGCAAACCGGTCTCGGCGGGCGATGCGGGCGCGCTGATGAAGAAGCTCGATAATCCGGTGGGGCGCGCTATCGTGCGCCACATCCTCAAAGGCAGCGCCCAGCAGCAGTTGGCAAGCGGCGTGACTACGGTGCGCGGTGCGGGCGATCCGCTGTTTGCCGATATCGCCGTGCGCAACGCCATCGATGCCGGCAAGCATCAGGGTCCGCGCCTGGTAGCGCCGGGAACGGGCGTCACGGTGCCGGGTGGTCACGGTGCTGGCTTGTTCGCCCAGGTGGCTAACAGCCCCGCCGAGGCGGCCGAACAGGTGCACGACTTGTACGCGCGTGGTGCCGATGTCATCAAGCTGTTCGTAACGGGTGGCGTGTTCGATGCGACCGAGGTGGGCGAGCCGGGCGTGCTGCGCATGCCGGTCGATGTCGCCGCGGCGGCGTGCAAGGCGGCGCACGAGGTTGGCCTTCCGGTCATGGCCCATGTCGAGAGTGCCGAAGGTGTGAAGGCTGCGCTTCAGGCCGGCGTCGATACGATCGAGCACGGCGCTCCGATGACGCCTGAGATTCTGGAGCTGTACCGCGGCGCCGCGGGAACACAGCTCGAGGGGCGTGCGCCGAGCGTGACCTGCACGATCAGCCCGGCGCTGCCGTTTGTGTTGCTCGACCCGGAAAAGACCCATTCGACCGATACGCAAAAGAAGAACGGCGACATCGTGTGCTCGGGCATCATCGAGAGCGCCCGTGCCGCACTGGAAGCTGGCGTTAAGGTGGGCCTGGGCACGGACTCGAGCTGCCCGTTTGTGACGCAGTACGACATGTGGCGCGAGGTGGCCTATTTTGCCAAGTATGTGGGCGTGAGCAATGCCTTTGCGTTGCATACGGCCACGCAGGTCAATGCCGAGCTGCTGGGGCTGGGCGGCGAGACCGGCACGATTGAGTGCGGCAAGGCGGCCGACATTTTGGTGACGCGCGAGAACCCGCTCGATGACCTGTGCGCTCTGCGTGAACCGATGCATGTGATGTGCCGCGGTGACCTGGTGCGCAAGCTCAAGGTCAAGCGTATCCCCGAGGTTGACGCGGAGCTCGACGCGATTATGGCCATGCCGGCAGAAGCTCTGGCAGAGGAGCTCGCTCGCGACGGCGTAGCTTGGGCGCTGGCGCGACGGGGCGACAGCTTTATCGAATGATGTCGCTCCATGCAAAAAAGCCGAGGTCTCAACACGAGGCCTCGGCTTTTTTATCGAACAAATACTTAAGATTTGGGACAAACAAACCTGATTAATTTGTCCCGCGCGCGGGCGTTAGGAGCGCGTTTCCATCTTGGCGTGGCACTTGGGGCAGGTGACGCGGATCTTGCCTTTGCCCTTGGGAACAGAGAGCATCTGGCCGCAGTTGGGGCACTTGAGGTAGGCTGTGGTCTTGCGGCCCTTCCACATCTTCTTGGCCGTTCGCTTGGCGCGCTCAAAGTCTTCCTTGCTGGTACCAGCGGCATGCGAAGCGTTTGCGGCCGCAGTCCCGCCGCCCAAGCTGGCGACGAATTTGCCCAGGCAGGGGACGTTGGCAGTCGCGGCAACGAAGGAATCATTTTCCTTGCGGCGGGCGTCGATGTTTTTGGACAGGCCACGCAGCACGCCGAGTACGATTACGGCGATGGCGATCCAGCTGAGCCACTGGTGGTGGGCCATCGATCCGACCATCGCGAAAATAATTCCTATGAAGCCCAGCACGATGGTGAGCTCGTCGGCGCCGTTACGACCCTTCATAAAGTCATTCATGCGAATTGCCTTTCGTTCGATATGCTGCACGCCTTTATACCCGATTTAGAGCAAGGGGGACAGGTACGTTTGCATCAATTACTTGGCGAGCTTGTCGACGACGCGCTCTATCTCGGCGAGCTTGGCGGCTTTGAGCTCCTCGTCGCCCGATTCGATGGCCGAGGCGACGCAGCCCTCGATGTGTGCCTTCAACACATCGGCGTTGATGCGGGCGATGAGCGCCTGCGTGGCCATGAGCTGCGTGGAGATGTCGACGCAGTAACGGTCCTCCTCCACCATCCGCAGGATGCCGTCGATTTGCCCGCGTGCCGTCTTGAGCATGCGGGTCATCGATTTATGGTCTGCCATCATGGCGGGTCCTCGTTTCTGGTCGATCTTCCGGATGCCCCCGTCAGTTGCGGTGAAATACGGACTGTTCAAAGGCCTAGGGCGGCTCAACAGTCCGTATTTCACCGCAACTTCTGAGGATTGAGTAGGCAGCGCCTGCTACGCGGCGGTCACGGACAGGGCGTGGAACTTCTCGCCGGCGCCCTCGACGGCGGCGGCGAGCTGCTCGGCGGTCACGGTGTCGGCGCACTCCACCTGGACGGTCTGGGTCTCGTGATCGGCATCGGCGTCGGTCACGCCGGCAACGTTGAGCAGTGCCGTCTCGACAGTAGCGTCGCAGTGGCCGCACATAAGGCCCGAAGTCTTAATCGTGTAACGCATGGGTATTCCTCTCTGCTATGTCGGCTTTCCCAGGCACCCGACCTTGACCTTCAAGCCGTCGCTCGCGTACCGAAGTACGCGTCGCTCCTCTTTCAGGTCAATCTCGGGCACCTGGAAAACCCGTTCTAAATGGACGTAATGGTGAGCCTATTTTGCCACTTTCGGCTTAAAGGTTCGCAGACGCAGGGCATTGCTTACGACGCAGACGCTCGACAGACTCATGGCCGCAGCGCCAAACATCGGCGAGAGCTGCCGTCCGGTGAGCGGGAAGAACACGCCCGCCGCGAGCGGAATGCCGATACCGTTGTAGAACAGCGCCCAGAACAGGTCCTGCTTGATGTTGCGGATCGTGGCGCGTGAAAGCTCGATGGCTCGGGCGACGTCCATGAGGTCGCTGCGCATGAGTACCACGTCGGCACCCTCCTTGGCGATATCGGCGCCGGTGCCGATGGCAAGGCCCACATCGGCGCGCGCCAGGGCGGGGGAGTCGTTGATGCCGTCGCCCACCATGGCGACCTTGCCGCCCGCATCCTGCAGTTCGCGCACGTGGCGTTCCTTGTCGGCGGGGAGGACGTCGGCGATAACCTGCTCGCTGGTGAGTTCCACGCGGCGGGCGATTGCTTCGGCCGTCACGCGGTTGTCGCCGGTGAGCATGCGCACGTCGACGCCGAGCTTGCGGAGCGCGGCGATGGCCTCGGCGCTCGTCTCTTTGACCTCGTCAGCCACGGCGATGGTACCGACGAGCTCGCCGTTCTTGGCAAAGAACAGCGGTGTCTTGCCCTCGGCAGCGAACTGCTCGGCAAGACCGGCGGGCACCTCCGCGCCCAGCTCGCTCATTAGGCGAACGTTACCGGCTGCGATGACATTCTGCCCCTCACGTGCCGTAACGCCGCGACCGGGCACGGCGGCAAAGTCCTCGACCATACGTGCGACGATTCCGCGTGTCTCACACTCGGCCATAATCGCTTCGGCCAGCGGGTGCTCGCTCGAGCGCTCCAGCGCGGCAGCGAGCTTGAACAGCGCCTTTTCGCTCATGGCAGGCGAGCCGTCGGCACGCTCGGCCACCACGATATCGGTCACGGCGGGCTTGCCGCGGGTGACCGTGCCCGTCTTATCGAGCACCACGGTGCCCACGTTGCGCAGATTCTCCAGCGCCTCGGCGCTCTTAAACAGAATGCCCATCTCGGCGCCCTTGCCGGTGCCCACCATAATGGCGACGGGCGTGGCCAGGCCCAGCGCGCACGGACAGCTGATTACCAGCACGGCCACGGCGGAGGTGAGCGCCTCGTTCACGCTGCCGGTCAGCGCCATCCACACCGCAAAGGTCACGGCCGAGATTACGAACACCACGGGCACAAACACACCGGCGACCTTATCGGCCATGCGGGCGATGGGCGCCTTGGTGGCGTTGGCGTCCTCGACGAGCTGGATGATCTTGGCAAGCGACGTGTCGGCGCCCACGCGTGTGGCACGGAAGGTAAACGATCCGGTGCGGTTGACCGTGGCGGCGTTGACGGCGTCGCCTGCGGTCTTTTCCACGGGGATGGACTCGCCGGTGAGCGCGCTCTCGTCCACGGCCGACGCGCCCTCGAGCACCACGCCATCGACGGGGATGGACTCGCCGGGGCGCACGCGCAGGACCTGGCCGGGAAGGATGGCGTCGACGTCGACGGTGGTTTCGGTGCCGTCGTCGGCCACGATGGTCGCGGTCTTGGGCGCCAGGTCGATCAGCGCCTCGATGGCGCCGCCGGTCTTGGACTTGCTGCGCGTCTCGAGGTATTTGCCCACGGTGACGAGCGACAGGATGGTGCCGGCGCTCTCAAAATACAGGTTGTCCATGCTCGTCATCATGGCCTCGTGCACCTGACCTGCGGCCAGCTGGTCGGCCATGATGAACATGGCGTAGAGCGACCAGGCAATGGAAGCGGTGGCGCCGACGGCGATGAGGGCGTCCATGGTGGGCGCGCCGTGCACGAGCGACTTGAAGCCGTTGATAAAGTACACGTCGTTGACGTAGACGATGGGGATGAGCAAGACGAGCTCGGTGAGGGCAAGCGTCATGCTGTGGACGTGGTCCGTGAAGATGCCGGGCAGCGGCCAGCCGAGCATGTGCCCCATGCCTATGTAGAACAGCGGGATGAGAAAGATGATTGAGATGATGAGACGGGTGCGCATGGCGGAGGCAGTGGCCTCCAGCTTTTTGGTCGGCGACTCCATATGGGCGGCACCGGACCTGGCTTGCGCGCTGCCGCTTGAGCTGGCGGCATCGGTGTCCGCGCTGACGGGCAAGGCCGAATAGCCCGCGCGGTCGACGGCAGTGCAGATATCGTCGGGGGAGACCTGCGCGGGGTCATAGTCCACCAACATGGAGCCGGCGAGCAGGTTGACGGCGACGCTTTGGACGCCGTCGAGCTTGCTCACGGCGCGGTCCACATGCGCCTGGCAGGCGGCGCACGTCATACCGCTCACGTCAAACTTATCTTGAGCCATGGCTTCTCCTTTCTGTGGCGTAGTGTCGGAAATGTTAACCCACCGATACTATACACCCATACCCCCTGGGGGTGTCCAGTACAGTACAGAAAATATGAGTTTTTGTTACAGATGAGGGCGGTTGGTTGGCCGATGGACCGTCCCAACCAATCATCTCAATCTGTAACATCTAACAGGGAAAATGGGCTCTAACTGTTACAGATCGAGATTTTGTTTTGCGTGGCTGGGTTCTGTCTTGATTTGTAACAGTTAGGCCGGTTTTTTGCTGAGCAGCTGTTACAGATTGAGACAATCGGCCCAGACCCGCCCCGTCCGCCCTGTCATCTGTGGTTTACGTGGGGGCATACGGAGTACGGGTATACTAACCGGCGGCGAATCTGCTCCATCGCTTAGAGCTGCTGCGTCTGGACGGCGCGTGATAGGGCTGCCAAAGCGATCGCCAGCGTGCTGAGCAACGTCCTCTCTGTGCGCACCCGTTTTTGTATGTATTAGCGCACTACCAAGCACGCTCGCGCGGCCGCATGCCGTGCCCATAACGCGTGCAGATAAGGAACAACAACATATGCGTAATTCTGTATCCGACGTCACGGACGCCGAGATTCTGAACGAGACCCGCGAGGCCATGACCCAGGCTGCCTTCGATGCTGCCGACGAGGCCAGCGCCGCCGAGACCGTCGAGTCTGCGACCGAGAACCTGCCTACCTTTGACGAGCTGGGCCTTTCCGACGAGATGCTTCGTGCCATCGAGAACCTGGGCTACACGGCGCCCACGCCTGTCCAGGCTGGCTCGATCCCCGTGGTGCTCGAGGGTCGCGACCTGCTTGCCGCCGCTCAGACCGGCACCGGCAAGACGGCCGCCTTCTTGCTGCCGACCATGAACAATCTGGAGCACATTGCTCCGCCCAAGCCCGTGCGCGAGCGTGGCGGCCGCAACCGCCGTCGCGGTGCCAAGAAACCCGAGGGCAACGGCCGCGGCCCCGTGATGCTCGTCATCACCCCCACGCGCGAGCTTGCCCAGCAGATCGATGAGGTCGCCGGCAAGATTGCCGACGTCACCGGCCATGTCGCCGTGACCGTCGTGGGCGGCGTGAGCTACAAGCCGCAAACCGCGGCGCTCAAGTACGGCTGCGACATTCTGGTCGCCACGCCGGGCCGTCTGGTCGATCTAATCGAGCAGGGTGCCTGCCACCTGGACGAGGTCAAGGTGCTGGTGCTCGACGAGGCCGACCGCATGCTCGACATGGGCTTTTTGCCTGCCGTTCGCCGTATTGTGCGCGAGACGCCTGCCGAGCGCCAGACGCTGCTGTTCTCGGCCACGCTCGACGAGGAGGCCGTGGGCGAGATCACCGACCTGGTGAGCGACCCGGCCCGCGTGGAGATCGCGCCTGCCACGTCGACCGCCGACACCGTCGACCAGTTTGTGTTCCCGGTGTCCATCGAGGCCAAGAACAACCTGCTGCCCGAGTTCCTCAAGAAGGAGGGTCCGGAGCGCACCATCGTCTTTATGCGCACCAAGCACCGCGCCGACAGCTGCTGCCGTCGTCTGGAGCGTAAGGGCATCAAGGCCGCCGCGATTCACGGCAACCGCAGCCAGGCCCAGCGCGAGCGCGCGCTTTCGGCCTTCCGCGACGGCACCGTCGACGTGCTGGTGGCGACCGACGTGCTCGCCCGCGGCATCGACATCAGCGACGTGCGCTACGTCGTGAACTTTGACGTGCCGGCCGAGCCGACCGACTACATCCACCGCATTGGCCGTACGGGCCGTGCCGGCGAGCTGGGCTGGGCCATCACGTTTGTGACCGAGCAGGACGTCGATGAGTTCTACGAGATCGAGAAGCTCATGGACAAGACGGCCGACATTTATGACGCCGGCGACCTGCACGTGGGCCCCAACCCGCCCGCCGTCGACCCCGAGCGCGATCCTGCGGCCTTTAAGGTGAAGAAGAAGACCAAGCGCGGCAAGTCCAAGAGCAAGAAGAAGCTTGAGCAGGCACGTCGCGACGGCAAGCGCAACGGCGATGACTACGGCGATGTGGCCGGTCGTTCCAACCGCGGTCGCGACGAGCGTCGCGGCGACGGCGAGCGTCCGAGTCGTCCCAAGCGCGGCGGCAAGACCCGCGTGTGCGAGGGCGTTCAGGCTCGCGTGGACGAGGCCGTGGAGAGCGTGGCCCGCGAGGCGGCTGCCGAGGAGCGTGCCGGTGCTGTTGAGCAGGGCCCGCGCGGCAACCGTGCCGAGCGTCGTGCCAAGCAGTTCCAGGGCGAGGCACATCGCCGTCGTCGTGAGGACGAGGACCGTGGCGGTCGTCGTCGTGTTGAGCGCGAGGACGAGGGCCGTGGTTCGCGCGGCGGCAAGCGCGGCTCGGGTGACCGTCGTCGCTCCGGTCGCGATGACGAGCGCGGCGGGCGCGATGAGCGCCGTGGCGGCGAAGGCCGTGGTTCGCGTGACGAGCGTGGTGCCCGCGGCGGCGAGTCCCGCGGCAGCAAGCGCTTCGACGAGCGCGGAGGCCGCGAGGGCGGCCGCGGTGGTGAGCGTCGCGAGGGCGCTCGTGGCAACGGCAAACGCAGCGGCGCCGGTCGTTCGAATGAGTCGCGCGATCGTCGCGACCCGCGTGCCAGCCGCGATCGTCGCGATGACTGGCGCAACTACGACGACACCCGCGAGGAGCGTCGTGGCGGCTATCGCGGCGGGCGTGGAGGCAACCAGGCTGGCTCCCGTGGCGGTCGTGCCGGCGGTCGCGATAACCGTGGCAGCTATGGTAACAATCGTGGCGGCAAGCGCGGCGGCAGCTCCCGTCGTCCCGGCGACGGCGGCGGCAAGCGCAAGTAACATACGCGTCGCGCGGTAAGGCGAGATGAGTTTGGGCCCCGAGCAGACTATGCTCGGGGCCCTTTTTGTGGGCGCAGTTTGAGGTGGTCCGGCCCCCTCACGAAAGAGCACGGAGACGGTCGCGGCAAGAGATGTGGGCTATCGGCTTAGTTGGAGATTCGCGTATGCGGGGTTCTGGCATCGACGGAGAACGTGAAGCTCCCCACCGACGCACGGTGGCCGCAGTGCCCGGGCGGACACGCTCGGGATTCCGCTCGCTGCCTGGCGCCCTTGCTGCCATCTGACTTTCACGCTCGCATTCTCTTGGATGCGAGCGTGTTTTTTCACGGCGCGCACGGGTCCCCCGGGGCGCGCCGTGCTTTTTTGGGAGTATTCAGCAGGCCGGGGTGGCTGCATACGCGCCGGAAGCGTCTTTTTGGGCCAGCGAGATCATTCGACAGGCAATTTGGGTTGGTGGATGGCGTCCGGCGCGGCGATAACACGCGTTTCGCGCCGCGCCGGGTCTCAAAACGACGCCGATCGCGTGGCTTCCCCGATTTGCGGCGTCGCCGGCGGGGGCCACGATGCTGAATACTCCGGTTTTTGCACGGTCCAAGCGGGGGTACGTTTGGACGGGAAGGGGCACCCCCGTCTTTTTATGCATGACGCAAGCGAAATTATGCAAGACAATAGGGCGCCGTGCGCCGGATACCCAGATTGGGGGTGACATGCGCCGCGATACGGGGTCGGGTGCCCCATCGGGAATAGCCACGAGGGTTACAAAGCTATGGAGGCATCCAAATGTCGCCTAAATACCGTTTATCGAAGAAAAAATACCGTTCATCGGTCATAATAGTTGTTCCGGCTTTGGGCTTGTCTACAATAGCCCCCGTAAAAGAAATGCGGAAGGTTACCGAGTCCCTCGGACGTGGGCCTAACCAAAGTCTTTGAACGAGTGTGTCTCAAGGGACGCATTCGCTTGATTTTGGTTGGGCTATATTTATGAAGGGACATGCCACCATGGGTTTCTTTTCTCGCCTGATGGGCGGTTCGGATGAGCAGAAGACTGCAGCTTCCGAGTTCGAAATCCTCGCTCCCGTTTCCGGCGAGCTTGTTCATCTAGAAAATACCAATGACCCCGCTTTTAGCAGCCGTGCGGTGGGCGATGGCGTTGCCGTGGTTCCCCAAGAGGGAACGGTGTGCGCTCCTGTTTCCGGCACCGTCGCGGCGCTGTTTCCGACTGAGCACGCGCTGGGCATCATGTCCGACGACAGCTCTGCTCAGGTGATGCTGCATATCGGAATCGACACTGTTAAGCTTGAGGGCAAGGGCTTCCATGCGCTTGTTGCCCAGGGTGACCATGTCGACGCGGGCCAGCCCCTCGTCGAGGTTGATTTCGACGCGGTCCGCGCCGCCGGCTTCGATCCCACGGTCTTCGTTATCGTGTGCGAGCGCTCGGAGAACTCGACTCTTCGTGAGCATGCTTCCGGCCCTGTTGCTGTTAAAGAGCCTGTCGTCTGGCTTTCCGAGTAAATTCTTGTGGTGGGTACCGTGGTTATCAAGCGAGTTTTTAACAACAACGTCGCAATGGTCACTTCGGACGATGGCTCCGAGCTCATCGTCATCGGCCGAGGCCTCTGCTTTGGCCGTCATGCCGGCGATGCCGTCGACGAGGCGTCGATCGAAAAGACCTACGCGTTGCAGGAAGGAACTTCTCAGGACTCGCGTACGATTGACCGCTTGGCACATCTTTTGGAGTCCATCCCCACCGTCAACCTCGTGATTTCCGAGGACATTGTTCAGATGCTCCGTCGAGAGCTCAATGTTGATATCAACGACAAGATTCTCATTGCTCTCGCAGACCATATCAGCCTTGCTTTGGAGCGCGAGCGCAAGGGCGTCTCCTGTGAGAATCCGTTGCTGCTCGAGATCCAGCAGTTTTATCG
This sequence comes from uncultured Collinsella sp., assembly GCA_958347015.1. Taxonomy (GTDB): domain Bacteria; phylum Actinomycetota; class Coriobacteriia; order Coriobacteriales; family Coriobacteriaceae; genus Collinsella. Next base: position 14,681 of record CATVTV010000013.1, on the reverse strand, counting down.
CAAGGAGTATGCACTTGCGGGCCGTGCGCTGCAGATTATCAAGGAGTATATGGGCATCCAGATGAGCGAAGAAGAGCAGGGTTTCATTACGCTGCATATCGTCAACGCCACCATGCCGCAACGCTCCGATCGTTTGATTGTTTCGGTCCAGCTTGTTCGCGACGTGCTCGCGATTGTTTCCAAGCGCTATGCTACGACCCTCGATGACACCTCGCTGCCTTACGAACGTTTCGTCCGCCACCTGCAGTTTTTCGCACAGCGGGCGCTTGACCCCACGGCCGGGCAAATCAATGGCGACGCGCTGTTCCGAATCGATGAAACGGCGTATCCGTGCGCATTCTCGTGCGCGGACGCCATAGCCGCCCACTTGTCGTCTACCTATAACGTTGTCGTTACCGATGCCGAGAAGAGTTATCTCGCATATCACATTGTTAACCTGCTTGGAGAACCTGGTCTCTAGGCATAACGTGCCCACACATCGATTGATATAAGGCAAGGCTCACGGTCTTGTCCAGGGCACATCTGTCTTAATTTGCGGAAAAGGAAGGGGAGTACCGCTATGACCGCAAAAAAGAAGTTCAATTTCAAAGCGCCGTTGGAGGTGTTCGCGAAGTCGATCGTCCAGCCGATGATGTATCTCTCGGTTGCCGGCATCCTGCTCATCGTGGGCATCATTCTGACCAACAAGACCATCTGCGCCATGGTCCCTGTGCTGGGCTTCGGTCCGTTCCAGCTCGTGGGCGCCGTTGTCTATCAGTCGCTGATGTTTATCATCAACAACCTCTCGATTCTGTTCTGCGTGGGCATCGCCGGCGCCATGGCAAAGAAGAACAAGGGCCATGCCTCGCTGATCGCCCTGATGTCGTTCTTCCTGTTCCTGCAGGCTAACAACATCGTGCTCAACGCCACCGGCTCTCTTGCCGATGCGAGCGGCATGCTCGGCCTTACCGGAACCGGCCAGGCCAACGTTATGGGCATCCAGGTGCTCGATACCGGCGTGTTTGGCGGCATCATTCTCGGTTGCATCACCGGTGCCGTGTTCAACAAGTACTCGAACAAGCAGTTCCCCATTGCCCTTTCGATGTTCTCGGGCGTTCGCTTCCCGTTCCTGATCATGATCATCATTTCCTGGATCATGGGCGCTGGCTTCTGCATCATTTGGCCTCCGGTTCAGGGTGCCATCTCCTCCGTTGCCGGCATCATTAAGGAGTCGGGCAACATCGGTCTGTTTATCTACGGCATGCTCAACAAGCTGCTCGTTCCCACCGGTCTGCACCACCTCATCTACACCCCGTTCCAGTTCTCCGATGTGGGTGGCACCCTGACGCTGGGCGATCAGGTTATCGCCGGTGCCTACCCCATCCGTGTTGCCGAGATGGCAATGACGGGCCAGCCCTTCTCCGATAGCACCTACTTCAACAGCTACACCTTCAACAACCTGTGGCCCTACATCGGTATCGGTCTCGCCTTTATCTTCACCGCTTACAAGGGGAACAAGGATAAGACCAAGGCCGTTATCATCCCGCTGATCATCACCGCCGTGCTCTCCTGCGTGACCGAGCCCATGGACTTCCTCTTTGTCTTTGCCGCTCCCGTGCTCTTTGTCGTTCACTCGGTTCTTTCCGGCATCTTCCTGGTCCTGCTCAAGGTCCTCTCCGTGCCCGCTTCGACTGCAGGCGGCATCATCAACATCGTGGTCTCCAACCTGGTCCTGGGTGTCGACAAGACCAACTGGCCGGTTATGCTGGTGCTCGGAGTCGTCAACGCCGCTCTGTACTTCTTCCTCTTCACCTTCCTTATTAAGAAGCTCAACCTCCACACGCCTGGTCGCGAGGAGGAGTCCGAGCTCGCCGAGTCCGTTGCCGAGGGCGAGGCCGCCGCGTCTGTCGCGGTGAAGCAGGGCGCTGTTGCCGCGGCTCCCGCAGAGGGCGTCGATGCTGGCATTGCCGACCTGGTCGCAGGCCTTGGCGGCAAGGACAACATCGAGGAGCTCGAGAACTGCTTTACGCGTCTCCGCGTGAACGTTAAGAACCCGGACCTCATCAATGAGGACCTCATCAACCACGTGCCCAACAGCGGCATCAACCGCAACGGCAATAATATCCAGATCATCTTTGGCATGAAGGTCGCCGAGATGCGCGACAAGGTCGAAAACGCAATTGAGAAGGAGCAGTAAACAATGATCATTACTCTGTGTGGTGGCGGATCCACCTTTACCCCCGGCATCGTCAAGTCCATCGCTCTGCGCAAGGACGAGCTCGACGTTGACGAGATTCGTCTGTACGACATCAACGAGGAGCGCCAGCGCAAGATCGGCGTGCTCGTGGACTGGATTTTGCACGAGGACCTCGGCCTGGACATCAAGCTCACGGTGACCACCGACAAAAAGACGGCTTTTACCGACGCGAGCTTCGTGTTTGCCCAGATGCGCGTGGGCGGCTACGCCATGCGCGAGAAGGACGAGAAGATTCCGCTGCGTCACGGCTGCGTAGGTCAGGAGACTTGCGGTTGCGGCGGCCTTGCCTACGGCATGCGCACCATCTTCCCCATGGTCGAGCTGATCGATGACGTTGAGAAGTACGCCAAGAAGGACTACTGGATTCTCAACTACTCCAACCCTGCCGCCATCGTCTCCGAGGGCTGCCGCGTGCTGCGTCCCAACGCTCGCATCATCAACATCTGCGACATGCCGATCGCGATCATCGACGTGGTTTGCGCCGCGCTCGATATCGACAAGAAGGATGTCGAGTACGATTACTTTGGCCTCAACCACTTTGGTTGGTTCACCTCGATCCGTCACAAGGGCGAGGAGGTGCTCCCGCAGCTGCGCGAGTACATCAAGGAGCATGAGATTCTGCTGCCCGATTCCTACCTCAAGGGCATGGGCTCGCTCATGGCAAAGAAGCCCGAGGAGACCGCCGACGAGCACCCCGAGCAGAACCGTCACACCAAGGGCAGCTGGTACTACGTCTGGAAGGGCGAGTACGAGATCATGGAGTGCTTCCCGGAGTACCTGCCCAACACGTATCTGAACTACTACCTGCAGCAGAAGGAGTTCGTCGAGCATTCCAACCCCGAGCGCACCCGTGCTAACGAGGTTGAGGAGACGCGCGAGAAGAACCTCTTCGACGGCATCGACCACTACGAGAAGACGGGCGAGATTGACGAGAGCACGTTCTATGCGGGCAGCCACGGTGACTGGATTGCCGACCTGGCCATCGCTCTGAAGAACGACACCAAGCAGCGCTTCCTGGTCATTTGCGAGAACAAGGGCGCTATCCCCAACATGCCCTACGACGCAATGGTCGAGCTGCCTGCCTACATTGGCAAGAACGGCCCCGAGGTCATCAGCCGTGACAACATTCCTCTGTTCCAGCAGGGCCTCATGATGCAGCAGCTGAACTCCGAGAAGCTCGTGGTCGAGGCTACGATCGAGGGTTCGTACGAGAAGGCGCTCAAGGCCTTTACGCTGAACAAGACCGTGCCGTCGATGAAGGTCGCCAAGGAGGTTCTCGACGACATGATCGAGGCCAACAAGGGTTACTGGCCCGAGCTTAAGTAAAAGCAACAGGGTCGCTGGCACAAAAGAGTCGCTGACCGTAAAACTTGACCAATGCCCCGTTCGCGTGCTTGCGCGGACGGGGCATCGTCATTTGGTAACGCGTTTTATCAAATATGGCATTTATCTGCGGTATTGTTCTATTTCACCGCTGAGGGTCGCATTTTATACCGCCTGCCGAACCGTGTGGAGACCTAACAACTTTTTAGCTCAGTGTTGTGCGTGTAGCAATTTCGCCCGGCCTCGCCTCCGGGCTGCCACATGAGAGGGGATCTTATGGCACGACTGCACGTAATGGAACGCAGCCATGCTCAGGCCGTCATGGACGACCTGCATGATGCGCTTGGACGCCGTCTGGCGGTGAGCTCGCTCGCCCCGTGTCCCGTTGAGTTTACGGCAGCGCTCGTCAACCTGTGCTCCACCCAGAGCTGCGGCAAGTGCACGCCCTGCCGCGTGGGCCTGAGCGCGCTGAGCGACCTGCTCGCCGATGTGCTCGAGGGCCGCGCCGACGAGTCCACGCTCAACTTGATTGAGCGCACTGCCCGCACCATCTACCTTTCGAGCGACTGCGCCATCGGTTACGAGGCCGGTGCCATGGCGCTTACGGCTATCCGCGGTTTTCGCGACGATTTTGAGCACCACATCCGTGAGCACTCCTGTGGCTTTGACCGCGAGGCCCGCGTCCCGTGCGTCTCGGGCTGCCCGGCGCACGTCGACATTCCCGGTTACATTTCGCTGGTCGAGGCCGGCCGCTATGCCGATGCCGTCAAGGTCATCCGAAAGAACAACCCGCTGCCGCTCGTTTGCGGCCTGGTGTGCGAGCATCCCTGCGAGATGCACTGCCGTCGCGGCATGGTCGATGATCCCATGAACATCCTCGCCCTCAAGCGTTTTGCCGTTGAGCACAGCGACCTCAACGATTACAAGCCCAGCGTGGTCGACAACACCGACAAGCGCATCGCCGTGATTGGCGGCGGCCCGGCCGGCCTTTCCTGCGCCTACTACCTGGCCGTGATGGGCCATAAGGTGACCATCTATGAGCAGCGCCACCACCTGGGCGGCATGCTGCGCTATGGCATTCCCAGCTACCGTCTGCCGCGCGAGCGCCTGCAGGCCGAGATCGACTGGATCTTGAGCGCCGGCATCGACGTGGAACTCGACCACTCCGTCAACGGCGAGGAGCTTGCCTGCCTGCGCGACGAGTTCGATGCCGTCTACCTGGCCATCGGTGCCCACAGCGATAGGAAGCTCGGCCTTCCGGGCGAAGAGGCGCCCGGCGTGGAGTCAGCCGTCAGGATGCTGCGTGCCATTGGAGACGACGAGCTGCCCGACCTGAGTGGCCAGCGCGTGTGCGTCATCGGCGGCGGCAACGTGGCCATGGACGTGGCGCGTTCTGCCGTGCGCTGCGGTGCCGAAAAGGTGAGCATCGTCTACCGCCGTCGCATCTGCGACATGACAGCCCAGGATGCCGAGATTGCCGGCGCCCAGGCCGAGGGCTGCGAGGTTCTGGAGCTCACCGCACCGCTCGCTATCGAGACGGGTGAGGAAGGCCGCGTGAGTGGCCTGCGCGTGCAGCCGCAGATTATCGGCGAGCCTCGCCGTGGGCGTCCGGCCCCGCGTGCTGCCGCCACGCCCGAGCGCGTCATTCCCTGCGAGCGCGTGTTTGTGGCCATTGGCCAGGACATCGATTCCAAGCCGTTTGAGGACATGGGCATCGCCTGTAAGTGGGGCTGCGTGGTCACCGATTCGGATGGCGCCGTGCCCAACTTCGATGGCCTCTTTAGCGGCGGCGACTGCCAGACCGGCCCCGCCACCGTCATCCGGGCCATCAACGCCGGCCGCGTGGCTTCGGCAAATATCGACCGCTACCTGGGCTTCGACCACAAGATTAAGCTCGACGTGGAGCTGCCGACCGTGCAGTTTAAGGGCAAGCACGAGTGCGGCCGCTGCGAGCTGGGCGAGCGCGAGGCCGGCGAGCGCATCCACGATTGGAATCTGGTCGAGCAGGGTCTTACCGAGGAAGAGGCACGCCAGGAGGCAAGCCGCTGCCTGCGTTGCGACCACTTTGGCTTTGGCGCGTTCCGCGGAGGGAGGAACCTGGAATGGTAGAGCCCAACAAAACCACTGTCAGCGACAACACCGAAAGCGGAGCGCACAATATGGTCAAGCTCATTATCGATAGCTGCGAAGTCGTGGTTCCCGAGCACACCACGATCCTGGACGCGGCCAAGTCCGTCGGCATCCAGATTCCCACCCTGTGCTACCTGCGCGATCTAAACGAGATCGGCGGTTGCCGCGTGTGCGTGGTCGAGGTTGAGGGCTGCGACCAGCTGGTCGCCGCCTGCAACAACTACGTGCTCGACGGCATGGTGGTCCGCACCAACAGCCCCAAAGCCCGCGAGGCGCGTCGCACCAACGTGCAGCTGCTGCTGTCCCAGCACGATTCGCGCTGTACGAGCTGCGTGCGCAGTGGTAACTGCAACCTACAGGCCATCGCCAACGACCTGGGCATTTTCTATCTGCCGTACGAGCAGCACCTGGCGCGCGAGGGCTGGGACTTCGATTTTCCCATCATCCGCGATAACGACAAGTGCATTAAATGCATGCGCTGCATCAAGGTGTGCGAGAGCGTGCAGGGCTTGGGGATTTGGGACCTGACCAACCGCGCCACGCATACCGCCGTGGGCACCCGCGGGCGTGCGCCGATCGGCAAGACCGATTGCGTCGCGTGCGGTCAGTGCATCACGCATTGCCCGACGGGCGCCCTGCGCGAGCGTGACGATACCGAGACCGTGTTCGATGCTCTCGCCGATCCCGACAAGATCGTGCTGGTGCAGATTGCGCCGGCCGTGCGCAGCGCCTGGGGCGAGGAGCTCGGTATTCCGCGCGAGGAGGCTACCGTTGAGCGCCTGGCTTGCGCACTGCGCCGCGTTGGCTTTGAGTACGTGTTCGACACCGACTTCTCGGCTGACCTCACCATTATGGAGGAGGGCTCCGAGCTGCTCGAACGCCTGGGTAAGGCCGCCAAGGGCGAGGGCGACAGCCGCGGCTGGCCCATGTTTACGAGCTGCTGCCCGGGCTGGGTGCGCTTTGTGAAGGCGCGCTATCCGGAGTTTGTCGACAGCCTGTCCACGTCAAAGTCGCCGCAGCAGATGTTCGGCGCCATCGCCAAGACCTACTACGCCAAGGTGCTGGGCGTGGAGCCCGAGCGTCTGTTTGTGGTGTCCGTGATGCCGTGCACGGCCAAGAAGGCCGAGTGCGCGCTACCGAGCATGGTGGGCGAGGACGGTACGCCCGACGTTGACGTTGCGCTGACGGTGCGCGAGATGGTGCGTATGATCCGCGCGAGCCACGTGAGCGTGGATACGCTGGTTGAGGAGCCGCTCGATACGCCGCTGGGCTTTGGCACGGGCGCGGGTGTGATCTTTGGCGCCACGGGCGGCGTGATGGAGGCCGCCGTGCGCTCGGCCTATTACCTGGTGACGGGCAAGAACCCCGACGCCGACTTTTTTACCGATGTGCGCGGGCTGGACGGCTGGAAGGAGGCCGTGGCCGATATCGATGGCACCAAGGTGCGCGTCGCCGTGGCACACGGGCTGGGCAACGCCGCCCGCCTGCTCGACGCAATTCGCGACGGCCGCGTGAACTATGACTTCGTTGAGGTCATGGCGTGCCCGGGCGGCTGCGTCGGTGGCGGCGGTCAGCCCATCCACGACGGCTGCGAGCTGGCAGCCGAGCGCGGTCAGGTGCTGTGGGGCCTGGATGCCGCTGCAGACATTCGCTTCTCGCACGAGAACCCCGATGTCCAGGCGTGCTACCGCGAGTTCTTGGGCGAGCCGCTCTCGCCGCTGGCCGAGGAGCTGCTGCATACCGACCATCACGCATGGACGATGCCTAACGAGGGGACGTGCTAGCGATGCGCGCGTTTGATGTTGAGATGTCGCGCCGGGGGTTTGCCTCGGCGCTCGCCGCGGGCGCCCTGTCGCTTGCGCTCGCGGGCTGTGGCGGCGGGGCTGCCAGGGCCGGGTCCGCCGCGGGCTCGGCTACCACGGACGGCGCCGGTGCTGCCGCAGAGCCGGTCGAGGTGCACGTCGCCTCGCTCAAGGGCCCGACGTCGATCGGTCTGGTGCAGTTTATGGACCAGGCTGCCGATGGCGAGACGGACAATGAGTTCGACTTTGCGATCAACACCGCCGCCGACGAGATTGTGCCCAAGGTCATTCAGGGCGATATCGACATTGCCCTGGTGCCCGCCAACGTGGCGAGCGTGCTCTACAACAAGACCGAGGGCGCGGTGCGGGTCATCGACATCAACACGCTGGGCGTGCTGAACGTGGTGACGGGCGACGCGAGTGTGACCTCGTTTGGCGATCTGGCGGGCCATACCGTCTACATGACGGGCAAGGGCACCACGCCGGAGTACGTCATGAACTACCTGTTGGAGCGCGCGGGCCTGACCGGCCAGGTGGCGCTCGAGTTTAAGAGCGAGCCCACCGAGGTGCTGTCGGCCTTGCTTGCCGACCCGTCCGCCGTGGGCGTGCTGCCGGAGCCGTTCAAGACCGCTGCCATCGCCAAGAGCGAAGGCAAGCTGTCGGCACCGGTGAGCCTGACCGATGTGTGGGACGAACTGGCGGGTGACACGGGCTCGCGCCTGCTGACGGGCGTGACCGTGGTGCGCCGCGCGTTTGCCGAGGAACATCCCGAGGCCGTGGCGGAGTTCTTGAGCTGCCATGCGGCGAGCGTTAAGGCTGTCAATGCGGCGCCGGCAGACTGGGCGCAGGCCGTGGTCGATGCCGGCATCGTGGACAACGCCAAGATCGCCGAGAAGGCGATTCCCGGATGCATGCTTGTGTGCCAGACGGGCAAGGATATGAAGGCGGCACTTAGCGGGTATCTGCAGGTGCTGTCCGACGCGGACGCGAGCGCCGTGGGTGGTAAACTTCCGGCTGACGATTTCTACTACATGGAGTAGCCCGTGCGTGCGTTTGCTCGACACATGACAGAGCGTATGAAGGCGGTGGCGGCAGCAGGTGCCGTCGCCGCCTTTTGGCTTGCCGCGTGGATGCTGGTGGCGGCGCTGGTGGCGCAGCCGCTGATCTTGCCGGGGCCGGGTGCTGTTGCCTTGGCGCTGCTGCGCCTGGTGTGCGATGGCGGTACCTGGGCGATTTTGGCGGGCTCGGGCGCGCGGATACTGGGCGGGCTGGCGCTTGCCGCGGTGTGTGGCGGCGTGCTTGTCGGGATTTCATCACGGTCGCGGGCGTTTGCGCACCTGGTTGCTCCGGCGCTGTCGTTTGTAAAGGCGACGCCGGTCGCCTGCGTGGTGGTCCTGTTGCTTATCTGGCTGGGGTCGGCACGTGTGAGCATCGCCGCCGTCTTTTTGATGGCGCTGCCGGGCGTGTATTTTTCGCTGGCCGAGGGGCTGGCTCAGGTGAATAAACCGCTGGAGCAGATGTTCCGTCTGCATGGCGTGCGCGGCTGGCGGCTGTTTTGTGCCCACACCTGGCGCGAGGTGCTGCCGTTTGTGCTTTCGTGCGCCCGCGCCGTGATCGGCATGAGCTGGAAGGCCGGCGTGGCGGCGGAGCTGATCGGCATGGCGGTGGGCACCGTGGGCGAGCGCATCTATCAGGCGAAGCTGCTCATCGAGACGGCTGACCTGCTGGCGTGGACCATGCTGGTCGTTGTCGCCTCGTGGGCGTGTGAGCGCGTGCTGGTGTGGCTGCTGCGGGTTTCGGGACCCGTGGCGTGGCGCGCGGCCGTGCGGGCGCATGGGCGCGGCGCTCGCGGTTGTGTGGGCGACTCTGCTGGCGGTGGGGCTGCAGCGGAGCTTGCGCTTGCCGTGGGCGATCGCGCGCCCTGGGCGCCGGCGCTGGATGGTCTGGTGCTCAACGTGCCTGCGGGTGGGCGCATCTGTGTGATGGGTGCTTCGGGCATGGGCAAGTCGACGCTGCTTTCGTTGGCAGCGGGGGAGTGCTCGCCGTGCTCGATGGTGTTTCAGGATGCACGCTTGGCCGAGTCCGCCTCGGCGCTGGATAACGTGCTGGTGTGCGCCGATGCGCGTGTGGACGCCTCGAGTGCTGCGGCCTTGCTGCGCCGGTTGGTGCCGGGAATCGACGTGCATTCGCGCGTGGCCGAGCTTTCGGGCGGGCAGCGCCGCCGTGTCGAGATTGCCCGCGCCCTGCTGTGTGGTGGCTGCGCCGTCATTCTGGATGAGCCCTTTACCGGCCTGGATGCCGCCGCGCGCGATGCGACGACCAAGGTCGTGCTCGACCTGCTCGACGGCCGCACGCTCTTACTTGCCACGCACGACGCCGCCGACGCTCAGGCCCTCGATATCTCGGACATCATCACGCTCTAAATACTAACTGAGCAACAAAATGATTCGTTTTCCTCCGTCCCCATGGGGTCGGGTGTGGTATTCTATCTGCGGGGTAATACTTAGGAATACCAAGTAATACCAACGCCGCAGAAACAAACTCCGGATGCGGGCCAATCGGGTTGCCTTCACAGCCCGTCGCCCAGCCGCGTGGCCCGCATCTATCCGCACTACCGTCGTTTCAAAAAGGAAGCGCCATGGCAGAACACATGACCCCCGTAGTCGCGAAGGTCTTGCCCGAGGAGAAGGCAGCCTTCGCGGCGGCAACTCAGCTCGTGGGCACCACGCCGTCCAACGCCATCCGCATGTTTATCGCCGCGTTCAATCGCTGCGGCACCTTTCCGTTTGACATCTCGCCCAACGGGGCCTTTGGCAAAGAGTGTCCTCAACAGCTAGTCGTTGAAGAACGTCCCCAATGACTAGTCGTCGGGAGGAGGTCGGCATGCTCAATGCGATGATTTGGGCGCTTGCCTGTTTTGGCGTCGTCGCTGCCGATATTGCCCTGAGCGTCGTTTTGTTCTCCGCCCTTGGCGTCGCATCGGTGTTCATGGGTTTTTCGATCGATGACCTCGACATTCAATTGCTTCAGGCCGTCGCGCAGACGGCATCGTTTTTGATGGCGCTGCTGTGGTGGCGTTATCTGTGGCCGCGTTCGTTTATGGCACGCCGGCAAAGCGAGCACCCGCTCGGCGGGGGAGCGCGTGGGGCGTGGAAACGCATCGCCTGCGTTATCGTGATCGGCCTGGCCCTGCAGGTGGTTGTTGGCTACGTGACCGACGCCGCGTTGTCGTTGTTGCCCGAGGCGGCGGCCGACTACAGCGAGCTTGTCGAGGAAACAGGCATGGGCGACACCAGCTATCTCGCCGTCCTGACCACGGTGCTCGGCGCCCCGTTTTGTGAAGAGCTGCTGGTGCGCGGCATTATTTTTGAGTTTTCGCTCCGAGCGTTTAATCCGCAGTGCCGCCCACTTTGGAAGCGCCGGCGTCGTGCGAGCGCGCAGGACGGTGCCATGGTGCCCTGGGCGGCCCCAAGCACGTGGGGTATCGCCGCGGCGATTGTGCTGCAGGCGGCAATCTTCGGTTTTATGCACATGAATTGGGTGCAGGGTTGCTACGCGGGTGCCGCCGGCCTCATCTTTGGTTGGGTGCTCGTGACGACCGGAAAGCTCCGCTACACGATCCTGCTGCACTTTGCCTTTAATGCCGGGTCGTATCTCATGACGTTGCTCTGGTTTGTGAACACCTCGCTCGACGTGGTGGTCACGGTCGCCATCGCCGGCGTCATCCTCGTTGAGGCAATGCGCTCGCTGCGCCACGCGTGTGGGATGGACGCAGCGAGCGCACCGCTGCCCTAGTTGCGCCTGCCGCCTCCGTTGGCGCCCTGCCGTCCCTGGGCCGCGCGATTGCGACCTGCGGTGTTTTGCGCACGCGACATGCCGCCGTGGCCCTTGCTGCCTTTGGGTCCCTTGCCAGCGCCACCGCCATGTGGTTTGCCGCCCTTCTTGCCGGTTCCATGCCCACCGCCAGCAGATGTCTCGCCCGGGCGCGGGGGCACGGGACGAATCAGGCAATGCTTGGTGTAGCCGATCAGATCGCGGCGGCCAGCCTTTTCCAGCGCCTCGCGCACGAGCTTGTAGTTCTCGGGCTTGCGATACTGGATGAGCGCACGCTGCATGGCCTTCTCGTGCGGGTCGCGCGCCACGTAGATCGGCTGCATGGTGCGCGGATCCACGCCGGTGTAGTACATGCACGTTGACATGGTGGACGGGGTGGGGTAGAAGTCCTGCACCTGTTCGGGCATGTAGCCCATGTCGCGCACGGCCTCGGCAAGGTCCACTGCTTCCTTCATCGTTGAGCCGGGATGGCTCGAGATTAGGTACGGCACTACGTACTGCTTGAGTCCGTATTCGCGGTTCAGGCGTTCAAATTTACGGCAGAACGCGTCGTAGACGGCTCGGCTCGGCTTGCCCATCACGGACAACACCGCGTCGCTCACGTGCTCGGGTGCCACGCGCAGCTGGCCCGAGACATGGTGCTCCAGCAGCTCGCGCAAAAACTCGTCCGAGGCATCGGCCATGGTGTAGTCAAAGCGGATGCCGCTGCGGACGAAGACCTTCTTGACGCCCGGCAGCTGGCGCAGGTCGCGCAGCAACTGCGTGTAGCCGCTCTCGTCGACCACCATGTTCTTGCATACGCTCGGCCACAGGCAGCGCTTGTTCTTGCACACGCCGTGCTTGAGCTGCTTGTCGCAGGCAGGGCGGCTAAAGTTTGCCGTCGGTCCGCCCACGTCGTTGATGTAGCCCTTAAACTCGGGATCGCGCGTGAGCAGCTCGGCCTCGCGCATGATCGAATCGTGGCTGCGCATCTGCAGCACGCGCCCCTGGTGGAAGGTGAGGGCGCAAAATGAGCACTCACCAAAACAGCCACGGTTGGAGCTAATGGAAAACTTGATCTCGGCAAAGGCCGGCACGCCGCCTGCCGCGTCGTAGTCGGGATGCCAATCGCGTGCGTAGGGGAGCTCGGCCACCTCGTCCATCTCATCGGTGGTGAGCGTCGCCGATGGCGGGTTCTGCACCACATAGACGCTGTTGGGGTAGGGCTCTACCAGGCGGTGTCCGGTGATGGGGTCCATATTCTGCTGCTGCACATTGAAGCTGCGTGCGTAGTTGAGCTTGTCGGCGGTAAGGTCGTCCCAGCTGGGCAGCAGGTCGTAGTCGTAGACCTCGTCGAGCGAACCCGTGCGGTAAACGGTGCCATTGATATAGGTAATCTGGTCGACGGGCAGTCCCGCGTCGAGCGCGTCGGCGATCTCGACGATCGCGTGCTCGCCCATGCCGTAGATGAGGATGTCGGCGCCCGAGTCGAGCAGCACCGAGCGCTTGAGCTTGTCCTGCCAATAGTCGTAGTGGGCCAGACGGCGCAGGCTTGCCTCGATGCCACCGATGATGATGGGAGCGTCTTTGAACGTCTGGCGGATGAGGTTGCCGTAGACCGTGACGGCACGGTTGGGGCGGTGACCTTCCTCGCCGCCGGGCGTGTAGGCATCGGTGTGGCGGCGGTGCTTGGTCACCGAATAGTGGTTGACCATGGAGTCCATGTTGCCGGCGCTGACCAAAAAGCCCAGGCGCGGCTCACCGAGCACGCTGATGCTGGCGGGATCAGTCCAGTCGGGCTGGCAGATGATGCCCACCTTGTAACCGTGCGCGTCGAGTACGCGGCTGACGATGGCCATGCCAAAGCTGGGGTGGTCCACGTAGGCGTCGCCGCAGATGTAGACAAAGTCGCACTGGTCCCAGCCGCGCGCATCCATGTCGGCGCGGCTGACGGGGAGGAACTTGTCGCGGCCCGGACGCCAGGGGCGTGCGGGCGCTGCAGAGGCATGCGTGGGTCGCGAGCCTTGCGTCTTACCGCCGCGCTTTTGCTGCTGGCCCTGTTTGCCCTGCTGACTGCGCTGGTTGTTCTGAGCGTGCTGAGGCTTTTTTGCCACGATCCCTCCCGGTGTTTGTATGCTGCACGTAATTGTAACCAGTCTTTTTGGGGCGGGGCTAAAAAGACTGGTGGAGTACACGAGCCGGCGGATCGGCGTGTCGATGCGGGTGTCGTTTGTTTCCAGACTGTGTATCCCTGTGTCGAAGGGGTCATCTCGCGCGCACGCCATGTTGTCAATGGGTTACAGTATGAACGGCGGCTATGTTTCCGCCAACGCACGAGAGAGTCGTCAACAAGGAGGATGCACGACGATGCAGCGTGCCAAACAGATATCGGAGTCTATTGAGCTGGGCATCATCTTGGCGCTCGCCGGTGGCTTTATGGATGTGTATTCGTACATTGGGCGCGACCATGTTTTCGCCAACGCGCAGACAGGCAACATCCTGCTCGTGGGCGTGAGCATCTCGGAGGGCAACTGGGCACTTGCGGGGCGCTACTTCTTCCCTGTGGTGTCGTTTGCCGTGGGTATTATGCTTGCCGATTTGGTACACGAGCGGTTTGGCAGCGTGATCCACTGGCGTCAGGTGACGGTGTTCTTTGAAGCCGTCATCTTGCTGGGCGTGAGCTTTATCCCGGGCGGCAATTTCAACCTGCTCGCCAACTGCCTCACCTCGTTTGCCTGCGGCATGCAGGTCGAGAGCTTCCGCAAGATCCACGGTCACGGCATCGCTACGACCATGTGCATCGGCAACTTGCGCAACGCGCTGCAAAACGTGGACGATTACATCATCACCCACAGGCGCGGCTTTTTGGAAAACGGCCTGCTGTACTTTGGCGTGATCTTTACCTTTGTGTTTGGCGCCGTGTTGGGCAACTGGTGTATTGAGCGCATGGGCCTGCACGCCATCGTCGTGGCGAGCTTGCTGCTGTTTGTCGCGTTTGCCATCATGTTCATCGACCGCGAGCGCGACTTGCGCTTACGCTGGAAGGTTGCGGCCGAGGCTTGGAAAGAGGGCTGCCGAAAGTAACTGAATGCGGCAAAGGGGCTGTCCCTTTGCCGCACTGATCAATATTGGGGAGGGGACGGCCATCTCGGCCGCCCCTTTTTTGGAGTCTTAAGCGCTAAGGTACATGTTTGTAATGACAAGATTTGACGTCAGCAAAGCGTGTTGCTTGAGGCTATAGAATAAAAATGCCATCTTTCCAGCTATGATTATTAGTTAAGGGGCTGGACATATGTGCGAGCGTTGTATTCAAAATAAGACGACAGTACTCAAGTTGATAATCATGGGGGAGAACTGTCCTCTTTATGGCTTTGTAG
>CATVTV010000012.1:0-53320 GCA_958347015.1 uncultured Collinsella sp. | reverse complement strand
GGGTCAGCCCGTGGGAGGCCAGGGCGCCGCTGACCGGTGGACGGCACCGAGCCGTGCGCTTGAATCGAAGAAGGGGGAGGCCTTGCGGCCTCCCCCTTTTTGCGTTTGATAGAGAGTTGTAATACAAGAACTCGCCTTCGTTTAGCTTGTCTTACTGTTTGGCTGTATTTTGAGTCCTTCTTTTGTATTTGCGCGATAATAACTCCCATTGGCGTTAGGGAGGACTTGATGTTTACCGTTTTTGTCTTGGGCAATATTGCTTCGGGTAAGTCGACTGCCTGCCGCTATCTCAAATCTCATGGCGCCATGCTTATCGATCTGGATGAGCTTGCCAAATCGTTGTATGTGCCAGGCTCCGATATCGTCAATGCCCTCGCGGAAGAATTCGGTTGGGACATTCTGGACGGGGAGGGCGGCGTTCGACGTAACATCCTCGCTTCTCGCGCCTTTGTTTCTCCTGATGCGGTTGCAAGGCTCAATAGCATTGTGCACCCTGTTCTCATTGAGCAGCTTTCGCTGAGGATCCTTGATCCGGTCTGCTGTACGGTTTCGTCCCCCCGTTACCCCTTTGCGGTTGTCGAGGTTTCTGCCCCGACTGGTTTTGAAGATGCTTTTGGCCTGGCTGATGAAATTCTGGTTATCAGCGCTCCTTTAGCAGTTCGTCGTGAGCGTGCTATTCATCGTGGTATGGAGTCCTCTGATTTTGATGCTCGCTCTGCATGCCAACCTGATGAGGCTTCGCTTTGCAATCTCGCTACGACGGTAATCGATAATACGGCAGGCGACAATTCACTCTTTGAACAACTGGATGCATGGCTTGCGCGCCATGGCTTCGGGGATGTAGTGGATAGGGAGGAGACCGATGCCTAAGACACGTTTCTTTACGTGGTATCGCGTGGCGCCACTTGCCGTTATGTTTGTCTTCGGCATTATTTCGCTCGTCTACTCTTATGCCCCTGCCGCCTTCTTTAAGCCTTTGTATCCAATTGACTATGAGGCGTACGTAAAGCAATCGAGCATTTCGCACAATCTTGATCCGTATCTGGTGTGTGCTGTCATAAAGTCGGAATCGAATTGGGATCCCGAGGCTGAGTCGAATCAAGGCGCTCAGGGATTGATGCAGCTGATGCCCGAGACTGCCCAGGATATGATTGCCAAGGGTCTTGTCGATGGTAGTGAGTATTCAGCCGACAACCTTAACGATCCCGCTACGAACATCGAGTTTGGCTGTGCTTATCTTTCGTATCTTCTAACGTATTTTAACGGGTCGACTGACAGCGCCATTGCCGCCTATAACGCCGGTATGGGCAATGTCGACGGATGGGCGCAGCAGAGTACGTCGCTTCATAATGCAATCACCTTTCCCGAGACGCAGGCGTATCTGATTCGTGTCAATAATGCCTGGGTTCGCTATAAGACCCTCTATCCCGATCGGTTCGTATAGGACTATGCCTGCCGCCTGCGTATACTGCAGATATATGAGTTAGGAGTATCCATGGCGGAATTTGAAGTTGAGCGTGTTGGAGGAGAGCTCAAACGTTTTGGCGTTGAGGGCTCTGAGGTGCCGTTTAAGGTCGTGTCTCCATACGAGCCCGCTGGTTCCCAGCCTAAGGCCATTGAGTCGCTTGTGCAGGGCGTGAGGGACGGAGATCGCTATCAGGTTTTGCTGGGCGTGACTGGTTCGGGCAAGACCTTCACGATGGCTAAGACTATTGAGGCCTTGGGGAAGCCGACGCTGGTCATGGCTCCCAACAAAACGCTTGCCGCTCAGCTCGCGAGCGAGCTCAAGGAATTCTTCCCTGACAACGCCGTGGTCTATTTTGTGTCGTACTACGATTACTATCAACCCGAAGCGTATGTGCCGCAAAGCGATACGTATATCGAGAAGGATTCCTCGATTAACGAAGAGGTCGAGATGCTGCGACATCAGGCGACCGCATCGCTGCTATCTCGACGCGATGTGATCGTCGTCGCATCGGTCTCGTGTATCTATGGCATTGGCTCCCCCGAGGACTATGCGGGCCTAGCTCCGAACGTCGACAAGAAGGTGCCGCTCGAGCGCGATGACTTTATCCATGCGCTTATCGATATCCAGTACGATCGCAATGACTATGATTTGGCACGTGGCACCTTCCGCGTGCGCGGCGATGTCGTCGACGTGTATCCGCCCTATGCCGAGCATCCGTTGCGGTTTGAGTTCTTTGGCGACGAGGTCGAGCTGATTGCCGAGATCGACGAGGTCACCGGCGAGATGCTGCGTGAGTACGAGGCCATTCCCGTGTGGCCGGCCTCGCACTACGTGACTGAGAAGCCTAAGGTCAAAGCGGCTCTGAAATCAATCAGCGAAGAGTGCGAGAAACGTGTGGCCGAGCTCAAGGCGACTGATAAGCTGCTCGAGGCACAGCGTCTGCAGCAGCGCACCGACTATGATCTCGAGATGCTCGAGACCATGGGTTTTTGTAACGGTATCGAGAACTACTCGCGTCATCTAGACGGTCGAAAACCGGGCGAGCCGCCGTTTACCCTGATCGATTACTTTCCTAAGGATATGCTCTGCATCATCGACGAGAGCCATGTAACGGTGCCGCAGATCCGCGGCATGCACGAAGGCGACCGCTCGCGTAAGGTGACGCTGGTGGAGCATGGTTTTCGTCTGCCTTCGGCACTCGATAACCGCCCGCTTCGTTTCGATGAGTTTGAGGCGAGGATCCCCCAGTTCATCTACGTTTCGGCCACGCCGGGCGACTATGAGCTGCGGGTTAGCCAGAACGACGTTGAGCAGATTATTCGTCCGACCGGCCTGCTCGATCCAAAGATTGACGTGCGGCCGGTCCGAGGCCAGATTGACGATCTTGAGGACGAGATTCGCGAGCGCGTGGCCCGCAAGGAGCGCGTGCTGGTGACCACGCTCACCAAGCGCATGGCCGAGGATCTGACCGATCACCTGCTCGACGCTGGCATTAAGGTCAACTACATGCATTCCGATACAGCGACGATGGACCGTGTCGAGATCCTGCGAACGCTGCGCGAGGGAAAGATCGATGTTCTCGTTGGCATCAACCTGCTCCGCGAGGGTCTAGACCTTCCCGAGGTCTCGCTGGTGGCAATTCTCGACGCTGACAAGGAAGGCTTCTTGCGCAACCGCCGTTCGTTGATTCAGACGATTGGCCGTGCGGCCCGTAATGCCGACGGCGAGGTCATCATGTATGCAGACGTTGTGACCGATTCGATGAAAGAAGCCATCGAGGAGACGCAGCGCCGTCGCGAGATTCAGATGGCATATAACGAAGAGCATGGCATTGTGCCCAAGACGGTCCGCAAGGCCATTAACGACATTTCGAGCTTTATTGCCGAGGCCGAAAAGACTGTGGGCTCGAAGGGGCGCTCGAGAGGCGATTCGCTGGGTCACGGTGCGTTCTATACACCCGACGAAAACGGCGGGGGCGCCGCGCCGGAGACGGTGGCACCCGAGCAGACGCTTGCCGAACAGCTGGAAGGGCTACCGCATGACGAGCTCGTGCGGATCGTCGAGACCATGGAGGAAGACATGCGCAACGCTTCCGCTGCCATGGACTTTGAGGAGGCGGCGCGTCTGCGCGATGCCGTCGTTCAGATTCGGGCGATGCTTGAGGGCGCATCTGAGGACGAAACGATCGAGCGTTTGCGTTCGCAGGCTCGCAAAGGCTCTACCTTTGCTTCGGGTAGAAAACGCCAGGGTGCACGATTCAGGAAGTAGCGAACAGGCCCCGAGTTCCCTGTGGAACTCGGGGCCTGTGTCGTTCGGACGCGGGAGTTCGTGCACTAGAGGTCTGCTATCAGCGCCTCAGCGCAACGGATGCCGTCGGTGGCGGCACTCATGATGCCGCCGGCATATCCGGCACCCTCGCCGCAAGGGTAAAGGCCCGGGGTCGACACGGCATGGCACGCTCGGTCTCGGGTGACAGTGACCGGTGAGCTCGAACGCGTCTCCACGCCGGTAAGAACGGCATCGGGGCGGTCGTAGCCTCGTAGCTTTTTTCCGAGTAGGGGAAGTCCCAGGCGGAGCGACTCGACGATATGCTGCGGCAGGGCTTCGTCAATTGCCGTCCAGGTCACACCGAGCGGATAGGTCGGTTTTACCTTTCCGGGTGCCGTGCTGGCGCGACCTGCGAGGAAATCCCCGACGAGCTGTGCCGGCGCGTTCCAGTTGGAGCCACCTAGGCGATAGGCGGCTCGCTCGCAGGCGCGCTGGAGCTCAATGCCTGCGAGCGGATCATCGCCGGGAAGGTCGTCAGGTGTGACGTTAACGAGTAGGGCGGCATTCGCGTTGCGCCCGTTGCGGGCATTGAGGCTGGCGCCGTTGACGCACAGATGGCCTTGCTCGGAAGAGGCCGCGACAACCTGTCCTCCGGGGCACATGCAAAACGAGAACACACTGCGGCCGTTGGGGAGATGGGCGACAAGCTTGTAGGGGGCTGCTCCGAGTGCCGGGTGCCCTGCCGAAGGGCCATATTGGACACGGTCGATGTCGCGCTGTGGATGCTCGATGCGCACACCCATGGCAAAGGTCTTTTGCGCGAGGGCAACGTTATGTTCTTTGAGAAGCTCGAATACGTCGCGGGCGGAATGGCCGCAGGCGAGAATGAGGTGCTTTGTGGCGATTGTTTCGCTTGTGGTTTCTTGCGGCGGTTTGACATCAACGCCGGTGATGGCGCCAGATCCATCGGTTCGAATATTGACGAGCTTTGTTCGATAACGGACGGTTCCACCGAGCTGCTCGATGCGCTGAGAAATGTTGGTGACGACGGTGGGGAGGATGTCGGAGCCAATGTGCGGCTTGGCGTCCCACAGGATGTCGCGAGGTGAGCCCGCTTCGACGAAGGTCTCAAGAATCAGTCGATGGGCAGGATTCTTGGTTCCCGTGTTGAGCTTGCCGTCCGAGAAGGTCCCTGCGCCGCCCAGGCCAAATTGGATATTGCTTTCGGGGTCGAGGATACGCTCCTTAAGAAAGAGATCAATCGCTTCCGAGCGGCGAAGTGCGGGGTCGCCGCGCTCGATGAGCAGGGGTTTAAGGCCCGCTTCGGCAAGGGTGAGGGCGGCGAAGAGACCGGCACAGCCGGCGCCGACAACGATGGGACGCCCCTTGGGTGCATTCGGGACAGGGTTGGGGAATGAAGGAGCCTCGCCGTCTACCATGCGGATGCGCGAGCGGTCGCGCTCGGCGACGCGGTCGACCACCTCCTGCTCGAGTCGAGAGCTTGTCAGCTCAACTCGAAAGCTCAAAATAAAATGGACATCTCGCTTTTTACGGGCGTCGATTGACTTGCGATGGAGCTCAATGGCTTTAATCTGGGAATCCTCGCATCGCAGGGCTCGTTTGACGGCACGTCTACCAATAGCAAGGCAGGCAGTTTCGTCGCCGGCCTCATCGAGTGACGCGTGGACTTGGGTGATTTCGATCATCGAGGTCTCCTTAGATGCAAGAAAGAGGCCGCCCGGTGTCCCAGACGGCCCGAATGCGTTTTGATTATAGACTGCGCGGCTATAGGCTGCTTGCAGCGCGAATACCCGAGATCCAAGCCCACGCAAGGTTGAAACCGCCGCAATCGGCATCGATGTCGAGCGCCTCGCCACAGATGTAAAGTGGGGCGCCTGCCGCGTTGCTCACGCAGAGGTTGGGAGCTGAGACGCTCTCGATGGGCACGCCGCCGCGCGTGACCTGGGCCGAACGCTCCTCTGTCGTTCCCTCGACGAGCAGCTTAAAGTGCTTGAGGATTGAGACCAGATGGATGACGTCGTACGACCCGGGGTGGCACTGTTCGAATGCGGTGCAGACAACGTGAGAGAACTGCGGGGCGAGCATGCCGTCGAGCCAGCGGGGGTCGCGGGGCGAAAAGCCGCCGAGCAACTCAACTCGCTGGTTGAGCATATCGAGCAACTCGTCTTTGGAGAGGTCGGGGAAAACGTCGAGCAGAATCGTGTCTCCGCGCTGGACGCGACGGGAGAGGTTAAAGGCGGCAACGCCCGAGATGCCAAAGGTTCGGAAGAGCACTTCGCCGTCTTCGCGCCAGAGCTCCTCGTGATTGCGGGTGAGCGTCAAACGGGCGCGGACGCGCAGGCCATCCAGTGTCTTGAGCGCAGTCTGGTCGCCGAAGACCGATGCCGACACAGGGCAGAGGACGGGATGCTGCGGTGTGAGGGAAAGATTGAACGTCTTCGCGATTTCGACAGGGTTGCCGCCCGTAGCGATAATTACGGCCTTTGCCTGCAGCGTCTCGCTCTTGCGAGGGATGTCGGCGAGCGCCTTCCGAAGCGAGCGAACCTCCGATTTTCGCTCGTCGTGCTTTTTTGCCTTGAGTGATCGCGCGGGACGGTCTATTTGGAGTGCCCAGCCCTCGGGGGCTTTGAATGCCGAGGCAACGTTTGCTCCACAAATCAAGGTGATACCCAGGTGATTGCAAGCGTTGAGAAGCGCATCGCGCACCGAATCGGCACGAAGGGAGCGCGGATACAGCCGGCCCTCCTCGGAGGTCGTCATGATGCCCAGCGAGGAGAAGAAACTGCCGAGCTCTTGCTCGGGCTGGGGACCCATGACGGATTCGACGAATGCGGGGCGGTTGTACCGCTGGAAATCAATTGATTCGTTGGAAAGGTTGCAGCGGCCGTTGCCGGTCGCAAGGAGTTTAAGGCCGCAGGCAACATCGCGCTCAACGATGCAGGCGCTTTTGCCTGCGCGTGCGGCCGTAATGGCGGCGGCGAGACCCGAGGCCCCGCCGCCGATTACCAAGACGTCATAGGAGGCGTTTGCGTTCACTTAGGCCTCGGCGGTCTCGTGCGGGGCAATGGCCTCGACGGCAGAGACGGCTTGGGGCAGCATACCGTCGGGCAGTGCGGTCTCAACCTCGCCCTTGTCGCAAGCCTCGGCGAGTGCCGGATTGATGGGAAGCTGCCCTAGGATCTCGAGGTTGTAACGCTCGGCGACCTCGGGGAGCTTGCTCTTGCCAAAGACTTCGATCTTCTTGCCGCAATCGGGGCACTCGATATAGCTCATGTTTTCGACGATTCCCAAAATGGGCACGTTCATCTTCTCGGCCATGTTGACCGCCTTGGCGACAATCATCGAGACCAGATCCTGCGGGCTCGTGACGATGACGATGCCATCAACGGGCAGCGACTGGAAGACCGTGAGGGCGACGTCGCCCGTTCCCGGAGGCATGTCGATCAGCAGGTAGTCGATGGGGCCCCATGAGGTTTCGCTCCAGAACTGCCTGATGGCACCCGCGATAACCGGACCGCGCCAGAGGACGGGGTCGGTTTCGTTTTGGAGCAGCAGGTTAGAGCTCATAACCTTGACGCCGTGCTCGGAGATTTCGGGCAGCATAAGGTTGCCGAGGGCATGGACGTGACGTCCGCTCATGCCGAACATCTTAGGGATAGAGGGGCCGGTAATATCGGCATCGAGGACGCCGACCTTGTGACCGTGGCGGGAAAGTTCCGTGGCGATGGCGCCGGTGACGAATGACTTGCCGACGCCGCCCTTACCGGAAAGCACAGCGATAACGCGCTTGACCTCGGACAGCGTATTCTCCTCAAATTGCGACGGCGACGTTTGCCCGCCGGCTGCCTGTGCGTGCTCGCAACCCATGTTTGACTCCTTTGTATATGTTGGGGCCGGAGCCCCGCGGTGTGACACGAGCGTCATTGTACCCTCGTTTGCGAGCGGGAGTCATTTATGATGCGTGGTAGGCGATCGACAGTATTCGAAAGTACGGACCGAGCGTGCGGCCTGCGGCGTCAGACAACGCAAAAGGTCTGCGAATCTTGTATTACGAACATCTGTGCGCGTCGAGTGCGTTAAACTCATCGTCAGTGTGATTTGAAGTTGTAGGAGGCAAGGAGCTTCCATGTCTGATTCTTCTATCGTTATTCGTGGCGCGCGCGAGCATAACCTGCGCGATATCGATGTTTCCATTCCGCGTGACCAGCTCGTGGTCATAACCGGTCTTTCCGGATCGGGCAAGAGCTCGCTGGCGTTCGATACCATCTATGCCGAGGGCCAGCGCCGTTACGTCGAGAGCCTTTCGAGCTATGCGCGTCAGTTTTTGGGCCAGATGGACAAGCCCGATCTGGACTCGATTGACGGCCTGTCGCCGGCTGTGTCGATCGATCAGAAGACGACGTCCAAAAACCCGCGCTCGACGGTGGGCACCGTAACCGAGATTTACGACTATCTGCGTCTGCTGTTTGCTCGCGTGGGAACGCCGCACTGTCCTGAGTGCGGTCGTGTCATTGAGCGTCAGACGACCGATCAGGTCGCCGATAAGGTGCTGACGGCGGGGGAGGGCCGTCGCGCGTTTGTGTTGGCGCCGGTGGTTCGTGGACGCAAGGGCGAATATGCCAAGCTGTTTGAGGACCTGCGTGCGGAGGGCTTTAGCCGTGTGCGCGTCGACGGCGAAGTGCGCTCGCTTGACGACCCTATCGACCTGGACAAGAAGTTCAAACACGACATTGAGGTCGTGGTCGACCGTATCGTGATTCGAGAGAACTCCCTGGGTCGCATTGCCGAGTCCGTTGAGCAGGCGACGGCACTGGCGCACGGTAACGTGAACGTGTACATGCTGCCCGACCGTGACGCTCCCGAGGGAACCGAGGGCGAGCTGCTGGAGTATTCGCTGGCACTGGCGTGCCCGGAGCACGGGCATTCCATCGACGACCTGCAGCCGCGCGATTTCTCCTTCAACGCGCCCTATGGTGCATGTCCCGAGTGCGATGGCCTGGGCTTTAAAAAGACAGTCGATGCCGAGGCGCTGATCGAAGACCCCTCAAAGTCGATTGCCGACGGAGTCTTTGGCAGCCTGTTCGGCAACTCCAACTATTATCCGCAGATTTTTGCTGCGGTCTGCAAACACTTTAAGGTGAGTGCCGATACGCCATGGGAGGACCTGCCCCCGCGGGTGCGTCGTGCGTTTTTGGATGGCATGGGCGACACGAAGATTTCGGTCGACTATCAAAAGCTCGATGGGCGTCGCAGCCAGTGGGACACTAAGTTCTCGGGTGTGCGCAACATCCTGTACGAGCGCTACAGCGAGACGACGAACGAGAACACCAGGGCTCGCTTGGAGAAATACATTCGCGAAGAGCCATGCTCGAGCTGTCACGGTGCTCGCCTGCGTCCCGAGATGCTTGCCGTCACCGTGGGCGGCAAGTCCATTTACGATGTCTGCTGCCTGTCGTGTCGCGAGTCGCTCGAGTTTTTTGAGGGCCTGGAGCTTACCGAGCGTCAGCAGTTTATCGGCGGGCGCATCGTCAAGGAAATCCTGGAGCGCCTGCGTTTTCTGGTCGATGTCGGACTCGACTATCTGACGCTCGATCGCGCCTCGGCGACGCTTTCCGGCGGTGAGGCCCAGCGCATTCGCCTGGCAACGCAGATCGGCGCCGGCCTCATGGGCGTTCTGTACATTCTGGACGAGCCGTCGATCGGCCTTCACCAACGCGATAACGAGCGCCTAATCAAGACGCTCGAGCGCTTGCGCGATATCGGTAATACCGTTATCGTCGTCGAGCACGACGAAGATACAATTCGCGCTGCCGACTACGTGATCGATATGGGTCCCGGTGCGGGCGTTAACGGCGGACACGTGGTCGCCGCGGGAACGCCTGCCGATATCATGGCGTGTCCCGATTCCATGACGGGTGCTTATTTGACCGGCAAGCGGATGATCCGCGTGCCCGATGAGCGCCGCAAGCCCGGCCGCGGCTGTCTTAAGATCACGGGTGCCCGCGCTAACAACCTCAAAAACGTTACCGCCAAGATTGAGTTCGGTACGCTCACAGTCGTTACCGGTGTTTCGGGATCGGGCAAGAGCTCCCTGGTCACCGATACGATTGCGCCCGCGCTTACGAATGCCATCCATCGTTCGACGCGTCCCGTGGGGCCGTACAAGAAGATTGAGGGCATCGAGTGCATCGATAAGGTAATCGATATCGACCAGTCACCGATCGGTCGCACGCCGCGCTCGAACCCTGCGACCTATATTGGCCTGTGGGATGATCTGCGTGCGCTATTTGCAAGCACGCCGGAGTCGAAGGCGCGCGGCTACTCGCCGGGACGTTTCTCCTTTAACGTAAGCGGCGGTCGCTGCGAGGCGTGCAAGGGCGATGGACAGATTAAGATCGAGATGCACTTCCTTCCCGATATCTATGTCCCCTGTGAGGTATGTGGCGGCAAGCGTTATAACCGCGAGACGCTCGAGGTTACCTACCGCGGCAAGACAATCTCGGATGTGCTCGACATGAGTGTCACCGAGGCACTGGCTTTCTTTGGGAATATCCCGCAGATTAAGCGCAAACTGCAGACCCTATATGACGTGGGTCTGGGTTATGTGAGCTTGGGCCAGCCCGCTACGACGCTTTCGGGCGGCGAGGCGCAGCGCGTGAAGCTCGCCAAGGAGCTTCATCGTCGTCAGACAGGCAAGACGTTCTACATTTTGGACGAGCCTACAACCGGCCTTCATTTTGAGGACGTTCGCCAGCTGCTCGACGTGTTGCAACGCCTGGTCGATGCGGGCAACACGGTTCTGGTGATCGAGCACAACCTCGATGTCATCAAGGTTGCCGACCGCCTGATCGATATGGGCCCCGAGGGCGGCAATGGCGGCGGAACCGTCGTGGTCTCGGGCACGCCGGAGCAAGTCGCGGCATGTTCGCAGAGCTACACGGGCAAGTTCTTGGCGCCGCTGCTCAAGCGTGACCGTGAGCGTCAGGCGCAGCTCGACGCACAGTAAAGAGACGTTGTAGTACCGACGCGCCACCGATTCCTTCTGATTCGGTGGCGCTTCTGTGTGTCGAGATGGCATATGCGGCGGAATTGGCCCTATACTTAATCCTTGCGTCGCTCTGCGAGGGAAAGGATGTGCCATGGCAAAGGCTGTTAAGACGCCAAAAACCAATGCGATGCGCGAGCTGGAAAGCGCCGGCATCTCCTATGTTCTCCATACGTACGAAGACGATGGCGATGAATCGTCAGGTCTGGGCGTCGCGATTTCCGAGCAGCTTGGCGAGGAGCCCGGTCAGGGATTTAAGACCCTGGTCTGCACGACACCGTCCAACGACCATGTCGTGTGCTGCATTCCTGTTGCCGACGAGCTCGACCTCAAGGCCGCCGCGCGCGCCGCAGGCGAAAAGTCGCTGACCATGATGCATGTCAAAGATTTGCTTGCCGCGACGGGGTATGTCCGCGGCGGTTGCAGCCCGGTCGGTATGAAAAAGCGCTTCCGGACGCTGATCGATGAGACATGCGTCCTTTGGGATACCATTTTTATCTCGGGTGGCAAGCGCGGCTATCAGCTTGAGCTTGCTCCCGATGACTTAGTTGCATTTTGCGGGGCGACAGTTGCCCCGATCACGAGAGAGGACTGAGCGATGCCGCAGGAAGAATCAAAGCGCGGAGCTCACTTTGCAAAAGGGTCGGCTCCTCAGACGCCCGCGCCCGAGGCCGCTTCGTTCGATAACGAGATTCGAAACGCCTGGTCCGCTGTCGCTGACCCGGGCGAGACGGCCGTGTACTTGCGTGCCGCCGGTGCCGGCACGGCGCTTCCCCGTACGGTTCTTTCTTCGACTCGTCCCGATGAGACGGCGGTCTTTTTGGCCGCCGCTCAATCGAGCGCCAGCGTGACGCCGGTCGTCTCCGAGGCTCCTCGTGTGCTGCGTCCCGATGAGACGGCGGTGTTTTTGATGGCAGCCCAGGGAAAGAGCGCGCCGCAGAGCACTCCTGCCGCTCGTTCCTCCAAGCCCGCGGCTCATGATAATGACGAGCCGCTTCTTTCGGATGACGAATGGTCGCCGCTTGGTTCGACCGATCCCGTCGAGGGCGTGGCCATCGACGGTGATGATGACTGGGACCCTCTGTCGTTTTCTGCCCGAACCGTCGCCGCCAAAGAAGTTGACACGGTGTTTGGCGACCATGCCATATTCGATGATGATGCCGTATCCGGTAACAACATGCCGAACAGCGATGACGCCGCACCTGCTGATGACGCCGTTTTGGTTGACGATCCCTTTGCGATGACCGGCTCCTTTACCGTCGTGGACGATTTGCCGCCACAAGATGAGGTTCATGAGGACTCTCAGGACGACGTAGACGATATGGGTTCGTCGGACTACTCCACGGTTGGTCGTTCTGCTGGCCTCATGACCGCGCTGACCATCGTGTCGCGCGTCACCGGGTTTATCCGCACGTGGGCCATGGCGGCCGCTATCGGCATGTCGCTGCTCTCGTCCTCCTATCAGGTTGCCAACAACCTGCCCAACATGCTTTACGAGCTCGTGATGGGCGGCATGCTCGTTACGGCGTTTTTGCCGGTGTATATGGGCGTGAGGCGCGAGCAGGGCCGCGAGGCATCGAACGAGTATGTCGGCAATCTGCTCGGTATTCTGCTTCTGCTGCTGGGCGGTATCTCGCTGCTGGGCACCGTGTTTGCTCCCGGCTTTATTTGGACGCAGTCGTTCCTTTCGGGCGATGGCGGCAGCATGGATACCGCTGCGTTCATGTTCCGCTTCTTTGCTATCCAAATTCTGTTTTATGGCTTGGGCTCGGTGTTCTCGGGCGTTCTCAACGCACATCGCGACTACTTCTGGTCGACGTTTGCCCCGGTTCTCAACAATGTCATCGTTATCGCCAGCTTTATGGGCTTTGCTCCCGTGTCTGCACAATTTGGCGAGCAGGTCGGTATTATCTTGATCGCAGCTGGTACGACCCTCGGCGTCTTTGTCCAGATGGCCTGCCAGATTCCCGCGCTTGGCAAGCATGGCGTGCATCCTCATATCCATATCGACTTTAAGGACCCCGCGCTGCGACAGACGATTGCGCTTGGTATCCCGACGCTGCTCGCCACGGTGTGCATGTTTGTCTCGACTTCCATTACCAATGCCGCCGCGCTGGTGGTGCAGCCCGAGACCGGCCCTTCCGTCATCGCATATGCGCGCCTGTGGTATACGCTGCCCTATGCGCTGATCGCTGCCTCGCTTTCGACGGCACTCTATACCGAACTCTCCCACGATGCACAGGAGAAGGATTACGACAGCGTCCGCACGGGCATTTCGCGCGGTGTCGCCCAGATGCTCTTCTTCCTGATTCCGTTTGCGATGTACCTGATCGTCTTCGCCCGTCCGCTCAACATGATCTACTGCGCCGGCAAGTTCGATGAATCCGGTGTGGCGCTGGTGTCGGAGTTCCTTATCTATCTGGCACTTTCCCTGCCGCTCTACGGCGTGGTCGTGCTGATGCAGAAGAGCTTCTCGGCCCTGCTCGATATGAAACCTTATAGCCGCTATTGCCTCTACTCCGCTATCGGCCAGGCCGGTTCGGTTCTGCTGTTTGGCGTGGTGCTGGGCTACGGTATGCCGGCAATTGCGCTTTCGTACGTCGTTGACTACGTGGTCTTGGTCGGATGCTCACTGTGGTGGCTGCGCCGTCGTCTGCATGGACTTCAGGTCAAGTCTATCCTGCACGGCGGTTTCTTCGGCCTATTGTTCGGTGGCTTGGGCGCTGCCGCGGGCGCCGGCGTCATGTGGGCACTTGAGCACTTTGTCGGACTGCTTGGCGGCTCGATCCTCATTACCCTGGGCTACGTTTGTGTTGCAGGCGTCGTCTCGCTCGCCGTGACTTTTGGCCTTGCCTTCGTCTTTAAGATGCCCGAGGTCTCGGCGCTGCTTCGTCGCAAGTAGATGCGTGTGGCAGGTCACGACAACATTCCAACACTTGCCGAGCAGGTTTCGCGCGTTCCCACGCAACCCGGCTGCTACCTTTGGAAAGATGCCAAGGGCGATGTCATCTATGTGGGTAAGGCGAAAAACTTGCGTGCCCGTATGCGTCAATACGTGACGCTGCAGGACGAGCGTCAAAAGATTCCGCTCATGATGCAGCTGGTGGCGAGTTTCGACTATATCGTGGTGGAGACCGAGCACGAGGCATTGGTGCTCGAGCGCAATCTGATTGGCCAGTACCATCCGTACTTTAACGTCGATCTCAAAGACGATAAAAGCTATCCCTTTATCGCCATTACCAAGAGCGACTTGTTTCCGGCTATTAAATACACGCGAGAGCGTCATAAACCGGGAACGCGCTATTTTGGCCCCTATACCGATAGTCGTGCGGCGCGTGAGACCATCGATACGCTACGCAAGGTCATTCCTATTTGCTCGGCATCCTGTGCGGAATGGCGCCGCTGCCGCCGCATCGTCGAATCTCATAAGGGCGAAGAAGACATCGTCAATATGATTTGCGCGCAAAACGGGCGTCCCTGCTTTGACTACCATGT
This sequence comes from uncultured Collinsella sp., assembly GCA_958347015.1. GTDB lineage: Bacteria > Actinomycetota > Coriobacteriia > Coriobacteriales > Coriobacteriaceae > Collinsella. Next base: position 39,023 of record CATVTV010000012.1, on the reverse strand, counting down.
CGGGCGCGGGCCGGGCGCATGCGTCGGCGCGATTTCCCCTGCCGACTATGCCAAGAACGTCAAGCGTGTCGAACGTTTCTTGTCGGGCCATCGCAAGGATGTCGTCGACGAGCTTACGTCCGAGATGACGGAGGCAGCCGAGACGCTCGATTTTGAACGCGCGGCGCGCGTCAAGCGTCGCCTGGAAGTCATTAGGGGCCTGGACGATCGCCAACAGGTCGTTTTTCCATCGAGCGTCGATATCGACGTCATCGGCTTCTATCGCGAAGAGACTATCTCTGCCGCCTGTGTCTTTGTCGTTCGCGAGGGCCGAACGGTTCGAACTTGTGAGTTCATCCTCGATAAAGGCCTGGATGTCGACGAGGAAGAGCTTCAATCGGGCTTTCTTAAGCGCTATTACGACGAGACGGCTGATATTCCAGCCGAGATCAATCTTTCTGTCGAGCTTGAGGATGCCGAAGCGTTGGGGGAGTGGCTTGCGGGCAAGCGCGAACGCTCTTGCCATCTCCATAGGCCGCAGCGCGGTGAAAAGCACCGCCTGCTCGATATGGCTTCCAAAAATGCCCGCCATGCCCTCATGCGCTACATGATGCGCACGGGGTATGCTGACGATCGCACCAATCAGGCGCTCCTGGAGCTCGAAAGCGCGCTGGCGCTGCCTGCGCCGCCGTTGCGCATTGAGTGTTTCGATATCTCGACGTTGCACGGCACCTTTACCGTCGCTTCGATGGTGGTATTTACCAACGGTCGTGCCGACAAGGGCCAGTATCGTCGCTTTAAAATTCAGGCCGAATTGGACGAGGCGAACGACTTCGTATCGATGTCCGAGGTTCTGGGGCGTCGCTATGCTCCCGAGCGCATGGCGGACGAGCGCTTTGGCTCGCGCCCCGATTTGCTCGTTGTCGATGGCGGCAAGCCGCAATTGACCGCTGCAATTAAGCAACTCGAGGCACTCGGCCTCGATATACCAGTTTGTGGCTTGGCAAAGGCCGATGAGGAGGTTTTCGTGCCGTGGGACGAGACTCCCGTCGTGCTACCGACCGGCTCCGCTTCGCTTTATCTGATCAAGCAGGTTCGCGATGAATCCCACCGATTTGCGATTACGTTCCACCGCGAGTTGCGCGATAAGGCTATGACGGTTTCGGTGCTTGACGACGTTCCGGGTGTGGGACCCACCAGAAAACGTGCCATTATGCGCCATTTTGGCTCGATGAAGCGTTTGCGCGCAGCAAGCGAGCAGGAGATTGCAGAAGTTCGAGGCGTTCCGGCCGATGTCGCCAAAGCGGTCCACGAGGCACTTGTTGCATGGAATGCCGAGCGCGCCCAGGCATCGGCCAGCCGTTCCGAAAACTAAACGCGCTTCTAAACAACTGGTATACATGATTTGCCGATTTTCAATCATTTATTTCGCGGCGATTACCTACTGATTTCGGGTTTTATTAACGCTAAAACGTTTGACTAGCCATGGTGAATAAACCTGCTATCCTGCGGGTTGACGAAGACTGATATCTCACCTCGTCGATACATACTGTCTGGCGAATCGTTTGTCAATGAATTCGGTGAACGGTAGTAAATACCGTTCAAGCGTATGTATGTATCGGTCGCCGAGCGCGGCACCTCAGTTGGGTCCGTCGGTAGGTAAGGTATATATCGTCCGCAAGTTGCGCGGGGGCAAGTCTAGGTGCTCCCGGGTAAGATTCTCTATTGATAGGAGAAGACATGGCCATCATCAACAAGGGTATGTCCAGGCGTTCGTTCCTCGGCCTCACCGGCAGCGTCGCTGCTGTCGCAGGGCTTGGTCTCACCGGCTGCGGTGGCAGCCCTAGCGACGAGGGTTCCGCTTCCGGTTCCACCGATTCCGCCAACCGTGGCGGCGGCGTGATCACCGCTGGTTCCGCTTACGCTCCGTCCAGCTTCGACCCCGCCAGCACCGGCTCCGCTGTGGGCCTGGGTGCTAACTGGCACGTCGTCGAGGGCCTCTACGGCATCGATTACCACGACTACAGCACCTTCAACGAGCTCGCCACCGACGATCCCAAGTCCGTGGACGACACTACCTTCGAGGTCACGATCCGTAAGGGTGCCAAGTTCTCCGATGGTACCGAGGTCACTGCTGACGACGTCGTTGCCTCCTACACCGCTTGCGCTGCTTCTGCTACCTATGCTCCGTTCTTCCAGCCCTTCGAGTCCATCGAGGCCAAGGACGCCAGCACCGTAACGGTCAAGACCAAGGTCCCCAACTTCTCCCTGCTCAAGGATCGTCTGGCCATCATCCGCGTTACCCCAGCTACCCAGTCCGAGGAGGATCGCGCCAAGCAGCCGATCGGTTCCGGCCCCTGGATGTACGACTCTATCTCCGATACCGAGATTACCCTGGTTCCCAACCCCGAGTACAACGGTGAGTATGCTGCCGAGGATAAGAAGATCCAGTACAGCATCCTGACCGACCCCACCGCTCGTGTCACCGCCCAGCAGGAAGGTTCCACGCTCGTTATGGAGCTCGTCACCGCTGACGCCGTCGACCAGCTCGAGAGCGCCGGCTGCAAGATCGATAACGTCCAGGGCTTCGGCACCCGCTTCATCATGTTCAACGTCGCCAAGGAGCCTTGGAACAACGTCAAGGTCCGTCAGGCCGTCATGTACGCGCTCGACACCGAGAAGATGATTACCAACACCTTCGCCGGCCTTGCCACCGCCGCCAGCTGCTACCTGCCCAAGAGCTTCACCAACTATCATGAGGCTTCCACGGTGTACAAGACTGACGCCAAGAAGGCCAAGAAGCTCATCGAAGAGTCTGGCATCACCCCGGGCGCCATCACCCTGCGCACTACCGACAACGAGCAGATCAAGGGCATGGCCGCCCAGGTCAAGAACGACCTCGACGCTCTCGGCTTCGATGTGACCATCCAGACCGATACCTCGCCGGCCACCTACGCTGCCATCGACGGCGGCGAGGCCTACGATATCCTCCTTGCCCCTGGCGATCCGTCCTGCTTCGGCGCTGACCCCGACCTGCTGCTCAACTGGTGGTACGGTGACAACGTCTGGATGCAGACCCGTTGCCCGTGGAAGGATTCCGCTGAGTGGGGGAAGCTCCACGGTCTCATGGACGAGGCTCTTGCCGCCGAGGGCGACGAGCAGCAGAAGAAGTGGAACGAGTGCTTCGATATCATCGCCGACAACGCCGTTCTGTACCCCGTTGTCCACGTCAAGACCGTCTCCGCTTCCTGGGACGATCCGTCCACCGCGCCCAACGGCGAGGCGCTCGATGGCTTCAAGGGCATCGGCACGACGAGCATGTCCTTCAGGGGCGTCGCGACCGTCAAGGCCTAAGACTCGCTTGAGTCATATGTGGGGCGTCGGTCGTAAGGCAACGTCCTCATAGTTGAAACAAAGACCCGGGCGGCCTCGATGTCGCTCGGGTCTTGTAATGAGTATCCATGCTCATATACCAGTTGGTCCTACCGACAAAAGAAAGGGGAGAGAACGTGAACAACTTTCTACGTTTGATTGGAAGGCGTCTCGTGGCGCTGCCGATCATGGCATTGGGCGTCACCGTCCTGGTGTTCTTCCTTATGTCGTTCTCCAAGACCGACCCCGCCTATACGGCGTTGGGTGACGGTGCCTCGCCCGAGGCGGTTGCCGAGTACCATGAGAAGTATGGTCTGGACGACCCCTGGCCCGTGCGCTACGTGCGCTACATGGGCGATCTGATCCATGGTGACATGGGCACCTATGGTGCTGCTCGCAACTCCGTTGCCAAGCGCATCTCCACGGCCCTGCCCGTCACGATGCAGCTGACCTTTATCGGTCTTGCCATCGGCGCGGTCGTCTCGTTTTTACTCGGCGTCATCGCGGCACTGTATCGCGATAAATGGCCGGACCAAGTGATCCGCGTCTTTTCCATCGCCGGCCTGGCAACCCCGTCGTTCTGGCTTGCCGTCCTGTTGATCCTGCTGTTCTCTTCCTACCTTAAGGTGCTCCCGGCGTCCGGTGCTCTGCCTCACTTCACCACCAACCCGGCTGGCTATCTGGGGCGTATGATCATGCCCGCTATCGCTCTGGCATTCCCGCTGACAGGTCAGATGACTCGTATCGTGCGTACGGCCATGGTCGAGGAGCTCGATAAGGACTATGTCCGTATGGCCCGCGGCGCCGGCGTTCCCGAGAAGGTCGTCGTCGGCATCAACGTTTTGCGCAACGCACTGATCACCCCGGTCACCACCCTCGGTCTTAAGATCGGTTACCTCATGGGCGGTGCTGTCGTCATCGAGGTCATCTTCAACCTCCCCGGCATGGGTACTGCGATCCTGCAGGGCGTTCAGGGCAACGAGGCGAACCTGGTTCAGGGCGTCGTCATCGTCGTTGCTCTTGCCTTCATCATCATCAACATCGTGGTTGACATGCTCTACCTGCTCATCAACCCGCGCATCAGGACGGTGTAGATTATGGTAAAGATTCGAGAGAAGCAAACCGAGCAGCTCGAGAAAGCTGCCTCCAAGGGGCTCAAGCTCGGTGGCTGGAAGAAGATGACGCTGTCTTCTAAGATTGCCGCCGTCGTGCTGGTACTGGTCGCCCTGACCGCGATTCTGGCCCCCCTTCTTGCCCCCTATAGCCCGGTCGAGATTTTCACTGCTCGCCAGGCTCCCGGCAACGGATTTATCTTCGGTACCGACGATAAGGGTCGCGACATTCTGTCGCGCATGCTCTACGGTGGTCGTTACTCGCTGATCATCGGCTTTGGCGCCACTGCCATGGCTCTGGTCTGCGGCTCGGTCGTGGGCGCCCTCGCGGCGGTTTCGCGCAAGTCCGTTTCCGAGGCGATCATGCGCATCTTGGACATCATCATGTCCATCCCGGGCATCGCCCTCGCTGCCGTCTTCGTCTCCATCCTGGGCAATTCCGTGCCGTCGATCATCTTCGCCATCGGCTTTATGTACACTCCGCAGATTGCCCGTATCGTGCGCGCCAACATCGTGTCCGAGTACGGCGAGGACTATGTCCGCGCGGTCATCGTTTCCGGCGCCAAGGCTCCGTGGATTTTGATCAAGCATGTTCTGCGTAACTGCATCGCCCCGATCATGGTCTTTACCGTTACCCTGGTCGCCGACGCCATCATCTTCGAGGCCTCGCTGACCTTCATCGGCGCTGGTATCCAGGAGCCCACCGCTACCTGGGGCAACATCCTCGCCGACGCTCGCGGTGGCGTGCTTGCCGGCCGTTGGTGGCAGGCGCTGTTCCCGGGCCTGGCCATCATGATCACCTGCCTGGCGCTCAACATCCTGTCCGAGGGTATTACCGACGCCATGGCCGCTGCTCCCTCCGCCGCCCTGGATCCGACCGACTCCTCCAAGCGCCGCGAGGCCGACCTGCTGGTCTCCGACCCCGTTCGCGCTTACAAGGAGCAGGCTCAGTCCCTGTCCGCCCGTCTTGGCGCCCTGCGTGATGTCGAACTCAAGCGTAACGACCGCCATGTGCCCGATGAGTCCGTTGAGCCGATCCTTTCGGTCCGCGATTTCTGCATCCAGTTTGAGCACCACGGTGACATCAACGTCGTCGACCACGTTAACTTTGACGTCCGTCCCGGCCAGACCATGGGCCTGGTCGGCGAGTCCGGCTGCGGTAAGTCCATCACCACGCTGGCCATCATGGGCCTGACCGACGATGACGAGCATCTTTCCGGTGAGGTTCTCTGGGAGGGCCGCGACCTGCTCAAGATGAGCAAGAAGGAGTGGTTCGGCCTGCGCGGTACCGATATCGCCATGGTCTATCAGGACGCCCTGTCCTCGCTCAACCCCTCCATGCTCATTTCCGCTCAGATGAAGCAGCTCACCAAGCGTGGCGGCACCCGTAGCGCCGAGGAGCTCCTGGAGCTCGTGGGCCTCGACCCCAAGCGTACGCTCGAGAGCTATCCGCATGAGCTTTCCGGTGGTCAGCGTCAGCGCGTTCTGATCGCTATGGCCCTTACCCGCGACCCCAAGCTGGTCATCTGCGACGAGCCCACGACCGCTCTGGACGTTACCGTCCAGAAGCAGGTCATCAAGCTGCTTAACGACCTTCAGGCCAAGCTCGGCTTTGCCATGATCTTCGTTTCGCACGACCTGGCACTGGTCGCCGAGGTCGCTCATAACATCACGGTTATGTACGCCGGTCAGGTTATCGAGCAGGCGCCCACCAAGGAGCTGCTCACCAACCCGATTCACGAGTACACCCGCGGCCTTCTGGGTTCCGTCCTGTCCATCGAGAGCGGTTCGGGCCGCCTGCACCAGGTTCCCGGCGCCGTTCCGAGCCCGCGCGATTTCCCCAAGGGCGATCGCTTCGCACCCCGCTCGAGCCATCCGCGCATTGGCCTGGACACCCGTCCGGTCTTCAAGCGCGTGCCCGGCACCGAGCACTTCTATTCCGAGCTCCCCGATGAGGTGCTCAAGGCAAATGGTTTGACCCCTCACGCGGAGGTGATGTAGATGAGCGAGACCGCAGTCAACGGCGTCGAGCCGATCATCTTTCTTGATGACGTCCACGTCACCTTTAGGACCCGTACCGGCTCGATTCTGCACCCCAACCTGGTTCACGCCGTCCAGGGTGTAACGATTAAGCTCATGCCCGGACAGACCATCGGCATCGTCGGCGAGTCCGGTTGCGGAAAGTCCACCACCGCCAACGTCATGTGCGGCTTGCAGGCCCCCACGAGCGGCAAAGTCTACTTTAAGGGCAAGGACGTTACCAAGCGTACCGCCGAGGACCGTCGCCACATGGGCCGCGTCATCTCGGTCGTGTTCCAGAACCCAGCCACGGCGCTCAACCCCCGCATGGTCGTTCGCGAGCAACTGCTCGACCCCATGCGCGTCCACAACCTGGGTACCGAGGCCGAGCAGGAGAAGCGCGTCAAGGAGCTCTTGGAGCTCACCGGTCTGCCCAGCTCCGCCGCCGAGGTTCTTCCCGGCCAGCTTTCGGGCGGCCAGCGCCAGCGCGTCGCAATTGCCCGTGCCCTGTCGCTGAACCCCGATGCCATCATCGCCGACGAGCCCACCTCTGCTCTGGACGTTTCGGTCCGCGCGCAGATTCTGAACCTGCTGACCGACCTTAAGAAGGAGCTCGGCCTGGCCATGGTGTTCATCAGCCATGACATCCAGACGGTCCGCTATATCTCTGACGACATCATCGTTATGAATGGCGGCAAGATTGTCGAGCAGGGCGAGGCCAAGCAGGTCTTCCAGCACCCTCAGGACCCCTACACCAAGATGCTGCTCGGCGCTGCGCCGTCGCTGCTGCATCCCAAGCTCGGCGAGTAACCTCGCTTTTCCTCCCGTGCGCCCGGTTCCCTTGCCGGGCGCACCTCCGTTGCGATTTCGAAAGGCTGGGTTCACGAGCCATGCCAAGTGCTCAGGAGCTACAACAGCAATTTGGTGAATATCGAGGCGCTATGCCCCGTCCATCGGATTTCGATCTCTTTTGGAAGGACCGCATGGCCGAGGCCGACGCTGTCGAGCTCGACTACGAGATTGAGGCGGCTTCGGTTGCGGATTCCGCGACCTGTCGGTTTTTCGACCTCTGGTATACCGGCATGTGTGGTGCACGCCTGCATGCCAAGTACCTTAAACCCGTCTCGGACGAGCCTGTGCCATTGGTACTTCAGTTCCATGGGTATCCGGGTGCAAGCCGCAGCTGGTTTGAGCAGGCGTCGTTTGCGGGCATGGGCATGGCGCTCATTGCTCTCGACTGCCCCGGCCAGGGTGGCCCCTCCGAGGATATTGGTGGATTTGAGGGCACGACGGTCGCGGGCCATATCGTCGCCGGTATCGACGGCGACCCGGCCAATCTCTACTATGTCCGCTTGCACCAGGATATCCGCATTCTGTGCCGTATCGTTCGCGAGCTCGAGGGCATCGATCTTACCCGCGTGTATGTGAACGGCGCATCGCAGGGTGGCGGTTTGGGTATTGCGACCTGCGCGCTTAACAGCGAGCTTATCAATCGCGCTACCATCCTCTATCCCTTCTTATCGGACTTCCGCCTGGTTTGGGATCTGGACGCCGACGATATTGCCTACGAGGGCCTGCGCTATTGGTCGCGCTGGTTTGACGAGGACTCGGCTCATATTGACGAAGCCTATGCCAAACTGGCGTACTTCGATTCCAAGAACTTTGCCCCCATGGTCAAATGTCCCGTGCTGTTTGGCACGGGCACAGCTGATATCGTCTGTCCGCCGGCGACGCAGTTTGCGGTCTACAACAACCTGACCTGCGATAAGCGTCATGAGTTCTTTGAGGGCTTTGGCCACGAGGAGATTCAGGACTTTGACGATCTGATCATTCCGTTTTTCTGTGAGGGAGGGGAGGCTCATGTCTAAGTGCGAGAGCAATGTTGACGAGCTGATAGTCCCCGGGCTCGTGGGAATTCCTGGAACGGTTTCGTCAAGGCTCGCAGAATATTGGGACTGGCACGGTGATGTCCAAGCAGATGTTTCTGATTTAGAGACATGCGCTTTGAATCTTGAGATTCAAGGCCTGGCCATTACGGCAATTGACTTTGTTAACCCCTGCGCCCGTTACTCGGAGGTTTTCTTTGGGCTCGGTGACGATGCGGTCCACGCTCGTTTGATTGAGCCTGTTGGTCGTGCCCGAGTATCTGAGCGCGTGCCGCTGTGCCTGATGTTCCACGACATCGATCGGCCTGTGCGCGGCTGGCATCACATGACGAGATTTGCCGCCATGGGATATGCCGTGCTTGCACTGGATGATGATGTTGCTGGTGCGGACGACCTGCAGCGGGGAATTGCTTCGCCCGCTTTTGTCGAGCGCGTCCGTTGGGGCTGCGCGTTGGCGAAGGTCGCGCGCAATCTTGATGGCGTGGACCCCGATCGCATTTTTGCGTGGGGCGAGGGCCTTGGCGGCGGCGTCGCGCTGGCGGTTTCCGCTCTGGACGAGCGGGGCCTTGCCTGCACGGCGGTTGCCAATCCAATCCCCGGTGGCCTTGAGGCTCTGTCGTCTCGGGTGTGCGGATCGGTACTCATGGGCACATCGCTCATGGATGCCGTGAGCGATCCCAAGGGCCAGTTCGCCGTATTCAACGGTCTTGAGTGTGACCGGAGGCATATCATCTATGCCAAATACGCTCACGAGCGCATCAATGCGTTCGAAAACGAAGTCGTCGACTTCTTGAACCAAACGTTCTACCCGTGTTCTTTGGCCTAGACGGCCTGGACACTGTCAACAAGAGTGGGTGGCATAGGGCCGCCCGCCAGACAACTAAGGAGATTCTTGTGGCAACTCAGAAATTCACCGGCGTTATCCCTCCCGTCGTTGTTCCCGATACCGAAGATCACCAGCTCGATGTTGCCTCCTTTGAGCGCAGCATCAACCGTATGATCGATGCCGGCGTCGATGGCCTGTTCTTCCTGGGCTCCTCGGGCGAGGTCGTCTTCTCCACCGATGAGCGCCGTCGTCAGATCATCGCCGAGGCCGTGCGCATCGTCGATCACCGTGTGCCTGTTCTGGTCGGCATCATCGACACCGAGACCGAGCGCATGATCGAGCACGGCAAGGTCGCCCAGGAGCTGGGCGCCGATGCCCTCGTCGCCACCTGCCCGTTCTATGCCCTGCAGGGCATGACCGAGGTCGAGGAGCACTTCCGCATCCTGCACGAGGAACTCGACCTGCCCATCTTTGCCTATGACATCCCCGTGTGCGTCCACACCAAGCTCCCCTGGAAGCTCCTTGCCAAGCTCGGCGCCGAGGGCGTCCTGGCCGGCGTCAAGGATTCCTCGGGTGATGACATCTCGTTCCGCTACCTCGTTCAGGAGAACGAGAAGAACGGCCATCCGATGAGCATCCTCACCGGTCACGAGGTTGTTGTCGACGGCGCTTACCTCGGTGGTGCCGACGGCTCTGTCCCGGGTCTCGCTAACGTTGAGCCCGAGGGCTACGTGCGTCAGTGGAAGGCCGCTCAGGCTGGTGACTGGGCTACCGTCAAGGCTGAGCAGGATCGTCTCAATGAGATTTCGCACATCTGGGACGTCACCTCGGGCGTCCAGGGCTATGCCGGTGGCGTCGGCGCCTTCAAGACCGCTATGAACCTCATGGGCATCTTCGACAGCCCGACCATGCCGCGCCCGGTGAAGGCCATGACCGGCGAGAACGTCGAGGCGATTAAGAAGGTCCTCCAGGACAACGGCCTCCTTTAAAGCTTTCCCAGGCACCCGACCTCGCCGTTCAACCTTGCGGCCATGACCCATTAGGTCAATGGCCGCGAGGCTTCACGGCGATCTCGGGCACCTCGGAAACCTTTACCGTGCGGCGGGGTTAAATCCGACCGCATTTCCTGTAGTTGTTTTGTCTCCGAAGGAGAACGACATGGAGAACAAGTACGTCTGCTCTGTCGATATCGGCGGAACTAAGATCGCGACCGCCATCATGGAGTACCCGGCTGACGGCAGTGCGCCCCATCCCGTATTTGAGGCCGAGGTTCCTACCGAGGCCCAGGAGGGCGGCGAGGCCGTCTTCCAACGTATCGAGGCGTCCATCAAGGCCGCTCTTGAGGCGAATCCCGATGTCGAGGTCCTCGGTGTCGGTATCGGTGCCGCAGGCGTCGTCGATCCCAAGACGGGCGCCATCGCGTATGCCAACGAGATCATGCCCGGCTGGTCCGGCGTTCAGTTGGGGCCGCGTCTGCGCGAAGACCTTGGTCTTCCCGTTGCCGTGGTGGGCGACGTGCAGGCTCATGCTCTGGGCGAGGCCCACTGGGGCGTCGGCAAGGGCAAGTTCTCCGTCTTGTGTCTGGGCATCGGTACGGGCATCGGCGGCGCATATGTCGAGAACGGCCGCGTGATGCAGGGCTTCCATGGTGCTGCCGGTCATATGGGCCACATCGAGTGCTCGGCTGCCGCTGGCATTCCCTGCGCCTGCGGACGTTCTGGTCATCTTGAGTCGGTTGCTTCGGGCACTTCCATTGGTCGTATGTACGATGAGCGCTTCGGTCGCGTCGACCCCAGCCGTCCTTCGGTCGGTCGCGACGTGAACGACCTGTGCCGTGCGGGCGACGCAAAGGCGACCGAGGTCATCCATGACGCCGGCTTTGCGCTGGGTGCCAGCTTGGGCTCGCTCGCTAACATCCTGGACCCTGAGGTCATCGTGCTTTCGGGCGGCGTGATTCACCAAGGTCCCGATTGGCGTTCGCAGACGTGGAAGGATTCGGTGCACGAGGGCTATGCCAGCCAGGCGCTCGATCCGCTTCAGGATACGCCGATCCTCATCGGTTCTCTGGAGGGCGATGCTCCGCTCATCGGTGCCGCTGAGCATCTTCTTGCCTCGTTGAAGTAAACGTATCTGCTGTAGGAGCCTCCCGAGACAACACGCCTCGGGAGGCTGTTCTGAGAAAGGTTGCAGCCTTATGACCGTCGATCCTTTGATTCAATCCCTGAAGGGTAAACTCGTCGTGAGCGTTCAGGCGTATATGGGCGAGCCGCTTCGTACGCCTGAGACCATGGCTCAAATGTCTCGTGCTTGCGAGCTCGGCGGCGCCGCCGCTATTCGCTGCCAGGGCCTTGCCGACATTGCCGCCATTAAGGGTCGCTGTGAGGTTCCCGTCATCGGCCTGTGGAAGGATGGGCACGAGGGCGTTTACATCACGCCGACGCTGCGCCACGCTCGCGCCTGCGTTGCTGCAGGTGCCGATATCGTGGCGATCGACGCCACCGATCGTCCGCGTCCCGATGGCAAGACCGTCGAGGATACTTTCCGTCCGCTGCACGAGGAGGGCGTGCTCCTGATGGCCGACTGTGCCACCATCGAGGATATTCGTCGTGCTGTCGACATGGGCTTCGACCTGGTGTCCACCACGCTTTCTCACGGTGTCGCCGCCATCGACTGCACCATGGCCGATGGCCCCGACCTGCCGCTCCTGCGTCAGGCGACCGAGGAATTCCCCGGCCTTCCCATCATTTGCGAGGGTCGCGTGCATACGCCCGAGGAGGCTCGCGCTGCGATCGATGCTGGCGCCTGGGCCGTTGTCGTCGGCACCGCCATCACGCACCCCACGAGTATTACGAGTTGGTTCAAGGCTGCGCTTGAGGCGTAAGACAGGCCTCGTATCCGCTCGGGGCGGTATACTCAATATAGGCAATTGACCGCGCGGGATCCGGGTTGCTGGGTCCCGCGCTTGTTTTTGGGAGGCAGCACATGCAAAAGGGAGATGCCATGGATGCGGCGGAGCGCTCGGAGCGCATTCCCGATATCGTCATCATCACCGGAATGTCCGGATCGGGCCGCACGCAGGCCATGCACGTGTTTGAGGACATGGGCTATTTTTGCATCGATAATCTGCCTCCGCGTCTCATCGCCCAGCTTGCCGAGCTCGTCGGCATCAATACGGGCGTGGGCAGGCATCTCGCCGTCACCTGCGATTTGCGTAGCCAGGGCTTGTTCGATGAGCTGCTCGATGCGGTCGCCGCGCTCGAAGAGCGCGAGATGAGCTGTGACATCGTGTTCCTGGAGGCGTCTGACGAGGTGCTGATTCGTCGCTACAGCGAAAATCGCCGCCGTCATCCCATTGCCAAGCCGGGGGAGACTACGGCCGATGCCATTCAGCGCGAGCGCCTTCAGCTACAGGGCGTGCGCGACCGAGCCGATATGATTATCGACACGAGCCGTCTGCGCACCTCTGCGCTGCGCAACAAGCTACGCATGGCATTTTCCGAGCTGTCTGACCAGCAGCTCATGGACGTCCACGTGTTCTCGTTTGGCTTTAAGCACGGCATGCCTGTCGAGGCGGACATTATGATCGACGTCCGCTTCCTGCCCAATCCGTTCTACGATCCCGAGATGCGCACGATGACCGGTCTCGATAAGAAGGTCTCCGATTTTGTTCTTGACCATCCCAAGACGCAGGAGTTTTGGAAGGCTTGGACACAGCTGCTCGATACGGTGATGCCGGGCTATATCGCAGAGGGCAAGCCGCAGCTTTCTATCGCCATCGGCTGCACGGGCGGCCAGCATCGCAGCGTTGCCATTGCCGAGGCCACGGCCCGTTACCTGGAAGGCGCTCAGTACCACGTGAGCATCTCCCACCGCGACCTGTCGCGCGCCAACACGAAGGCATAGGCCTGCATGTCGTTTACCGCTGAGGTGCGCGACGAGCTTGCGCGCTGCGAACCCGAATGTGAATACTGCGACTTGTCGACGCTTGCCGCCCTCACGCGCGTGAGTGGTACGCTCTCGCTTACTGGCTCTGGGCGGTATCGTTTGACAGTTGCGACTGAGACGGGAGCCGTCGCGCGCACGATGATCACGCTGACGCATCGTATCCTTAAGCTCAAAACGGAGTTCACCGTCCGCAAATCTGTCTTGCATAAGGTTCGAAACTATCTCATCACCTTGCCCGATCAGCCCGATTTGGATAAGGCTCTGGTGCTGCTGGGTATCCTCGACCGTAGGGGAGGACTTGTCGCCGGCGTGCCCCGACATATCGTTGCGCGTCCTTGCTGTAGACTTGCCTATATCCGCGGCGCACTCATCGCGGGCGGCTTCGTGGCCGATCCACGCGGCGATTTTCATTTGGAAATTGCGGTACAGGGCGAGCAATATGCCAAGGGGCTTTGCGATCTGTTGGAGCAGATTGGGGTCCATGCGCGTGTTAATGCACGGCGGGGGTCATATGCTGTGTACATTAAGAGCGCCGAGGAAATCGAGCATCTTTTAAAGCTGATTGGTGCCAAGCGCAGCGTTGCCGAGATTGAGGAGGCGCGCGCGGTCAAATTGGTTAAGAACGACGTAAACCGTCGCGTGAATGCCGAACTGGCCAATCAGACCAGAAGTGCGGGTGCCGCCCAGCATCAGCTTGCGTTGATCGATGAGCTCGAACAGCGGGGTTTGCGCGACACGCTTCCGGACGCCTTGGCAGTCTTTTGCGACCTGCGCGAGCGCTATCCCGATCTGTCGCTGCGTGATTTGGGGGAGATGGTTGACCCTCCCTTATCGAAGTCTGCCCTGTACCATCGCGTTTTGAGGCTTGAAAAGCTCATTGAAGCAAACAAGTAGTTTGAAGTATCGACTTATATACGGATTTAGCTGCTATTTTATTCTTTAAAACGTTTTAACGTAAATTTGATTTTCAATTTCGAGCATTCTCGTGAAATTCAAGTCAAAAAAAAGGTATATTAGGCGAGTGGTTAGTTTGTGGGCCTCAACGGCGGGCGCTGTAGCTCGCGGGGGCCTTACGAAAGGAGACACAATGGCAGTAAAGGTTGCTATTAACGGCTTCGGTCGCATCGGTCGTCTGGCTTTCCGTCAGATGTTCGGTCATGAGGGCTCCGAGATCGTCGCTATCAACGACCTCACCTCTCCCGATATGCTCGCTTACCTGCTGAAGTACGACTCCACGCAGGGCAACTACGCTCGCGATCACGAGGTCGTTGCTGGCGAGGATTCCATCACCGTTGACGGCAAGGAGATCAAGATCTACAAGGAGGCCGACGCCAACAACCTGCCTTGGGGCGACCTCGACGTCGACGTCGTTCTCGAGTGCACCGGCTTCTACACCAGCAAGGCTAAGGCTCAGGCCCACATCAACGCTGGCGCCAAGAAGGTCGTCATCTCCGCTCCGGCCGGCAGCGATCTGCCCACCATCGTGTACAACGTCAACCATGAGACGCTGACCGCTGAGGACAACATCATTTCCGCTGCTTCCTGCACCACCAACTGCCTCGCCCCGATGGCCAAGGGTCTGAACGACTTCGCTCCCATCGTGTCCGGCATCATGACCACCATCCACGCCTTCACCGGCGACCAGATGCCGCTCGACGGCCCGCAGCGCAAGGGCAACTTCCGTCGCTCCCGCGCCTGCTCCGAGAACATCGTCCCGAACACCACGGGCGCTGCCAAGGCCATCGGCCTGGTTCTCCCCGAGCTCAACGGCAAGCTCATCGGTGCCGCCCAGCGCGTCCCGACGCCGACCGGCTCGCTGACCAACCTCTACGCCGTCGTTGACAAGAAGGTCACCGTCGACGAGGTCAACGCTGCCATGAAGGCCTACGCCGAGACCATCCCCGATACCTTCGCCTACAACGAGGACCAGATCGTCTCCCGCGACATCGTCGGCGAGACCCACGGCTCCATCTTCGACGCCACTCAGACCATGTGCTCTGACCTCGGCAACGGCCAGACCCTCGTTCAGGTCACCTCTTGGTACGACAACGAGAACTCTTACACCTCTCAGATGGTCCGCACCATCAAGTACTTCGAGAAGTTCGTTGCTTAATTTAGCTTTTAGCGAATAGCTCGTTGAGCGTCTAAAGAAGGGCGCGGCCTTATAGGGCTTACACCCTAGGGTCGCGCCCTTTTTATAGGAAATCGTCTGCCGTAATGGGAGGCAGACACGTACGAAAGGTAGAAGCAAACATGGCCTTTACCAAGAAGACCGTCCGCGACATCGATGTCGACGGCAAGCGCGTTCTCGTCCGCGTTGACTTCAACGTGCCTATCAAGGATGGCGTCGTTGGCGACACCACCCGTATCAAGGCTGCCCTGCCCACCATCAACTACCTCGTTGAGCACAACGCTCGCGTCATCCTCATGAGCCACCTCGGCCGTCCCGATGGCACCGGCTTCCAGCCCGAGCTGTCCCTCGAGCCCGTCGCCAAGAAGCTCGCTGAGCTCTCTGGTCTCGACGTTGCCTTTGTCGCCGACACTTACGGCGAGAAGGCTGCCGAGGCTGTCGCTGCCGTCGAGCCGGGCAAGGTTCTCGTTCTCGAGAACGTCCGCTTCGACAAGCGCGAGAAGAAGAACGATCCCGAGATCGCCAAGAAGCTCGCTTCCTATGGTGACGTCTTCGTTCTCGATGCCTTCGGCACCGCTCACCGCGCCCAGGGTTCCGTCGTGGGCCCCGCCGCTTACCTGCCTGCCGTCGCTGGCTTCCTGCTCGAGAAGGAGGTCGACACGCTGACCGGCATCTTCGCCGAGCCCGAGCGCCCCTTCGTCGCTATCGTCGGCGGTTCCAAGGTTTCCTCCAAGATCGGTGTTCTCGATCACCTCATCGACTCCGCTGACACCCTGATCATCGGTGGCGGCATGGCCTACACCTTCTTCCTGGCTCAGGGCCTGTCCGTTGGTCAGTCCCTCAAGGAAGAGGACTGGGTCGAGCGCGCCGGCGAGATGCTCAAGAAGGCCGAGGAGAAGGGCGTCAAGATCCTGCTCCCCATCGACAACCGCGTTGCCGATCACTTTGGCGAGGACGCTGTCCCCGAGGTTGTCGCTTCCGACGCTATCCCCGACGATCGTGAGGGCATGGACATCGGCCCCAAGACCGAGGAGTTCTACGCCGAGGCTGTCAAGGGCGCCAAGACCGTGTTCTGGAATGGCCCCATGGGCGTCTTCGAGTTCGACAATTTCGCTCACGGCACCCAGGCTATCGCCGAGGCTGTCGCCGAGGCCGACTGCACCTCGATCATCGGCGGTGGCGACTCTGTCGCAGCTGTCAACAAGTTCAACCTGGCCGACAAGATGAGCTGGATCTCCACCGGTGGTGGCGCTTCCATGGAGCTCGTCGAGGGTAAGGCCCTGCCCGGAGTGGAGGCGCTTCTCGATGCCTAATCGCACCCTTCTTATCGCTGGTAACTGGAAGATGAACAACGACGTCGCCGAGGCCGCCAAGCTCGCCGACGAGCTGGCTCAGGCTCTGCCCGAGGTTCCGGCTGGCGTCGAGGTGCTCGTCTGCCCTCCGACCATCGACATCACCACGGTTCATGACCGCATTCAGGCTGCCCCCATCGCCCTCGGTGCACAGAACGTGTACTGGGAGGCCAAGGGTGCCTTCACCGGTGAGTCCTCTTGCGACATGCTCAAGTCCGCTGGCTGCACCTACTGCATCATCGGCCACTCCGAGCGTCGTGACTACTTCCACGAGACCGACGAGGACCAGAACAAGAAGGCCAAGGCTCTCGTTGCCGCCGGTCTTGTTCCCGTCTTCTGCTGCGGCGAGTCCCTCGAGGTCCGCGAGGCTGGCACCTATGTCGAGCACGTCGTGAACCAGGTCAAGGCTGGTCTCGAGGGTCTCGAGATCACCTGCCCCAAGCAGGTCGTCGTTGCCTATGAGCCCATCTGGGCCATCGGTACCGGCAAGACCGCTACCGCCGAAGACGCTCAGGAGGTCTGCGGCGCTATCCGTGAGACCCTCAAGGAGATGTTTGGCGAGGAGCTCGCTAACGGCATCCGCGTTCTCTATGGTGGCTCTGCCAAGCCCGGCAACATCGCCGAGCTCGTCGCCAAGCCCGACGTTGACGGCGCCCTCGTGGGCGGCGCTTCGCTCAAGGCTGCCGACTTCGCCTCTATGGTCGTCAAGGCAGGCGAGTAGGACATATGGCACAGCGTCATCTTCCTGCACTCCTGATCATCATGGACGGCTGCGGCCTGGCTCCGGCCGATGGCGAGAACGCCGTCGCCGCTGCCAAGACGCCCTTCCTTGATAGCCTGTACGAGAAGTACCCCCACACCACGCTCGGCGCTTCGGGCGAGGACGTGGGTCTTCCCGATGGCCAGATGGGTAACTCCGAGGTAGGCCACCTCAACATCGGTGCCGGCCGCATCGTGTTCCAGGAGCTTTCGCGCATCAATAACGCCATCAAGGACGGCTCCATCGCCAAGAACGAGGTCTTCGTCAAGGCTATGGACGACGTCAAGGCTGAGGGCAAGACCCTTCACCTCATGGGCCTTATGAGCCCTGGCGGCGTTCACTCCCACATGAACCACGTCGAGGCCCTGGTCAAGATGGCTGCCCAGCACGGTGTCAAGACTGTTCGCGTCCATGCCTTCATGGATGGCCGCGACGTTGACCCGCAGTCCGGTGCCGGCTACATGAGCGAGTTCTGCGCCTTCCTGGCGAAGATCTCCGAGGAGACCGGTTGCGACGCTCGCGTTGCCACCGTGTCGGGCCGTTATTGGGCCATGGACCGCGATAACCGTTGGGAGCGCATCCAGCGCGCCTACGACGTCATGGTCAATGCGTCCGATGCCGATGTCGACCCCGTTGCCGGTATCAAGGCCTACTACGAGAAGGATCCGCGCGGCGACGAGTTCGTCGAGCCCTTCGCTGCCCACAACGAGGGCATCCACGAGGGCGACGCGGCCATCTTCTTCAACTTCCGTCCCGACCGCGCCCGTCAGATGACCCGCGTGTTCACGGACAAGGAGTTCGACGGCTTTGAGCGCGAGCAGATCAAGCTTTCTCACTTTGTGACGATGACCGAGTACGATCCGACGTTTGACGTCGAGGTCGCCTTCCCCAAGACGTTCCCCGAGAACGTCCTGGCCGACGTTATCGCCGCCAATGGCCTGAAGCAGCTGCACACCGCCGAGACCGAGAAGTACGCCCACGTGACGTTCTTCCTCAACGGCGGCATCGAGGAGCCCAAGGAGGGCGAGGAGCGCGTGCTCGTCGCTTCCCCCAAGGTCGCTACCTACGATCTGCAGCCTGAGATGAGCGCTCCCGAGGTTACCGAGAAGCTTGTCGCCGCCATCAACGAGGATCGCGCTGATTTCTACATCGTGAACTTCGCGAACTGCGACATGGTTGGTCACACCGGTGTCTTCGACGCCGCCGTTAAGGCCGTCGAGGCTGTTGACGATGCCCTGTCCAAGGTTGTCCCGGCGATTCTCGCCAAGGGCGGCTTTGCGCTGATTACCGCCGACCACGGCAACGCCGATCACATGTTTGACGTTGCTTCTGACGGTTCCAAGCATCCGTTTACGGCTCACACCACCAACCGTGTGCCGTTCATCATCGTTGATGAGAAGGCACAGCTCACCGGTATCGAGGACGGTCGTCTTTCCGATATCGCTCCGACCATGCTCACCATGGCTGGTATTGAGCTTTCCGCCGAGATGACGGGTCGCGTGCTCGCCACCGAGGCCTAAGAGAAAACAAATACCGTTTTCTAGCAAGGGGGTTGTCCATATTCGGGCAACCCCTTTTTTGGTATTTCTGCCATTTCCAAGGGGGTTGTCCACAACCGGACAACCCCCTTTTTCTGCCATTTGGGGACGGGGTAGAAATGGTAGAAATATTTTTCCTCTAAAGCTTGACTTCCCGTTTGCCTGTGATGGTTTGCCGCTGGCTAGTTTTCTTTCGTTGCCCGTCTTGCATTAATGCCTATCTGGGTAGAGTTTGATGCAAACGTGCTTGCGGATTGTGAGGTCCAGCAATGACAAGGCAGGCCAGAGTAAAGTCCCCCTACGGCTATTACCATGTGATGATGAGAGGCTGTGGCAAGCAGTACCTATTCGAGGGGGGTAACGAAACACGGCTCCATAGCATATCAAATTTAAGCTCTTGACCTGCTGTAATGGTCGGGAGCTATTTCTATTTCGAGTAGTCGGGCAACCTTTCGGCAACCAATGCCGCCGCTATCCCGAAAATAATCCAGACTTTTCGCTTGCAGGACAATAGGATATTGCTCTATACTATCCACAATATCCTATTGTCCTAGTGAAAGGAACCCACTATGAACCAGTCACTCTATCCCCCCGTACCGTCACTCTATCCCGTTCCGAATTATCCCGTTCCGCTTTATTACATGCCGTATACCAAGAGGTTAGGGAAGAAATTCGCGCCTTTCGCGGTTTGTTCCGCGGTTCGTTCCGTCCCATGGGAAACTGTTTTGGACGGTATTCCTGTGGAGGATTCGGACGGTATTCCAGTGGAGCTATATTCTTTCGCTCCCACAATCGTCACTGCCGTCGTTCGAGGGGAAGGTTTCACTCGTATCGACGTTGACACAGTCTCTCTGAATCGTGTCGATTCCCCTATGTTCTTTCTTGGCAACGGCAGCTGCGAGCTCGGTTCGGGCGTTCGAGCCGCATGGCTCACGCTCTATATCCCTGTTCTCGCTCGCGGTGCCGACCCCGCCAAGCTCGAGTTCGGCACGTTTTCCGTCAGCACTGCCGAGTAGCCCGCAAGCCCCTAGCCTCCGACCGTATTCGCAGGGCGGGGGCTTCGCTTTTGCCCACCCCGCCCCGTTCGGATACCGAGCGTTTTCAATGCTGACCCGTCTTTTCAATGCCTGTAGTCCACCAGAACAACGGAAGGTGTTGGAAAGTCGGGTCAGTGTTGTAAACGCGGCTCTGCCACGGTTGGCTGGCTCTTGGAAATCTTTTCAATTTCTCGCTTGCAGGACGCTAGGATATTGCTCTATACTATCCACAATATCCTATTGTTCTAGTGAAAGGAACCGAAATGCCCGCGTCAACTAAGTCCCCGCTGTCTATCAATCTTGCCCGCGAAACGTTGCCGCTGCTCCAAAACGCACGCCGTAATTACGTTTTGACCCACCCGACTCTAAGCCCGACTGATAGTGCCGCTATCTCCTATGCCGTGTACCTTGTTGAGAGTTTTAAACGTCAAGGCGGGCAGATACTTTGGAACGTCCTCATGGCATCGGAGTTTGATTTCTCCCGTTTCAACCTCCCTTATGCGTTCCCGTGCAATATTCGCTATGTGACCTCTATTACTCGCGCGATTCTTCCTACGCTCGATAGCTTTATTGAGACCGAGCTTCGCCCTTGTTTTAAGGGGAAGGTTTATCGAAACTTCGCTATTCGCGCTGTTCTCCGCGCCGCCTACTGTCTGACTCATGAGGGCTTTAAGGACGTTCTCATAGTCGCTGGTGATACCGTCCCCGCCGATGCGCCCGCCGCATATGACCCCTATAGGCTCATGTTTCCCTATCGTTCCGACCCCCGAAACTCCGAGGGTATCGACCCTAGTATCTTCGATTTCGATGATATGTTCCCGAACGGTAAAGTAGATGCCGAGGGCTATGCTGACGATAGCGAGATGTTCTGATGCGTACCGCCGATGTAGACATAACGGTTGCACGTCAATGGGGCTTCGCTGATACGGGACATGAGCGTCTGTTGGGCGAACGTGAGCCGTTCCCCGCCGAATTTGACGAAGATATAGAACCCGGTTGGGAGATTTTTGCCCTCTCTTTTCGCCGCTCGGAAGGAACGTTTCGCGGTTTACCGCCTGTCTTGGTCGGGCGCACCGTTCATTTCCTTCATAAACCTAAGAAGCGTAGGGGTGTGTTCGTTCGTGAGGGCGGGTGCGTTAGGCTTGCCTTTGTAGACTTACCGGGAGAACTGCTTGGCTCCCCAGTGCGAGTGCTTCACCTTCGCCGTTGGCTGCTCCTGCTGCCCTTGCTCCTTGCCGCCCTTCTCCTGTGTCTGTCCCTCTCGCTATGCTCGCCCTCGACCTCGCCCGATTACCTGTCGGGTATGACGGGCACGGCAGGCGCTACGTCCAAGCCCGTTGTCTCGGTAGATTACGCCGCTTACGATGCGAGCGTAGATAGCCGCTGGGTTGCAGATTCCATGACCCAAGATTTCCGTCTTTCGCTCCCTGCGACCTGCAAGTATTTCCGCGGCAAGGAGGGCGGGAACCCGATTATCTCTAGCCCGAGCATCATGGTTGATTTCAACCACGATTCGAAGTATTCCGACAACGAATGTGTTTACAATCCCGCAGGTAAAGACGGCTTTGGTGCCTTTTTACGCCCTGGGTGTGAGGTAAACCGTATAAGGCTTACGCAACCCGTCAAAGCTGGCACTTATTCAGCCCGCACCGTCTGGAACTCCGCGTTGGAGCGTGACGGCAAGACCCCCGCAGGTTCCACGTCATTCGATTTCAAACTCACCGTTGAGTAGGTGATACCGCTTTCGATCAGTTTTCCGAAAGCGTTGTCATAGCAAGGTTTCCGCGATAGGCGCGGGAACGAAACCGCTCTTGAAAGGAGCAACAATCATGTTAAACCCTAAGCCCGCCGTTAAGCTGGTACCCGCCCTTGCGCTCGCAGCTGCTATCGGCTCCCCGCTGTCTGCGTTCGCCGCACCCGCCGTCAACCTCGGCGCTGACAACGCTATCGAAAGCTCCGAGCAGGGTACCGCGACTGCCAACGTCCCCGTCACCCTCACGGCTGACGGCACGTGGAAGGACAAGGGCGGCACCGACCATGACATGGGCAAGTATGTCGTTACCGTCCCGACCTCGATTTCCGTTACTGGTATCGGCGCTGGCTCCAACTCCATCAGCGCCAAGTACAAGGTCAATGTCGCTGGCATCATCGGTCAAGGCAAGAAGGTTAAGGCAACCGCTACGACTGACCGTCACCAAGCGCCGTATATGCTGACCGTCACGCAGGGCAAGACCGAGTTCACTGCCAAGGACATTAGCAACGGCACGAACGATAACAAGGGCGTGCTGCATATCAACGGCTCCGATTCCGAGGATACGCTTAGCACCCAGCAGGACGTTTGGTATTCCGATTCCGTCACTGGCAACGTTACCTATAACTTCGCTATCGCCTAGAAAGGGCTATTCATCATGGCTTACAAGCTCGACCTGAACGGTCACCACTTCTTCCTCGCGGGCAATTCCATCGCCTATGAGTACGACCGCGCAACTAACCAGCGCACGGACGTTGTGCAGGGAACCCGCTTCGACGTGGTTGACCTCCAAAACGGCTATGAGCATTTAAACGTGCTGGTCGAGGGCGCTCCCGTGCTTCTGTTCGACCCCGAGGACGAGATTCCCACGGGTACCGAGGTGGTCTTTACGAACCTTAACGCCCGCCCCTATGTCGGTCGTAACGGTCGTATCGCCGTCACCGCGTCCGCTGATGCCTGCCGATTGGCGAACCAGCCGCGCGGCAAGGAGTAACGACCCCCTGACCGCTGCCAATTCCAGCTACCGCCCCGCGTCTCAAAACGCCAATCCCGAGCGCGGGGCGGCTCTCTTTCAACTGAACCCGTTTACGATTAAGGAGCCGTTACTATGGCTTATTTTATCGCCCTCTTTAAGGGAATAGTTGCAACGCTCTCGAATGTCTGGTTTTTCCTCCCTGACTGGCTCGCTAGCCACCGTATGCCCTCGCTCGCTCGCGGTGTACAGACTGCCCAGCTGATTCTGCTGCTCGCCCTCGTCCTCTGGGTTCTGTCGGCTATGGCTGGCAACCCCGTCTCGTTCTACCACTAGGGGGCGGTTCCCGTGTGCAAGACGCTCCGCGCCCTGTTCTGCTTCGTCTTGGTTCTCTATGCCCTCGTCCTCGGCTGGCTCGTCTCCGAGACTGCCCGCATTAGCGCCGCCGTCCCGCCTGCGACCGTCCCGCCCTTCGAGTGCTGTGCGCCCTGGGTTCGGGGTAGTGCCGCCGTACCCGTCAACGCCCGCGAGTTCGATAGGTTCGAGTCCTCGGACGGCTCCGCTCTCTCGCTGCGCCTAGTCCCTTCTGACGGCAAGACCCCCGCCCTGCTTTTCGCGGTGTCCTCGCCCGATGCCGCATCCCTCTCCGTCACCTCCGCTTCGGTCGGCGGTCGCCCCGCCCTCGGCTCCTTTGTCGGTCACGGTGTCGAGGTCGGTTCGGACGGCGAACCCGTAGCCCTCTGGTGCGCCTACGAGGTCGCACCCGCTCTGCGTGACGGTACGGCGCTCTCCCTCTCCGTCACTTCCGTTTACCCTGACGGCTCCCGTGCCGTCTTTACCCGCTTCGGGGGTGTCTCCCGTGCTGTATGACTTCCTGACCTCTAACCGCTGGGTGTCGCGGTTCTTCCTGCCGCTCGCCGCCCGTCTCGATGCCCGTGACGATAGGCGTTTGGAGCGCGGCGTTCTGGTGAGCGCCCGCAAGCCCTTAGTTCCCGCCCTGCTCCCCGCCCTCCTGCTCGGTATAAACTCCCTCCTGCCGTTCTTCATCGCCTATCTGCTGCTCTCGTTCGCGTGCAGGAGCTTTATCTTCCTGCCGCTGCTCGTCCCCGCCGCGCTCTCGATCGCCCTCGGCGCGTGGCTCCTTCTGGTGGCTGTCGGCTTCAATGTCAGGCTCTACCCCTGCGCGTGGGCTGTGATTCCCGTCTCGGCTTTCCTCAACGATGCCAAGCTCTATCGTGAGGAAGTCGTTGACCATAAGAGCGGCAAGACTTCCCGCGTCTCGGGTATGCGCGTCCGCGTCTACTCACGCGGCTCGACCCTCACCGTCCGCGCCCTCGATGATACCGAGTGGTGCAGACAGACGGGGGAGTTGGACAAGCTCGGTCTGGGTGCCGCCTTGGGCTGTAGGCTCGAATCCAAGACGCATGGCATAGCTTCTTGGGACTACGTGTACCGCGTTGTCGAGGATACCCGTATCCAAGCCGTTCCCCGCCTGCTGTCCTCCGAGCCTACGGGTCGGCTCGATGCGATACCGCTGACGGGTGAGCTGTCGTGGAACTTCGCCCACCTGCCCCATATGCTCATAGCTGGCGGCACTGGCGGCGGCAAGTCAACGTTTATCTACTATCTGATAGCCGAGTTTTTGCGACTCGGCAACGGTAACGGGTTCGCGGGCGAGGTGTATATCTGCGACCCCAAGAACGCCGAGCTGGCTTCGCTCTCGCATGTCATAGGCTCCGACCGCGTTGGCGTTTCGCCCGCCCAGATTGCCAAGGTCGTGCGCCTTTGCAGGGAGGAAATGGATAGGCGCTACGAGTACATGCAAGACCCCGAGCGGTTCCGTTTCGGTGCCAACGCCTTTACCTACGGTCTGAACCCCGTGTTCCTGATATTCGATGAGGTCGCGGCGTTCAAGGCTGGCGCGGACAAAAAGACGTTCGCCGAGGTCTGGGACAACCTGACCCAGCTTGTTCTGAAAGCTCGCGCCGCCAACGTGTTCGTGATTCTGGCTATGCAGCAGCCCCGCGCCGATACCATATCGACCGACATACGCGACAACTTGGGCGCTCGCGTGTCCCTCGGCACGCTGTCCCGCGAGGGCTACCAGATGGCTTTCGGCTGCTCGGTCGATGCCGCGCCCATCGAGGAAAAGGGCACGGGCTATATTATGCTTGACGGCTGGGACGCTCCAAGACATTTTAAAGCCCCGTTTGCGGACTACTCGAAGGTCGACTACCCGAAAGAGCTAAAACGGCTTTATATCGCCGCTCAACGCCGTAACGGGGTATCTCCCGTGAACCCCGAGGGCGAAACCGCCGAGAAGCCCGCAGATATTCAAGACGCATAGGGTATGGCGCCACGGGGGCGGGGTCGGCGGCGCGGGACGCGCCAGCCGAGCGGAGCGACCCCGAACCCGTGGCGGGGAGGGCGAAGCCCGACCGTACTTTACTTGATATATATGACAACATCTTTCCGCGAAAGTTCGCCCGTTTTGGGCGGTTCCCGCTGGTGAACCCCAGTTTTTCGCGGATGTGCGGAAGGTGGTACATACCAGTTGGCGCTCGAATGGGTCAAGACCATCGAGACGCCCACAACGATTGAGGTTTGGGAGTATTCGGCTCCCGCTGGGCGCATGAACCCAGAAGCCCGCCGCGATGATGATTTAGAAGATGAAAGCGAACGCGAGCGCAACCGCGATGCAGCCGCCTACTACGATGCCGCGAAACGGCGGCAAAGGCACTATAGGGGTGTTCGTTGGGAGATAGCCCGCCTTATCGACTGCAATTTCGATGATTCGACCAAGTTTCTGACGCTCACGTTCGCCGATAACGTAACAGACATTAAATACTGCAACCGCGAGTTTTCCAAGTTCGTTAGGCGGTTGAACCGCCGCGTCTATAGAACGGACAAGATGCAGATAAGGTATCTGGCTGTGTGGGAAGCCCAGAAACGCGGGGCTATCCATTACCACGTTGTCCTGTTCGGTCTGCCGTATATCAGGCTGTCCGAGCTGCGCGAGGTGTGGGGTCACGGTTTCGTCAAGATTAACCGCGTTGACGTTGACCAGCGTATGAACGTTGGGCGCTATATCTCCAAGTATTTCAGCAAGGACGTTGACGAGGGTTCCTACAAGCAGAAGAAGTTCTTCCGCAGTCAGAACCTTATTCAGCCCGTGGAAGAGCGTTTCACCACGCTCGAACCTCTTTCGTTCGAGGGCTATACGGTGGCTTTCACGAAGGAATACGACCAATTGATACCAGACCTTTACGGTGAGGGCGGTGGATACACCCCCCGAAAGGTTCGGTACACGAAGATAGGGAAGGACTGGTAGCCTATGACTGGCTGTCCGATGGTCGATAAGACCGATTTAATCGCGTTGGGCTTCACGCCCTCCAAGTCTGCCGATATAATCCGAGCCGCCAAGCGGCTCATGGTGTCGCGCGGCTTCGGGTTCTACGGCTCGCGCAAGGTGGGGCGCGTCCCCGCCGCCGCCGTTGCCGACATTATCGGCGTTGACCCCGTGGGGGCGAACGATGCCCAAGACGAGTAACGTATACCGCGACAAACGCAACGGCTCGTGGTATTTCGTGGCGAACCTCGGTACCGATGCCGAGGGTAAGCGCGTGCGCCACTGGGGGCGCGGCTACAAGACCCAGAAGGACGCGAAAGCCGCCTACGATGCGTATATGGCTGACTTCTCCAAGACTGCCGTAAAGGTCAACTCGACAATGAGTTTCGGCGAGTTCTTCCGCACGTACTGGGTTCCAGACTACAAGGCTAGAACCCGTGAAAGCACGTTCGCCGTGCGTTCCCAGATGGCGCGAAAGCGTTTCGCGCGTTGGGATCGCTGTCGGCTGCGCGACATTGACGCGCCCGCCCTTAAACGTTGGCAGAATGAGCTTGTTTCTGCTTACTCGCCCGCCTATGCGCGTTCCGTTTACGGGTATTTCGCTATGGTTCTGGACATGGCGGTTAAAATCGGGCTGTTGCAGCGCAACCCCGCCCGCACTGTCGGCAACGTCCCGAAAGTCCGCAGGGAAGTCGATTTCTGGACGCGTGACGAGTTCGAGCGGGTTGCGGCTACGTTCGACACGTCCGAGTATTACGGGCTTCATGGCTTCACGTGCCTGTGGCTGCTCTACATGACGGGGCTTCGGCTGGGTGAAGCCCAAGCCCTGCGCTGGTCTGCTATCGACTTCGGCGCGGGTATCCTGTCGGTGGGCTGCTCGATGTACTACCGCAACGCCCACGACTGGAAGATTACACCGCCCAAGACCAAGGCGGGCAAGCGCGTTATCGCCCTCGATTCGCTCACGCTGGGGTACCTTTCGCGTTGGTACGATGTTCAGCAGCGGAATATCTGTAGCGATTTCGTGCTGTCTCGTGACGGCTCCCCGCTCTCCAAGCACGTTATTGGTCGTATTATCGAGCGCCATGCGCCAATGGCTGGCGTTCACCGTATCCGCGTTCACGCGCTTCGCCACAGCCACGCCGCGCTGCTCATAAGTCTGGGCGAGAACGCCTTGGCTATCCGCGACCGTCTAGGTCATGAGGACGTTAAGACCACGCTCGGAACCTATGGACATTTGTACGCAGATGCTGACAAGGGCGTTGCCGCCCGTCTCGATGCCGCGTTCTCGCCCTCGGGCGGGCAACCCGTGGGCAGCCCTCCGAACCCGAGCGATACGCCCGAACCTGTGGGCAACGTTGTTAAAGACGTATAAAACCGCAGGTCGGGCGCTATGGAACCGTGTTTCGTTATGCGAAGAGGATTATCAACGCAGGTTTTTCATGTCCGTAGCGGGTGAAGCATGCACGCAGTACAAGGCGTCGTTATGCGCCTGGTGCCTCATGGACAACCATGTGCATATGCTGCTTTCTGATCGCGAGGACAATATGTGGGAGATCGTCCATTACATAGGAACCCTCTATGGTCAGTTTTTCAACAGGGTGACGGGACGCTGCGGACCCGTATTTCAGGATCGCTATAAAAGTAAGCCTATTGAGTCTAATGACTATTTTATGCAGGCAATTCGCTACATTCACGATAATCCGATTGAGCTTGGTTGCCGCCCGGAGGCCTACCAATGGAGCAGCTATCAGGCCTATCTTGGTGAAGGCGGCCACCTGGATCGGAGCATCCTATTTAGTCTAATCGGCGGACGGGGAAATTTTGAATCCTTTAGCAAATCGGGCCGCAAGGATACCTATGTATTGAATTCTGGCCGTTCGATGACGGTATTTGAGCAGGAGCGCAAGGCTAGGGGAGTCCTAGACGGTATGGATCCCCATGATTTTATGGGGCTTCCCGGTCCATTTGAACGTGCCGAAGCTGTTCGCAGGCTGTATGAGGCTGGCTTTAGTGAACGACAGATTGGACGTCTTACGGGGCTTGGACGCTATGTCGTTCGAAATGCCCTCAAATCACTTTAATAGATGAAAATCAAGAGCTATTTCTGCCATTTCTACCCCGTCCCCGAGTGGCGGGTAGGGGAGAGCGGGGGTTGTGGTACAGTACTGGAGTTTGAATTGTTCTATTAAGGAGCTTATCTATGGGTCCGTTCCAGATTCTTCTGTTTGTCGTTTGGGCTGTCTCTGCCGTGGCACTGACGATTCTCGTCCTGATGCATTCCGGTAAGGGCACCGGCGTTTCGGATATGATCGCTAGCTCGCTGTATAACTCCAGCTCTGCCACGGGCGTCATGGAGCAGAACCTCGATCGCCTGACGGTAATTATGGCCGTCGTTTTTGCCGTGTGCGTCGTCCTGTGCATGTTCTTCTTCCCGCAGGGCATCGTCGGCTTCTAAGCACGAGCCGCATAAATACTTGAAAAGGGTTCCGCAAGTGCGGGACCCTTTTTGTTTACATATTTGTAACAGAGTCAAAATATCCCCACATACTTCGCCCAACTAAAGAAATTCTCGACCGTTAACCGGAATTAGCCCCAAATCGTGCATATAATGCGCTACTGTATTGCGAAACGTTGGTCCGTTGTGCATAACCAGCCATAGCAGCGAACCGCGTTTGAACGGTTCGATCGGGCTGCCTCGACGTTGCTCGGCCGAACTCACTTTGTCCTATCTCATAAGGAGGATGGCATGGCTGATTCTATGTTCCACCAGCCCGTTATGGGTCGTCGCGCCTTTGTCGGCGGTACCCTTGCTGCGAGCTCCATGGCTTTTCTTGCCGCATGCGGCAAGAAGGGCGGCGACGCTTCCGGTTCTGAGTCCGGTTCGACGCTGAACTTCTACATCAACAACCCGGTCTGCATCGACCCCTACAACGTCCAGGAGGACCAGGGTACTCAGGTCGAGTATCAGCTCTTTGACGCTCTGACCTCTTACGACGCCGAGAAGGGCGAGATCGTTCCGCTGGCTTGCGAGTCCTTTGAGTCCAACGACGACGCCACCGAGTTTACCTTCAAGATCAAGAAGGCCAAGTTCCACAACGGTGACGACGTTACCTCTAAGTCCTTCAAGCTCGGTTGGGAGCGTCTGGTCAACACCAAGTCGGCCATCGCTACCGAGTATGGCCCTTCCGAGGTCTCCTATCACCTTTCCATGGTCGAGGGCTATGACGATCTGCTTGCCGGTAACGCCACCGAGCTCAGCGGTGTTACGTGCCCTGACGATGAGACCCTCGTCGTCAAGCTGTCTTCCGCTTACGCCGACTTCCCCTTCGTCGCCTCTCACCCGGCTCTGGCCCCGGTTCCCGAGTGCGCCGAGTCCGATGTCAAGAGCTTCTACCTTGCCCCGGTCGGTAACGGCCCGTTCATGATGGACGGCAAGTGGGAGGATGGCCAGGAGATCAACGTCAAGAAGTTCGACGATTACTATGGCGACAAGGCCAAGATCGATGGCATCCACTTCCAGGTCATCAAGGACATGGAGACCGCTTACAAGGAGTTCCAGGCCGGTAACCTCGATGTCTGCGACGTTCCCGTCGCTCAGATCGATGCCGCCAAGAAGGATCGCGGCGTGTCCAAGGACGGCTACACCATGGGTGACGGCGAGCGCATGCTGCTCGGCGCCGAGCCTTCCACCTACTACCTGACCTGCAACAACACGGCCGAGCCGTTCAACAACGCTGACCTGCGTAGGGGTATCTCCCTGGCCATTAACCGTGAGGCCATCTGCAAGACCATCTTCAAGGGTACCCGTACCCCCGCCGACGGCATTGTTCCTCCGGGCATCGATGGCTACAAGGAGGGCGCATGGGAGTTCTGCGCCTACGACGTCGACAAGGCTAACGAGTACCTCGACAAGGTTGCTCCTGCCGGTGCCAACGGTGACCGTGGCATTAGCGTGACGCTGTCCTACAACCAGGACGGTGGCCACAAGGAGATCATGGAGTCCATCATCGGCGACCTTGCCAAGGTTGGCGTTACCGCTGTCTCCGATACCCCTGAGTGGTCTGCCCTGCTCGAGCAGTACCAGAACTTTAACTATCAGTTCGGTCGTCTGGGCTGGATTGCCGACTACCCGATCATGGACAACTTCCTGTATCCGCTGTTCCACTCCGACTCCCTCGGTGGCGACAACCGCTCTGGTTACAACAACCCCGAGTTCGACGCCAAGGTCGACGAGGCTCGCACTACGGTTGACGACAAGGAGCGCGTCGCTAAGATGCAGGAGGCCGACGCAATGGTCGCTGCCGACTGCCCGGTCATCCCGGTGATGTTCTACACGCACACCATCGCCGGCTCCGATCGCATCAAGCACCTCTATGTCGATCCGCAGAAGCACGCCGATCTGGGTACCGCTGAGCTCGCTTAAGAGTTTGCAGCTTCCGTGAGGGTCAAGTATTTACGTAGACCTCATGGGAAACATACAGTTCTCCCTAACCTGGGGTAAACTGGCTGATGGTAATTTTGGGATGCCGGTCTGGCGATCGGCATCCCATTTAGGTTAATCCCTAGATAGGGGAGTGGTATGGGTAAGTACATCGTTAAACGTGTGCTTCAGTTCATCCCGGTGTTTTTGGGCGTTACGCTGATTCTGTTCGCCCTCCAGAATATCGTGCCGGGAGATCCGATCAAGCTGATCGGTGGAGACAAGGCTCTGTCCCCCGAGGTGGAGCTTCAGCTTCGCGTTCGCTATCACCTGGTCCAGACGGACGAGGACGGCAACGCGATCCTTGACGAGAACGGCGACCCCGTTCAAACGTCGCTCGTGGACCGTTACTTGTATTACATGAACGGCCTGCTTCATGGCGATCTGGGCAATTCGTATCAGCGCAAGCTGCCGGTTACGGAAATCTTCGCCCAGAAGTATCCGTATACGGTCAAACTTGCCGCGTGCGCCATCGTACTCGAGGCGATCATGGGTATCGGTGCGGGTATCATTTCGGCGGTAAAGCGTTATTCCTTCTGGGATATTTTGGTAACGCTCACCACGTCGATCCTCGTTGCGGTCCCGGCCTTCTGGCTCGGTATGTTGTTGCAGCTGTTCTTTGGCGTCATCCTCAAGGACGCCACGGGCGGTGCATTCTCCATGCCGATCTCGGGTGCCGGCGGTTCCAGCTCTCAGTATCAGGATTGGATGCACTATGTGCTTCCGACCATTACGCTGGCTTCGGTTTCGACCGCTTACGCTGCCCGCATTATGCGCTCGCAGCTGCTTGACGTCATGAACCAGGATTACATCCGTACGGCAAAGGCCAAGGGTCTCTCCAATCGTGCGATCATCATCAAGCATGCGCTTAAGAATGCACTCATCCCCGTCGTTACCTATATTGGTGTCGACTTTGGTGGCATGCTTTCGGGCGCCATCCTGACCGAGACGGTCTTTAACTGGCCCGGTATCGGCTATGAGGTCTATCGCGCCATTAGCATGCGTGACTGGCCCATCGTTATGGGCGGCGTTACGCTCATCGTTGTCGTCGTCATGGTGATCAACCTGCTCGTCGACATTAGCTATGCATTCCTCGACCCGCGCATCCGCCTTGGCGGTCCGTCGGATAAGGCCTAAGGGAGGTACGTCTCATGCAGGAAACTGATTCTCAGTCTCAGGAGCAGGCTACCGCCACCAAGGTCGCATCTGCTCCCGCCAAGTCCCGCACGCTGTGGGGCGACGCTTTTAAGCGTCTTCGTAAGAACAAGCTCGCCGTTATCGGTGTCTGCTGGATCATCATCGTCGTTGTGGTTGCCCTGACCGCAGATCTGTGGGCTAAGCCCTGGCTCGGTTCTCCGACGGCTTCCGACTCGACCACTATGGCCGAGACGTCGCTGCTGGCTCCGTGTGCAGAGCATCCGTTTGGCACCGACGCCCTTGGTCGTGACATTCTTGTCCGCGTTATCTACGGTGCGCGCGTTTCGCTGTCCGTCGGAATTATGGCCACCGCGATCTCCACGCTGATTGGTCTGGTCATGGGTGCTCTGGCCGGTTTCTACGGCGGCATCTGGGATACGATCATCATGCGCTGTGCGGACATCTTCCTGGCGTTCCCGTACGTGCTGTTCGTTGTCGCCATGATCGCCGTTATCGGCCGTGGTCTTCAGAACGTCTTTATCGCCATCGGTATTCTCGGCTGGCCTTCGATTGCGCGCGTCTTCCGCTCTGCGATCTTGACCGTCAAGGAAAACGACTATGTTGATGCTGCGCGCGCGATGGGTGCATCCGATGCTCGTATCGTCGTACGTCACATCTTCCCGAACTCCGTCGCCTCCATCGTGGTCTACGCGACCATGAACATTGGTGGCGCCATTCTGACCGAGTCCGCTCTGTCCTTCCTCGGCATGGGCGTTATTCCGCCTACGCCTTCGTGGGGCTCCATGATTCAGGACGGTCAGCAGTATCTTCTGACCGCTCCCTGGATGATGATCATGCCCGGTCTGGCAATTCTCTCGACGGTGCTCGCCTTCACCCTGCTGGGTGACGGTCTGCGCGACGCCCTCGACGTCAAGATGAAGGACGCATAAGGATGAAGAAGAACATGAACTATGTGGACCTGAAGGACCAGCCGGTTCCTGAGGGCCAGCATCTGCTCGAGGTCGATGACCTTAAGATGTATTTCCACACCGAGGATGGCGTTGTTCGCGCTGTCGACGGTGTCTCCTACACGCTCGATCGCGGCGAGACCCTGGGCGTCGTCGGTGAGTCCGGCTCCGGTAAGTCCGTGACCGCCATGACCATCATGGGCCTCATCTCGATGCCTCCGGGAAAGATCGAGGGCGGTGACGTTCGCTATCGCGGCCGCTCCATCCTCGAAATGACCGAGGAAGAGATGCAGCACATTCGCGGCAACGATATCGCGATGATCTTCCAGGATCCTATGACCTCCTTGAACCCGGTCTATAAGATCGGCAAGCAGGTGGGCGAGGGTCTTCGTCTGCACCGTGGCTACTCCAAGCAGGAGGCGCTCAAGCGTGCCACCGAGCTTTTGGACCTCGTGGGTATCCCCGAGCCCGAGAAGCGCGTCAATGAGTATCCGCACCAGTTCTCTGGCGGTATGCGTCAGCGAGTCATGATTGCCATGGCTCTTGCCTGCGATCCCGATATTCTGATTGCCGACGAGCCCACGACGGCTCTGGACGTTACCATTCAGGCTCAGATTATCGAGCTCATGCAGGAAATGCAGGAGAAGAACGGCAACGCCATCATCATGATTACCCATGACCTGGGCGTCGTTGCCGATATGGCCGATAAGATCATGGTTATGTACGCCGGCCGTCCCGTCGAGTTCGGTACTGCTGAGGAAATCTTCTACGAGAGTCGCCACCCCTACACCTGGGGCCTTATCCGCTCCATCCCGGAGCAGGCCATCGAAGAGAAGAAGCCGCTTACGCCGATTCACGGCAACCCGCCTTCGCTCATGAACCTGCCTGAGGGCTGCGTCTTCTCTCCTCGTTGCCCCTATGCGACGGACAAGTGCCGCAAGCAGCGCCCCGAGCGCGTTGTCACCGAGTCTGGTCATTACTCTGCGTGCCACTACTCCGGCGACCCCGAGTTCCTCAAGAACGCTCCTGAGACGTCCCGTACGCGCAAGGATTCCAAGAAGGGAGGCGAGGCGTAATGGCAGATACCAACGAGCGTACTCCGCTGCTGAAGGTCGAGCACCTCTCTAAGGAGTTTCCCGCTGAGTCCGGCATGTTCGCCAAGCGCTTCTCCAAGCGTGTCGTCTCTGCAGTGAATGACATTTCGTTCGAGATTTATCCGGGCGAGACTTTTGGCCTGGTCGGCGAGTCTGGTTGCGGCAAGTCCACCACGGGCCGTACCATCATGCGCCTGACCAAGCCGACGGCAGGCAAAGTGTTCTTCCAGGGCAAAGACGTTGCCGAGATGAGCAAGCATGAGATCAAGGACATGCGTCGCGAGATGCAGTTTATCTTCCAGGATCCTTATGCTTCGCTGAATCCCCGTATGACCATCGGCGAGATCGTCTCCGAGCCCATGACCATTCACGGCGTGGGCACCAAGGAAGAGCGCATTGAGCGTGTCCGCGAGCTTCTCGACGTTGTCGGACTGAACCCCGAGCACATCAACCGTTATCCTCATGAGTTCTCCGGCGGTCAGCGTCAGCGTGTCGGCATTGCCCGCGCATTTGCGCTGAAGCCAAAGCTGATTATCTGCGACGAGCCGGTTTCCGCTCTGGATGTGTCCATTCAGGCTCAGGTTTTGAACCTGCTTAAGGAACTGCAGGACAAGTTCGGTACCGCGTATCTGTTTATCGCTCACGACCTGTCTGTCGTGCAGCACATCTCCGATCGCGTTGCCGTTATGTATCTGGGTAAGATGGTCGAGGTTTCGGACTGGAAGACACTCTACAGTGAGCCTCACCATCCGTACACGCAGTCGCTGCTGTCTGCCGTGCCGGTTCCCGATCCTGATATCCAGAAGACCCGCAAGCGCATCATCCTCGCCGGCGATCCGCCGTCGCCGCTGGATCCGCCGACCGGCTGCCGTTTCCACACGCGCTGCCCGATCGCGCAGGGCCTCTGCTCCGAGAAGCTTCCCGAGTTTAAGGAAGTTGCCCCGGGCCACTGCTGCGCGTGCCACTTCGCGGAGCCGTTCCCGATCAAGGAGTCGCACATCGACCTGTAGTCGGTTGTTCTTGTCCGGGCCCGCCCTGGTGTTACTTTTCAGAACGTCCTCGGACATGCAAGAAACCCCCGCTGCGCACTTCGTGCGGCGGGGGTTTCTTGCGTCCTGCGGAGTGTTCTGAAAAGTAACACCAGGGCGGGCCCTACGTTAACTCGGCAGGGGGAGTGCGATTCCTTGATCGCTCACTTAATCTAATAGGAAAGATAGCGAGGCCGGAGCTTAGGCTCCGGCCTCCCCATATAAGGGCTCGGCAAAGCCGAGCCACCAAATTTGCATCAGCCCCAGAACATGTTTGAGAACTGTGCATGGAGTACGTAGACGTAGGGCCGGAACGGGGGCAACTTCCCAACGCATTCCGCAGGGGGCGGTACATTTTGTAGAGCGAAGCGCGAATCAAAATGTACCGCATGCCCGAGGACGCGTTGGGAAGTTGCCCCCGTTCCGGCCCGGACATACGGATCTACCTGCGCATTTACAAATTCGTAAACTTTTTTCTAAAAAGTGCTTGCACAGTTCTCGAATCATAGGTTATTATCTTCCTCGTTGAACGCGCGGGTCCAACAAAACGAACTGCGAATCAACAACATAGCATGTCGGAGTGGCGGAATTGGCAGACGCGCTAGCTTGAGGTGCTAGTGACCGCTTTTTGGTCATGCGGGTTCAAGTCCCGCCTCCGACACCATCGCATTTGAGAAGCCTCTTCGGAGGCTTTTTTGTTACCGATAGACGGTGAGGTCCACGATGGAAACGCTTGAGCGCAACGAGTGGGCAGACGTTGCCCAACTGGTCGAGATCACGAGCGATGCTGTCATCATCTGTGAGCTCGACGGAACCATTCTGCATGTGAATAATCGTTTGCTCGACCTGATGTGCGAGGAACGCGCTGACGTCATCAGCGGTGATGTCAAAGACGTTCTGTACTCGTCTGCCTTTGAGCGCGCGACCGAACATCGCCTGCCGTTTGAGACCGATGGCTCCGAGAGCGAGCTGATGCTCAAGCTGAGCGACGGGTCTTTTATTCCCGTCTTGGTTCGCGCGGGTTCCGTTACGCCTCCGCGTATCTTTGGACGTCGTGCACCGCGTGTCCTGGTGGCGCTTCACAGCATCGAAGAGCAGTATTCCCACGATCGTCAGCTCAAACGTGCGCTATCGGAGCTTAGGGTGGCGAATAAACGCCTTTCGGGTACCCTTTCAGTCATTATGAGTACCGTGGGCTCCGATGAGCTCCCCAGCTTGCTCGATACCGTTTTGAATCAGCTCGTTGGAACGCTCGATGCCTCCGGTGCGGCTATCTATTTTTCCGAGAGCGGCGGCTTTAAGCTCCGCGGTGTTTCTAAGGAGCTTGAGGACAGCTATCTGCCCGAGTTTATGCCGTACGGCGCGGGCATTCCGACCTACGTACTTCGCGAGTCGCGTGCCTGTCGCCTGTCGATCCAGCAGGACCTTGAGGGCGACCGGGTTGCTTCGGGTATGTTCATGGATTTGGACAATCGTTCCAAGCACTTGCTGCGCGTGCAGGATATGCCCCCGTATCGCAGCGAGATCTGTCTTCCTGTGTTTTACGGCACGCAGGTCCTTGGCGTGTTGGAAGTTGGCTGGAAACGCCCCCAGGCGCCACTTGCCTATGACGTGAACGTGCTCGAGGTCATCTGCGATTACCTGTCTATTCAGCTGGTCGGCATGGCGTCGAGCTTACGTTCGCGCCGCACGGCGGAGCTCGGCCGCTCGCTCAATTTGCTGCGCGACGAACTGTTTACCTATCTCGATGATCCCGTTGCCGCCTCGCGAGCGGTGTCGACGGAAATCTGCACGGTGCTCAATTGTCATTTCTGCCCCGTGGAGTATGATGCGGGCCTCGAAACCTATGTCATCGATTTTGAGGGCGGCAGTCGTGTGCCGTTGCCGGGCGATCCGGAGTCGCTCTTCTTTTCCACCACCGCACCAGCTGCGCGTTTGGGGGTCGCTTCCGATGGTTTTGAGCCGTCGGTGCTGGGCGGTGCGAGTGCTGATGATCTTAAGCATGTGCGCTTGACCCGCGTCGACGAATCCATGCCTATGGGCGGATGGTTGAGGGCTCATGGCCTGCCGTGCCAGGGCCTCTATGTCGATTCCGGCTTCGAGGCGGGACGCGTTCGCTCGGAGGGCGGCGGTCGGCGGAACAACGATGCGATCGTTCCCGCTGATATCGCCAAGGGGCCGACGAGGCGCGCTTTGCTGCTCCGCGATGGCAGCCAAGAACCAATTGACGACCTTGAATACGACTACCTGGTGCATCTGGCGCATGACTTTGAGCTGATCTATGAAGGCGAGTCTCAAAAGCGCGAAGAGCGTCATATCGCTCAGACGCTTCAGATTGGCATGAGAAATTCGCTTGGTGACGTTCCGGGCATTGCAACCGATTCGGTATACCTATCGGCAACGAATTCTGCGTTGGTCGGCGGCGACTTCTATACGCTTGTCCGTCTTCCCGACGATTGTGCCGTAATGATTTTGGGCGATGTGTCCGGCAAGGGGATTGAGGCGGCGTCGATGTCGGCACTCGTCAAGACGGCGCTGACGGCCTATGCCTGGGAGGGTGCAGGGCCTGCCCGTATGGCACGCTCGCTCAATAGCATGCTCATGGGCTTTTCGAGGGTCGAGACGTTTGTGACGGCGTTTATCGCCAAGATCGATCTTAAAGCGGGCCGCGCTACTTATTGCTCTGCGGGACATCCTCCCACTATGGTCATTAGGCCGTCGTCGACGCCGCGTGGCGGCGGCGAGACCTGCGGGGGAGAAGTGGAGCTCCTTGGGTGCCAATCGGGCGTGATCGGTGCCTTTGAGAGCATGGTCTACGAGACGGGCGTGTTTACATTCGCTCCTGGTGACATGCTATTTATGTATACCGACGGAACAATCGAAGCACGTGATCGCTCGGGTGCTTTCTTTGGCGAGCAGCGCCTTCGTGACCTTCTGCTCTCTGTCTCGGGTGAGGGCGTATCGGGAATCTGCGGTAAGGTCTTGGGCGAGCTTGATCGCTTTACCGAGTCGGCGCTGGACGATGACATCGCGCTGGTCTCCCTTGAGTTTTTACGGGGTCGATCGTAGGTCACGACGCCTGACGGGCGAAATCTGCGCGGTTGCAGATACGTGTGCATCGAGCGAGCTCTTTTGGGGAACCATGGTCGTATGAATGAGTGGAATGACATAGCGGTTTTGACGCCACCGGGCGATATCGACATCGCCTCGGTGCCCGCACTGCGCCGACGGTTGGATAATTTGATCGACCGGGGCGTGCGTCGTGTTGTCATCAATTGCCAGGCCGTGGGCTTTATCGACTCGACGGGTTTGGCGTTTTTGCTTACACGTGCTAGAGAGCTTATGAGGCATGAGGGACTGCTTTCGCTCGTTAACGCCTCCGATGGGGTCGTTCGCTTTTTGGAAATTGCCCGACTTGTCGACATCCTGCATGTCGCGGGCCCGGCGCGGGAGTCGATTCCCGCCATTCCGGTGGGGGAGTTGCCGCGATGGAGCAAGAGCGTCGAAGTGCAGCGAGGCATCGAGAATCTCCCGTATTATCGGCACCGTGTGGCCGAGCTCCTCGAATCGCTTCCCCTGAGGCGTGATGAGCGCTATGACGTCGCATTGGCGTTGGGGGAGGCATTGGGTAACGCATATGACCATGCGGGCGGTGTTGGCTGCATCCTGACGGTTCAGGCCTATGGGGACCGTGTTGTGCTCGAGGTGCTTGATCGGGGCGCTGGCTATTCTATCGATGGGGCGAGCGAGCCGGTGGCATCCGAGGAACGCGGACGCGGTATCAAGCTTATGCGCATGCTCGTCGATAACGTGGAGGTTGCCCGTCGCACGGATGGCGCTGGCACACGCGTTCGGATGGTGAAGCTGTTTAGCTCGGCATTGGAATCGTGCGCATAGCGCCTTGACTTGGCGTTATTTACCTGCATGAACTTGCTTTGGGCAACTTTTTTGAAAAAAGTACTTGCGTCTTTAGGACAACTCGCGTAAATTAATAACCCGCAAGCGGACATGGCTCAGTTGGTAGAGCACAACCTTGCCAAGGTTGGGGTCGCGGGTTCGAGCCCCGTTGTCCGCTCCATTGCATTTCCGGACCGTCTCAAGCGGTCCTTTTTCGGCGAAGTGGCCAAGTGGTAAGGCAGAGGCCTGCAAAGCCTTTACCCCCGGTTCGAATCCGGGCTTCGCCTCCAGGCAACATCCGGGCGCTCCGGCGCCCGTTTTGTTTTACATATGCGGACATGGCTCAGTTGGTAGAGCACAACCTTGCCAAGGTTGGGGTCGCGGGTT
>CATVTV010000011.1:0-53865 GCA_958347015.1 uncultured Collinsella sp. | reverse complement strand
CACGCATAAAAAGCCTCCCATTTCTCGTGTCCAAGAAATGGGAGGCAGTTCACGGGTAGCGGCAGGGCTTTTGGAAAGGGGCTTGGTTGTGAGGGCTCGTTAGGCGAGCTTGGCCTCGAGCTCGGCAATGCGCTTGTAGGCATCGATGGTAAAGCGGGCCTGCTTCTCCAGAATCATAGTGGTCATGAGGGTGTCCTGAGCGTGAGCCATGATGAAGGTCATCTCCATCTCGCCACCGCCGGCCTCCTGCGAAAGCAGCTTGGTCTGCGTGTCGTGGGCACCGATGAGCGCATCGCTGGCATCCTTGTGCAGCTGCTCGGCCTTCTCAAAGTCACCCTCGCGAGCAGCATCGAGCGCTGCAAGCAGATCGGTCTGGGCGTCACCTGCGTATGCGACGATCTCGAATCCAACCATCGAGATTTCTTCTTTGGTTGCCATGTTGCGTTCGTTTCACATATGAACCAATGGAGAGCATCGCGTCCGGGCATACGCGCTGCGTTGTGTATGACAGAAACAATAACATTCAAACAAAAAAGAACAGCGCAAAACGTAATTTCGAGCTATGAACGGTCACTTTTCGACCGTGAACGGTTTTTAAACCAATCTGAACAATATCGAACACAATTAGCGGAAACCCAAACAGACCCGCGCCCTAGCGTACATCGCGCACCGTATCGCCCTCGACGAGCACGCCCGGAAACAGCATGTGCTCCACACCGGGTTCAACGCCCTCGGCGCCGGCAATCTTGTCAACCGCCCACATGCCGACGCGCTTGTTGTCAAAGCGCACCGTGGTCAGGCGACAATCGGGCACGATATCGCCCAGGCTGTCATCAACACCCACCACGCTCACGTCCTGGGGCACGCACTTCCCGCGCGACTCGAGCCCACGGATGCAGCCATATGCCATGGCATCGTTGGAGGCATAAATGGCCGTGCAGGTCGGATCATCCGCAAGCGCCTGGCCGGCAGCATATCCACTCTGCGCCGTCCAGTCGCCACGCACGAGCTGCGGGAACTCAATGCCATGCGCACGCAATGTCTCACGCCAGCCTTCCTCGCGCCGCATGCCCGAAAGCGAGCGCTCGGGACACGAGATAAAGTGCACAGTCTTGTGCCCCCGCTCCAGCAAGTACTCGACCACCTGGCGCGAGCAATCGAACTGGTCGTTATCGACCGTTGAACAGAGCGGGTGCTCCAGCATGGTAACGAGCACCGTCTGCATGCCAGGTAGCGGCTCGAAGGTGCCAAAGTCCGCCGGCATGCGATTCATTATCACAACCATACCGTCCACTGGCAGTGCGCTCATACGCGACGATGCGCTCTCGAGGGTATAAGGGTGTCCATCTACTTTAGTAAGGGTGATGGCATAGCCATGTTTGTCAGCCGCGGCGGCAAAGCCCTCCATACGGTCGAGGTTGCCGGTACCGGTAATGTTGAACATGGCAACGCCGACGGTCTTAAACTTGCCACGGCGCAGCGATCGACCGGCAAAATTGGGGCGATACCCCAGCTCGCGCATGGCGGCACGCACGCGCTCCTTGGTCTCGGGGCGTACGCTGGGCGAATCGTGCACCGTACGCGAGACTGTCTGCTCCGAGACGCCCGCGAGACGTGCCACATCCTTGACGGATACCGATTTTTTAACAGCGGCCATAGGTCGATCTTTCTATGTCAACGATGCCATTGGTGGCACCTTGCGCAGTCATTTTTAACGCCTTCAAGTATATCCAACGCCTCCCCCACCATACGCTCACCACCCAAAACCTACCGTTCACCGACATTTTTGCTTCCCCGAACGGCTTTTGTCGACCAAATGTTAACGTTGCCATTGTGCAAACACAGAGCCACCGGGCGGCTCAAACGTTTACGCATAAGGAATCGGCGGTTCGCAGGCACAGGAACCACCGGTTCGCGTCTTTTTTGTGTCGCAAAATGGCAACGTCAACATTTTGGCAACCGAACGCCAAAAGCTACCATCGTTGCTAACCCCCGACTCTTAGGAGCATTGCATGGAGCAACTCATCGCCACCATCGAAAAGGGCCAGCCCTTTTTCAACGCGATCGCCCGCAACAAGTACCTCAAGGCGATCCGCGACGGCTTTATCTCCGTCATCCCCATCATCATCTTCTCGTCCATCTTTTGCCTGGTAGCCTCGGTCCCCAACATCTGGGGTTTCTACTGGCCCGATGACATCAACAACGCCCTGTGGAAGTGCTACAACTACTCCATGGGCATCCTGGCCATCGCCTGCGCCGCCACCACGGCCAAGCACTTCGCCGACGCTCAGAACCGCGATCTGCCCAAGAACAACCAGATCAACTTCATCTCGTGCATGTGCGCGGCCATCATCGGCTTCTTGCTCCTTTCGAGCGACACCATCGCCACGGACGCCGCCAGCGGCTTCAACACCACCTACCTTGGTTCCAAGGGCCTGCTGACCGCTTTCATCGCTGCGTTTGTGACTGGCATCATCTACAAGTTCTTCATTAAGCGCAACATCACCGTCAAGATGCCCGAGCAGGTTCCGCCCAACATCTCGCAGACCTTCAAGGACATCATCCCCTTCTCCGTCTGCATCACCGTCTTTTGGGTTTTTGACATCGTCTTCCGCGCTGCTTTTGGCTTCTGCTTTGCCCAGGGTGTCATCCAGGTGTTCCAGCCCCTGTTCACCGCTGCCGATGGCTACATCGGCCTCGCTGTGATCTACGGCGCCATGAGCCTGTTCTGGTTCGTCGGCGTCCACGGCCCCTCGATCGTCGAGCCCGCCATCGCCGCCGCTCTCGTTGCCAACATGACCGACAACCTGGCCGCGTTCCAGGCTGGCCAGCACGCTTCCGCTGTCCTGACCCAGGGTGCCCAGTACTTCGTCGTCTGCATGGGCGGCACCGGCGCCACGCTCGTCCTGGTCTTTATGTTCTGCTTCCTGGCCAAGTCCCAGGAGATGCGCGCCGTCGGTAAGGCCGCTATCGTTCCCGTGTGCTTTGCCGTCAACGAGCCGCTGCTGTTCGCCGCACCCATCGTGCTCAATCCCGTCTTCTTTGTCCCGTTTGTCTTTGCCCCGATCGCCAACATCTGGATCCTCAAGATCTTTATCGACTTCTTGGGCATGAACGGCTTTATGTACACCCTGCCTTGGACTGTCCCCGGCCCCATCGGCACCATCATGGGTCTGGGCTTCCAGCCGCTCGCCTTTGTGATGCTCGCCCTTATCCTGGTCGTCGACTTCGTTCTGTACTATCCGTTCTTCCGTGCCTATGACGCCCAGAAGTGCGCCGAGGAGGCCGAAATCTCCCAGGAGGAGCTCGCCGCCAAGAACGCCGAGAAGGCCGCCAAGCTTAACGATGCCTTCCAGGGCAAGGCTGACGCCAAGAGCGTTGCCGCCGGCGCTGCTGCCGAGGCCGTGAAGGCCGACGCTCCCGCCGCTGTCGCCACTGAGGCAACGACCGCCAGTGACCTCAACGGCAAGCGCGTGCTCGTGCTCTGCCAGGGTGGCGGCACCTCGGGCTTGCTCGCCAACGCGCTGGCCAAGGCCGCCAAAGAGCGCGGCATCAATCTTGAGACCGCTGCCGAGGCCTATGGCAACCACGTTGACATGCTTCCCGACTTTGACCTGGTCGTCCTGGCCCCGCAGGCCGCCAGCTACCTGGCCGACCTGCAGAAGGACTGCGAGCGCGTGGGCAACAAGTGCGTCGCCTGCCGCGGCAAGCAGTACATCGAGCTCTCCCAGAACGGCGATAAGTCTCTCGCCTTCGTAAGCGAGCAACTTTCGAAGTAAGTAACGCCCAAGGCCAGCCGACCATCCACAGCCGGCTGGCCCTTCGATTTAGACGATTGGATCATCATGTCCGTTAACCCTGCTAGCGTCACCAACCCGCCTGCGCAGTTTCCCGAGGACTTTGTCTTTGGCGGTGCTACCGCTGCCTACCAGGTAGAGGGTGAGACCCGCACTCACGGTAAGGGCAAGGTTGCCTGGGACGACTTCCTGGAGGCCCAGGGGCGCTTCTCCCCCGATCCCGCTTCGGACTTCTACAACCAGTACCCCGTCGACTTGGAGCTGTGCGAGGAGTTCGGTATCAACGGCATCCGCCTCTCCATCGCCTGGAGCCGCATCTTCCCCAACGGTACCGGCGAAATCAACCCCGAGGGTGTCCAGTTCTACCACGACCTCTTCGCCGAGTGCCACAAGCACCACGTTGAGCCGTTTGTCACGCTGCATCACTTCGATACACCGCTGCCCCTCTTTGAGAAGGGCGACTTCCTCAACCGCGAGACCATCGATGCCTTTGTGGACTTTGCCACCTTCTGCTTTAAGGAGTACGCCGACCAGGTGACCTACTGGTTCACCTTTAACGAGATCTGGGCCGACGCCTCCAACACCTACATCGAGGGCACCTTCCCCGGTGGCGTCAAGGCGCATCTGGCCGAGGCCTTCCAGTGCGAGCACAACATGATGCTCGCCCACGCCAAGGCAGTACTGGCCTTCCACAACGGCGGCTTTAGGGGCAAGATCGGCGTCATTCAGTCGCTGGAGTTTAAGTATCCGCTCAACGAGAACGACCCCGCCGACATCAAGGCCGCCAACAACGAGCACGTGCTGCAGAACCAGTTCTTGCTCGATGCCACCTTCCGCGGCGACTATGCGCCCGACACCCTCGAGTGCGCCAACCGCCTGGCTGCCGTCTCGGGCGGCACCATCGAGATCCTGGACGAGGACCTCGAGATTATGCGCGAGGCCGCGCTCTACAACGACTACCTGGGCGTTAACAACTACCAATGCCGTTTCTTGAAGGCTTACGATGGCGAGAACGACCTGCACCACAACGGTACGGGCGAGAAGGGCACCGGCCGCTGGCGCGTTAAGGGTATTGGCGAGCATGTGAACAAGCCTGGCATCCCCACCACCGACTGGGACTGGATCATCTATCCCGAGGGTCTGTTCGATCTGCTCGTCTACATTAAGCAGCGCTACCCCAACTATAAGCAGATCTTCATCACCGAGAACGGCATGGGCTACAAGGACCCCTACAAGGACGGTTTTGTGGACGACCAGCCGCGCATCGACTACATCGAACAGCACCTGCGCTGGTTGCTCAAGGCCATGGAGGTGGGCGTCAACGTGGGCGGCTACTTCCTGTGGAGCTTGCAGGATCAGTTCTCCTGGACCAATGGTTACAACAAGCGTTACGGCTTCTTCTACGTTGACTTTGAAACCCAGAAGCGCACGCCCAAGGCAAGCGCATACTGGTATAAGCACGTGGCGCAGACCCGTCGTCTGGACTAGCGGCTGGCGGGGTCGCCTGCCCACATAACCTGTCCCCATTTCTCAGCCGGGGGCGGCACGTCACACGGCGCGCCGCCCCCAGTCTTTTGTTTTTGTTCGGCCTGGGGGCCGTTTGTCTCAATCTGTAACATGTAGACCACTTTTGACCGTCTAGTTGTTACAGATCGAGACAAACGGAATAGGCCGAGCACGTCTACGCCCGCAAGTCCTTTACGCTGGAACGCTCGACCAACACGCCCGAGACGAGCGTACGGCTTCTGGAGCTCGGAGCTTCCAGACCCGCGACGACCTCGTTGAGCGCACGGACGCCCAGCTCGCGGTGGCGAAACTTCACCGACGTCAGAATCGAGTTGGGAATCGTCTTATAGAGCTCATCGTCGAAGCCGATCACGGACACATCATTGGGCACACTGAGCCCTTTGTCACGTAGAGCCATCATCACGCCGTTTGCCATGCAGTCGTTAGCAGCGAGGACCGCCGTGCA
The DNA here is from genome assembly GCA_958347015.1 of uncultured Collinsella sp. Taxonomy (GTDB): domain Bacteria; phylum Actinomycetota; class Coriobacteriia; order Coriobacteriales; family Coriobacteriaceae; genus Collinsella. The sequence goes on along the minus strand of CATVTV010000011.1, from coordinate 48,096 downwards.
ATCGGGCTTATCGGCAAGCACAAGGCCCGCGGCATAGCCACTATCCGCATTCCAATCGCCTTGCAGAGGCTCGGGCGGCTCAATGCCACGCGCCTCGAGTGCCGCACGCCAACCTTTCATACGGCACTGGCTCGACAACGACTCTTTCTTACCAGAGACGAAGTACACGTTTTTATGCCCGTGGTTCAAGAAGTACTCGCACGCCATGCGCGCGCCGCCCTCTTGGTCGTCACTGACGGTGGAGCAGGTAGGATGTTCCATCGGTGTGATAATCACCGTCTTGAGGTCTTTCGGTGCCTCAAAAGTATCAAAGTCATCGACCATCTGGCGCAGGTTGAAAATCATGCCGTCGACGGGAAGCTGCGACATCCTACGCGCCGCTTCGGCAAGGGTCATCTTCTCCCCCGCCCGCTTTTTGATCATCGTAAGAGCAAAGCCTCGCTCTTCGGCGGCATCGGCGATACCGTCGATCATGTCCACGGCACCGCCCGACAAGTGGAACAGCACGACGCCGATGCACCCGTAACGGCCCAACTTGAGCGAACGCGCGGCAAAGTTGGTTCGAAACCCGAGCGCCTCCATTGCGGAATGAACCTTATCGCGTGTCGACTCTCGCACGCTATCGGGCTCGTTGATCACACGCGAAACCGTCTTGAGAGAAACACCCGCAGCAATCGCCACATCGTTCATTGAGACATTTTTCTTGTCCATCGTTGCCACTACTTCTCCAGTCGGTTTTGCATCGCTTGCTTTTTGCGTTCTAGCATACACTACCTGCCCGACTGACAAATCAACCGTTTACCGGACAATATCGACCGCTCACCCGTATGTCCTTGTTGCTCTTCCAAAAATGTCTTACGTTGTCATTAACGAAATGACAACGTTGTCATTTCGCAATGCCTTCCTTAAGCAGGAAGGTTTCCGGGCAGTCCTGACCATCCATCGACGACCAGTTCCATCCACACGCATCGCGCATCAAGTAGCAAAGGAGCTCTATGGACGCCATCGTAAAGATGCTCGAAAAGCATCAACCGTTCTTCGAGAAGATCTCGAGAAACATCTACCTCCAGGCCATCAAAGACGGATTCCTTGGGTGCATGCCCATCGTCCTTACCTCTTCGATCTTTCTGCTGATCGCCACCCTTCCCGGCGTAGTTGGAATCACGTTGCCCCAGCCGCTCATCGACTGGTGCAACAAGCTGTACAACTTCACCATGGGCGTCATGGGCATCATGGTTGCCGGCACCACCGCCAAGAACTTTACGGCTTCCATGAACCGTCGCATGCCCGCCGGCAAGGTGCTCAACGACGGCTCCACCATGGTTGCCGCCCAGTGCAGCATGCTGCTGCTCGCTGTTACGCAGTTCACCACCAAGTTCAACGGCTCCGAGCTTTCTGTCTTCGATTGCACCAGCATGGGTACGCGCGGTCTGTTCTCGGCCTATATCGCCGCGTTCATTACCGTGTGGGTCTATAAGTTCTGCGTCTCGCGCGATCTGACCATTAAGCTGCCCAAGGAGGTTCCGGGCGCCATCGCACAGAACTTCCGCGACATCATCCCCTTCGGTGGCGCTGTCATCATTTGCGGCATCATCGATGTGGTTGTGCGCAACCTCATGGGCGTTCCGTTCTCCGAGCTGCTTATCAAACTGCTCTCCCCGCTCTTCACTGCGGCAGAGACCTACCCCGGACTCATCCTTATTCAGGCAGCCACCGCGTTCTTCTGGTTCATCGGTGTCCACGGCCCTTCGATTGTCCAGCCGGGCATCGACCCCATCCGTCTTGCCAACCAGGCCGAGAACCTGCAGGTTCTGCTGGCCGGTGGCCACCCCGCCCACTCCCTCACCTTTAACATGTCGCTCGTGGGTGAGTTCGGCGGCACCGGCGCCACGTTCATCGTTCCGCTTCTGCTGATTCTCTTTATGAAGTCCAAGCAGCTCAAAGCCGTCGGTAAGGCCTCGATTGTTCCTGTTGCCTTCGCCGTCAACGAACCGCTGCTCTTTGGCGCGCCCATGATCCTCAACCCCTACATGCTCATCCCCTTTGTTGCCGCCGGCTGCGTCAACGTAAGTGTTGCCAAGTTCTTTATCGACAACGTGGGCATGAACGGCTTCTCCTTCGTGGTGCCTTGGGCTACCCCTGCCCCCATCGGCATCTTCATCACCACGAACTTCCAGCTTATCGCCCTGGTATTTGTCGCGATCATCATCTTGCTGGACGCCATCATCTACCTGCCGTTCTTGAAGGCATACGATAAGCTGCTCTGCGACCAGGAAGCCGAGCGCGCCGCCGAGCTGGGTCTCGAGTCCGATGGTGCTGCCACCATCGCCGCCAGCACCTCTGCGCCCGCTGTCGAGCAGGCCACCGCTGCCGTCGAGCCGACCGCCGCTGCCGCTGACAGCAAGCCTGTCGCCGATCAGCCCGAGCCCGCTGCCGATGCATCCGCTAAGAAGGATGTCGACGGTCTGAAGGTCCTCGTCCTGTGCGCGGGCGCCGGCACCTCTGCCATGCTTGCCAACGCCATCAAGGAAGGTGCCGCGCAGACCGGAGAGAACATCGCTTCCTCCGCAGGCGCCTATGGCCAGCACACTGCCATCATGGATCAGTACGACGTTATCGTGCTTGCCCCGCAGGTCCGTAGCTACTACAACGACATGAAGGCCGACACCGATCGCCTGGGCATTAAGCTGCTCGCCCCGCGCGGTAAGGAATATATCGACCTTACTCGCGACCCCGCTGGCGCCATCAAGTGGCTCCGCGAGAACCTCGACTAGGTTCCTCCCTCTGTTGGTGCCCGGATCCCCAGTTCGGGCACCTCTCCCTATTCGAATCCCACAGAAAGGATGACTCATGACCAACCCCATGCAGTTCCCCGACGGCTTTGTGTTTGGCGGCGCCACCGCCGCTTACCAGGTTGAGGGCGAGACCCGCACGCACGGCAAGGGCAAAGTGCCCTGGGACGATTTCCTGGCAGCTCAGGGTCGCTTCTCCCCCGATCCCGCAAGCGATTTCTACAACAAGTACCCGGTCGATATCGACCTGTGCCAGCGCTTCGGCATCAACGGTATCCGCGTCTCCATCGCTTGGAGCCGCATCTTCCCCAACGGCACTGGCGAGATCAACCACGAGGGTGTCGCCTTCTATCATGAGCTTTTCGCCACCTGCAACAAAGCCGGCGTTATCCCCTATGTCACGCTCGATCACTTTGATACGCCCGAGGCCTTTTACCAGGACGGCGGCGAGGGCTTCCTGACGCGCACGACGATCGACGCCTTTGTCGAGTACGCCAAGTTCTGCTTTGCCGAGTTCACCGAGGTCAAGCACTGGTTCACGTTTAACGAGATTCCCGCAACCGCCGAGGGCAGCTTTATCGTCGGCAACTGGCCGCACGGCGAGAAGTATCGCCTGGACAAGGCCTTCCAGCTCATGCACAACATGATGGTGGCCCACGCCAAGGCCGTCGTCGCCTTCCATGAGGGCGGCTTTGAGGGTGAGATCGGCATTGTCCAGAACCTGGAGCCCAAGTATCCCCTCGATCCCAACAACGCCGCCGACTGCGAGGCAGCTCGCATGGCCGACGTCATCAACAACCGCTGGGTACTCGACGCCACCTTCCGCGGCCACTATGCAGCCGACACCATGGAGGCTGCGACCAAGCTGGCCCATATCGCCGGCGGCGAGCTCGACGTCCGCGACGAGGACATCGCCGCGCTGACCGCCGCGCTCCCCTACAACGATTGCCTGGGCGTCAACACCTACAAGTGCCAGTTCCTGCGTGCCGCCGAGGGCGAAAACGACATCAACCACAATGGCACCGGCGACAAGGGCTCCTCGCGCTGGTTCCTCAAGGGCGTGGGCGAGTCATGCGTGCGCGAAGGCGTACCCACCACCGATTGGGACTGGATTATCTATCCCGAGGGTCTCTACGACCTGCTGCTCCGCATTAAGAACGATTACCCCAACTACAAGAAGATCTACATCACCGAGAACGGCATGGGCTATAAGGACGACTTTGAGGACGGCTTTATCGACGACGCCCCTCGCATCGACTACATGCGTCAGCATCTCGCATGGATTCTCAAGGCAATCGACGGCGGCGTGAACGTCGACGGTTACTTCGTGTGGTCGCTGCAGGACCAGTTCTCCTGGACCAACGGCTATAACAAGCGCTATGGCCTGTTCTACATCGACTTTGAGACCCAGAAGCGCTATCCCAAGGCGAGCGCGTACTGGTACAAGAACGTCTCGGAGACCGGCCTGCTTATGGCCTAACTTTTGCCGCATACCCCCTGTCGGCCGCATGCGAATCCCTCCACGGGTTCGCATGCGGCCTATTTTTTTGCTCGGCCCGTGCAGGCCGTTTGTCTCGATTTGTAACATCTAGCAGGGATTTTCAATCCTAACTGTTATAGATTTAGACGAACGGGCGACCAGGGCTGAAAGATCTCAATCTGTAACACGTAGCCCACTTTCGACCGTCTAACTGTTACAGATCGAGACAAACGAACGGTCCGAACTTGAAGATCTCAATCTGTAACACGTAGCCGAGTTTTTCGATCCCAACTGTTACAGATTGAGACGATTCGACGGTACCGGTCGCTTGGACACGCCGTGGTACAATTATGCCACGACGCAAAGGAGGTACCCATGTCCGCTTGTGTGCCCGTCCGAGACATGAAGGACACTGCCACATTCACCGCACTTGTTGAGTCTGAGCGCGACGTCACCGTAACTAAGAACGGCTACGAGGCCATGCACTGCATCAGCAGCGACCAGTATCGCCTCATGCAAGAAGAAATCGCCAAGGCAAAACTGCTGTCTCGTATGATGTTGGCAGAAGACGAAATATCGCAAGGCGACTACAGCGACTACGACTCCTTCGCGACCGCGATACGAGACAAATATGACCTATAACGTCGTTATACTCAAAAGCGCGCGATATGAGTACGAGAGTATCGTCGGGTACCTTGCTCAAATCCTCAAGAATCCGCGTGCAGCAGGCAATTTTGTCGCTGAGTTTGAATATCAGCTTGATCTGCTTCGCGAGCAGCCGCTCCTACGTCCCCTCTCGCATATGCAAGAGCTGGCGGCACGTAATTACCGATCGTTTCCCGTCAACAACTACGTGTGCCTTTATAAGTTTGAGCACGAAACAATCTATATCGCTCACATCTTTCATCAGTCACAGGACTACGCCCGCCTGGTCTAACCCACAAGCTGAATACTTGGCCCGAGCACATTTGCGCGTCAACGTGAAGCGGTAATCCCCGCGCCGACAGGGGGCAGAAGTATCGCCTGCAGCGTTAGTTAGCAGATGACCTGCGTATGCTCCTCGATGGCGGCGCGATCCTCGGCGGCGATACTCGGCTCGCACACCACGGCGTCCAAATTATCCAGACGACAGAAGGTGTAGAAGTCGCGCTTGCCGATCTTGCTGGAGTCGGCGATCAGATAGCGCGAGTCGGCCTTGCTAAAGGCGAGCTGCTGGATACGACCCTCATCCATATTAGACGTAGACACGTCGCCATCCAGAATGCCGTTGGCGCCGATAAACGCCACATCGATACCCAGCGCACGCAGAGTATCCTCGGCCGTTGGCCCCACAAAAGCGGCGGTGCGGCGACGGTACATACCGCCCACGAGGCACAGGTCGCAGTCTTCGCGCGCCTCGAGCAGGTTAAACACCGAAAGCGAATTAGTCACGATGCGCAGGCGAAACGCCGGCAGCATCGAGGCCATCTGCTCCACCGTAGTGCCCGTGCCCAAAAAGATGGTCGAGCCTTCCTCGATGAGCTCCACAGCGCGGCGCGCGATCTGCAGCTTTTCCTCGGCATGCTTGGTGCGCTTTTCGCTATGCGAATACTCGTGGCGCAACATAGCGTGGGGACGGCCCTGTGCACTACGGGCTCCTCCGTGCACGCGTTCAATCTCGCCCAGGCTCGCAAGTTCTTCGAGGTCGCGGCGGATCGTCATATCCGAGACACCTAACGCATCCGAAATCTCCTTGACCGAGACCGTGCCCTGCTCTTCGAGCAGCTGACGAACCTTATCCTGTCGCTCTGCCTTAATCACGATGAATCCTCGCCGTTCTTTGCGCGCATATCATTCAAACAGTAACAAACAAATTGTATCAGACTCGTGCGCGTCAAAAATGAATGCCCGCACAGCTCCAATCATCACTTTTTTGAGAAAAATACCCCCTGCTTTAGTGGGGTGTAGTGATAATCTCGCCTGTTCGCGCTACAGTTTGTCGGAAATACCTCGATGTTAGGAACCAAATGATCACTTCCGAGCTTTTCGGCACCGCGCCGTGCGGTACCCCCGTTCATCGTTACACCCTCAACGGGCCCGAGATCTGCGTTCGCATTATGGACTATGGCGCCACCGTGCTGGGTATCGATGTGCCCGACATTCCCGGCAACGTGCGCGATGTGGTGCTGGGCTTCGATAAGCTCGAGGATTACTTTGACAACCCCGCCTGCTTTGGCGCGACCATCGGCCCCGTGGCCAACCGCACCGCGGGCGCCACGATTACCATCGACGGCACGGACTGGCATATGCCCGCCAACGAGGGCGCCAACAACCTGCACAGCGATCTTGAGCACGGTCTGCATAAACGCGTGTGGGACGTTGAGCTCGACGAGGCCCATAACGCCGTGCGCATGACCACCTCGCTTGAGGATGGTGAACTGGGCCTTCCCGGCAACCGCACCTTTACGGCCGTGTTTACCGTTACACGCACCGGCGTCTTTCGCATCGAGTATGGCTGCGAGAGCGACCGCGCCACTTACGTGTCCATGACCAACCACACGTACTTTAACCTTGCCGGTCATAACGCCGGCATGGACTGCGAGCACTTCTTTGTTGCTAACGCTGCCCACTACCTGCCCATCAACGAGCAGAATATCCCCACCGGTGAAATCGCTCCGGTCGAGGGCACGCCGTTTGACTTCCGTGAGCTGCGCCCCGTCGCGCCCGGCATGGAAGCCGACGACCCGCAGATTAAGCAGGCCCGTGGCTACGACCACTGCCTGTGCATCGATGGCTATCAGTACGGCCGTAATCTGCGCCGCGCGATGCACGTCGAGGAGATGTGGACCGGTCGTGAGTTGGATTACTACACCACCGCCCCGGGCGTGCAGCTCTACACCGGCAACTGGCTGGGCGACGAGCACGCCAAGGACGATGCCAACTATGGCTGGGGCGCTGGCTTTGCCCTCGAGGCAGAGATGTACCCCGACACACCGCACCAGCCGCTGTTCCCGCAGGGCATTGTGGGCCCGGGTCACCCCTACAGCAATGTGATCGAATACCACTTTATGAGGCACTAAGCCCACAACGCAACATATCGCACAGCAGCGCCCGCCGGCACCACTGCCGACGGGCGTTTTTCTACCTAGTCATTGGGGACGTTCTTAAATGACTAGTTGGATGGGGTCGGGATTGGAGCTGGGGAGATAGCGGATTTCTAGCTCTATGCCGAGCGCCTGCAGCTCTTTGAGGGCTGCGACATCTGCGTCATCTACGGCGACTGCGGGCGTTATGGGGTGCTTGCCCTCCCCCGCCTGCATATGGCCAATGCTGATCTTGGTGATCGGCACACCACCCTTAACCAGCGCGAGTGCATCCGTGGGCGACGCCACCATGATGAGAATCCTTTGGCGCGGCGTTGCGGTATGAATGATGTCGACAGTCCTTTGCACCGAGAAAAACCGCGTCCAGACACCCTCGGGTGTCGCCACCCTCATAGGGGCCCACTTGCGCGAATCAGCCGCAATCTCATCGTTGACAATTAAAACAAGGTTGGAACCCACGACTTCGTTCCACAGCTCAACGTCTTGCCCGTAAATAAACCGGTCATCGATGCGTGTGAGAAGAATCTTGGGTTGAGCCATCGCCACCCCATTCTGTTTGAGACCCGTAAGAGCAAGACATCACGTCTCCAATATTAGTGCATTTAAAGTGAGAAAAGCCGTCAGAACACTTGCGCGGATTTGCGATGTCCCGTATCATAGACAGCTGTTGACGCCTCAGTTGCGTCATCACATGGCCGCCAGCGTAGCTCAGTTGGTAGAGCACCGCTCTCGTAAAGCGGGGATCACCGGTTCGAGCCCGGTCGCTGGCTCCATTGCACAAGATAGCCGCCTTCGGGCGGCTTTTTTGTTGCCGATTTATCGCACAATGCCAATCCAAGCACAACGCCGCCGGCAACTCCCCTACTCAACAAAAAGCCCCGCCAGCCGCAATCCCCAAAGGAACCGCGATCAGCGGGGCCTAAGCGCGCTCCTCCAAAGGAAAACGCTCACAACACGAACAGCTCAGCCGAGCAGCGCGTTACTCCTCCCAGTAAGCATCTGCAAGTAGCTTAAAGCAGATCTTCTTGACCGGCTGTGCGCCATCGCCCGGGAACTCGAGCGTGGGCATGTGAGGCTCGCCGGCAACGAACAGCGCGAACTTGTCGTCGGCAAGATCGCCGGCAATCGAAGCGTCGGAATCGACCAGGTCGTAGTCGTCCTTCTCGTCAAACTCCTGGACCAGCGTCAGGCTGCCCGTGGCAACCTTAAAGGCCTCGCGACCCTCAATGTCGATCTGCAGGTCGTGATAGCGCTGATGCGTCTCGTAGTGAGCCTCTGCCTCGGGACGCGTCGTGGGAGCCATGACGTTCGCATAGACCTTGTCGCCCAGAATCGGATGGCTGCCGACCTCGAGCTGCGCCGGGTCGTTCTCCTCGAGCCAGTCGATCAACACGTCGAGGCCCTTGAGCATTCCGCGGTACTCCTCGATATCGCCCAATGCACCGTAAATCATCTAAATCCCCTCTCGGATCGCTTCTTTGGCGGCTACTCGGTAAACGCGTTACCGACGCTGTTGCCACCCACATACGTCTCGACCAGGGTAAGGTCGGGATTGAACACGACAACGTCGGCGTCGCGCCCCGACATAATGCTATCGCACTTGTCGTCGACATGAGCTAGCAATCGATGCCGGGGCCGACGCCCAAGCCCTTACAGCTCGGTCACGACAACGCCGTTGTAGACCTCGTCCCAACGGTCCATGACCAGATGGCCAGTCATGGGATCCATGGCATTGAGCTTGCCGCAGGTGTTGGCGGTACGCAGCACCGTCTCGTCGTCTGCGCCAGCAGCAATGGCATGCGCGAAGCCAGCGATAGTGGAGTCACCAGAGCCCGTGGCGTTAACGGCAGGGATATCGGGCGTCTTTGCGCGGAACGCACGGCCATTGTGAAAGCCAACGGAGCCGGCAGCGCCCATGGACACGACGACCCAGGGGATATCGGAGAAGCGGGCATCAGAGGCGAGCGCGGCGCGGAGCTCGTCCACATCGTCGGTGGTAAAGCTCGTGCCCAGAAGGCCGTTGATCTCGGTCAGGTTAGGCTTGACCAGCTCGGGCTTAATTTCGGACTTAAGGGCGGCCTCGAGCGAAGCACCCGAGGTATCGAGCAGCACCTTGGCCCCGGCGTTCTCGGCAATGCCCGTGATCTTGGCATAGTAGTCTGCCTCGACACCGCGGGGCAGAGAACCCGAAATGGTGACGACGTCGGCCTTGCCCGCAAGCTCAGTAAACTTGGCGGTAAAGGCATCGAGTTCCTCGGGGGCAATTGTCGGGCCACTCTCGAGCAGCTCGGTCTGGTTACCGGCGTGGAGAATGTTGAGGCAAATGCGAGTCTCGCCCTTGATGGGCACGAAGTCGTTGTTAATACCGTTGGCGTCCATGAGCTCAGCCATGTAGGCGCCCATGTGGCCGCCGAGCAGACCGGTTGCCACAACGTCGTCGCCCAGCTGACCCAGCACACGGGCCACGTTGAGGCCCTTGCCGCCAGCGGTCTTTTCGGGCGTCACACGGTTAACGTCGTCGATAATGAGCTCATCGAGCTGATAGCGCGTATCGACAGACGGGTTCATCGTAACGGTGAGGATCATTTTTAGCTCCTTATCTCGCAGGCTCCTTGTGCCTCGCGATACGAGTCGACAAAACGGAATTACAGAATCTCAATCGTGAACGAGCGAACGACGGTCTCCTTGGGCTTGGCGACAAGGCAGCCACGCTTATGCTCAAGCACGTCGTCCTCATCGGAGCAGGTCGAAAGGCCGCCCCAGGGCTCAACCGCCACAAAATCGCCCTCGGGCTTGCTCCACACAATGAGATATGGGAAGCCCTCAAAGCTCAGGCGGACGCCCTTGTCCTCGCCCTTTTTGGAAAGCGTGACCTGACGGCTCTCGAGCACGTCAAAGATGGTCTCCGCAAAATCGAAGAGCTCATGTGACAGAGGCAGCGTCTTTCCCACCATGGGGTTCTTGGAGCGATTGGTCACGTCAATCAAGCCAGTCGAGGGGACGGCAGTGCAAAGCTCAGCAGCCTCGTCCTTCTCAAAGCGCAGCTCGTAGTCCGTATAGGCCTCGCCCTCATCGAGTGGACACCTAAAGCCGGGATGACCGCCAATAAAGAACGGCATATCCTCGGTGCCCTCGTTGGTGACCTCGTAGGAAACGCGCACGGCAGCGTCCTCGAGCGCATAGCGGGCGACAAGCTTAAACGGATACGGATAATCGCTCAGCAGCGCGGCGTTATCCTCCGAAGCCAGGCACATCGCCAGCTCGTTCTCGCTCTGGCTCAGCAGCTTCCACTCTTGCTTGCGCGCAAACCCGTGGCGGGCGAGCTTCACGTGATGCCCGGCAAACGTCATGGCGCTGTTGTCGCGCAAGCCTCCGCAAATCGGGAAGCAAATCGGTGCCTGGCCAGACCACACGGTGGGATCGCCCTGCCACAGATACTCGCGACCTCCGGCCTCGATCGAGGTAAACGAACCACCAGCCGTGGACACCTTAATAGAAATCGAATCGTTGGAGAGAGCGTATTCCATTGCCCATCCTTTCGAACAACTGCTTTTTTGCTCGCAAGAACCCGTCTCGGCCCTGACCAAAGGACAAACCCGCACGTTCATCGATACGTCCGGTATCCCAGCCATGCAACGGGGTACCATACAGACATTGATGCAATTACAGCTGAAAGGCCTTCTTATGCGAACCATCATCCTCTACGCCTCGCGCCATCACGGCAATACGAAAAAGCTCGTGGACGCCATCGTCGAGGCACACCCCGAGATCGATACCCTCGATGTGAAGACGCTCGGTAAAAACGAGTATCCCAACCTGCACGAATATCATCTGATCGGTGTCGCCACGGGCATCTATTACTCCGAGATCGACAAGGACATGGCACGCGTGCTCACGAACGTGCTGCAGCCGCAGGACAAGGTGTTTGGCCTTATGACCTACGGTGGCAAAAACAAGTGGTACGGCAAGGATATCGATGGCATCTGCCGCATGAGGCAGGCTATCTTTATGGGCGTCTACGGCTGCCCAGGCTTTGATACGTGGGGACCGTTCAAACTCGCCGGCGGTGTCCAAAAGGGACACCCGACCGCTGAGGAAATTAAGGGCGCCGTCGACTTCTTCGACAAGATCGAAGACGAGTATGGCGACATCATCGTCGAAGAGTACGCCAAGCGCGAGAAGCGCCTAGCATACGAGAAGGAGCATCCTGCAGGAGGCCTGGTGGCCGGCGTTAAGCGCACGGCAAAGAAGATCGCTAACAAGCTGTAACTGTGAAGGTGCTTTTGAGCGTTTAACCCATACGGCGGGTCCGAGCAGATTCGGGCCCGCCGTCTTTTTCTATCGTTACTCGGTAAAGGCGTTGCCGACGCTCTGGCCGCCAACATACGTCTCGACGAGGGTGAGCTCATGGTCGAACACGACAAAGTCGGCGTCGCGACCCGGCATGATGCTGCCGCACTTATCCTCGATGTGTGCAGAGCGAGCCGGCACCTCGGTCGCCATGCGAATGGCGATATCGGCGCTGGCGATGCCCCAATCGACAATGTTCTTGACGCCCTGGGCAAGCGTGAGCACCGAGCCAGCAATGCTCTTGCCGTCGGCGAGCCAGCACAGGTTGTCCTTCATGATGACGTCCATGCCACCACTGGTGTAGCTGCCCTCGGGCATGCCGCCGCAACCCAGGCAGTCGGTGATGAGCACCGTGTGCTGCCAGCCCTTTGCCTGCAGCAGCGCCTTGATGGCGGCAGGGTTTACGTGCTTGCCGTCGCAGATGATCTCGGCGTAGGTCTCGGGCGTGGACATGGCAGCGCCCACGACACCGGGCTCACGGTGATGCAGCCCGCGCTGGCCGTTATAGGTATGCGTAAAGCAGCTGGCACCGGCGTTGATGGCAGCGATGCACTCATCGTAGGTGGCGTCGGAGTGACCGATGCTGGTCACCACACCTTTGGCGTTCAGAGCAGCCGCATAAGCAGCGGCACCGTCGCGCTCGGCCGCCATGGCGCTCTTAACGATGCGACCGCCCGCAGCCTCCTGCCACTGATCGAAGACCTCCTCGGAAGGATCGATCAGGTAGGCGGGGTTCTGCGCGCCCACGTGCTTCATGGTAAAGAAGGGGCCCTCCAGATAGATGCCCTGAATGCGAGCACCGCAGAAGTCGGGACCGCGACCCTCGTCAGCCTGGGCGATGGCGGCGCAGGCATCCTTGATCTGCTCGACGCCATCGGTGAACGTCGTGGGCAGCCAGCTGGTGGTACCGCGACGGGCGAGCTCGGTCGAGCTGATATCAATGCCCTCGGGATCGTTATCGGTAGTCGAGTGGTTATAGAAGCCATGGATGTGGGTATCGACCATACCCGGTGCGATCCACGATCCCGTGTAGTCCTTAATCTCGCAAGAGGGCTCGTCGGCCTGCCAGGCGCCAAAAACGCCATCCTCGACCATAAGATAGCCGCCCAGTTGCGGGCCTGCCGGCAAGAAGAACTTGTCAGCCTTAATTGCGTACGTGCTCATATGCACTCCTTGCTTCTAAAGCAGTTGACTGTGGTAATGCTTATACCCGGTCCATGTAAAAACAAAAAGCGCCCGCCCGCCGTTATGAGCGGACGGGCGCCCTTACAGGGGGACGCGATTAAGCGGTGAAGGGGTGAATCGTCACGCCCTTAACCACGCGGTTGACCGTGCCGGTGGGGCTCGGCGTATCGGGCGTGTTGCCCACGCGCACGGAGTTGAGCAGGCTGATAGCCTGGGCAAACATCACGAACGGCAGGGCAAGGTAGCCCTCGGGAAGCGCCTCGTAGCCCTTAAAGGTGAAGGACTCGCCCTCGTAGACGGTAGCGCCATCCTGCTGAACGGCAACGGTGTGCTGAGCGATCTTGTCGCCACCGATCTCGTTGAGGATGTCGATGTCGTACTGACGGGTGTAGGCGTCGTTGTTGACGAACACGAAGACGAGCGTCTTATCGTCGACGAAGGACTTAGGTCCGTGACGATAGCCCATGGAGGTGTCGTAGGAAGTAGCGACCAGACCGTGAGCGAGCTCGAGGATCTTGAGCTGGCTCTCCTGGGCAAGGCCACCGAAGGAGCCAGAACCCAAGTAGGTCACGCGGTTGAAGTCGCCAGCCAGGTAATCGGCGATCTCAGGCTCACGGGAGATGACCTCCTCGCCCATCTTGGCAATCGTCTCGACCCACTCGGCCTTCTGCTCGTCAGAGGCAGTGTCGAAAATAAGGGTGGAGAGCAGGGTCATGCAGGAATAAGAACCGGTCATGGCGAAGCCCTTGTCGTTGGCGCGCGGAATGAGCAGCGTCAGCGCGTTGGGATCATCGGCAGACTCGACGGCGAGCTTGCCCTCGGGAGCGCAGGTGATGTTGAGGAACTTGACGTTGTGGACGAGCTCCTTGGCAACGGCAACGGCGGCAAGGCTCTCGGGGCTGTTGCCAGAGCGGGCAAAGGAAACCACGAGCGTGGGATCCTCGGCGCGCAGGAAGTCGCGCGGGGCGCTCACGATGTCGGTCGTGGCGATGGGCTTAAAGTCGTAGAGATCAGTGTTGCCAGCGTGACGCAGGTACGGGGCGCAGGTATCGCCAACGTAGTCGGACGTACCGGCACCGGTGAAGACAACGGACAGACGACCCTCGCCCATAGCGCGAGCCTCGGCCAGGAAGGCCTCGATGGCCTCCTTGTTCTCGCGATAAATGTTGAGCGTATCACGCCAAAGCTCGGGCTGCTGAGCAATCTCGGCCGTGGTGATCTGGGCGCCGAGCTCGGTGAGCTCCTCGACACTCTTCTCGAACATTTCTAATACCTCTCTCTAGAAGTAATCCTCTGACGTGCAATTATACACTTCGGTTGGTTATCTGGTAGTAACCAGTTAAATGCAAAGAATCACCATATGGAAACAATGCGAGCACTAGTTGCTGCGCTGGTGGTAAACCTTGTATTTAAACTGATCGGCACGAGCAACCGAGAGTGTGTACTCCACTACCTCGTTTGACTCGTTATACGTAGTCCTGACCAAATCGAGCACAGGCGAGCCCTCGACAATTCCCAAAAGGTGGGCATCGGTGGGACGGGCTATGCTCGCATAGAACTCCTCTTCGGCCACGCGAATCTTTTGCTGAAAGTCCTGCTCAATCACATCGTAAAGCGGCTTACGCTCCAGCAGCGGTCGCTTTAGGGACAGAAATTGACGAACCGGGAGATAGCTGCGTTCGACCATCATGGGCATGTTGTCGGCAGAACGAAGGCGCTTGAGCTTAAAAATGCGATCACCGATGCGCAATCCCATATGCTCGGCCAGATTCTTATCGGCCTCCATCTCGCAAAACTCGAGAATCGTGGTCTCGGGTTCTCGACCCATCGCGCGCATCTGCTCGGTAAAGCTGTAGGACTGCATAAGATTGGTTGCTTTTGCCGAACGGTCGGTCACAAAGGTACCGCGACCGTGCTGCCGAACCACCAGTCCTAAACGCTCCAGTTCCTGCAGAGCCAGGCGTACCGTAGTGCGCGAGAGACCATAGCGCTCCGAAAGTTCGCGCTCGGAAGGAATCATGTCACCGGCGCGATATTCATGGTCAATCTTTTCGGTCAGAATATCGACCAGCTGATCGTACAGCGGTTGCTTACGCGCTCCGATCGCCATTCTATCCTCCCTTTTGCTCGAATTCGGCTAACTACCTAGGGTGTTATGCATTATCTGTCTGCCACACCCGAATCATTAAGAAAACAAAAGCCGCGCGCTCTTTCGAGCACGCGGCTTTTAACATACACATGGCTTAAGGGGTCGGGGTGTAAGCCGCGTAGGGACACACCCCTCAAGCTAGAGCCTTACCAGATGCTCGGCCAGAGACCAAGCGGGCCAGCGCCCAGGATGCCAAGGACGAAGAGCAGGAGAATGCCCTTGGTCGGGGTCCAGCTGTGCTTAGCGAACATGTAGTAAAGCAGCAGCGTAAGCATAAGCGGGACGAGCTTCGGGACGATGGTGTTGAGGGTGTCGGCAACAGAGAAGTTGACCGGATCCTCGGTAACGGTGCCGTAGGTCACGGACTCCATGCCGTTACCCAGATCGGTGACGCCGCACTCGACAGCGTTGCCGTCGGCATCGGAAGCGGTAAGGGCGTTGCCGTCCTTATCGGTCATGGCGATGGTACCGGCCTCAGCGGTCTCGGTATCGATGCCCTCCATACCGGTGAAGTTCTCGGCCTCCTTCTCGGAGACGATCACGGTAGTAGCGGAGAGGCCACGGGTGGTGCCGTTGGGGATCTGGAGGTTGATCTGGGTGCCACCCATGGTAACGACCAGGCAACCGACGACGAAGACGCCCATGATGGAAGCGGCACGCGTAAAGGCCTGCATGTTGGCAGTCAGAGCGTCAATAGCGCTGGTGCCAAGCTTGTAGGACCAGTTCATGAGCCAGAAGCGCAGAGCGAACTGGACGACGTTGAAGATCACCAGGAAGATGATCGGCGCAGCGGCGTTGCCGTTGATGGCCATGTTGGAGGTGATGCCGGCCGTGATAGGCACGAGCGTCAGCCAGAACAGGGCGTCACCGATACCACCGAGCGGGCCCATTGCGGCGACGCGGACGGCGCGGATCGTGGGGATGTCAACCTTGTTCTGCTCGAGCGAAAGCACGATGCCCATAACAAAGGTGACGAGGAACGGGTGGGTGTTGAAGAACTCCAGGTTGTGGCTCATGGAAGCCGCGAGGTCGTTCTTGTTGGTGTGGATCTTCTCCAGACCGGGGATGATGGAGTAAAGCCAGCCAGCGGCCTGCATGCGCTCGTAGTTGAACGATGCCTGCAGGAAGCAGGAGCGCCAAGCCATCTTGTTGAGGGTCTTCTGGTCGAGCTGCGGAGCAGGAGTGAGATCCTCGTAGTGCTCCGGGATCACATACTCATTAGATGCCATCTTCGAAGTCACCTCCGTCAGAAACAGCTGCACCCTTCAGCTCGGTCTGCTGCTGGAAGTCCCAGAAAGCGATGCCGAAGCCGATGAGAGCGAGGATGAGCAGAGCAGGGGTTGCCAGCGAATCGTTGGCAACGGTGATGAGCGCGAGGCCAAAGCCCATGAGGAAGAAGCCCCACATATCGCGGTTCATCATAACCTTGAGCAGGACGGCGAAGCCGACGAAGCGCATCATGCCGCCTGCAGCGGACAGACCGGTCTGCAGCCAAGTCGGGATGGCAGAAGCGATGGTCTGACCGATGGTAGCGCCAGCGATGAAGAACAGGGTGACGACGACAGCGAAAATCAGGCCGAGCAGAGCCATGGCGAAGTAGTTCAGGCGCTCGATGCCCTTGGTGTCCGCGTTGTGAGCCATGTTATCGGCCGTGGACATAAGCGGGGACATAAGCGTGAAGACCAGGGTAACGCCAAGCTGGCCAAGCAGAGCGAACGGAATGGCGAGGCCGACTGCCGCGTTGGGCTCGAGGCCCGTGGCGATAGCGAGAATGGCTGCCATGATGCCGCCGATGACGGCGTTAGGCGGCTGAGCGCCTCCGATCGGCATGTTGCCGATCGTCATGAGCTGATAGGTACCACCCACGAGAAGACCGGTGTTGAGGTCGCCAAGGATAAGACCGATGACGGCGCCGGTGACGATGGGCTGATAGAGAGACTCGAGGAAGTCAAACTGGTCGATTGCCGCGATGAACGTAACAACGAAGACCAGAGCGATCTGGATGATCGAGTATTCCATCTTGCTCCTCCTTTCAAAATGTATGTACGCACTTTGGATATCACGTACAGAACGTCAGGGTTTCACTCCTGACAACGTGGATCACGAGGATTACGAGAAGAGCTTGCTCGTGTCCTCAACAGGCGTGCTCGGAACGCGCCTGATCTCCAACTCCACCCCCAATTCCTGCAGCTCTTTAAACGCAGCGACATCCTCGTCGTTAACTGCGACGGAGGTGGCGACTTGGCGCTTTCCTTCCGACATGTGCATGTTGCCGATGTTTACCTTCTTTATAGGCACACCGCCCTTGACGAGCGTAAGCACGTCTTCCGGTGTTTCGGCCACGATGAAGATCTTCTGGCGCGGGCTCGCCTTGCCAATGACGTCGATGGTCTTCTGCAGGGAGAAGAAACGCGTAGCGACGCCGGCGGGAGCGGCCATCTTCATGAGGTTCTGGCGCATGGTGTTGGACGCCACGTCGTCGTTGGCGACGAGGATGAGGTTGGAGCCCAGGGTGGAGTTCCACTGGGTTGCAACCTGACCATGAACCAGTCGGTTATCGATGCGGGTAAGAAGAATGTTGGGTTCTGCCATGTTGATCAGCTTCCTTTCGATATTTGCTGACGACAGTTACTTGATCTCCTGAATCGCGTAACGCGAAACATCTACGACGGCTCCGGATCGGACTTTGATCTGGACCTTCTCGCCTTCGATGCCTTTGACGGTTCCGTAGATACCGCCGGCGAAAAGAACCTCCTGACCCGGCTTGAGCTCGGTGTGCAGCTCCTTGAAGTACCTCTGCTTCTTCTTCATGTTGATTTGCGACCAGATGGTGTAAATCAAGCCCATGATGACAAGCAGGCCTAAAAGGGCGACCGAGGAGCTCAGGACGTTGGCTCCGAAATCGGCCATTAGATGCCGTCCTCGTCGCCGAAGATATCCTCTTCCTCGGAGCCGGCAACGGATGCGACCGTCTGGGCGGTGATGCCCGTCTGGCCAACGGTCACGGCCTGCTCGCCAAGCTCGGCGAGCGTGGCATTGCCGCGGAGGAACAGAAGCTCAATAACCATGGGAAGGTTGGTGCCAGTCAGAACCTCGACGTTGTCGACATCCTGGGCAATCATCATCGACTGGTTGAACGGGGTACCACCGAGCAAGTCGGTAAAGACGAGCACGCCATCGCACTCCTCGCGCATGGCGGTAATGGCGGCGCGGAGATCCTCACCGTAGGATGCGGCCTGGTCGCCCTCAAAAGGAACGACGGTAAAAGCAGGCTGGTCGCCGGCAACCATAGCGATAGCGCTTGCAAGGCCGGGTGCGAACTGTCCATGACCGGTAAGAATAAAGCCAACCATTCAAATTTCCCTTCCGAAGGTGTGTACGATCTGAGTCCGATGATTTTCGGAAGCCAGCGGGCGCTCGCCCTTAAAGCTTCTTAGAAAGCGTTCTTTGAAGACCAGTGGTTTCTAAACTGGTAGTAACCACGTGACGTGTTGTTGTCACTATATCACCCCAGAAGAGGTCGCTTTCGTTGATTCATACGCTAAAACGTTTTTGCACCGCTCACGGTGATATTTCGACCGTTTACCGCTCGTTAACACTTCTACCTGCGGTTTTGAAACCGTTTCGAAACGCTTTGGCAAAAGAACGGATCTTTCCCGGTGTCTAAACAACGCAGGGCGGCTAAAAATAGCGTGTAGAAAAATTGCAGGTCATTGTGAAGATATGTGAATTGGTCTTTTTGACTTAATACCAGTTAGAACCAGTTTTGAGATTATCGGTGAACGGTAGTTTTCGACCGTTCACCGGTTACTTGTAATCGTTTGCAGCTGTTTTCCCATATGAATTAGGGGAACCCGGTGGAGCGCTTGCGCGATCAAAGGAAATTTTGGCATTTGTCCTTATCCCCCGCGCGTCAAACTCCCGCATCCATAAGTGAGCCAATAGCTCACGCTAATCGTTTTCAATCATTACTTACTCAGTATCCGTAATTATTTATCGTTTATCGTTAATTCTGATATGATACAAGTATCATCCAAAACGCCGATTGGAGGGGTTATGGTCCATCGAAACGCGTCTATATCGAATGACACCATCAGCCGCGAACAGACGGTAGCCAAACTGAGGAAGCTCGCTCGCATCTGCAAATGGGCCACGATCTGCATTACCACCGCGCTCGCTCTGGGGCTCCTCGCAGTCATTGCGATTGACCTTCTACTCATATTGCCTGGCCTCTCCCAAGGCTCGTGTCTCCAATCCGTAGAACTTCAAGCCGGCGAAGGGCCGTGCCTTGCTATCGTCGGCACCGATGCGCAGGCCCCACTTATGCTCGTCGCACACGATGGTCACACTGCCATAGGGAGCCTCTTGATGACATGTCTCGCGCTTACCATCGCGCTAAGCGTGCGCAGGCTTTTCTTCAACATTGAAAAGGAAGGCAGGCCCTTTGACCTTGAATGTAACCAGACACTTCGTCGAGTAGGACATTTATTCCTTATCGGCGGCGTTGCCGTGAGGCTTCTTGGCGCCGTAATCACGGGAATGATACTCTCAGGATTTGGCGGCAGCTTTACGGATGCGTTCGTCGGCCAGTTATTCGAGCCCTCCATGCTCTTTGCAGGCCTGATTATTTGCCTGATTGCCAGCATCTTCCGCTACGGGTATATCCTGCAAAAACAAGATGACGAGTTGCTCTAGGGGGAATCCATGATTATTCTGCGGCTTGACCGCATGCTCGCCGAACGCAAGATTTCATCCAAAGAGCTTGCGGAACGTGTGGGCATCTCCCAGGTCAATATGTCACGCATTAAGACGGGCAAGGTTTCTGCCATACGTTTTTCAACTCTTGACGCGATATGCCGGGCACTCGACTGCCAACCGGGCGATGTACTGGAATATATATCCGACGATGAAGCCGATAGCCTTTTTGGGCTTAAAGATGAATAGCCATAATTAAACTGCCGATCACGCTCTCAACGCAAATAGCCCGCCAGAACGACTTCCGTACTGGCGGGCTATTTGCTGTCTATCGGCTAGATGCTCGATGAGCCGTGCAACTCTTTACGCAAACAGGCCGTAGATGCTGATGTTGGCCTTGGCGTAGAGGCCGTTGGCGTACTCGGTCCACTTGGAGCTAGCGCTCGAAGCCTGCGAGGAGTACTGCTGGTAGGCGGTGTAATAGGCGGTCATGGCCTGCTTGTAGGTAGCGCTATCGGCCGTAAAGGCATCGTCAGCGAAGGCCTTGGCGTAGGTGCTGTCGGCGTCCTTCCAGGTGCCCTTTTCGCTATCCCACTCGTCGCCGGCAAGTTTGATGATGTAGTCGGCGTAGTCCTTGCTCGCGGTCTCCTCGTTGCCGTCAGCAGGCTCGGTCGGGGCGGTCGGCATGCTTGCGGAGCTATCGCCCACCTTCTTCTTGTAGAGCTTCTGCAGCGTCGCGGACTGACGGACGATCTGCTTGGCCTGGTCCTTGGACACGCCGTACTGCGTGGCCATGGTCTTGTAGTCGGAGGTGCCGATGGAATCCTCGGCGTACTTCTTCATTTCCTTAGAAGAGACGGTGATGCCCTCGTCCTCGGCAGCGTCCAGCAGGATCTTGTTGCGCACGTAGGACAGGATGACGTCGGCGGAGGGAGCGGTGTAGTTGCCATCGCTATCCTTGACGGTGTCGAGGCTGTACTGGCTCTCAATGGCCTCGCGCGCGGTGATGTCGCTCTTCTTGCCGTTGTAGCTGTAGCTTGCCACGGTCGAATCGAGCTGGTCCTCGGTGAGGGTCGCCGAGCCGACACCCTTGCCGCCAAAACCACCGTTGCCGATAAAGAAGCCGACCACAGCAGCGATCACGACTGCAACCACGAAGGCGGCAATCATCGTCTTCTTGTGCCTGGATGCGCGGTCGTCTTCATCGGAGTCGTCCTCGTCCTGCTCCTCGGGCATGAGGTTCTCGTCAGCGGCATCCGCGGCAATCTGAGCCTCCAGGCGGGCGTCCTCCTCCTCGGCCGTCGTACCGGCAGCAATGTGCTCGGCAGACGTACCGGCGACCAGATCGATCTTCTCGTCCTCATCACCGTCGGGGCCTTCGCCGCGCTCGATGATCTGGATGCCGTCGATCTCGTCCTTCTCGTCCTTCTTTTGAATCAGACCCATATCGGTTACTCCTTGTTAGGAAACATAGTCCTCAATAGAATACGCCCGACAGAGCGCCGGGCGTATTGATTCTTAGGTTATACGCAAACACTTAAGTACTATTTAGGCGTTTGCAGTGTGCATGCCTTAGGCCAGGTGCGCGATAACGGCATCGGCAAAGGCCTGCGTGCCCACAGCGCCCTCAACGGAGCCGGTCTGGGCACGGCGCACGTCGCCGGTAACCTGCTCGCCCTCGTCGAGCGTGGCAGATACGGCGGCGCGAATGCGATTGGCCGCGTCGTTCTCGCCCAGGTGATCGAGCATCATAGCCGAAGACAGAATCTCGGCCGTGGGGTTAGCGATATCCTGGCCAGCGATATCGGGCGCGGAGCCATGCGTTGCCTCGAAGATGGCGCAGTCGGCACCGATGTTGGAGCCGGGGGCCATCCCTAAGCCGCCCACCAGGCCGGCGCACAGGTCGCTCACGATATCGCCGTACAGGTTGGGCAGCACGAGGACATCGAAGTCGTTGGGGTTCTGGACCAGACCCATGCAGGTGGCGTCGACAATCTTATCGTTGAACTCGATATCGGGATAGTTGGCGGCCACCTCGCGCGCAACGCGCAGGAACAGGCCGTCGGTCGCCTTCATGATGTTGGCCTTATGCACGGCCGTCACCTTTTTGCGGCCGCAGCGGCGGGCGTACTCAAAGGCGTACTCCACAATACGGCGGCTCTTGGCGATGGAGATGGGCTTGATTGAGATCGCGGAATCAGCGGCGAAGGTCTTCTGGCCCGAGCGCTCGACAAGCTGCGAGAGCTCCTCGACCTCGGCGGCGCCCTCATCGAACTCGATGCCGGCGTAGAGGTCCTCGGTGTTCTCGCGCACGATGACCAGGTCGACGTCGCGGAAGCGCGAGCCGTCGCCCGGCTGCGACAGGCAGGGTCGCACGCAGGCGTACAGGTCGAAGTGCTTGCGCAGGGCCACGTTGACGCTGCGGAAACCCGTACCGACCGGCGTGGTGATGGGGCCCTTGATGGCAACCTTGGTCTCGGCGACCGCATCGAGCACGTGCTGGGGCAGTGGCGTGCCAAACTCGTCCATGACGCCGGCACCGGCCTCCTGGACGTTCCAGTTGATCTGGACACCGGTGGCCTCGACCACGCGGCGCATGGCCTGCGTAATCTCGGGACCGATACCGTCACCGGGGACCAGGACTACATCGTGCGCCATAATCTGTTACTCCTCGTCTTCGGCGTCGTCAGATTTTTTAACGCTAGCACGCTTCTTCTTTTTGGAGAGATCCAGGCCAAAACGTTTAACAAGCATTTCGCAAATCTCGCTCGAACGGGCCTTGAGATAGCTGCCCTTGCCGTTCTCGGCGTCGAACTTAAGGCGCAGCGCGAGCTTCTCGGCGACCTCGGCGTCAATCTCGCCCTGGCCAAACTCGTACAGGCAACCGAGCATGTCGCGATACTCAAGGTCGCCGTGGTAGCACTGGATAGCCTCGTCCAGGATGGGCCAAGCCTCGCGCGAACGCTCGACGCTCGTGGCACCCCACACGCACAGCAGGCGGAAGGCGGCATAGCGCAGCGTGGAGGAAATCTCGTCGAACAGCGCAGTCTCGGCGCCCTCAAAGGCATCGCCCAGCTGCTCGGGGCAGGTGGTGGCGAGCGCCGCCAGGGCGTCGAGGGCCTCCCAGCGGGTCTGAGCCTCGGGGCGGTCGAGCGCCTCGATCAGCGCGGGCACGCAGGGCACGACGCGCTGCTGATCGCGCTCGGCGAGCAGGTGCAGCACGCGGGCGGCAAACTGACGGATGCGGCGCGTGGGGCAGCCGAGCTCCTTGACCAGACGGTCGACGGCGTTCTCGTTCTCCTCTGCCAGCTGAAGCTGTGCCAGCTCCTCGTCGGTGAGCTGTTCTTCCTTGTTTTCTGCCATAGTTACCTCTTCTTACTATTTCTTAGCGTGCTTGCCAGCACCCTTGCTGTCATCGGTGACCGAGATGAGCTGTCGGTCGGCTGCACCGTTGTGACGCGCACGGCGACGCTCCTCGGCGTCGCCCGCGTCGGCGGCGGCGCGGTGAGCCTTGTTGACGTTAAAGACCTCGTCGTGCTTGCGCCACGGGCCGACGGACTCGCCAAAGCTCATCTTAAGGCCGGCGATAAAGCCGCCGAGCCAGCCGATCGGCGCAAACTGCACCAGCGGGAACAGCGAAAACACCCAGGTTAGCAGGACGACTGCCGCCGCACCTGCAAAATTGGCGATCCAGTAGTCGCGCTTGGTGATGACGCGCTTTTCGCACGCCCACTGGCCGCATAAAAAGCCGATGTAGATCGCAAAGAGAAAGAGCACCAGCGCAAGCACCACGAACGTCCAGCTCATGGTCGCTACTCCTCGTGATGGTGGCCGCAGCAGCACTCGTGGCCGTCGTCATGGCCGTGGCCGCCGCAGCACTCGTGGTCCTCGCCGTGGTGGTGGCCGCAACCGCACTCGTGGTCGTCGCCGTGCTCGCCGCAACCGCAGCCGTCCTCGTGGGCACCATGCTCCTCGGGGCGATACTGCGACCAGTCCAGACCGGCGGCGATGGCGTCGGCCTCCTCCTTGTAGAGTACCGTGATGGCCTGGGTGCCCAGCTTGGCGCCGCCAATGGCGTCGAGCATATCGTAGAGCGTAAAGGCCACGTCGGCACCGGGCAGCGCGAGCTCGCGATCGTCGGCGTAAGCGAGCGCCAGGCGCAGGTCCTTAATGAAGTGCTCGACCATAAAGCCGGGCTTGTAGTCGCCGTCGAGCGCCTTGGGCGCCAGGCTCTCCATGGCGCCGGACTTGCCGGTACCGCCCAGGATCATCTGGCGGGTCTTCTCCAGGTCAAGGCCGCTCAGCTCGGCAAATGCCATGGCGTCCGCCATGCCGACCATGCAGGCGCCCAGCGACACCTGATTGGCGAGCTTGGCAGCCTGGCCCTTGCCGGCGCCGTCGAAGCAGCAGATGTTGGCCGCAAAGGTGGCAAGGATGTCGCGGACCGGCGCGATGTCGTTCTCGGTAGCGCCCACGATAGCCGTGAGCGTGCCGGCGATAGCGCCCGACTCGCCGCCGGTGACGGGGCAGTCAAACGCCATGCGGCCAGAAACCTGGGCGGCCTCGGCAATGTCACGGGCGAGCTCGGGCGAGCTCGTGGTGAGGTCGATCAAGACCGCGCCGGGCTTAGTGCACGCGAGCAGGCCGTCGCCCGCCAGGTAGAGCTCCTCGACCTCGGAGGGATAGCCCACCATGGTAAAGACGACATCGGCGTTCGCCACGGCCTCGGCCGGCGTATCGGCCCAAACGGCGCCGCGCTCGATAAGCGCGGCGGCCTTGGACTTGGTGCGGTTGTTGACCGTGACGGGGTAGCCGGCGTCCAGGATGTGGCCGGCGATGGGGGCACCCATGATTCCGGTGCCGATGAATGCGACGGAGAGCTTGTTTGCCATGAAACCTTTCCTTTAGGGTTGGGTGTTGTTACCAGGTTAAAATACTCGGTGCCAGCGTTTCGGCCGTGACTTGAGGGCACTTGCAGCCGCAGCGCCTACCTACTCGCCTCGCACGCGGCGCGCGATGCGGTCGGAAAGCGAGGCTTTCTCGGCGCGATTCTTGCCCCAAAACGCGCAGGCCACCATGCCGGGGCCCACGTGCGAGCCAATGGTGGGACCCACGGAGCCGCGAATGATCGTGACGTCGGCGCAGCCCTCCTCCTTGCGGATGGCGGCTTCGAGCCAGTCACCGTCCTTTTCGGCATCGGCCGTCATGATGGCGATGGGCATGGTGCGGTCGGGCACGTAGTTCTCGCGGAACGACTTGAGGATGGACTTGAGCGCCTTCTTGCGGCCGCGGTTGACGCCGATCAGCGACAGCGAGCCGGCAAGGTCGTAAGAGAGCTCGGGCTTGACGTCGAGCTTTGCCGTGAGCTGTGCCGCCGCGGGCGGAATGCGGCCGCCGGCAGCCAGTGCGTCGAAGCTCTCGAGCGTAAAGTAGCCGTGGACGTAGGTCTTTGCCTCGTTTGCCCAGTCGACCAGCTGCTTGGCGGTCAGTCCCGCCGAGCGCTGGCGCACGGCCTCGAGCGCCAAGAGCGCGCCGGTCGCACAGGGCAGAGCGTTGTCGACCACGTACAGCTCAAAATCGGGATACTCGGCGCGCACGGCGTCCGCCGCCTGGCACGCGGAGTTGTAGCTCGACGACAGCGCCGAGGTAAAGCACAGGTAGACCGTGGGCGTGCCCTCCTTGGCACACTCGGTAAAGAACTCGATATAGCGACCGAGCGACACGGCGGAGGTAGACACGCGAGCGCCGGCGCGCATGCGGTCGTAGAACTCCTTAGGGCTCATGCTCGACCAGATATCGTCCGTGCGCTCCTCGCCATCGATAATGAAGGGGAAGCCCAAGATATCGACATCGAGGTTCGCGGCGACCTCGGGGCTAAAGTCGCAGCAGGTATCGACGACGATGCGGCAGCGGTCAGAATGGCCGGTAGATGCAGCCTTGTCCATCAAAGCGACTCCTTACGTAAAAAGGCGGCCATCCGCATGGGATGGCCGCCAACCGTTAACTCATGCAAGTTAACGTATTTTACTCGTCAAGTGTTTCGATACGGGGCTTGATGATGCCATATCCACCATTCTTACGGTGATACACCACATTGATGAGGCCAGTCGTCGCGTTCTCGAACACGTAGAAGTCGTGGCCCAGCAGATCGGTCTGCACCAGCGCCTGCTCCTCAGTCATCGGGGTGACATCGATGACCTTCTCGCGGACGAGCAGGTCGTCGTCCTCCTCGGGCAGCAGCAGGTCGGCCAGATCCTCGACGCGCTCGACCGGCGCGACATCCGCTGCGCTGGCACCGCCCTGGCGGTTGTCCACGACCTTGGTCTTGAACTTGCGCAGCTGGCGGGTGACCTTATCGGCGGAGAGGTCGATGGCGGCGTACATATCCGCACCGTGCTCGGCAACGCGAATCACCGAACCGCGGGCACGAACCGTAACCTCGACGATTGCCGGGTTGGGGTTCGAGGGGTTCTTCTCATAGCGAAGTACAACGTCGACCGTCATGGGCTCGATATCGAAAACCTTGAGCGCCTCGCCGATCTTCTCATCCACATGCGCACGCAGAGCATCGGTTACCGTCGTCTTGCGTCCAGAAACCTTGATATCCATACGTGGCTCCAATCTGCCTCGGGGACTTACTGTACTGGCTATGTACCCATTGCCGTGCATTTAATCACGCGGATTCCCAAAGACCCGAATAACGATTGCTTGATACCGCATACCGAAGTCTCGCACTTTTCTGTGGCAAAGTGCGCTATGGGAGAGCAACGGCGACTTTGGTTTGGTACTTAAAAAATGTCTTTGACCTGCTGGTTTTACGGAAACGAAAAAGCCGGGCTCTCCTGTTGGGAAAGCCCGGCAGTGCGTGTTGAAACCGTGAAGAGGTGTCCTTTCCAACGTATAGGAGACAACACCCCTAGCAATAACTAGCTATTGAGTTTGTTAATGTCGTCGTCGGTGATGGTGGCTTCCTGGCTGGACGATTTGTCCTCGGAGTTTGCACCCTCGCTGCTCGAATCGGAGGATGCGGACTCGCTGGATCCGGTGTCGGTCGACTGCACGTCGGCGCCCGAGACCGTCTTGGTGGTGAGGTCATAGGGCATCGTACCGTACCAGACGGAGTGGACCGCCTCGAGCGTGCCATCGACCGTGATACCGTCGAGGGCATCGCTCACGGCACGGCATAGCTCATCGTTGGCCGCGAGGCCCGCGACGCCGAGCGTCGAGGGTGTCTCGAGCGCGCCGACGTAAGAGATCTGGCTCATCAGGCGCGCAAGGTAGCCGCCGGCCGTGGAATCGCAAATCACGTAGTCGATCTCGCCGGACTCGAGCGCCTCAAAGCACTCGTTGATGTTGGAGAAGGTCTTTTGGTTGGCCGTGATACTCTGCTTGGCGAGCGCCTCCTGCGAGGCCGAGGAGGTCTGAACGCCCAGGGTAGCGGTGTTAAGCGTTTCGGTGGAAACGCTCAGCGACTCGCCGTCGCTCGTCTTTCCGAACACTGCCGCAGCGTCGTACAGGCAAGTACCAAGCGTGCTGATGTCACCATCCGTGGAGTTGATGTCGCCAATGAAGATGTCGGCCTTTTTGTCGCCAAGCGCGGAATCGGCAGAAGACGCATCGACGAAGGCAACCTTGAGGCCCATGCGGCTTGCAAGGGCGCGGGCAGCGTCGACCGCGTAGCCCGTGAGGTTGCCATCGGCGCCCTGCATGGCCTGCGGGGCATCGGAGGTATCGAGGGCAACCGTCAGGGTGCCGGGAGTGACCAGGGCATCGTCCGACACCGCAGGGGTGACGGTCTCGCGCTCGATCTGGTCAATCGTGGGTGTCGTGAACGTGGACAGAGGATTGAACGCGCATCCGCTCAGGCCCAATACGGCAATGACCGCCGCGGTCCCAGCACCTAACCGAGCCGCGTGCATCAAGCTGCCCCTCACCATGTCCACTACCCTGCCTTCTGTGTCGTATACAATCCGTGCGTTGCGCGGAATAACGGGTTGTTCCCACCAGCTGACCTGGTATTTGACCCCACACTTGCGCACCGGGGTGTTTGCTCGGGAGGCCGTAGCCACCTTCACGACTGGCCCGCTCGCCCGCGAGGCGGTATTGCCCCAAAGAAAGTAGAACGGACGGTGCGGCTTACATCTAGGACGCGCCATGATCGCGCCGCGCGCACGCGGTCGCTTACGTGGATCCCTTTGACCGCGTCTGTCTTGGACTAGGATGAACATTTCGTCCGTCCGCAACCACAGCCTGGCAGGAACGTAGCGCATTATAGCTAAGTTCAAGCTAAAGTTTAAGGTTAGGGGCGCCATTCGCACCGTGAGCACAGATTTTGCAGGTCGGAGCGGACCATTCGTGCCCCCATGAAGCCCGGAGCTCCCCTACGGGGAGCTCCGGGGCACCCGTCTCAAGGTGCCGTGTGCAAAAAACGGCAAATATGAGTACTGTTACCAATTTAGTAACAGCGTTTTTCCATCCCACGGGCCCTTTTTGAGTTCCGCACAGCCTGCTTGGCGCCAAGATATTCCACATTCGTTTATTATCTCTTCAATGAATCCAAATTTTCGGCCCAAGTTTCTTTGTTTTTGCTGCCACTAATCTAGTAACAGTACTCATATTTGCCGTTTTTTGCACAGGGCATATAAACAGACACCCTATAAAGCCATAGTTTTACGCCGGCTTGAGCCCAAAGCACGCTCGGAGCGTATTCAGCAGAGCATCTTGCCTCTTTCGACGCGCCTCTACGCGATTCTGATATCGCTTACCCATGCGCTGGTGGATGCGCCATGCGAGTGCCTCCATTGCCTCCATGTCGCAGAGCATCTCGTTATTGACCGTCGCGACCTCGATTCCCATAGTAATCAAGCCCGTGTTGCGTTTTTCATCATGAATACGTCCCCTCCGGGAGGAATGGCCAGGCTCACCGTTGTATTCCAGGTCAAACCGGGCTGCTTCCTGATACGCATCGCAAACTGCATGTGGCATCCCCGAGATTGCCTGCGCGCGGTCATCGAACTCGATCTTGTAGTCGGTCTTAAAGGGACCGCAGGCAAATCCGCCATAGGAAAACGGAAGCGAAAACAGAGCGAGCATGATGCACTCCATGGGCGAGAGCAGGTTTTCTGACAGGTAGGGACACAGGCGCAGCAGCTGTTTGGCCGCACTCCCCTTGCATGCCGCAAGGTAATCTGCCAGGCGATCGGGCGTCAGCACTGGCTCGACTTCAAAGTAGCCCACGTCTGCCGGTTGGTCCTTGTCCTTTGCAAGCCTATTCGCAACAGGCGAGGTATAGGGAGGTAGATACTTCCCGCGATCGCTCAGTGAAATCTTGGAACACAGTTCCTGGGCCAGGGCAAACGCCTGGATACAGCCGACCTCGCGAGCGACGGCAACACAAAGGGCCTCGGGAGATAGGCTGTACATCCCCGGTTCCACCTCTAGAATCGAGCCGGCAGGCAACCCGGAGCACACGGACCAGTCCACGCCAGGCATGCGGCGGCGCTGCACCGCAGATCCCACCAGCAAGCACAGATCTTCTTGCACCTCGCCGCTTTTGGCTCCAATTCGAACCAGGTCGGAAAGATAAATATCCTCGGTCGAAGGCGATGACGCACACAGCACGCGGCGCTCCTCCTCGGGCTCAAGGTCCTTCCAGCCGACGTAGCCCATCTGCCGGCGCTCGGCGCGCATCATACGCAACGCCGAGGCGCCCGTCAGGATCACGGAAGCCGCTAGCTGCTCTTTTGTCGGTTTGTCACACTGCCTGATTGTTACCGCCACACGAATCACCCCTACCAAACGCGTGCGATAGCGAGGCCATCAACGGCCGCGGCACCGGCGCGCTTGAGTTCCGCCGAAGCCACTGCCATCGTCGCACCCGTGGTGATAACGTCGTCGATAAGCAGCAGGCGGCGGCCCCGCACGTCCTCAACGGTCTCGTACATGCCTCGGGCGCGTTCACGGCGCTCTTCACGACCGAGTTCACGCTGGTCGCCATGGCCGTACTTAACGAGGGCGTCGAGCAGCGGAACACCCGACAGCTCGCAAAATGGGCGCGCGATGGCTTCCATATGATCGAAGCCGCGTCGCCGAAACGCCGCCGCCGTCGCGGGCACAAACACCACTGCATCGGCGCCGGACAACACACCGCCTAAGCGTTCGGGTGCCGCGACCTGGGCATGTAAGGCGGTGTCGTATAGCAGCTCTGCCAGATACGGCGCCAGGCGTCGCTCGCCCGCGTCTTTGTACGCTTTAATGATCCGCGGCAGCGGATGCGTGTAAACGGCACATGCCAGGCACCGGTCGAGAGCTTCGGCCATCGCCGAGGACGTACCCTCGACCGAGCACTCGGTGCACAGCAAGTCTCCAAACGGGGCGCCGCATCGAGTGCAGCTATGCCGCGGGTCGATGAGCGCGAGCGCGGCCAGGCAGTCTTGGCAAATAAGCGCACCGGCGCGCTCGCAGCCGGCGCATCGCGTGGGCGACAACGCCTCAAGCGCCTCGTGCGCCGCCCGCTCGGCAAACGGTAGCAATTCATCCGCAAACGGTAGGATGTCGGCACCTTGCAGGCATCCCAACACATTCAAATGTCTCTTCACGACACAACCCTCCCTACGCTCGGTCGCAGGGAGGGTCGTTGATTCAGCGCTATGGTACCCCGACGCGTTTGGGGTCAGGCAGGTTAAATCCGTTTGCGGGCGCTATTCGCCGGTGGGCGGTTGCGGTGCGGACGAGTTTTGGGTCGAGCCCTCGCCACCATCTTGACGCGGCTTGCGGGAACGACGACGGCGACGGCGCTTCTGGCCCTGGTCGGCCGAACCCTCGCCACCACGATCTTCGCGCGACTCGCGTTCGTCGCGAGCAGCGCCGCGCGCGGCCTTGGCAGCCGCCCCTCCGCCATCTCCAGGGCGACGGCGCGTGACCTTGACCTCGCCATCCGAGACCTGATCGGCCACGGAGGGCACCGAGGGCTTTTGCTGCGTGCCCGAGGAATGGCGACGACGCGGACGCGGGGCGCGCTCGTCATCGTTGCGCTGCTTGCCACCCTTGTCGGCAGGCGTATCGGAACCCGAACCACCCTTGGGGGCGGCACCGGCTTCGCGAGCGGCTGCGGCGCGGAAGGCGTCCTCGCGCTCCTCGCTCGACAAATGACGGCGGCGACGGCGCGTGGGATTCATGCCACCGCCGCGGTTTTGCTGCTGAGGCTGCTGAGCCTCGCGCTCGCGGGAGGAGTTCTTGCCTGCGGGAGCGGCCTCGCCGGCATCGCCCGAACCCGAGCGCTTGCGGCGGCGACGTCCACCGGCAGCCTCCTCAACCTCGGGTGCCTCGGCCTTGCCGCGACCCTTACCACGGCCGCGACCCTCGCCCTGGCTCTGACCCGCACGGGTATCGGCGTCCGCATCGCGACGGCGGCGCTTGGGCATCGTCGTCCCCGCCAGACGGTCGGCGCTCGACAGGCCATCGCCCACGTCGACGCCGTTCTCGCGGTCGAGCTCCATAAGCGCCAGGCGCATCTCGGGCGACTCGATACGCTCGAGCACATCGCGCGTCACGCAGTCGGGGCGGCAGTTGCAGCCCTGCTCGGCGGCCTTCTTTTTGCAGCCCTCGGAGCAGGTCATGTCGGCCAGGTTGACCTTAAAGACTTTGCCGTTCTCCAGGCGCAACACCAGCTGCTCACGCGGCGTGTCATATTCCTGGATGCGCGCCTTGCCAAGCGGCGTATCGATAAGCGTCTTCTTTTTGGGCGCGCGGCTCTTAAAGTCCTTGTACGCCTCGAACTCGTAGCGCAGGCAGCACATCAGGCGGCCGCAGACGCCGCTAATTTTGGACGAGTTGAGCGGCAGGTCCTGCTCTTTTGCCATGCGAATCGAAACCGGCTCAAACTGTCCGCCAAAGCGCGTGCAGCAGAGCTCCTGGCCGCACTGGGCATAGCCGCCCACCAGACGGGTCTCGTCACGCACGCCGATCTGGCGCATGTCGACGCGAATGTGCAGCGTCGAGGACAGGTCCTTGACGAGCTGACGGAAATCGACGCGCTCCTCGGCAGCAAAGTAGAACACGGCCTTCTCGCCGCCAAACAGGTACTCGACGCCGACCGGCTTCATCTCGAGGTCGAGCTCCTTGACCAGGCGGCGGAAGTCGACCATGGCCTCGTCACCCTGGATAGCCAGGTCGTCGGCAAGCTGCAGGTCGATGTCGCTCGCTACGCGCAACACGGGCTTGAGCGGCTGGCCAATCTCGTCTTGCGGCACCTCGAAGGGATCGGCCGTGACCAGGCCGATCTCGGTTCCGCGCTCGGTAGAACAAATGGCATAATCGGCCTCGAGGATATCCAGATCCTGTGGGTCGAACCACAGGTCGCGCGAGGCGTAGGTAAACTTAACGGGTACGACTAACGGCATTTCAGTGCCTTCCTGATATCGAACAGCATGACCTCGATGGCCAGCTGGGGAGTAACGTTTCTGGCGATGTTGCGCTCGGCGGTGGCAACCGCCTCGAGCGCCTGGGTAGCACCCGCAACATTTGTCGCCGCGGCAAGCCGCCCGATCGTGTCGCGCACGTCCTCGTTCACAACGTCTGTCGCCTCATCCTGAAGCGTCAGCAGCACGTCGCGCATGAGCGTCCGCGCGCTCGCCAGCGCTTCCATGATACCCGAACGCTCGCGCGCGTTGAGTTCGCGCTTGTTGCGGTCCTCAAGCTGCTTCAATGCTCCACGCGACAGGTAGTCGGCATTTTGCTCGAGCACCTTTTCCTGCGTGGACTTGACCTCGGCGAGCGGCGCCTTGACGGCGACGATGAGTGATTTGGCGCGACTGAGCACATCGGCCTCGTCGGCAGCGATGAGCGAGTCGATGGCACGGACCATCTGGCGACGGGCGTCCTGGCGCTCGGCGCTCTTGAGGAACTCGATACCGCGCGTGGGACTGCCCGCCACGGCAACGGCCATGCGGCAGCGCGCGGGATCTTGACCGGTGGCGCGGCTCACGGCCTGCGCGGCCACAGCGGGCGACACCAGCCGAAACGGCACGCACTGGCAGCGGCTCACAATGGTGGGCAGCATCACGTCGGCCGAGGTGCCCAACAGGATGAACATGACGCCCTCGGGCGGTTCCTCGAGCGTTTTGAGCAGCGCGTTGGCGGTGTTGGCGCGCAGCTGCTCGGCACGGTCGATGATGTAGACCTTTGCCTTGGCGCGGATGGGCGCCAGAGGCACGTCGTCGAGCAGCTCGCGGGTCTGCGCGATGAGATAGCCCGTGGCGCTTTCGGGCGTGTAATAGTGCACGTCGGGATGCGTATGGCGCGCGACGCGCACGCAGCTGTCGCACGAACCACAGCCGTCCTGCTCGCACAGGAATGCCTGGGCAAGCGCCCATGCGGCGTCGAGCTTACCGGCGCCGGGCGCGCCCAAAAACAGGTAGGCGTGCGATGCGCGGCCGCTTGCGATGGCGTTGGTCAAGAAGTCGCGCACGCGCTGTTGGGTGTCGAGCTTGGCCAGCAGGCTTGCCTGAGCGGGGGCCATGTTACTCGGCCTCCTTGGCAAGCGCGGCGGCGACGGCGTCTTGGGGAATGTCGAGACCGTACGCGCGAACCAGCTCGACCGTCTGCGCGAAGACGTCTGCGATCGACGCAGTGGCGTCGATGAGCTTTACGCGGTCTGGCTCCTCGGCAGCAATGGCACAAAATCCCTGATAGACGCGCTCCTGGAATGCCATGCCCTTGGCCTCCATGCGATCCGCCGCACCGCGGGCCGCCATGCGCAGCGCCGCCCGCTCGGGCGTGATGTGATAGACGAGCGTGAGCGCCGGATGCGTACCGGCGACAGCCAGGTTGTTGGCATCGCGAACCATCTGACGGTTGAGGCCATCGGCAAACGCCTGATAGCAGGTCGTGGAATCGTAGAAACGGTCGCACAGGACCACCTTGCCGGCAGCGAGGGCGGGCGCGATGACCTCGTACACCAGCTGGGCACGCGCGGCCTCGTAGAGTAGCAGCTCGCACGTGTCGCCCATTGCCGTATTGGCGGGGTCGAGCAGCAGGGCGCGGACCTTTTCGCTGATGGCGGTGCCGCCCGGCTCGCGCAGGCTCACAACCTGGTAGCCAGCGAGCTCGAGCGCGCGGGCAAGCAGGCGCGCCTGCGTGGACTTGCCGGCGCCGTCGACGCCCTCGAGCGTAATAAAGCTATGTTGAGCGGGCTCAAAAGCCATGGGCGCAGCCCCTTCCTACAAGGCGCGAAAATGCAAGTTATAGCAACTAAGCCATGATACCCCAGCGTCCGGCGCACCCCAAATCCCACCTAGTCGTTGGGGACGTTCTTAAATGACTAGGCGACAGTTAGGGACGTTCCTAAAGTGCCGGCCGAAAAGGAACGTCCCCAACTGCCGACCCTCTAAGTTGCGGTGAAATAGGGACTGAATACGCCTTCTAACAGCAAATACAATCCCTATTTCACCGCAAGTTAGGAGTGGGCGCGAGCGTTGATGGCGAAGGAAATGTCGCGCTCGAGGGCTAGGGCCTGTTCGCGTTCGAGGTCTTGGGTGAGGATTGCCAGCACGTAAGGGCGCTCGGCGTAGACGATTGCGGCATCGTGCTGAGCATTCGCCAGGCTGCCCGTTTTGTGCGCGACCAAAACGCCGCCGGGAACGCCCTCGACAATACCGCGCGCGTCTTCCTGCGCCAGCAGATATCCGCGCGCTCGCTCGCACAGCTCGGGCGTCGCGATTGTCCCCGCCGCCAGGTGCTGCAGCACGGTCGCGGCGTCACGGGCGCTCGTATAGTTTTCGCGGCCCCGCGCCTGGGCCTCGGCATCCATCATCAAACGAGCGAGCACGGTTTGAGTCAGCCCCAATGCGGCACACGTTTCGTTGACCGCATCCATGCCAAGCCTGCCGATAACAAGGTTCGCTGCCACGTTATCGCTCTGGGCGATCATGGCATGCAGCAGCTCGTCAATACTGTACGATACACCCGCGCCGCGCGACTGAATGTTGCCGCTGCCACCCACGATATCCTGTTGCGTTACCGTTATCTGCTCGTCGAGGGACAGCTCGCCCGCTGTCACGGCCTCGAGTGCACAAGCGAGAATGGGAAGCTTGATGATGCTTGCCGCCACACGTCGCGCGTCCGGCGCCACAGCGACTTCACCATCGAGCGACGCGAACGTCTGAGGATCAAGCGCCACAGCACAGACCGAGGTAGACCCACCATACGGCTCGACAAGGGCTTCGATATCTTGCTGAAGGCCGGCAATCCAAGAAGCCCAGGCGACAGCTTCCGTCTTTTGAGCGGACGGATGATTCGCTTTTTGTTTGACAGGGACAGCGGAGCCCTCAGCCTCGTTGCGGCGCGCGGCACAACCGCCGAGACTCATCACCGAGGCAAGCGCTCCGGTCAACATCCCGGCACAAAACACTCGACGCGAGCAATCGCGCGCAGTGAGGGGTGCATCCCCCGGCGGGAACCGGAACGCCTCCACGTTATCGCCGCCACCCCGACCTTGCTCGCCGCAGTACACAGACTCACTCCCCACCATCGCATTCTACCGAGCCGTCGATAAACGGCCGCGCCGGACAGCCAGCACGCCGCACTCATTGTGACGCATGCGACAGGGCTCGCGCGGCACGATTATCCTCACATAACCAGTTGGGTCAGCGCGGCCCAGCCGCACCTGAACCACCTTATAATCTAGCCAACACATCGAATGGAAGGAACCATCATGCCCCGGTTTTGCACCCATTGCGGCAAGCTTCTGAAAGACGACGAGCGCTTCTGCACCAACTGCGGAACGCCGGCAACCGATGATGGCCAGGCCTCTCAGTCGCAAGAGAACGCGCAGGCGGACGTGACCGTACAGTCCGCCCATCAGCCCGCGCCCGCTCCCCAGCCCGAAGTCGGCACGACGCAGCAATGGGCGGCGCCAGCCGGCTCCGCGCCGCAGCAGCCCATACCGACCGCCGCTCCGCAGGCTGGCGCCCCCGCTGCTCCCAAGAACAGCAACACCCTGCTCATCGGCATCATCGCCGCGCTAATCGTCGTGATTATCGCGCTCGTCGTGTTCTTTATGATCAAGCCTTTCGACAAGGGCGCCGATGATACCAAGGGCACGACGATCGAGAAGGTCAAGATCGACCACGATAACGACGATGCGTCCGTCAAGGGCGACCCCAACAAGCTTGACGATGATGATGACGATGACGTCCACGATGCCGCCACCATCAGCGAGCAGAACGTCTACGACCAGCTGAGCTCCTACTACAGCAGGCTCTCCGATCTTGATCAGCAGGTTCGCGACTGCGCCACCACGTTTAACACGTACTATCTCAAGGATGACCGCAGCTCGCGCCAATCTGCCAGCGATGCCGCCGAGTCGCTCGAGGATCAGATCGGCGACCTGAAGGACGAGGTCGAGGACCTGGACGTTCCCATCGACTCGCAGAATTACAGCTCGTGGAAAGACATCATCACACTCTACGACGACCTGGAGAATCGCATCGACGTCATTTGCGACGCTTGGGAAATCAGCCTTGAGTACTCCAGCCCCGCCAACCACAAGGACGAGATCGTGGCGCCGCTGGCGCGCGACAACGTAGCGGGCACCAACGACAACAAATACCGTCTGGACTTTGAGGACCGCTACCCCGGCGCCGCACCCGTCGAGGTGAAGTAATCCCAACAACTGATTAAAACTTGCGGTGAAATAGGGATTAATTAGGCTTTTTGCCAGCAAAAACAGTCCCTATTTCACCGCAACTTAGAAGTGGGGCCGGGCGCGCATTTGCATTTGAGCGCCCGGCCCCGCCGTGTCTATATGTGCTCGGATATGTGCTCGGTTACTTGTCGGCAGCGGTCTTTTTGGCAGTCGATTTCTTGGCAGTCGTCTTTTTGGCCGTCGTCTTTTTGGCGGTCGTCTTCTTTGCCGCCGTGGCCTTCTTCGCCGTGCTCGCCTTGATCGTGGTCTTGCGGCCGCGGGCGGGCTTCTTCTCCTTGGTCGGGCAGTCCATGTTGACGCAGATACGCCACGGACCGCGCGCCGTGTTGACCACCACGATGGGGGCGCCGCACTCGGGACAGGTCTCGCCCGTCGCCTCGAGCTTGCCGCGCGCCGGCAGCGGATAGCTCACGCCGCAATCGTCATAGTTGGTGCAGCGGATAAAGCGCTTGCCGCTCTTCTCGCTCTTGTGCGCGATCAGATCGCCATGGCGTCCTGCCTCGGCGCACACCTTGCACTCGCCCACCTTAAGGTCAGGCTCGTAGTTGGTGGGGCACGTGGGGTTCACGCAAATCTCGAAGGCCTTCTGACGGAACGGTTGGCATTTGATGCGCGGCGCGCCGCACTCGGGGCACACGGCCGCCTCGCCCTCGAGCGGACTCACCTTGACGCCGCTCGGCACCGGATAGGTCACATCGCAGTCGGGCCAACCCATGCAGCCGATAAAGCTGCCGCGGGTCTTGGCGCTCGTCTTCATAACCAGGTCCTTGCCGCACTTGGGGCAGGCGCCCACGCGCGCATCGGCCGTGACGGCGTCGCTGATGGCGTCGCCCAGCTCCTGCGTGTGCTTGAGCAGCTCGTCGAGCACGCCAGCCAGCAGCGCGCGCGAGTGCGTCACGACATGCTCTTCGGTATCCTCGCCACGCTCCACACGGGTCATGTCGCCATCGAGCTCGCTGGTCATATCGGGGCTCGTGATGCGCGGGGCAAACTGCGTCAGTGCATCGATGATGGCGATGCCCAGCTGACTCGGCTCCACGGGATCGTTTTTGAGGTAGCGCACGGCGTACAGGCGCTCGATGATGCTCGCGCGCGTGGACTTGGTACCCAGGCCGCGCTTTTCCATCTCCTGCACGAGCTTGCCCTGGCTGTAGCGCGCGGGCGGCTCGGTCTGCTTGGCTTCGAGCTCAATGTCGAACACGTCGACCGTATCGCCCTGCTCCAGCGGCGGCATCTGCTCGTCGCGTTTAAGGCCATACGGGTAGGCCTCGCGGAAACCCGGGGTCACGAGCACATCGCCCGAGGCCACGAACGGCTCGCCGTTCACGTCGAGCTCGAGCTTGGTGTTCTCGATGGTCGCGGGACCCATGAGCGTCGCCAGGAAGCGACGGGTAATGAGGTCGTAGAGCTTGCGCTGGCCGCCGTCGAGCGTGGACGGATCGCCCTCGCCGGTGGGATAGATAGGCGGGTGATCGGTGGTCTCGACCTTGCCGCGCGTGGGCTTCATGGGACCGGCGAGCACCTTTTTGCACACCGGCGCCAGCGCCGGGTTGATCTTTGCCAGATCGCTCACCACGGCGCCCAGATCGAGCGTCGCAGGGTACACGGTATTGTCGACACGCGGGTAGCTGATGAGACCGGCCATGTAGAGGGACTCGGCGATGCGCATCGTACGCGCAGGCGAGATGCCCTCGGCCGCGGCGGCAGCCTGCAGCGAGGTCGTCGCAAACGGCGTGGGCGGCTGCTGCTTACGCGAGCGCTTGGTCACCGCGGCAACGGTCGCCGTCGCGACACCGTCGACATGGCCGTACGCCGTCTCGGCAGCATCCTTGTCGGTAAAACGCG
Organism: uncultured Collinsella sp.; assembly: GCA_958347015.1. Classification (GTDB taxonomy): domain Bacteria; phylum Actinomycetota; class Coriobacteriia; order Coriobacteriales; family Coriobacteriaceae; genus Collinsella. Next base: position 9,812 of record CATVTV010000011.1, on the reverse strand, counting down.
CCGTCTTGTGTGCAATCTTAAAACGGTCGTCCTCGGCGGCGCCCTGCGCGGCACCCATGCCGCGAATCTGCCAATAGTCCTCGGGCACAAACGCCATGCGCTCGCGCTCGCGCTCGACCACCAGGGCGAGCGTCGGCGTCTGCACGCGGCCGGCAGAGCGCACGTTACCAAAGCCGCCGAACTTGGCGAGCGTCAGATAGCGTGTGAGCACCGCGCCCCAAATGAGGTCGATGTGCTGGCGGCTCTCGCCGGCGTCGGCCAGGTTCTGGTCGAGTGAGACGAGATTATCGAAGGCGTGCGTGATCTCGGCCTTGGTAAACGAAGAGTATTGGGCGCGGGCAACCGGCAAGTCGGGCGCCACCTCACGCACCTTGTTGAGGGCGTCCGAACCGATCAGCTCGCCCTCGCGGTCGAAGTCCGTGGCGATAATGACGCTGTCGGACTTCTTAGCCAGGTTCTTGAGCGAACGAATGAGCTCCTTCTCGGCCGGCAGCTTAATGACGGGCGCCCAGGTGAGGTAAGGCAGGCTCTCGAGCTTCCAGCCCTTGATGGAGATGCCATCGGCAAGGAACGGCTTACGCTTGGTGTCATAGGGCGGACGAGCCAGGCCATCGGGCATGTCGGCCGGCAGCATCTCGCCGTCCTCGGTGACCGAATACCAGCCCAGCTTTTTATCGAACAGCACGCTGTCGCAAAAATCGGGCGCAAGGATGTGACCGGCAAGACCGATCGTCACGCACTCCTCGCCCTTCCACTCAAAACGGTAGATGGCGGTGTTGTACACCTTGTCCTTTTTGGGCTTACCCGTGGACAGCCGCTCGGCGATCTGACGCGCGGCGTCGTTTTTCTCGGCGATGATGAGCTTCAAAAGAGGCTCCTATCTCGTATCTCTGCGGCTACGCCCGCCCGTATGGCGGCCGACTTACGCCCTTGCTTGCTCAATCTGCCCGATGAGCCAATCGCACCAGGCATCCATGCCCTCGCCCTTGCGCGCGCTCACGGCAAACCGCGGCGCCTGCGGATTGAGGTCATCGAGTGTCTTAGTATACCTATCCATGTCAAAATCGAAAGCCGGGGCCACGTCGACCTTATTAAGCAGCTGCGCGCCGGCGTGTTGGAAGATGCCCGGGTACTTGATGGGCTTGTCGTCGCCCTCGGGCACCGAGAGGATCATGATGGACAGGTTCTCGCCCAGGTCAAAGTCGACCGGGCAGACCAAATTGCCCACGTTTTCGATAAAGATGACGTCAATGTTTTCCAGACCCACAGCCTGATCGAAGGCGTCAACGGCCTCAATAATCATGTTGCCCTCGAGGTGGCACAGGCCGCCCGTGTTGATCTGGATGGCGGGCATGCCGGCTTCCTTCATGGTGATGGCGTCGACGTCCGAGGCGATATCGCCCTCGATGACGGCGCAACGCAGGCCCGCCTTGTCGCGCAGGCGCTCGTTGGTGCCCAAAATCGTGGTGGTCTTGCCCGAACCGGGGCTCGACAGCACATTGATCACATAGGTGTTTGTCTCTTTAAATCGCTCACGCAGCTGATCTGCCAGGCGCTCGTTGCGCGACAGGATCGGCGACGCGATATCAATCGTTTTCTCGGCCATATTCGGCACTCCTTACTTCTGCCCCTTTATACCCCGTCCCCAGGTGGCTGGCGGGCCAATCGTCGGGGGTTTCGATTTCTATACTAGCGATGTCGAGCTCGCGGCCGTGCAGTAGGCGCACGTTGGCACCACCACACTGGGGACAGCGACAGTGGAAGCGATCGTGGTCGAAAACCTCGCCGCAGTCCAGACACTCGCTTTGTGGATGGACCTCCTCCACGGCAAGCTCGCAGCCCTTCGTGAGCGGGTCCTCGTCGCGAAATGTCTCCCACGCAAAGTCGAGCGCCTCGCGCACAACTTCGGTCATATCCCCGATACGCAGCGTTACCAAAACGGCGCGCGAGGCCCCCGCCCCACGCGCCGCGCGAATCACTGTATCGAGTATGCCGTTGACAATGCCAACCTCGTGCATACCGATTTACTCCTCGTCGTCCTCATCGTCCGAGAACAGGTCCAGACGGCTCACAAACAAGCCCTCCTTGCCCTCGCGCGCGGTAATGACCACACGGGCAATGGCAAGCGAAATCTCGTAGAGCGAGAGCAGGGCGCCATACATGAGGCCCAGCGTAACGGGCGAGCCGTCGGGCGTAATCACAGCCGAGCCCACGAGCAGGCCTACGTACACGTAGCGCCAGGCGCTGCGGAAGGCCGCGTAGGACACGATGTGGAAAACGGACAGGTAGAAGATGATGAGCGGCAGCTCAAACGCCACGCCAAAGCCAATCATAAAGAGCAGCTCCATGTTGACGTAGTTCTCCAAATCGGGCAGCGCCGTAGCGACTGCCGAAGTCTCGCCGATGAGCCACTCAAAGCCTGCAGGAATGATGATGAAGTAGCAAAAGATTGCGCCCAGGAAGAACAGCACCGTCGAGGCGAGCACCGTGGGCACGACCCATTTGCGCTCGTTGGGGCGAAGCGCCGGCAGGAAAAACGCCAGAATCTGCCAGATAATCATGGGCGTGCACATGACCACGGCCATCTTGATGGCCAGCGAGAAGCGCAAGCCAAAGCCGCCGAGCGTGGTGGTGATGTAGAACTTACCATCCGGCACAAAGGAGCGGATGGGGTCTTCCAGGATATCGAGCACCACGGGCGTGGCGAAATACAGCACGATGGCGGCGGCAAACACCGATACGACCACGATGGTCAGACGGCGACGGAGCTCTCCCAGGTGATCGAAGAGCGGCATTCGCGCAGGTCCGATAGGCATTACTCATCGCCTCCCTTCGAGGCGTCGGCGGCAGCGGCGTCGTCCTCGGCCTCGAGCTCGCGAGCGAGCTGGTCGACGACGGCCTTGCGCTTGCGGGGACGACGGGCATAGAGGTCGGCCGTCGTGGGCTCTGCCGGCTCGGGCTCGGGTTCCGGCTCTGCAACAGGCTCGGGCTCGGCAGGCTCGGCCTCGGCGGGCTCGGCACCCTCGGCCTCCCCAGCAGCGCCTTCGTCCTCGGTGGCACCCTCGCTCGCGGCCTTCTCGGCAGCAAGACGGGCGCGGCGCTCGGCAAAGGTCTCCTTCTTGGCGGGCGCTGCCGTCTCGGCGGCATCCTCGTCCGCATCGGAATCGTCGTCGACGGCAGCCTTCTTGGGTTTGACCGGAGCCGACGCGGCCTCGCTCACCGGATCGATAATCTCGGACTGAACAACGGCCGTCATCTTTTCCTGCGTCTCGCGGAACTGACGGATGGCACGGCCGATCGTGCGGCCCATCTGCGGGAGCTTATCCGGGCCAAACAGCAAAAAGCCGAAGACCACGATGATCGCGAGCTCACCCTCTCCAATACCAAACACACATACCTCCAAGGCTCGATGTGAGTCGAGCCCGCACCGCGCCATTCGGCCGGAACTCGTCTATTCATTCGGTCAAGTATAGCGCCCGGACGCCAAAACGTCCGAGCGCATCACAAACATATGCCAAACGGCACGCCCTTTTGGGGGCAAAGATTATGCAGCGGTGATCGAAATCTCCTGATCGACACCCAACAGCTGAACCACGCGCATCACCGGGGGCTGCACGTTAACGCAGCCAAAGCGCTTGTCGTGATCGGCTGCATGGTGCGCGGCGCCCACGAGCACGCCAATGCCCGTCGAATCGATGTAGCTCACCTGGGCAAAATCGAGCTCAACGGCCTCAGTGGGCTGCTCGAGTGCCAGGTCGATGGCATTGCGCAGGCTATCGGCGTTCGAGATATCGATCTCGCCGGTTACCTTAATGGTGTAGAGCTCTGGCGTGGGGTTGGTGGAAATACCCAAATCCATGTATACGCTCCTTTACGTATCGAAAGTGCGGATAGTACGGGAAGCCGCGCGTTAGGCGCGCTCGGCACGCGCAAGCTCGGCAGCGACGAGCTTAACGGCCAGCACCAGCACATCGAGCGCGGCCTCCAGGTCCTCGACCGTGGGATAGCTCGGCGCGATGCGGATGTTGGTGTCGCGCGGGTCCTTGCCATAGGGCCAGGTAGCACCGGCCGGCGTGAGCTTGACGCCCAGGTCGGCGCAAAGCGCGGCGACCTTCTGGGCCGAGCCCTCGGGGCCATCGAAGCTTACAAAGTAGCCGCCGCGGGGGTGCGTCCAGGTGGCGCAGCCCGTGTCACCCAAGCCCTCGGTGAGTTTGCGCTCAACGGCCTCAAAGCGCGGACGCAGGAACTCGGCATGCTTTTTCATGTGCTCCTTGACCGCCTCGATGGTGGGAAGGAAGCGCACGTGACGCAGCTGGTTGAGCTTGTCGGCGCTGATGAGGCCGGCCTTCAGGCGCTTGGAGAACTCGGCGATGACCGCGGGGCTCGCACCGATAAAGCCGATGCCGGCGCCCGGGAAGGTAATCTTGGACGTCGAGGCAAAGGCCACCACGCGGTCCTCGGTGCCCGCCGCGCGGGCAAGATCGAAGATGTTGGCGAGCTCATCGGTCTCGTCGTACAGGTCGTGCACGCAGTAGGCGTTGTCCCAGAAGATGCGGAAATCGGGCGCGGCCGTGGGCATCTCGACCAGGCGGCGCACAGTGTCCTCGCTAAAGGTGATGCCCGTGGGGTTGGAATACTTGGGCACGCACCAGATACCCTTAATGGAGTCGTCGGCGGCAACGAGGCGCTCGATCTCGTCCATGTCGGGGCCGTTGTCGGTCATCGCAACGGGGACGTTCTCGATGCCCAAGTCGGCGGTGATGCCAAAGTGGCGATCGTAGCCGGGAACGGGGCACAGGAACTTGACCTTCTTGCCGTCGTGCGCGGCCTCGTAAGCCTCCCAGGGCTCACTGCCGCACGAGCCACAGCGCCAGAACATGCCGGCGATGTCATGCTCGATCAAAAGGCTCGACGAACCCAGCACGAGCGTCTGCTCGGCGGGGCAGCCCAGGAACTCCCCTGCCAACTTGCGTGCCGAGGGAATGCCCTCGAAGCAGCCGTAATTGGAGCAGTCGACGTTGCCGTCGTGCAGATCGGCGTCGGCATTGAGGATATCGAGCATGGGGCGCGAGATGTCCACCTGGGAGGGCGACGGCTTGCCGCGCGCCATATCGAGCGCCAGGCCCTTGGCCTTGACCTCGGCGACCTCGGCTTTGAGCGCCTCGATGGCGGCATCGAGTTCGGTGGTTTCCATCTTCTGGTAGATCGTCTGCATGGGGTGCGACCTTTCGCGAAGCGGTACGTTGCAGTTCGTCTAAGTATAGACCGCCACCGCCGCAACGTTATGAAGCCGTGATAGATTAAGTCCATCGCAATTAATTACGAATCGCCGCGCATGCCGGCGTGGGGCGCCCAAGGAGGCACTATGGAGTATGGATCGTTCCAGGCCGAGGAATTCGGCGACCTGCAGCGCCTGGTCGACGGACTGTTTTACGACCGCCACGCCATCGACCGCCTGGATCTGATCGTACAGGCCGAAATCTTGGACCTGGCACCCGATCTCATGGAAATCGTCAACCTACTACCGCCCGGCTATTACGACCGCCAGTCACTTTGCGACCAACTCAACTCCGCCTTGGCCGCCCACGGCTGGGGCGCCGTCTACGGAACGGTGGAATAGCCCTAGTCATTGGGGACGTTCTTAAACGACTAGTTGTTGGGGACAGTCTTCCCAGATGGCATGTGGCACTTGGGGACACTCCCCAAGTGCCGGAAGTTTGGGACGGTCCTTTTCGGCCGCTCGCAAAGAGTGTCCCTCTCGACTAGTCATTTAAGAACGTCCCCAATGACTATAAGAACGTCCCCAATGACTAAAACGCCGCCTGTGATGGTGTTCACAGGCGGCGTTTTCAAACTTGTATGTGCTTTTACTCGCCCTTGGACGCGGGGTGTTTGCAGACCACGCTCATGTAAATCATGCCGAGCACGGCAGCGGTGACCGAACCGGCAAGAATGGCAGCCTTGGCAGCAAGAACCTCAAACTGGGCCGTCGGGAAGGCAAGACCGCTGATGAGAATCGACATGGTAAAGCCGATACCGCCCAGAATACCCACGCCGGCAATCATGTGCCAGTTGACGTTGTGCGGCAGCTCGCAGGCCTTGAGCTTGACCAAGGCGAACGTCATGCCAAAGATGCCGATCGGCTTGCCCAGCAGCATGCCAAAGTACACACCGAGCGTCACCGGGTCGGTGAGCAGTGTGCTCATATCCACGCCCACCAGGCGAACCTGTGCGTTGACGAACGCGAAGATCGGCAGGATCACAAAGTTGACCGGCGTGGAGATCAGACGCTCCATGCGGATGAGCGGCGGGGTCACGCGGTGCATGACGCGCTCGACCTTGGTGGTCGAGACGGTAAAGTCATGCTGGCCCAGGATGTGTGCCTCGTCGTCGTAGCGGTCGTCGAGCAGCGGCAGGCACTCGCCCAGCCAATCGGTGAGGCTATCGAGCTTAACGCCGCACTTGGCCGGAATGGCGAAGGCCAGGATGACGCCGGCGAGCGTGGCATGTACGCCACTCTTGAACATGCAGAACCACAACAGCAGACCCAGTACCGAATACGGGGCAAGGCGGTAATGCTGCGTCTTGTTGAGCCACACGAGCGCGCAGGTCACAAGCGCGGCGGCGCCCAACCAAAACGGATTGGGGCTCTGACCGTAGAAGATGGCGATGGCGGCGATGGAGATGAGGTCGTCGGCGATGGCGAGCGTCGAGAAGAACACGCGCACGCCGTTGGGCACGCGGTTGCCCAAAAGCGACAGCACGCCCAGTGCAAAGGCAATATCGGTTGCCATGGGGATGGCCCAGCCGTTGTGGGCGCCGGCATGGTTAAAGATCAGGTAGATGCAAGCGGGAACGACGACGCCGCCCACGGCCGCCAGCATGGGAAGCATGGCCTGACGCGGATTCTTGAGCTCGCCAACTGTCATCTCGTACTTAAGCTCAATGCCCACGAGCAAAAAGAAGATCGCCATGAGGAAGTCGTTGACGAAAAGCTCGACGGTGAGACCGGCCGTCAGGTTGCCCAGACCCACATACAGCGGGGTCTCCAAAAAGTGATGGATAGCCTCGTAGGCATCGGTGTTGGCGCAAATGACGGCGGCGATGGCGGCGAAGACCATGACGGCGGCGGAAATCGTGCCGTTCTCGGCGATGCGCTCCCAGATGTCGTGACGTTCAAAGCGCTTGCGCTCACGAACGTTGAATAGCTGCTCAGTTGCTGCCATGGGCGGCTCCTTTCACGGGATGGCTCCCGTCTTAAAAAAGCACGGCCCGCCCAAGTGGCGGCGCCGCGCTCTAACGTATTACGCTTGCATCTAGCCTACCCTGCACGACAAGAACGCAGGCGTGGCCGAAAAGCGGAACCACAGGTTGAACATTATTTGCTCAACGGCACGGGCACGCCTGTCCAAGAGACGACGCGGCGCCGTACACAAAAAACGACCGGAGCGCGGGGCGTCCGCGATCCGGTCGTGGCGTTTAGTGAACTAAACCTAGCAGGCGGCCATGATGGGGGCAGCGACCTGCTTCTTACGGGAGAGGACGCCCGGCATCCAGACACCGTCGTGCTCGTCGGCAATGCCCAGGCCCTTCTGAGCAGCCTCGGTCTCGCCCTCGAGCAGGACCTGCGAGCCCTCCTCCATGATGTCGGTGATGCACAGGACAATGCCGTCAGCACCCTTCTCGGCGGCGTAGGCGCGCATGGCCTCGCGAATCTCGTCGATCATGCCGAGCGCGCGGCTCTTGTCGACGGTCTCGTACTGGCCGATGAGCAGCTTCTTGCCGGCGGGCTCGAACATCTTGATGTCGTTGCCGACCATCTCGGCAGCGGTGAAGGAGCCGGACGGACGGGTAAGGAAGACCTCCATGCCAAACTTGACCGGGTCGACGCCCACTTGCTCGCCGAGCTTGGCGGCAACGGCGCGGTCGACAGCGGTGGTGGTGGGGCTCTTGAGCATGAGCGTATCGGTCATCATGGCCGAGAGCAGCAGCTTGGCCTGGACGTCGGAAAGCTCAACGCCGAGCACGTCGGCGAGCTTGGTGACGATGGTGCAGCTGGAGCCCCAGGGCAGGCAGATGTAGTGCAGCGGGCCGGCGGTCTCGAAGTCGCCGATGCGGTGATGATCGACGACGCCAAAGACCGTGGCGTCCTTAAGGCCGGCGACGGACTGGGCGGACTCGTTGTGGTCGGTGAGGACGACGAGCTGACCGGCCTCGACGGACTCGATCGCGCGAGGCTCGGCGATGCCGGCGTCGGCGAGCAGCTTGGCGGACTCTGCCGGAAGCTGACCAAGGGCGCAGGCCTCGTAGGTGTTGCCGGCATACTCAACCTGGTTGAGCAGCTGGGACAGGACGACGGCGCTCATGATGGCGTCGTTATCGGGGTTCTGGTGACCAAAGACAAGAACGTTTGCCATGGATATCCTCCACTTGATATGTGTACTTGGACGTAGCTATGGTAGCACGCCGATGCCGAGCCTTCGCAGACGGAAGGGCCACGGCATATTTTGGGGTAGGCACGGGGGCCAAGGCTGTCCCTTTTACACCATGTTGGTGCAAAGTAACCTGACCCCCTTGCACCAGCTATTTACCGGCGGCGCGCAGGGCTACGTAGGCGGCGCCGATGATGCCGGCGTCGTTGCCGAGCGAAGCGACCTTAATGGGCGTCTCGCGCGAGGCGGAAAGCGCGTAGCGCTGGAAGTGCTCGCGAACGGCGTCGAGGTAGACATCGGCCGAGGCAGACGCACCGCCGCCGATCAGGAACATCTCGGGGTCGACCACGTTGGCAATAAGCGCCAGGGCACGGCCGAGATAATCGGCCATGGTATCGGCCGCAGCCAGCGCGAGCTTGTCGCCCTCGCGGCAGGCCTGGAACACGTCCTTGGAATCTGAGGGGCCGGTGAGCTCGATGGGCTCGACGCCCGCCTTCTTGCACTCGGCAAGGTAGTTGCTCACCACGCCGGTGGCGCTGGAATACTGCTCCAGGTGGCCATGGCCGCCGCAGCCGCAGGTGCGCTCCTCAGCCGGGTTCAGGCACATGTGGCCAATCTCGCCGCCGGCGCCCACAACGCCCGATACCACGTCGCCGTTGACGATAACGCCGCCGCCCACGCCGGTACCGATGGTGACCATCACCACGTTCTGCACGCCCTTGGCAGAACCGAGCCAGGCCTCGCCCATGGCAGCGGCGTTGGCATCGTTCTCGTACTTAACGACCGCGTCGGGGCAGTGCTTTTGAATGGCGATCCTCAGCTCGGGCAGGTTAATGGCAATGTTGGCCTTGACCTTGGCATCGCCCGATGCCGGGATGGGGCACGGAACGGCCAGGCCAATGCCCGCCACAAAGGCACGCGGAATCCGAGCCTTGGCGACCACCTGGTCGATAGCCTCGGTCACCGCGGCAAAGCCCGCGGCGTCAACGATGGGAGGCGTAGGCACGCTGGCCTTGGCTAGCAGGTTGCCGTCCTCGTCGAACAGGCCCTCCTTAACCGAAGTGCCGCCGACGTCAATGCCGATGTAGTACTGCTTAGGTTCCATGGGAGCCCACCTTTCTCGTTTAAACATTGCCTGTATGGTACCGCTCCCAAGGCAAAAACCTACCAAAAAGGGACAGGTTTGTTTTGGCAGGTTATATCTGGGGAAACGCAGAGTACGAGATTCGGTTCGCTGGCCGCTATATCGGTTCGGTCCTGTCCTCGGACCGATCATTCCTCAACACGACACTACTCAGATGTTTATCATTTAAAACGCTCTGATTTTGAACTGCACCCCAAAACTTGGACGGCTTAAATAAGAACTACGCCGCAAGGGAC
>CATVTV010000010.1:0-63126 GCA_958347015.1 uncultured Collinsella sp. | reverse complement strand
AGCACGCGGCTGTTAACCGCGCTGTTGTAGGTTCGAGTCCTACCCGGGGAGCCAGAATTTCTCAGCCCATTTCGCTGGGCTTTAAATTCCTCGGTAGCTCAATGGTAGAGCACGCGGCTGTTAACCGCGCTGTTGTAGGTTCGAGTCCTACCCGGGGAGCCAGGTTTTAAAACCCGTCGCTTATGCGGCGGGTTTTTTCATGCCGCGATCGCCGGTGGCGAACGTTACCGTATCAACATTTCGTGTCGAGGATGTAATCGCGAACCCTGCCGCCTTAACATGGCGCTGTCGTTGTAAACTATTGGAATGATTGCTCCCACGACATGGTGCCGCGAGTACCAGAAAAGGAGATTCTTGTGTCTGAGACCATTAACGGCAGCCTGAGCGTCTCGAACGACGTTATTGCCGATATTGCCGGTTATGCCGCGATGACGTGCTACGGCGTCGTCGGTATGGCCGAACAGCTGCAGGGCGCCGAGAGCGTGCGCCTGCTTGCCGGCCAGCGCCTCCGCAAGGGCGTGCTTGTTTCCGCCGACGAGAACGGCCTCACGGTCGACCTTCACGTCGTGCTCGAGAACGGCGTCAACATGAAGTCCGTCTGCCACAATCTTTCGAGCTCCGTCGCCTTCACCCTGCAGGAGATCGCCCAGATCGATCCCGCCAGCCTTAAGATCGGCATTCACATCGACGCGCTCAAGAGCCGTCTGAACTAGCATCCGAATACGGAGATTTCACCACTCATGATTGCAAAGACCATTCGCACCTGTTTTCCGATCGCTGCGGCTGCCGTTTCCGAAAAGGCCGAGGAGATCAACAAGCTCAACGTCTTCCCTGTACCCGACGGTGACACCGGCACCAACATGTCGCTCACGCTCGCCTCGGTGACCAAGGAGCTTTCCGCCCTTCCCGCCGATGCCGACATGGAGGCCATTGCCGGCGCCATTACCCACGGCTCCTTGATGGGTGCTCGTGGCAACTCCGGCGTCATTACCTCGCAGATCCTGCGCGGCGTGGCCGAGGGCCTTGTCTCTGCCGATGAGCCCATTACGTCCGCCAATATCGCCTTCGCCTTCCGTCGCGCCGTCAAGGTTGCCTTCCAGGCTGTTCGTAAGCCCATCGAGGGCACGATCCTCACGGTCCTGCGTGATGTTTCGACCAAGGCAGACGAGTGCGAGAAGAAGAAGTTCTCTGCCGAGGATGCGCTCGACGCTATCGTCGTCGAGGCCTACCAGTCCGTCGCTCGCACGCCCGACCTGCTGCCCGTCCTCAAGGAGAACGGCGTTGTCGACTCCGGCGCCTTTGGCTTTGCCATCTTCTTGGAGAACTTTGTTGCCGCCGCTCTTGGCCGCAGCACCGTGGTCGAGGATTTCTCCGCTACGTTTGATTCCGCCGGCTCTGCCCGCGACGCCGCTCTTGGTCGTGTTGAGATCGAGGCTAACGACGACTGGGAGGGCTCGGAGTTCCGCTACTGCAACGAGTTCCTCTTTAAGGCCGACGCCCCGTTTGACGAGGACGAGTGCCTGAAGTTCCTGGGCTCCATGGGCGACTGCGAGCTGCTCGTTGGCGCCTATCCCGACTACAAGATCCACGTGCACTCCAACACCCCCAATCTGGTGCTCGAGCACATGCTTCAGCTTGGTCAGATCTACGAGGTCTTTATCCACAACATGGAGATGGAGGCCCACGACCGTACCGCTAAGATCCACGAGGACCGGGAGAAGGCCGCCGAGCCCGCGAAGGCCCTGGGCTTTGTCGCCGTTGCGGCTGGCTCTGGTGAGGCCGACATCCTCAAGTCCCTCGGCGTCGATGTGATCGTGTCGGGTGGCCAGACCATGAACCCATCGACTGCCGACCTGCTGGGCGCAGTGGACCAGGTCAACGCGACCTCGGTCATCATCCTTCCCAATAACGGCAACATCCGCATGGCTGCCGAGGCTGCTGCCTCCGCCTGCACCGACAAGAAGGTCGCCGTCGTTCCCACCAAGACCGTCCCGCAGGCCTTCTCCGCGCTGTTCGCGGTCCTGCCCGATTCCGAGCTCGAGGACGCCGTTGCCGCTATGGTCGATGCCATCAGCGAGGTCCGCGATGGCGAGGTCACCCGCGCCGTGCGCGACTCCAGCGCCTCCGACGGCTCGCCGATTCACTCCGGTGACGTTATGGGCATCATCGCCGGTTCCATCGACGTGGTCGGCTCCGACGTGAAGCAGGTCACGCTCGACTGCATCAACCGCATGCAGGAGGAAGAGGAGGGTGACGCGCTGACGATTTTGGCCGGCGAGGAGCTGTCCGACGAGGCCTTCCAGGAGATCGTCGACGCTATCGAGGAGGCTCAGCCCGATCTGGAGATTGATGCCCATCGTGGCGAGCAGCCGCTCTATCCCGTGATCTTCTCGATCGAGTAGGCTCTGCCTATGTCCGAGCTGTGCTCCGTGCCGCGCGTCTCGGAGCGTTTTGCCCAGAGCAATGCGCTCGACGAGGATATCGCGCGACTCAAATATGTTTCGGGTAAACGTGAGGAGGCCCTTCGCCGTCTGGGAATTCGGACGGTGGGGGACCTCCTTCTCCATATTCCTCATCGCTACCTGGATTTCACTCGCTCGTGGTCCATTGAGATGGCTCCCATCGGTACCGTGTGTACCATCATCGCCACGGTCGATCGTATCGTTCAAAAGCAGCCCCGTCCGCGTATGCAGGTGACTGAGGTCTCGCTCGTGGACGAGACGGGCGTGCTGCAGGTTGCCTTTTTCCGTCAGCCTTGGATTGCCCAACAGCTTAAGCAGGGCGAACGCCTGGCCGTGATGGGCAAGGTCGAGTTTGCCTACGGTTTTAAGCAGATGGCCTCGCCCCACTTTGAAAAGCTTGAGGACGGGCGCGCCGCTGGTACCATTTTGCCGGTCCACTACGTAAGTGACGGCGTGAGCCAGGCGTGGATGCGCCGTATCGTGAGCGGTGCGCTCGAAGTGGCTGCCAATCCGTTCGATCCCATTCCCGCGGCGCTGCGCGCAAAGCGGAAGCTCATGAGCAATGCCCGTGCGCTGCGCTCGATCCACTTTCCCTCGAGCATGGCCGAGCGCGACATCGCGCGCCGGCGTCTTGCCTATGAGGAGTGTCTCTGCTTGCAGCTCGCGCTGCGTCTGCGCAACGATGGCGGTATGGTCGACGTAGTGCCTTATGCGCATGACGCGGGCGAGCATTTGGCTGCGCTTAAACAGGCCCTGCCGTTTTCGCTGAGCGATGAGCAGGAGGCTGCATTTCAAGACATCCTGCATGATATGTGCGATGGCGGTCGCGTGATGAACCGTCTGCTGCTGGGCGACGTCGGTACCGGTAAGACCGCCGTTGCCGCCTGCGCGTTGGCGGTCGCGGCCGATAGCGGCACCCAGGCCTGCGTTATGGCGCCCACGGGCGTGCTGGCGCGTCAATATGCCGATAAGACCGGCCCCTTGCTCTCGCAGGCTGGCATGACCTGGGCGCTCCTGACGGGCGCCACGCCGACGGCCGAGCGTGAACAGATTCATGCTCGACTCCAGTCTGGCGAGCTCGACGTGCTCTTTGGTACCCATGCGGTGCTTTCGGAGAACGTCACGTTCAAGCATTTGTCGCTTGTGGTGATCGACGAGCAGCACCGCTTTGGCGTGGGCCAGCGAAACGCTCTACGTGCAAAAGGCCCGGGTGCCGACTTGCTGGTCATGACTGCCACGCCGATCCCGCGCACGCTGGCGCTTTCGGTGTACGGCGACCTGGATACGAGCATCATCCGCCATCGTCCCGTTCCGGGTGCCGGCGTGACGACGCGCGTCCTCACCGAGTCGAGTCGCGACCTGGCCTATGGCGCCATCCGCGAGGCGCACGAAAAGGGGCAGCTAGCCTATGTGATCTGTCCGCTCGTGGAGCCGAGCGATTCGGCCGATGAGCTCGAAGACGTACCCGGCATCGCTCGCGACGACGAGGGCCGCGTGACCGTGCCCGTGCCGTTGCATGACACGGTGACCGAGCTCGATCGCCTTCGTCTGGCATTACCGGGGCTTACCATCGAGCGTCTTCACGGCCGCATGTCGGCGGGGGAGAAGGACCGGGTCATCGATGCCTTCAAGCGTGGCGAGATCGATGTGCTCGTCTCGACCACGGTGGTCGAGGTGGGCGTTGACGTGCCCAACGCCACCGTCATGGTCATCGAGAACGGCGAGCGCTTTGGTTTGGCGGCCTTGCACCAGCTGCGCGGGCGCGTAGGCCGCGGCAGCGTGTCGGGTACGTGCCTGGTCATGACGCACTCCAAGGGCAACGGCGGCGCGTCGGCGGCACAAGACCGCCTCCAGTCACTCGAGAAGACCTCGGACGGCTTTACGCTCGCCCAGATGGACCTGCGTCTGCGCCACGAGGGCGAAATCCTGGGTTACCGCCAGCATGGCGGCGTGACCTTGCGCTTTGTTGACCTTGATGCCGACGAGGAATTGATCGAGTGGGCCCATTTGGACGCGGTCGAGCTCTTGCGGTATGCTTGCAACCTTGACTCTGTGGCGACGCGCCCTCTACGCGATGCGGTCGCCATGCGGTATCGACACATCTTTAAGGAGGTCAGCGGAGGATGAGAATCATCGGCGGCGAATGGCGCGGTCGTAAGATCGAGGAGCCCCGTGGTCGCGATGTCACCCGCCCCACGACTGATCGCGTGCGCGAGGCGTGCGCATCTATGGTCATGTCGGCATTCGACTTCGATCTGGACGAGGTCCGCGTGCTGGATGCCTTTGGCGGCTCCGGCGCCTTGGGCATTGAGATGCTCTCGCGCGGTGCCCGCTCGCTCACCACGTTCGAGATCGATCGCAACGCTGCTCGTCTGATTACCAAGAATATCGAGTCGCTGTGCCGTGACCGTGCACGCTGGCGCGTGGTGACGGGCGACGTGCTGGCAAGCGCTTCGCGCGGCCGCGTGCCGGGCGGTCCCTTTGACCTGGTTCTGCTCGACCCGCCCTATGCTTTTGGCGCCGAGCCGGTCGAGGAGCTGCTACAGAACCTAGCTCAGCAAGGCTTGCTGGCACAGGGCGCCTACGCGCTCTTTGAGCACGCCGCGGCCGATACGGGCGCTCACCCGGCCGGCTTTGAGACCGTGCGCGAGAAGCGCTACGGCATAACCTCGGTTGACTTGCTGCGCTGGTCGGCCACGAATGAGGCCGACAACGCCGACGACAGCGACAATGACGAGGATGCGCCTTTGGAGGACGCCCATGAATGACACCATCAACCGCGTGATTGTCCCGGGCACCTTCGATCCCATCACGTTTGGCCATATCGACGTCATCCGCCGCGCCCGCCGCATCTTTCCCAGCGTGATCGTGGCCGTTGCCGAGTCGCAGGGCAAAAACGGCGTCGGCACCACGTTTATGCTCGACGAGCGCGTGGCGCTGGCCCGTGAGGCGCTCGGTGATATTGACGGCGTCGAGGTGCTGCCCTTCACCGGGCTCTTGGTCGATTTTGCCCGCGAACAGGGAGCAGGAGCCGTGGTCAAGGGCCTGCGTGCCATGACCGACTTTGAGTACGAGCTGCAGCAGGCAGACCTCAACTACCGCCTGGATAGCGAGCTGGAGTCCATCTTTGTCATGAGTGCGCCGCAGTACGGTTATATCTCGAGCTCGGTGGTTCGCCAGATTGCCTCGCTCGGTAGCGATGTCTCTAATTTTGTTCCGTCCAATGTGGTCAAGGCGCTCAAACATCGCTTTTCGTGACGTTTTTTAATGCCTGGTGGCATGTGGTAAACTAACACGATGATATGTTACCTATGAAAGGAGACCGGATGCCGGGCGAGATTTTTCCTGGCGACAGGATCGTGAGTCTTGTCGACGAGCTCGAGGGGCTCATCGAAGAGGCTAAGACGCCGTTCGGCAAGAACGCCCAGATGAAGGTTATCGACGCCGACGTCTTCTTTAACATCCTCGACGAGATCCGCATGAGCTATCCCGAGGAATGGCAGAAGTCCCGCCGTATCCTCAAGGAGCGCGAGGAGCTTATGGCTTCCGCCGCCGCTCAGGCCGATTCCATCATCGCCGATGCTCAACAGCAGGCCCTCACCATTGCCGGCGAGCAGGAGATCGTCCGCTTAGCGCAGCAGCAGGCCGACGACATCCGCGACCGTGCCCAGCAGTATGAGCGCGAGACTCGCTATGCCGCCGAGGATTACGCCGAGCAGGTCTTTACGCACCTCGAGGAGAACCTCAAGAGCCTGACCGGCACCGTCACCCGTTGTCGCCAGCAGCTTAACGAGGGTGCCGCCCAGCAGAATGGTCAGTGGTAATGGCTGAGTTCCCGAACGTTACCGTCGATCTTTCCGAGCAGCTCGAGTTTCCCGGAGACTCGTATCCGCTGACCGGCAAGGTCGATGTCGCCGCCTATACGGTGGGCGAGAAGGAGTACCAGCTGCAGGACGGCATTGACTACGACGTGGTCTTTACCAATGCCGGCACCGGTGTTCTGCTTACGGGCATGGTCCGCGCGCACGCAACCGGTGAGTGCGACCGTTGCCTGGAGCCCGCTTCGTTTGATATCGCCGGTGAGATTGAGGAATTCTATCTCTTTAACGAGCCCGAGGACCCCGAGGCCTACGAAGACGGCTACGAGCTGCTGGGCGAGGATCGCATCGTCGATCTGGGCGAGCCCATCAACGACGCGGTCGTCATGGACACGCCGTTCGTTGTCCTGTGCAAGCCCGATTGTCGCGGCCTGTGCCCCACCTGCGGCATCAATCTCAACGTCGAGCAATGCGATTGCGCCGCTCAAGCAGAGGCCGAATGGGCCGCTGCCACGGAAAATCCATTTGCAGCATTGAAGAATCTCAAGCTTGACGAGTAAAACTGTGGTAGTATCGCTACTTGCGCGTAATCGCCACACTGGATAGTTCATAAGGAAGGTCACTATGCCCGTACCTAAACAAAAGCAGGGTCGTATCCGCACTCACACCCGCCGTTCCGCCAACATGAAGATCTCGGCTGCGGCTCAGTCCACGTGCCCCCGTTGCGGCGCTGTCAAGCTCCCGCACCACGTGTGCCCCAGCTGCGGTTTCTACAAGGACCGCGAGGTTATCGTTACCGAGTAACTGTATACTCTGGATGCGATGCCGTTCCAACTGGAACCACAATGGCCGGCTCAATGAGTCGGCCATTTTTGTATAAGGAGCATGTATATGAGTAACGTTCGCGTTTGTGTAGACGTTGTGGGCGGAGACGAGAAGCCTCAGGTTGTCCTCGACGGTATCGAGGCGGCGCTTGCGGCGGATCCCGATATCGAGGTCTTGGCCGTCGGTCCCGCAGAGATCGTGAACCCCTTTGCCGCGGCTCACGCTCGCGTTGAGGCCTTGGAGGCGCCCGATGTCATCGCCATGGATGACGATCCCATTCGAGCCGTGATGACCAAGCGTAAGTCCTCGATCGTACTTGCCTGCCGCGCTATCAAGAAGGGTAACGCGGACGCGTTCTTCTCTGCCGGCTCCACCGGCGCCATGACCGCTGCCGCTACCGCCTACGTGACGCCCTTTAGGTATCAGGCCGAGGGCAAGAAGCAGCCGGTGCGTCCGTGCCTCACCAATGCACTGCCCAACCGAGCCGGCGGCCTGACGGTCCTGTGCGACATGGGCGCCAACCCCGATGTCGAGGTCGACGACATGGTGCGTTTTGCCCAGATGGGTAGCGCCTATGCGCGCGTCGTCTTGGGCATTGAGCATCCCCGCGTCGGTCTGCTCGGCAACGGCACCGAGGATGAGAAGGGCTCCAACTTTACCAAGGCGTGCTTCCCTGCCATGAAGGCCGCCGTTCCCGGCTTTGTGGGCAACTGCGAGGGCACCGACCTGACCTCGGGTAACTTTGACGTCGTCGTTGCCGATGGCATGTCGGGCAACATCGCGCTCAAGGCAACCGAGGGCGCCGCTAAGTTTTTGCTGCAAGAGCTCAAGGGTGCCTTTGTGGCTTCGCTCGGCACCAAGATCGCCGCGCTGCTCATCAAAAAGCAGATGCGCGAGATCAAGGCAAAGCTTTCGGGCGATGCCAAAGGCGGCGCCATTCTGCTGGGCCTGCGTGGCGTGGTCCTGATTGGCCACGGTGCCACCTCGGTCGAGGCCGTAAAAAACGGTACGCTCGCCGCGGCGGAGGCCGTGCGCGCCGGGCTTGTCGAGAACGTCGCCAACTCTATGGACGGCATCGTTTTGTAGGAGCGAGTTAGAGCGTTGTTATGTGCCTCGCGGCCTTCGTCGTGGGGTAGAATCAAAACCGTGTCTGGCGTTGCGCTTGCGGCGCCAGCGCGTTGATGTTCACGCAATACGAGAGGAAGCGCTATGGACCGCTCCGAAATCTTCGATAAGATCGCCGAAGTCGCCGCTGACGTTCTGGGCGTCGATGTCGCCGACATTAGCGACGAGACTACCTTTGACGATCTCGATGCCGATTCGCTCGAGCGTCTGCAGCTGGTGACGGCCATCGAGGACGAGTTCGACCTCGAGATCGATGACGAGACCCTGCTGTCGCTCAACTCTGTCGCCGACGCTGTCGACGCTATTGAAAACGCCAAGGAGGCCTAAGTCTTGGCTTTATCTCAACGACTCGCGCGCGCCCAGGAAATCCTGGGCCACGAGTTCAATAATAAGGTGCTGCTGCGCGCGGCACTCACGCATCCCTCTGCCGTTGAAGGTCAGCCCGTCTCGGCAAGCTATGAGCGCCTTGAGTTTTTGGGCGATTCCATTTTGGGCGCCGTGGTTGCCCGCTCGCTCTTTGAGTCCTATCCCGAGTTTGACGAGGGTAAGCTTACGCGCCTGAAGGTGTCGCTCGTCTCGGGTGCCACGCTGTCCGAGGTCTCCCATGAGCTGGGCATCGACGACATCATCATCTTTGGTGCCTCCGAGACCGGCACGGGCGCGCGTGGCCTGCATTCGGCGCTCGAGAACGTTTACGAGTCGCTCGTGGGCGCGCTGTATCTGGATGCCGGCTGGGACGCTGCGGCGGACTTTATCCACCGTACGCTTAAGCCGCACCTTGCCTCCGAACGTGCCGAGCATCCTGCGAACCCCAAGTCGTTTTTGCAGGAGTGCGTGCAGGCCGACGGCCACGAGCCTCCGGCGTACAAGCTCGTTGGCTCTGAGGGCCCGGCACACGCACCGACCTTTACCGCCGTGGTGCTCATTGACGGTATCCGCCAGGGCCGCGGCACCGGCTCCTCCAAGAAGGAGGCCGAGGGAGCTGCCGCGCTTGAGGCACTCGACCGCATGGGTTACACCACCAACGGCGTGATTCTGAACAAGAAGCCTGTTTAAGCGAGGAACCGTGTATCTCAAGTCCCTCACGCTCAAAGGGTTCAAGTCGTTTGCCGACCGCGCCCACATGACGTTTGAGCCGGGCCTAACCGTCATCGTCGGTCCCAACGGCTCGGGAAAATCGAACATCTCCGACTCGATTCTGTGGGTCCTGGGTGAGCAAAGCGCCAAGCAGCTACGCGGCCAGGCCATGGAAGACGTCATCTTCTCGGGCTCGTCGGCGCGCAAGCCGGTGGGTGTGGCCGAGGTCACGCTGGTGCTCGACAACTCGGACCATATGCTGCCTGTCGACTTTGACGAGGTGGCTATCACCCGTCGTATGTACCGCTCGGGCGAAAGCGAGTACCTCATCAACTCGAGCCCGTGCCGCCTGATGGACATTCAGGACATCCTGCACGATTCGGGACTGGGCAAGGATACGCATTCCATCATCAGCCAGGGCAAGCTCGATGCCATTTTGCAGAGCCGCCCCGAGGAGCGCCGTGCCCTCATTGAGGAGGCCGCCGGCATCTCCAAACACAAGCGTCGCAAGGAACGTGCGCTTAAAAAGATCAAGTCGATGGACGAGCACCTGACCCGTGCCCGCGATATCAATAAGGAAATCGCCCGTCAGCTGCGGCCGCTGGAGCGTCAGGTCGATCGCGCGCGCAAGTACAAAGAGCTGTCCTCGCGCGCGAACGAGCTTACGCAGATGCTGGCCGTCGATGAGCTGCGTTCACTGCAATCGCAGTGGAACGACCTGGAGAGCCGCTCCAAGGAGGGCGCTGCCGAGCTTGAGCTCGCGCAATACCGCTTGGGTGAAAAGGAGCGCGAGCTCGAGAAGCTCCAAGTTATGCTCGAGGAAAAGGGCCTGTTTGTGGGCGACTTGGGCGAGCAGCGCCGTCATATGCAAGACGTGGTCGGTCGCATTAACTCCGATATGCGCCTGCTCGAGGAAAAGGGCCATAACATGGTGTCGCGCCTGTCCGACATGCGTGGCCAGATCTCGAGCTCCGAGCATCAGCGCCGTCGCGTGGTCGAGGAGCTCGAGGACGCACGTGCTCAGCTCGAGGAAGTGACCGGCGCGCATATGCAGGCCCAGGAGGACGTTGACGCCGCTGGTCCTGCCGCCGCCGAGCTCCACGAGCGTCGCGTTGCGCTCGACAATCAGATTTCGCAGCTCACGCGCGAACAGAGCGATGTGCAGCGCGTTGCCGATAATGCTGCGCTCGAGCTCGCCAAGGTGAAGGACTCGCTGAGCAACGCCGAGGTCGAGGACAACATGTATGCCTCGCGCCTGGAGCAGATCGATGAACAGCTCGAGGAGGTCACGGCATCGCTTGATAGCCGCCGCGACCGTGCTGAGGAGCTTGAGAGCGCCCTTGAGGCGGCTCGTCAGGCCCAGAGCGATGCGCGCGAGGCCACCGAGACGGCACGGGCTGCCCTCAAGGACCTGCGTGCCCGCGAGGGCGAGGCACGCAACAAGCTGTCCGAGGTGCGCTCGGAGCTTGCCAGCCAAAAGAAGCTTGATGCTCGCATGGCCGACAGCTCGCCGCTCGTAAGCCGTCTGGTGGGCGCGCTGGGCGACGATGTCTCGGGTCGTCTGGGCGATGTGCTCGAGGCACCTCGTGAGCTTGGGGGCCTGGTTGAGCAGCTGCTCGCCGGCGATATCGATGCCCTGTTGTTCGATAACGCTGCCGCACTTGAGCGCGCCGGTCGCGCTGCGCTGGACCAGAAGAAGGCCTCGGGCGAGGCGCTGCTGGTGGCGCGCAGCGTGAGCGGCTCTGCGGCTGCCGAGGGTGCCGCCGGTACCCGTCTTGTTGATCGTCTGTCCGTGCGTGCGGGCTACGGTCCGGTCGTCGAGGCATTGCTCGGCGGCTATTACGTGGTCGATGACTTGGCTGCCGCGCTGTCCGCGCCGGTCGTTGATGGCGTGACCTATGTGACTCCCGATGGCGCACGCGTTGCCTGCGGCGGCTTGGTTCGCGTGGGGCTTGATGCCGGCGAGGCTTCGGGCGCCCTGGAGCGCAAGCGTCGTATCCGCGAGCTGGAAGGCCTGGAGCCCGATCTTGCTGCCGTGTTTGAGCATGTTTCGGATCAGGTCGTCGAGGCCAATGCTGCCGTTGAGGAGGCCCGTGCCGCCGAGGGCGATGCTGCCGGCGAGATTGCCCGCCTTGAGGGCGAGCGTCGCTCCCTGCTGTCCGAGATCGGCCGCCTGGAGCAGAGTGCCAACAATGCCGAGGTCGAGCGGGTACGGATTTCTAAGCGCCGCGAGCAGGCTGCCGAGGCCGTTCGTGCCGCCCGTCCGCGCGTGGACGACCTCACTCGTTCGCGTGACGAGGCTCGTGCGCGGGCGAGCGACCTGGGCCTGCAGATTGCCGAGGCCAACGACGATCTCGATCGCGTGCGCCGTGACGATTCCGAGGCAACCGGTAAGCTCGCCGAAGCCAAGGTGCGCCTGGCCCAGACGAGCGAGCGTCTGCGTTCGCTGAAGGGCCGCGTGCCCGATCTTGAGCATCGCCTGGAGGGTATCGACCGTCGTATCCGCGGAACACGCCAGGCCTCGCGCTCACTCGAGCTGCTGCGTCTTCGCGTCGATCCCATGCACGAGCGCTATTCTGCCCTGTTGGAGCGCGCTTCGGACTGGGCTGCGCGCCTGCGCGATCAGGCAACGCTTGAGGAGGCGGACTCGGCCTCGCTCAAGAAGACCATCGAGGACGCCAAGACCGAGGTCGCCCGCGCCAAGGAGCGGGTCGATGCTGCCACGGCGACGCAAAATGAGTTCAAGGTGGCGCGCGGCAAGCTCGAGGTGCAGGTCGAGGCGGCCATCAAGGCCATCACCGCTGATGGCACTACGGTGCTCGAGGAAGCGCTCATGCTGCCGGCGCCCACCGATCGCGACGCTGCCGAGCGCGAGCTCAACCAACTCGTGCGCCAAATCAACAATCTGGGCCCCGTGAACCAGGTTGCCATGGAGGAGTACGAGCAGCTCAAGCGCCGCGCCGATTACATCGAGGAGCAACTGGCCGATCTGGAGAGCGCGCGCAAGGCGCTCACCAAGATCACCGTGGCGATTGACCGCAAGATGCGCAAGGCGTTCCTGGTGACGTTTGAGAAGGTCGACGCGAACTTCCGCGATATCTTCGCCATGCTCTTCCCGGGTGGTCAGGCTCACCTTGAGATGACCGATCCCGAGCATCCTGCCGAGACGGGCATTGAGGTCGTGTCGCAGCCGCGCGGCAAGCGTATCACCAAGATGATGCTCATGTCCGGTGGCGAGAAGAGCCTGACGGCGCTCGCTCTGCTCTTTGCCGTATACCGTACGCGCACGGTGCCGTTCTATGTGCTGGACGAGGTCGAGGCCGCGCTCGACGACGCCAACCTGTCCAAGCTCATCGGTGCTCTCGATGTGCTGCGTTCCGATACGCAGCTCTTGGTAATCTCGCATCAGCGCCGTACTATGGAGGATGCTGACGTTCTCTACGGCGTCTCGATGCAAGCCGACGGCGTCAGTCGCGTCGTCTCGCAAAAACTCGATCGCGAAACCGGAAAGGTCGTGAATGCATAATGGGATTCTTTGACGCACTCTCGCGCGGACTTGAGCGCAGCCGCGAGGCCCTCAACGAGGTCTTCTACTTTGGCGGTGAGGTCGACGAGGATTTTTGGGAGGACCTTGAGGACACCCTCGTTATGGGTGACATGGGTGCCGAGGTCGCCATTCAGGTCTCCGATGACCTGCGCGACGCCGCTGCCAAGAAGAACCTCAAGACCGCCCCGCAGCTTCGCCGCGCCCTGGCCGAGCAGCTCGAGGGGCATTTTGTGCCTGTTGAGCGCGACCCGTTTTCCGATACGCCGAGCTGCGTGCTGTTTGTCGGTATCAACGGCGCCGGCAAGACCACCACGGTCGGCAAGATTGCGAGCGCCATGGCCGCCCGCGGCAAGAACGTGGTCATCGGTTCGGCCGACACCTTCCGCGCCGCCGCTATCGAGCAGCTCGATGTGTGGGGTCAGCGTGCCGGCGTACCGGTTATCAAGCGTGACCGCGGTTCCGATCCGGCGAGCGTGTGCTATGACGTGCTCGACGAGGCCGATAAGCGCGGCAGCGACCTGGTGCTCATTGATACCGCCGGTCGTCTGCACACGAGCCCCGAGCTCATGCGCGAGCTCGCTAAGGTGGTCAATGTGACTCGTAAGCGCGCCGCCAATATGGCCGCCGGTCCCATGCCGGTCTCGGTCGTGCTTGTGATCGATGCCGCCACTGGTCAGAACGGTCTGAACCAGGCGCTCGAGTTTAACGAGGCGCTGGGCCTGGACGGTATTATCATGACTAAGCTCGACGGCACGGCTAAGGGCGGTATCGCCATGGCCGTGGCCGAGAAACTCAAGCTCCCGATCCTGCGCATCGGCGTGGGCGAGCAGGTCGATGACCTGCAGGAGTTTAACGCCAAAGATTTCTGCCGCGCCCTGGTGGGCGAGTCCAACTAAGGAGTAACCAGTGTTTGATTCCCTGAGCGATCGCCTCAACGACACATTTGACCGCCTGCGCGGCAAGGGTAAGCTGACCGAGGCCGATATTACTTCTGCCATGCGCGACATTCGCATGGCGTTGCTCGAGGCCGACGTTAACTTTAAGGTCGTCAAGGAGTTCGTCGCCAAGACCAAGGAGCGCTGCATGACCGCCGAGGTCATGGAGTCGCTGTCGCCGGCGCAAAACGTCGTCAAGATCGTGCTCGACGAGCTCACCGAGATGCTCGGCTCAACCGAGAGCAAGCTCGTCTTTAGCAACCGTATTCCCAATGTCATCATGCTCGTGGGCCTGCAGGGCTCCGGTAAGACCACGGCGGCCGTAAAGCTGGCCTACCTGCTCAAGAAGCAGGGCCGCTCGCCGCTGCTCGCCGCGTGCGACGTCTACCGTCCCGCCGCTGCCGACCAGCTTGCCACGCTCGGCGGCGAGATTGGCGTACCAGTCTTTCGCGGCGACGGTGCGCACCCGGTCGATATCGCCAAGGGCGCCATCCAAGAGGCCGTCGATCACCTGCGTGACGTGGTCATCGTCGATACCGCCGGTCGTCTTCAGATCGACGAGCAGATGATGCAGGAGGCCGTCGACATCAAGAAGGCCGTCAAGCCCGACCAGGTGCTGATGGTCGTCGACGCCATGACCGGCCAGGACATCGTCAACGTCGTCTCGACCTTCGCCGATCGCACCGACTTTGACGGTGTGATCATCTCCAAGCTCGACGGCGATGCCCGTGGCGGTGGCGCGCTTTCGGTGCGTCAGGTGACCGGCAAGCCCATCAAGTTTGTGAGCATGGGCGAGAAGCCCGATTCGCTTGAGCCGTTCTATCCCGATCGCATGGCCAAGCGCATTCTGGGCATGGGCGATGTCGTCGGCATTATCGAGAAGGCTCAGGAGGCAGCCGATGCCGAGCAGCTCGAGGCTGCCGAGCGTATGCTGCGCGAGGGCTTTACCATGAACGACATGCTCGACCAGATGAAGGCCGTCAAGAAGATGGGCGGCATGAAGGGTATCCTGGGCATGCTCCCCGGCGGACAGCGTGCGCTCAACCAGATGGGCGGCAACCTGGATGAGGGCATCTTCGATAAGAACGAGGCCATCATCATGTCGATGACCAAGGAGGAGCGCCTGCGTCCCTCCATAATCAACGGTCAACGTCGCGCGCGTATCGCCAAGGGCGCCGGCGTAACCCCCACCGAGGTCAACAGCCTTATGAAGCAGTGGGGCGAGATGAATAAGATGATGGGTCGCATGCGCACGATAGCCAATCAGGCACAGGCCGGCGGCAAGAAGGGCAAAAAGGGTAAGAAGGGCAAGAAAATGCGCATGCCCAATATCCCTGGCCTGGACGCTATGGGTCTGGGCGGCATGGGCGGCCTGGGTACGGGCGGTCCTAAGTCCGATATGGAGCTGCTGCGCCAGATGGAAGCGCAGATGCGTAATAAGAAATAGGGCTGTAATTCCAGCTTGATATGGCAAAGGCCACTCGGAAGCTACCGGGTGGCCTTTGTTGTTGGCTTTGACTGTGGGGTTGCGTTCGGCGTCGCACCTCGAGCTCGCGGTGCCGTGCCGTTAGTGGCAGCCGCAGCCCTCGTGGCCCTCGTGCTCGTGATGGCCGTGGCAGCTGCAGGACTCGCCATGTTCGTGGGTGTGGTCGTGTTCATGGCCGTGGCACCCGCACGTGGCCTCGCCGTTCTGTGCGAGCGTGCCGGCGATAAGGGCTTCGACGCAGGCGTCGCAGCTACCCTGGGCGCCTGCGTATACCGTGATGCCGGCTTGGGCAAGCGCGTTGATGGCGCCGCCGCCGATGCCGCCGCAGATGAGTGTGTCCACGCCGCCGTTGGCGAGCAGGCCCGCAAGGGCACCGTGGCCGGTGCCGCCGGTGCCCACGACCTGCTCGTTGAGCACCTTGCCGTCCTGAATGTCGTAGATCTTGAACTGCTCGCTGCGGCCAAAGTGCATAAAGATGTTGCCGTTGTCGTACGTGGTTGCCACCCTCATGGTGTCGACCTCCTTTGCTGGCCATACGGCCGTCACTGTGGTGATGGGGGAGTACGCGATATTGCCGCCTTCGATGACGATCGCCCGTCCATTGACCAGCGCGTTTGCCACCTTGCGATGTGCTCGACTGCAAATTGCCGCCACCGTGGCGCGCGCGATGCCCATCTGCTGTGCGACTGCCTCTTGGTTAAGGCCTTCCAGGTCGCACAGGCGCAGCACCTCGAGTTCGTCGATCGTCATGTCGATGGCGTCTCCGCTGGCTAGGCCGTCAGGGGTAAAGCCGCGGTATTCGGGGATGATCCCGACGCGGCGCAGTTTCTCGCGTCTTCCTGCCATGCGCACTCCTTATCTGACATATGTCAACAATAGAATAGCGAACGCGCAGATTTGCGCAAGGAATTTCTGGCATATGTCAGAAAATGAGGGCTTATGTTAGGGCTGTGGGGCCGCGTGCGCCTGGGCTACAATGAATCTCGCTTGTAGGCGACTGACAGGAGGGTCAATGAGCAAAGCTGATCAACAGTTTGTAACCATGTGCCGCGATATCTTGGACCATGGCACCACGACCGAGGGCCAAAAGGTCCGTCCGGTGTGGGAGGATGGCACCCCTGCCTATACCATTAAAAACTTTGGTGTCACGGCGCGCTACGACCTGCGCGAGGAGTTCCCTGCGCTCACGCTGCGCCGTACGGCGCTCAAGTCTGCCATGGATGAGATCCTGTGGATCTATCAGAAGAAGTCCAATAACGTGCATGACCTCAACAGTCATATTTGGGATGAGTGGGCCGACGAGACCGGCTCTATCGGCAAGGCCTACGGCTACCAGATTGGCCAGAAGAGCCATTACGCCGAGGGCGACTTCGATCAGATGGACCGCGTGCTGTACGACCTCAAGCACACGCCGTACAGCCGTCGCATTATGACGAACACCTATGTGTTTAGCGATCTGTCCGAGATGCACCTGTATCCGTGCGCCTACAGCGTGACCTATAACGTCACGCAGCGTCCGCAGGATGACAAGCCGACGCTCAACATGATTCTCAACCAGCGTAGCCAGGATATTTTGGCCGCGAACAACTGGAATGTGTGCCAGTACGCCATTTTGCTGATGATGGTCGCGCAGTCGGTCGATATGATTCCCGGCGAGCTGCTGCACGTGATCGCCGATGCTCATATTTACGACCGCCATGTCGATATCGTCCGCGAGCTTATCGAGCGTCCGCAGTTTGCGGCTCCCAAGGTAACGCTTAACCCTGACGTGCACGATTTCTATTCGTTTACGACCGATGATCTGATCGTCGAGGGCTACGAGCACGGCCCGCAGGTCAAGAACATTCCCATTGCGGTGTAGGTGACGCGCATGACGTGTAAGCTTTCTGCCATTGTCGCCGTGTGCGACGACTGGGGCATTGGTTGCGAGGGTGACATGGTGGTGTCCAATCGCGCCGACATGCGTCATTTTGTGGCGTGCACCAAAGGTTGCCCGGTCATTATGGGACGCAAGACGCTGCTGAGTTTTCCCGGCGGGCGTCCGCTCAAGAATCGCCGCAATATCGTGCTCACCCGCGACGAGAGCTTTGCCCCCGAGGGCGTCGACGTTGTGCATAGCGTTGACGAGGCCTTGGCCGCCGTGGCCGATGAACCCGTTGCGTGGGTGATCGGCGGCGGCGAGGTATATCGACAGTTTTTGCCGTATTGCGTTGAGGCCGAGGTTACGCATAACCATTGCGTGCATGACGCGGATACGTACTTTCCCGATCTGGATGCCGATCCCGCGTGGGAGATTGAGCGGGCCAGCGAATCGGCGGTTGTCGCTGCCGGAGAGGGCGATGAGGGCCTCAAATATGAGTTCGTGACGTATCGTCGCGTTGATGCGTAAACCCGATTATCGCTTCGGTATTATCGGGTTGGAATGAGTGGCGGGGCGGCGCATGGCGTTGCCCCGATATTTGTATAGGTGCTGTAAAGAAAGGTGCGGGCTGGCTGCTATGACTGATGTCGTTGAGGTGCTGCGAATCGATTCGCTCGAGGACGAGCGGCTCGATGCCTACGTGCGACTGACCGAGCGCGAGCTGCGCTGCGTGCTGGAGCCGCAAAAGGGCATCTTTATCGCCGAGAGTGCCAAGGTTATCGAGCGCGCGGTTCGCGCCGGATACGAGCCGGTGAGCTTTCTTTTGGGCGAACGCTGGCTCGACCAGATGATGCCGCTGTTTGAGCGCCTGGCGGTACGCGAAGGTGCGGGCCCGGTTCCTGTGTTCGTGGCCTCGATGGAGCTTATGGAGCAGCTGACGGGCTTTAACGTGACGCGCGGTGCGCTCGCGGCGTTCCGTCGCCCGCGTCAGATTCCGGTTGATGAGTTCTTGGGCGGCGTCGTCGAGGCGGCGGGGGAGCGCCCGGTGCGCGTATGCGTGCTCGAGGGCATTGTCGACCACACCAACGTCGGCGCGATTTTCCGCTCGGCGGCTGCGCTGAACGTCGATGGCATTTTGGTGAGCCCTACGTGCTGCGATCCGCTGTACCGTCGCTCGGCCCGCGTGAGCATGGGCACGGTGTTCCAGGTGCCCTGGACGCGCATTGGCAGCGAGGCGCGCGTATGGCCGCATGACGGGCTGGCGGCGCTGCACGATGCCGGCTTTTCGTGTGCCGCCATGGCGTTGACGGATGATTCGGCGTCGTTGGACGATCCCGCGCTGCAGGAGATTGACCGCCTGGCAATCTTTATGGGCACCGAGGGTGCTGGCTTGGGCGCCAAGACCATTGCGGGCTGTGACCGAGCCGTGCGAATTCCGATGGCGCACGGGGTCGATTCGCTCAACGTGGCCGCGGCAAGTGCCGTCGCCTTTTGGCAGCTGTGCCCGCATGTGAGCAACGAGTATCACTACCAGCCGGGTTTGTATCACTAAACAGATATTTCGCACCGGGCTGTGGTTCGGGGCGTTTCGGCCGACGCTGGTCGGTGCTAAGCTGGTGTCGGCTTTGGTCTTAAATTGCCGTTTTGTTGTATGACGTACGCTAGTGGGGAGGGCGTGTGGCTAAGAAATCTACGGCTATCGATGTAACGCAGGGTGTCATTTGGCGGCAGCTGCTGTCGCTGTGCGTTCCCATTTTCTTTAGTTCGTTCTTTCAGCAGGCATACACGCTTATCGGTACCTATATCGTCGGTCAGTTTGGCGGCAAGCTCGCGCTGGGTGGCATTCAGGCCACGATGGTGCTTACAGAGCTCTGCATCGGCTTTTGTGTCGGCGTCGGTGCCGGCTGCGCGGTCATTACGGGCCAGTTTTTTGGCCAGCACGATGACCAGCGCCTGAGCCGATCTGTCCATACGGCCATGACGCTCGCGCTGGTGGGCGGTATCGTTTTCTCGATTCTTGGCATAGTGTTCGTTGAGCCCATGCTGGTGCTTATGAACACGCCGCATGAACTATTGGCCGAGGGCGTGGCCTATGCCCGTTGCTATTTTGCCGCCATGGTTGCGGCGCTGCTGCTCAATATGGGAACGGCATTGCTGCGCGCCGTGGGCGATACGCGCGGGCCTGCTGTGATCATCGCTTCCGGCTGCCTTTTTAATGCGGTGCTGGATGTCATCTTCGTTGCCGTGCTTCATATGGAGGCTCTGGGCTGCGGCATTGCGGTGGCGCTGACCATTTGCTCCAACGCCACGATGATCGTGATTCGTATGATGCATGCACCGGGTGCGTGGCGGCTTTCACTGTCTAAACTCGGCATTGATCCTGGCATTTGTAAGAGCATGATCTCGTGTGGTCTGCCGCTTGGCTTTCAGTCTGCTGCGTATTCGATTTCCAACGTTTTGATTCAGGTGTCGGTCAACTCGTTTGGTGCCGATGTCACCACGGCGTGGGGTCTTTCGGGCCGCCTGGATGGCATTGTCTGGATGGTTACCGAGGCGCTTGGCGTGTCGATCACCACGTTCTCGGCACAGAACTATGGCGCGCGCAACTACGAGCGCATGCGCAAGGGCTACCATACGTCGCTCGTGCTGTCGTTTATGCTCATTGGTGGCCTGTCTGCCGTGCTGCTGGTATTCTCGGGTCCGCTGTCTCGTCTGTTTGTCGACGATGTTTCGATTTCGGCGTACACCACGACGATTCTTCATTTTATCGCGCCGTTCTACGCGATTTTCTCGATTATCGAGAACGCGTCGGGATCCATTCGCGGCGCCGGCGTGAGCTTGCAGCCCATGCTGCTCACGATTTTTGGTACCGTCGTGCTCAGGGTGATCTGGGTGTTTGCGATTATGCCGTTCGATCCGTCACTTGAGCACCTGCTGCTTGTCTACCCCGTAACCTGGGTAATCACCGCCATGATGTTCACCGTCTACCATCACAGCGGCAACTGGCTCGGCCGCGCCACCGCCTAGTCGTTGGGGACGTTCTTGAATGACTAGTCGTTGGGGACACTCTTTGCGCCACGATTTTCTGGTTTTCATCCAGGTTGTCTTGTATGCCCTTGTAAACTGTCAGTATGGGCTTAGCAAATTGGATCGTCCGCGCCTATCAGATGTTGCCCGGTGGGTTTGTGATGGGAGGGCGATATGCCAAGAACGGGTAGAGTCGTTTCGTTAACAGGCTATAACCATATAATCGCACGCGGTAATGGCGGCATCTGCATCTTCGAAGACGATGAAGATCGCTATCGGATGCTCACGCTGTTCGAGGATAAGCTTGTTGGGAATGGTATTGGCGTTACTGCGTGGTGTCTCATGTCGAACCATTTTCATCTCATGGTTGATGACCCTAACGGAAGAATCTCATCTTGCATGAGCGGCATCCTTACCTCGTATGTCAAATACTTTAATCATAAAACCGATCGTGTCGGGCATTTGTTTCAGGATCGGTTTAAGAACATTCCAGTTGAGAACGATATCCAGGCAATTGCGCTCGCTGATTACATCCATATGAATCCCGTTAAGGCGGGTGTTTCGGCTGTCGATAATTATCGCTGGTCCAGTTATCGAGCATATGCGTACGGTTATGATGGGTTTGGGTTTTGCGATCCTGGCATTGTGCTGGACCTCGTGGGCGGATCGCTTGAATATCGGCATTATCTTGATGAGCGACTAGAGAGCGCGCCTTATGATGCCGAGCCCCGTCCTCGTGTTCTCGACGATGAGGTGCTTAAAATCGCGAAGGAGATTGCTTTGCCTGTTTCTCTTTCCGACATTAAGGCGATGACTCCAGCCGAGCGTAGGCCGATTCTTTGTAAAATGCGGAAATCAGGCCTTACGGTTAATCAAATTGTAAGGGCGGTTGGTCTTGGCCGCGCAACGGTTGCGAATGGCACGTCGGGTTGGCGTGAATTTTAGGGCCGGGATTTTGCCCTTTTCCCAAGAAAGAGTGTCCCCAGCGACTAGTCATTTAAGAACGTCCCCAATGACTAGTCAAGAACGTCCCCAATGACTAGTACTCGATGCCTTGGCGGGCTAGGAGGCCTTCGTCGAAGTAGTGTTTGACGGGGCGCATTTCGGTTACTAGGTCGGCAAGGTCGGCGAGGGGCAGCAAGCCGCGGCCGGTGAGCACGAGCTCCGTGGTGGTCGGTTTCATCGCGATCAACGCTTCGACATCTTCGCGCGTCACAAAGCCGCGACGCATCGCTTCGCCGAGTTCGTCCAGAATGAGCACGTCGACCTGGCTAATCTGCTCGCGCGCCAGCTCCATGATCTGTGCGGCACAGGCTTCGGGTGTGTCGCGGTCGGCTTGTACGATGCGTAGTCCCAATCGAGGAGCTGCATCGTGTTCGGCGCAGTGCAGCTTCTTGGCAAACTGAAGCATGAGCACGTTAAGTCCATAGCCCGTGGCGCGCAGCGCGAGCCCCAGCGCAGCCGTCGTCTTGCCCTTGCCGTCGCCCGTATAGATTTGAACCTTGCCGACTTCCAGTGATGCCATCTCTGTCCTTTCGTGCCCGGCGTCGGTTTATCGCCGTCCGGGTTGGGTATTCTAGAAAAGATTATCAACCCCAGTAGATGGAGTTCAAGCAGATGGAGATGGATGACAACAAACGTAGACGGAATATGATCCTCTACGTGCTCATCGCCTTCGTCGTCTACCTCGTGCTCTCGACCGTTCTGTTCCCCAACATCGGTCACACGCAGCAGATTACGAAGACCGATTACTCGACGTTTGTCAAAGCGCTCGATAAGAAGAGCGTCGACAAGGTCGAGTACAACACGGACGATTACACGATTTATTACACCAAGAAGGGCGAGGACGAGAACATCGCCTACAAGACGACCGGTGTTCCGAATGACGCGGGCTTTACCGATCGCGTGCTTGAGTCCGGTGCTTCGCTGGAGTCGGTCGTTCCCGATAAGAACTCGGGTCTGATGACCTACTACCTGCTCACCCTCATTCTTCCCATGGCGATTTTCTTCCTGATCGGCTGGTGGCTCAACCGCCGCATGAAGAAGGCCATGGGCGATGACGGTCCGTCGATGAACTTTGGCGGCGGTGGTTTTGGCGGCGGTGGACTGGGCAAGTCCGGCGCGCGCGTGATCGCCTCCAAGGACGTGGGCGTGACCTTTAAGGATGTCGCCGGCCAGGAAGAGGCCAAGGAGTCCCTCAAGGAGGTCGTTGACTTTCTGGAGAAGCCGCAGCGCTACGAGGAGATCGGCGCCAAGCTGCCGCGTGGTGCTCTGCTTGTCGGCCCTCCGGGTACTGGTAAAACCCTGCTTGCCAAGGCTGTGGCCGGCGAGGCGGGCGTGCCGTTCTTTAGTATTTCTGGTTCTGAGTTCGTCGAGATGTTCGTCGGCCGCGGTGCCGCTAAAGTTCGCGACCTGTTTAAGCAGGCCAAGGAAAAGGCCCCGTGCATCGTCTTTATCGATGAGATTGATACCATCGGCAAGAAGCGCGATGGCGGCGGCTTTAGCGGCAACGACGAGCGCGAGCAGACGCTCAACCAGCTGCTGACCGAGATGGACGGCTTCGATAACCACAAGGGTATTGTCGTCCTCGCTGCTACCAACCGCCCGGACAGCCTTGACCCGGCCCTGTTGCGCCCCGGTCGTTTTGACCGCCGTATCCCTGTTGAGCTGCCCGATCTGACCGGCCGTAAGAACATTCTTGAGTTGCATGCCAAGAGCGTGAAGACGCAGCCGCCGATCGACCTGACCGCGATTGCCCGCGCCACGCCCGGTGCCTCGGGCGCCGACCTGGCCAACATCATCAACGAGGGCGCCCTGCGTGCCGTCCGCGAGGGTCGCAAGCGTGCCACGCAGGACGATTTTGAGGAGTCGGTGGAGGTCGTCATCGCCGGTCAGCAGCGTAAGTCCACGGTGCTGTCCGACCACGAGAAGCAGGTCGTTTCTTATCACGAGATCGGCCATGCCATCGTTGCCGCTCGCCAGAAGGGCTCTGCGCCGGTCACGAAGATCACCATCGTGCCGCGCACGAGCGGTGCTCTGGGCTACACCATGCAGGTCGAGGAGGATGAGCGCTTCCTGACCACACGCCAGGAGGTCCTGGACAAGCTCGCCGTCTATTGCGGTGGCCGTGCAGCCGAGGAGCTCATCTTTGGTGAGATGACGACCGGCGCCGCCAACGATATCGAGCAGGCCACCAAGCTCGCCCGCAATATGGTGACGCGCTTTGGTATGTCCGATGAGTTTGGCATGATGGCGCTCGGTACCGTTCAGAATGCGTACCTCAACCAGGACACGTCGCTCACCTGCGCCCCCGGTACGGCTGAGCGCGTGGACGCGATTGTCGCCAAGCTGATCGAGGACGCGCACGACCGCGCTCTGCAGATCCTGAAGGAGAACAAGTTTAAGCTCCACGAGCTGGCTCGTTATCTGTACAAGAAGGAGACGATCACGGGCGAGGAGTTCATGAATCTCCTCACGCGCGAGAATCCGCTGATGCCGAAGCAGCAGTAATACTAGTTGCGCAGTGTCAATCGCCCCATTTGAGTTTCTATCTCAAATGGGGCGTTTTGTTTGGGAGGGATATGTATGAAGATCGTGGTGAGTGCCTGCTTGATGGGCGAGAGCTGCAAGTATAACGGGCTCGACAATTACCATCGCGAGCTGGTCGAAGCGTGTGAACGCACAGGGACCGAGGTACTCTTGGTGTGCCCTGAGGTCTTTGGCGGCCTGCCCACGCCGCGAAAGCCGTCTGAGATTGTGAGCGGCGAGGTCCGTACCTGCGAGGGCATCTCGGTCGATCGCGAGTTCCGCCTGGGTGCCCAACGTGCGCTTGATATGTGCGAGCAGGCGGGCTGCCCGTCCGAGATCGCTGCGTGCGTCTTGCAGGATCGTAGCCCCTCGTGCGGTGCGGGTCGCGTCTACGATGGCACCTTTAGCGGTACGCTCACCGCGGGCAACGGTGTTTTTGTCGATCTGCTGCTGCGTCACGGGTACCGCGTGATTCCGGCTAGCGAGTTCGATCCCAGCATGTTGGAACATTGTCCACAGCACTCGAACCCAACGCTTCCTCACGGGTGACCGTTTTGGCATCATCCGTGAAGTTGATATTGAGTACGACCCGGTCATCAAAGACGTAGACCGAGTTGACAGGCGCCGTACCCAGGCAGTCCCTTCCCGCGGCCCTCTCGCAGGAACGCGTACAAGGCCCTCCCGTCTCTTGCGCCCCTCCTGCCCCAAACCCTGCTAGGAACGAGTGCAGCAAACTGGAATTTTAAATTAGTCTTTGCAAATAACCTTTGAACCTTCACCATCAATTACAATTCCCTGACGGTTGTTAATTGGGCATAGATTCAAATCCGAAAACTCAGTCATTATTTTCTCGGTAACTTTCTTAAATGGTGCTGTAAGATAATGCGGAAGAACATAGAAATCAATCAAATCAAGCCCTGCATCATCTTCTTGTGAGTAGTCCTCCGGCTTTTCATCCATTTGCTCGATATATTGGATGCTTGGAGCGCATATAATCGCACCTGCCGATTCACCAATCATCAGTTTTCCCTTTGCCAATTCTTTCTTCAACAGCTCATCCGTTCCCGTTTTACGGAGCTGGTCTATAAGGAAAAAAGAATTTCCGCCGGTAAAATATATCACATCCGCATCTTCAAAAACAGACTGTATCGTTGAATAAGCCTCCGTTGAAATATCAATTTCAGTTACGATTGCTCCCAACTTTTTGAATAATTTTCGAGCCGAGCCGACATAACCGGTGTAGCCTTCACGCAGTGAAGCTGTTGGAATAAATGCGACTTTTTTATTTTCAATTTCTTCCTTAATCAGACTTCCTACACTTGAAAAGTGCGAACATAAAAACAGTTTCATCACAATATTCTCCTTTATACATAAATTCTTATTTGTTGAACTAAGCCGTGTATATCATACGCTCCGATGAAAGAACGCCCCGATATAGTGAAATTTTGCCGTTTTCCTGCGTACGTGCGTACACACTCCACAGGAATTCTAAGGGGCCTGCCCCCTTAGCACACGGACTTTGGAACAAAGTCTAGTGTGTTTCGCCTTGCCAGAGGTGTACGGGCTCCCGGTACGCACGTACGCAGCAATTGCCATCAATGCGCCATATAAGTGGCGATCAAGTTCGTATAAAGCGACCTTGGTTCCGCAAAACAAAAGGCAGGATGCCATCACCACGATGATACCCTGCCTTTGTTCGTTCCTGTTTACCGTTCCGAGTAGTCCTTCCGCAGAATTTCCGATAAAAAAACGTACCCGGACCCTTTCTCGTATAGAATCGGGTTCGAGTGCGAACTGAATGTTGGAGCAATAAAAAACCACCACAAAGGTGCTTGTCCCCTTTGTGGTGGTTTTGGGTTAGGCCTAGAGCGTGCGGCCGTAGGCGTTGGCGGCCTTGATGGCGGCGGCGAACTTCTCGTCGGTGAAGGGCTCCGGGTTGCCTTGCTTCCACTCGTTGGTGGCGTGTGCGTACTCGCACAGGGCCGGGATATCGGACTCGGAAAGCCCGACCTGTTCAAGCGTCACGGGCAGGCCCATCTGCTTGTTAAAGGCCGCGTAGCGCTCAAGGTTCTCGGTATCGCCCGTATAGGCAAACAGCACGAGCACGCCCAGACTCACGACCTCGCCGTGCAGGTAGGAGCCCTCGCGCGGAATGCTGCACGTGGCGTTGTAGAACGCATGCGCCACGCTCGAGTTGTAGTAGTAATCGTTCTGGTTGGTCAGGTTGGAGACGTAGCCCGTGTTGACCACGATGTCGAGCGCGATCTGCTTAACGGCCTCGCTCGACAGGTTCTGGCGCACGTCCTCAAGACCCTGGACGCCATAGGTAAACAGTGGCTCGGAACAGGTGTGGGCGAGCGCCAGGCCAAGACCGGCGGTGTGCTCCAGGTTGCCGGCGCTCGTGGCGTACTCGACCTCGGGCTGTTTAGACAGGGCATCGCCCACGCCGGCCCAGAAGTACTCTGCCGGTGCCTCGGCGATGATCTTGGGGTTGATGAAGATGTGCGCCGGTCGGTTGGGGTACGAATAGCCCTCGAGCGAGCCATCGTCGTTGTACACGACGGCAATGGCGGTCGCAGCGGAGCAGTTGGAGCAAATCGTCGGCACCGTAAAGACGATCTTCTTGAGCTCGATGGCTGCGGTCTTCACGGTGTCGAGCGCCTTGCCGCCGCCGCAAGCAATGAGCGCGTCGGCTTCCTGGCAGGCGGGGGAGTTTACGACCTTGGCGATATTGGCGCGCGTACTGTTGGTGCCGTAGACGCGCGTCTCCAGAATCTCGACGTCGGTACCCGCTAGCGCAGCTTCGATACCGGGAAGTGCTGCGGCCAGTGCCCGCTTGCCACCGATGATCGCGACCTTGGTCGCTCCGTACTCCGCCAGTGCGGTGGGCAGCTCGTCAAAGCAATCCTCGCCAACGGTGTAGTCGCTCATTCCAATCGTGCGCATAGCAACCTTCTTTCGTTCGATAAAGTGCTTTCAGGTATTTTGCTCCAAGAGAAGGTCCACAGCCGCGAGAAATTTCGAACGTATAAAACCAGTGTTGAGGGTTTTTCGCCGGCGCGGAACGTGCTAGCATACTCCGCATAAGCGTTGATGGGGACGAGTAGTCGGCCGTCCGCATGCTACAGAGAGCGGGGAGCGCTGAGAACCCGTGCATGCGACTGATGAAAATCACCCCGGAGCTGCGGTCCCAACGGACGTGCCGCGCAGGTTCGTCTTAGTAGACATCGCCGAGATGGCCGTCGATACAGGCCAGCCGAGTAACGGATGCGAGCGCGCGAATACGCGGGCGAGGGCATCTAAGCTGGGTGGTTAAGCGAAGAGCTTATACGGGCAGACTGCCTGTTTTGTGGCGCTTCGTCCCAGCTTGTAGGGACGGGCGCTTTTTTGGTGCCCAGAGGGCGTGCGCGCCCACGACATGAAAGGGGTACCGTGGCAAACGAGTACAAGCAGACGATGAATCTGCCCAAAACCGGATTTCCCATGCGTGCCGGTCTTTCCAAGTCCGAGCCCAAGCGACTCAAGGACTGGCAGGACAACAAGGTCTACGAGCAAGTTCTAAAGAAGAACGAGGGTCACAAGAAGTTCGTGCTGCACGACGGCCCTCCGTACGCCAACGGCCCGATCCACATCGGCCACGCCATGAACAAGATCTCCAAGGACATGATCAACCGTTACTGGATGATGCAGGGCTATGAGGTTCCCTATGTCCCCGGTTGGGACTGCCACGGTCAGCCGATCGAGCACAAGGTCGAGGAGAAGCTCGGCACCGAGAAGTTCAACCAGACCTCCACGGCTAAGATCCGCGAGCTTTGCAACAAGTTCGCTGTCGAGAACATCGAGCTCCAGAAGGCTGGCTTCCGTCGCCTTGGCGTGCTTGGCGACTGGGACAACCCGTATCTGACGCTCTATCACCAGCATGACGCCGCCGACATTGAGGTCTTCAAGGCCATGTTCGATAAGGGCATGATCTATCGCGGTCATAAGCCCGTCCACTGGTGCAAGCACTGCCACACCGCACTCGCCGAGGCTGAGATCGAGTACTCCGACGAGACGAGCCCGTCCATCTTCGTGCGCTTTGAGATGACCTCCAAGCCCGCCGGCCTCGAGAACTTCGACGGCCCGGTCGACTTTATCATCTGGACGACCACGCCGTGGACCATCCCCTCCGACCAGGCAGTTTCCCTCAAGCCCGGTGCCGCCTACGTCGCTGTTGAGCACGACGGCCGCGCCGAGGTCATGCTCGAGGACCTGGCTCCCAAGTGCTGCGAGGAGTTTGGCTGGGAGTACACCCCGGTCATGGTCGACGGCAAGCCCTATGTGGTTCCCGCCGAGACCTTCCACCACATCCACTACAAGCAGCCGATCTTTGACGGTGTCGAGGGCGTGGCGCTGCTGGCCGATTATGTCGGTGTCGACGACGGTACCGGTATCGTCCACAACTCGCCCGGCCACGGCGTCGACGACTACTTTGCCTGCCTCAAGGAGGGCATCACCGACATCTGCATGCCGGTCGATGACGACGGCAAGTTCTACACCGGTGAGGAGTTTGGCACCGGTGGCCCCTTCAGCGGTATGGACACCGATGAGGCCAACCCGCACATCATCGAGTTCCTGCGCGAGCGCGGCACCCTGGTCCTCGAGAAGAAGATCACGCACAGCTATCCGCACTGCTGGCGCTGCAAGCACCCGGTGCTCTTCCGTGCTACCGACCAGTGGTTTGTCTCGATGGACAAGACCGGCTTGCGCGAGCAGGCTGGCAAAGAGGTCCGCGAGAACGTTAAGTGGTATCCGGCCCACGCGGCCAACCGCATCGGCGCCATGGTCGAGCAGCGTCCCGACTGGTGCATCAGCCGTCAGCGCAACTGGGGCGTGCCCATCCCCAGCTACACTTGCACCGACTGCGGCGAGAAGGTCATGAACGACGCCACGCTCGACGCCGTCATCAAGCTCTTCCACGAGAAGGGCTCCGACGCTTGGTTCACCGACGCTCCCGAGAGCTATCTGGGCGAGGCCTGTGTCTGCCCCAAGTGCGGCGGCCATCACCTCAAGGCCGATAAGGACATCCTCGACGTGTGGTGGGATTCCGGCGTCTCCTGGAAGGCTGTCTGCGAGTACCGCCCTGAGCTGGAGTATCCGGCGGATGTGTACCTCGAGGGCTCCGACCAGCACCGCGGTTGGTTCCAGAGCTCGCTGCTCACCTCGGTGGGCGCCAACGGCCACGCTCCGTACAAGGCGGTCGTCTCGCAGGGCTTCACGCTCGATGGCCAGGGCCGCAAGATGTCCAAGTCGCTCGGCAACGTCATCGACCCCAACAAGGTCTGCGACGAGATGGGCGCCGACATCATCCGTCTGTGGGTTGCGTCCGTCGATACCAGCTCCGACGTGTCGATCGACCACGAGATCCTTGCCCGTACGTCCGATGCCTACCGCCGTTTCCGCAACACGCTGCGCTTCCTGCTCTCCGAGCTCGAGGGCCAGTTTGAGCCCGAGACCGACGGCGTCGCCTTTGCCGACCTGCTGCCGCTCGACAAGCTCATGGTTGCCCGTCTGACCCAGGTCCAGGCCGAGGTCGACGATGCCTACGCCAGCTACGAGTTCCCGCGCGCCTACCGTGCACTCTATGACTTCGTGGT
Source organism: uncultured Collinsella sp. (assembly GCA_958347015.1). Taxonomy (GTDB): domain Bacteria; phylum Actinomycetota; class Coriobacteriia; order Coriobacteriales; family Coriobacteriaceae; genus Collinsella. The sequence continues at coordinate 33,799 of CATVTV010000010.1, read as the reverse complement.
TACCGAGCTCTCCAACGTGTACCTCGACGCCCTGAAGGACCGTCTGTACTGCGAGAAGCCCGGCTCGCTCGAGCGCCGCAGCGCCCAGACCGTGCTTGCCGAGCTCTTCTCGATGCTCATGCGCGACCTGCAGCCGATCCTGTCCTACACGGTCGACGAGGCCATGGCCTATGCGCCCGCCGGCTGCGTCGATCACCAGAAGTACGCCGCGCTGCTCGATTGGTACAAGTCGCCTATCACGGTCGACGAGGCCAATGAGTTCGAGGGTGTGCTTGAGGCTTCGCTCGAGCTCCGTAGCGCTGTGACCAAGGTCCTTGAGGATGCCCGTTCTGCCGGCACCTTCACCAAGAGCCAGCAGGTTCGCGTCAAGGCGGTCGTTCCCGCCGAGATGTATGCGCTGCTGACTGGCGACAAGGCGGTCGACCTGGCCGAGTTCTACATCGTCTCCGATGTTGAGCTAACCCAGGGCGAGGAGCTCTCCGTTGCCATTGAGGCTGCCGAAGGCGAGTGCTGCGACCGTTGCTGGAGCTACCGCACCACCGTCGGCGAGTACAACGGCCACGCGCATATCTGTAAGCGCTGCGCAGAGGCGCTGAACTAGTCGTTGGGGACGTTCTTAAATGACTAGTCAAACAAGAACGTCCCCAATGACTACCTGTGTCACATTCAAGCGGCATTCTGTTTTTCGGAATGCCGCTTTCTTTTTATGCTGGTTATTTATCTGACGTTAGCGAATATGTCGTGCGCCCTGCGTGTGGCAATATAAGATGGTTCTTTGCATTAAACGTAATTCGATGATCTTGTAGGTAGGGGATTGATTTGGATCGTGCTGGGGATATGACGCCGCCTTTGCGTTGGCGGTTGGGTGTTGCTGGTGGGGTAGCGCTCGTTGTGCTGCTTGTCGACCAGCTGACCAAGCTTGCGGTTCGTGCCGTGGGCGATGCTCTGCATGTGACTGTTATCCCCGGTGTCATCGACTTTATGTTTGTCCGCAATATCGGCGCTGCCTTTAGTATGGGTGAGGGGCATGGCATCGCGTTTGCCGTGCTGGCGTTGGCGGTCATTATCGCTATTGCCGTGTACCTCGTTCGTGCACCCCAGCTCGCCCATCTTGAGGTTGTGGGCATGGCGATGGTTGCGGGCGGTGCTATCGGCAACGCTATCGATCGTTTGGCCTTTGGCTTCGTGACCGATTTTATTGCCACCACCTTCATCGACTTCCCTGTCTTCAATGTGGCCGATATCGGCATTACCTTGGGCGTCGTGCTCGCCCTCTTTGGCTATATGTTCTTGAGCCCCGCGGCCCGTGAGGTCGATGCGACCGCCGAGCTTAACGCTCGTGACGAGGCCCGCGCCAAGCGCAAGGCTAAACAACGTGGGGAGCGTGCCCGCAAGATTCGCGAAAGGAATGAGCGCTAATGGCCGACATCCATATTCTCGTTGCCGACGATTCCGCTGGTCAGCGTCTTGACGCCTATCTGGGCGCCAACGATGGCTGTCCCACGCGCTCTGCCTGCGCGCATCTGATCGAGGGAGGCGCCGTGGCCGTCAACGGCGAGACCTGCCTGTCAAAAAAGTATGCCGTGCGCTCCGGTGACCGCATCTCGGTCGACCTGCCCGAGCCGCACGATCCTACTGATGTGATTCCCGAGGCCATTCCCCTCGATATCCGTTACGAGGACGACTACCTCATCGTGCTCTCCAAGCAGCGCGGCCTGGTGTGCCATCCCGCCCATGGCCACGAGAGCGGCACCCTTGCAAACGCTCTGGTCTACCACTGCGGTATCGATCATCTTGGTACCGTGCAGGGTGAGGACCGCCCCGGCATCGTGCATCGCCTGGATCGCGATACCTCGGGCCTTATGCTCGCGGCAAAAGACGACGACACCCAGCGCGCGCTTCAAAATCTTATCCGCACGCGCACGCTCGACCGTCGCTATATCACGCTCGTTCACGGTCACATCGCCATGGACGAGGGCACTATCAACACCGGTATCGCCCGATCGACGCGCGACCGCGTCAAGATGGCGGTTTCCGATGACCCCTTTGCGCGTCAGGCCATCACGACCTTCAAGGTGCTCGAGCGCTTTGATTCCACGCGTTTCGACGACGGCTACACGCTCGTCGAGTGCCACCTGTTTACCGGTCGCACGCATCAGATTCGTGTGCACATGCGCCATATCAACCATGCCTGCGTGGGCGACCCGCTCTACGGCAAGTGTGATACGCGTGCCGATCTGGGTCTGACCAGGCAGTTCCTCCATTCTTGGCGCGTCGCATTCGACCATCCCGTGACGGGGGAGCGCATTGAGTGCCGTGATGAGCTGCCGTGGGATCTTGCGGCGGTTCTGGATGATCTGGCCCCGCGTTCGCTCGGCCGCACTGCCGCTGGCGACGACATCGTCCCGCAGCTCGGCCTGCTCGAAGCCTAGCCGGTATTAGGTGGTTTCTTGAACTCGGTAAGCCTGCGGTAAGATATACGATTGTTTACGTAACGCGTTCCTGGGAGCCTGCATGCTCGCCTTTTTACAAACCAACACACCCATCGTGATTTTCAACCAGATTGTCGTCACGCTGCTCACGGTCTGCTTTCTGTACCAGGTGGTCTTCTTTGTCATCGGCGCTCTTCGTGGCGAGGTCGCGCCTCCCAAGGCCAAAAAACTCCACCGCTATGCCTTCTTTATCGCGGCGCATAACGAGGAGGCCGTTATCGCCAATCTTGTTCGCTCCATCAAGGACCAGGATTATCCGTCCGAGCTCATCGAGGTCTTTGTGGTCGCCGATGCCTGTACCGATAACACGGCACAGCTCGCGCGCGAGGCGGGCGCCATCGTCTATGAGCGCAATGAACTGGCCCGTAAGGGCAAGAGCTGGGTCATGGACTTTGGTTTCGATCGCATTCTCAACGAGTATCCCGATACGTTTGAGGGCTACTTTATCTTCGATGCCGACAATGTTATCTCCCGCGATTACGTCTCCAAGATGAATGATGCCTTTGACCAGGGCTTCCATGTGGTCACGAGCTATCGCAATTCCAAGAACTTCGGCAGCTCGTGGATCTCTGCGGCCAACGCCACCTGGTATCTGCGTGAGGCCCGCTTCCTTAACAACGCGCGTAACATCTGCAAGACGTCTTGCGCCGTCTCGGGTTCGGGCTACCTCATCTCCGCAAGCGTTATCGAGGGCATGCACGGTTGGCAGTTCCATACGCTGACCGAGGATATCCAGTTCACCACGTTCTGCGCCATTCACGGCATCCGCATCGGTTATGCGCCGGCGGAGTTCTTTGATGAGCAGCCGGTGACGTTTAAGGCGTCCTGGAAACAGCGCATGCGTTGGACCAAGGGCTTCTACCAGGTCTTTTTTACCTACGGCAAGCATCTTGTCAAATCGACGTTCCGCTATCATCGCTTTGCTGCCTACGACATGTTTATGACGATCGCACCGGGCATGCTGCTGTCCCTGATCTCCATGCTCGCCAACGCGACCTTCCTCATCGTGGGCGGACTTTCGCATGGCTTCTTGGCCACCGAGGTCGAGATGCAGGCTTGTGCCGCCTCGCTCATTATGACCTTCGTGATGATGTACCAGACCTTCTTTATCCTGGCGCTACTCACGACCATCTTCGAGTACAAGCACATTCATTGCGCGCAAAAGTGGCGTTTGGTGACCAACCTGTTTACCTTTCCGATCTTTATGTTCAGCTATATTCCCATCACGGTGGCAGCCCTGTTCCTGAAGGTCGACTGGGTCCCGACGCAGCACGCCGTCAACGTTACTCTCGACGAGGTCATGCAAGGCGCCAAATAACCACCACCAAAACCACCGCAAAGGGGACAGGCACCTTTGTGGTGGTTTTTGCGTTTGAGTAGCTGTCCATGGAGGTGCACGATGTCCTACATCCCATTTTGGATTTGCATCTTTGCCGGTGCGGTGGTTGATGCCCGTGAGCGGCGGTTTCCGAATGCGCTTGCCGGTGCGTGTGCGGTGGCGGCGTTAGCAGGCGTTTGGCTCGACAGGGGCGTTAACACTGCACTTGATCATGCCGGTCTTGCGGTCATTGTCTACCTTGCCCTTGTGCTTACTGAGTCACTCTGGCGTCGTGTTCGCCACGCTCCCGGCATTGGCATGGGGGACGTCAAGGCGCTCTTCGCGCTTTGCACGCTCGACCCTATGGGCGGCATCGTGGCATTTGCCATCGCGCTCCTGGTCCTTGCCCTCTCCTGCCTCTTCACAAAATCGCGCTCCCTGCCATTGCTCCCGTTTTTGGTGCCGATTTTTGCCATAATCGAGGTCGTGGGCTGCACATTGTAACCGATTGCGCATCCTTCTTAAGGAGCATGCCATGGCAACTAATCAAGAAACGGCCGTCATTAAGGCGCGCATGGACCGCATTCCCGCGGCGTTGTCGCCCGAACTCGTCGAGCGCATTTCCGCCGATCGCGCTTCGGGTGCCGTCAATCCGTATCGTTGCAACGACGACCAGGTCATTCGTCGAATTGATCGCGCTGCCGACAAAGGCACGCTCATGCGCCCGGCGTTTATGCGCGATACCGAAAAGATTCTGCATTTGCCTGCATACACGCGTTATGCAGGCAAAACGCAGGTCTTTAGCTTCCGTAGCAACGACGACCTGTCACGCCGCGGTCTGCACGTGCAGCTTGTTTCGCGCATTGCGCGCGATATCGGTCGAGCCCTGGGGCTCAACTGCGATCTGATCGAGGCGATTGGCCTGGGCCACGACTTAGGACACACGCCCTTTGGCCACGCCGGTGAGCGCTTTCTCAACGATATTTACCACGAGCGTACCGGCCGCTTCTTTTTCCATAACGTGCAGTCGGTCCGCGTGCTCGACGCCCTGTATGGCCGCAACGTGTCGCTCCAGACGCTCGACGGCGTCTTGTGCCATAACGGCGAGTACGAGCAACGCGTGTTTGAGCTCTCGGGCATGGGTTCCTTTTACCAGTTCGATCAGACGGTTGAGGACTGCATTGCCAAGGGCTATAGCGCAATTGAGCACCTGCGTCCCATGACGCTCGAAGGCTGCGTGGTCCGCATCTCGGATATCCTTGCCTACGTTGGGCGCGATCGCCAAGACGCCATTGCGGCGGGCCTACTGGCGCCCGATGCTTTTGATGATGGCCTGGGTGGGGCATACAACAGCTGGATCCTTACGCATGCCTCCATCGATATCGTTGAGCACAGCTATGGCAAGCCGCGCATCGAGATGAGCGAGGATTTGTTTGAGGAAATTCGCCGAGCCAAGCGCGAGAACTACGTAAAGATCTATAGCAAGGGCGGCATCGAAGGCGACTCCGAAGCGGAGCTGCGCGAGGCGTTCGAAAAGCTCTACGACCGTTGCCTGCAGGATATAAACGAAGGTGACGAGTCCTCGTACATCTTTAAGCATCATATTTCTCGCATTGAGCAGCAGCTTTCCTACTACGATCGCGCCTATGCCTGGCAGGATGACAAGGATCAAGCGGTGGTGGATTACATCGCGAGCATGACGGACGGCTATTTCTGCGAGCTCACGAGCAAGTTGTTCCCGGGATTAAAGTTTCCGCACCGTACCTATATTAACGAACGGTAGTTCGTATATATTCGGTATACTGTTAGTGGAAAACGTTTTTGATTGATGCACGGGATGGTTATGGACGACCTTTTTTCTGCTTCGACGCGCGAGCGTTCCTTTAAAAATGCGCCGCTCGCGGTGCGCATGCGCCCCAATTCGCTCGACGAGTACGTGGGTCAGCAAAAGGCCGTCGGTAAGGGCTCGTGGCTGCGTGCGGCCATCGAGCATGATGTGCTATCGAGCGTGATTCTGTATGGGCCGGCCGGTACGGGCAAGACGACGCTGGCGCATATCATCGCCAACCATACCAAGAGCGAGTTTGTCGAGGTCAGCGCCGTGACGGGTACCGTGAAGGACCTGCGTCGCGTGATTGACGAGGCCAAGACGCGCCTGAATACCTACGACCGCCGCACCATCTTGTTCATCGACGAGATTCATCGCTTCTCCAAGTCGCAGCAGGATGCCTTACTGCATGCAGTTGAGAACCGTACCGTCATTATGATTGGTGCCACGACGGAGAATCCGTACTTCGAGGTCAACTCGGCGTTGCTCTCGCGTGGTCGCGTGGTGGAGCTTGAGCACTTAAAGGACGAGGATATCGCGACGCTCATCGAGCGTGCACTCGAGGCACCGCAGGGTCTGAGCGGTAAGTTCTCTGCCGATGAGGATACGGTTAAGTCCATCTGCACGCTGGCCGCGGGCGATGCGCGTTCGGCGCTCACGACGCTTGAGCTTGCGAGCGAGATTGCCGTCACGCGTCCCGATACCGAGGGAACGCCAGCGCCGGCGGCGGGGGAGCGCTATCCCATCACCGTGGATGATGTTAAGATTGCCAACCCTCGTCGTGGCTTTTCGTATGACAAAAACGGCGACATGCACTACGACATTATCAGTGCGTTCATCAAGTCCATGCGAGGCAGCGACCCCGATGCCACGATCTATTGGCTTGCACGCATGATCGATGCTGGGGAGGATCCCAAGTTTATTGCGCGGCGTATTATGATCCACGCTTCCGAGGACGTCGGCAACGCCGATCCGCAGGCGCTCTTGGTGGCACATGCTGCGTTTAAGTCTGCCGAGGTCATTGGTTATCCCGAATGCCGCATTAACCTGGCTCAGGCTGCGCTCTATGTGTGCTTGGCACCTAAATCCAACGCTTGCGAGGCTTCGATAGATGCGGCGCTGGCAGATATCCATTCAAGTGGGCTGCGCGAGGTGCCGAGTTATCTGCGCGACCGTCATCGCCCGGGCAGCGACGAATACGGTGTGTATAAGTATCCGCACGATTATCCCGAAGGTTGGGTCGACCAGCGCTATTTGCCCGAGGGACTGGAGCGCGGTGCATTTTGGCAGCCTGCCGGCCGCGGCTGGGAAGAGTGGCGTGTGGAGCAAAGCGAACGCGACCGAAGCGGCAATGCGCCCAAGTAGGTCATTGGCGCCTCGCACATTCCCTTTGGGTATCTTTCCCCTTCTTTGGGGTACCATGAACAGCGTCTGTATTTCGATTCCTTTGGGAGGCTTGTATGAGTCCCATTCAAATCGCCCTGCTGGTGCTCGCCGTTGCCGGCGTGTGGGCTGTTATCGAGCTCGCGCTCACGCTGCGCAAGACCCGCACCGTCGTTGATTCGCTCGACAAGACGGTGAGCGACCTCAACAACACGCTCGCCGAGGCACAGCCCGTGGTGGCAAAGCTCGATGGCGCCGTAGACGAGCTTACGCCGGCACTTGCCCAGGTGGAGCCGCTGCTCAAGTCGAGCAAGACCGCGGTTGACGCCCTTACCTCCAATCTTGTAGAGGTCGAAGCCGTGGTTCGCGACATCTCTGAGGTTACGGGCAGCGTGGCCGAGGCAAGCAACGCCGTGTCGAGCGTGACCGACTCTGCGGCTGGCGCCGTGCAGAAGCTCTTCAATAAGGTGAAGGCTCCTGCAGCCGACGCCGATCGCAAGCTCGCCGCCGTCGAGGCCGAGCAGCCTACCGAGCGCGTTCTGATCGGTGAGGCTGAGGACGAGGACGTCGATGGTGCGGATGCGGCTCAGAAGGCCGCAGTCAAGCCTGCTCAGTATTACACCTATACGCCCGCCGAGACCTTCGAGGAGTCCTGCGATGAGTAGCGAAGCAACCTGCCCCATTACGCTGAGCGTTGCCGGTGATCCGCGTCTCGCGCGCTTGGTGCGCATGACGGCCGCCAACGTCGGCGCCCTGTGCTCTATGTCCGTCGATCGCATCGAGGATATTCGTATGGCCGCCGAGGAAGCCTTTATTTTTGGCTGCACGGCCGTTGATTCCGACGATATCTCGATTAAATTCGATGTCGACAAATCTCACGTGGGTATGACCTTTACCTTTGGCGATCAGGCGACTGTCGATGAGGATGACCAGGCTGCCGTATATGCCGAGCTCATTTTGGCGAGCGTGTGCGATTCCTACGAAAAGACTACGGCGCCCCTAACGCTTTCCCTCGACCTCAAGGCGGATATCTAATATGACCGAACGTTCCCGGAGCGGCAAGACCGCTTGGGACAAGGAGAAAACCCGCGAGCTGTTTCGTCGTTATAAGGAGACCGGTGATCCGGATGCCCGCGAGCAGCTCGTTATGTCCCATATGAACCTGGTAAGGTTTCTTGCCAACAAATTTAAGAACCGCGGCGAGCCGCTCGATGACCTTTTGCAGGTCGGCTATCTGGGCTTGCTCAAGGCTATCGACCGCTTTGACCCCGAGCGCGGGCTCGAGTTCACGACGTTTGCCACTCCTACTATTCTGGGTGAGATTAAGCGTCATTTCCGCGACAAGGGCTGGAGCGTGCGCGTGCCGCGTCGTCTGCAGGAGCTCTCTGCCAAGGTCAACCAGGCTACCGATAAGCTCACCAACGAGCTACAGCGTTCGCCCAAGGTTGAGGAAATCGCCGATTACCTGGGCGTGACCGTCGACGAGGTGCTCGAAGCCATGGAATCGTCCTCGGCCTATACCTCGGTGCCCATCGAGGCTCCCGGCGCGTCCGACTCCGACGATGCGCCTTCGATTCTCGATCGTTACGCCGACGACGACAACGAGCTCGACTTTACCGATGATCGCCTGGTAATCGAGGAAGCCATCCGCGATTTCTCGCCGCGCGAACGCGAGGTAATCGAGCTGCGCTTTGTGAAGGGCATGACCCAGATCGAGATTGCCAAGAAGCTGGGCATCTCGCAGGTACAGGTCTCGCGCCTGCTGCGTCGTACCCTTAAGAAGATTCAGGACAAGATCGACCCCGACGGAGTGATGGTTCGTTCATGAATGAGCACCCCCAACAAACCGACCGCACGCTGCGCGATACCCGTATTCTGACGTTGCGCATTTGGGGCGTCGTCGGCTGCATTGTCATCGCCGCCGTCATCTTTAACCTTATGGGCATCCTGGCGCCGGTCATCGAGTTTCTCGCTGTCGGTTCCATCATCGCTTTTGTGATGTCGCCGATCACCAACTGGCTCGAGCACCATGGCGTGAATCGCGGCATCGGTTCGCTTGTCGCGCTTATTGTGGTCGTTGCCGTGCTCGTCGGCGTCGTTTGCATCTTGTCGCCGATTCTCTTTGGTCAGATCATGGAAGTCCTGAGCCGTCTGCCTGAGCAGCTTCGTGTTGCGGGTGGCGACCTCAATGAGATGATCTCGCATGCCAAGACGCTCAACAACACGCCGCTCAAGGAGTATCTGGACGATAACCTTTCTTCGCTCGTCACGGTGGCGTCCAAGTATGTCTCGCAGATTGCCGCCGAGCTTGGCCGCGGTGTCTTCCCGCTCATTACCAATACCGCGTCGCAGCTGTTCGTTATCTTCCTTGGCTTGGTGCTTGCCTACTGGCTTGCCTGCGATTATCCCAGCATGCACCACGAGGTCTGCACCATCATTGGTCAGGAAAAGGAGACCTCGTACCGTTTTATGGTCGCGATTCTTTCGCGCTCGGTCGGCGGCTACATGCGTGGGATGGTCGTAACGTCGATCTGCGGTGGCATCCTCGCCTTTATCGGCTTTACGCTCATTGGCCATCCGTATGCGGCACTCATGGCCATCTTTACTGGCATCATGCACTTGGTCCCAGTTGTCGGTCCCTGGGTGAGCGCGGCTATTGCCACGGTGCTCGGCTTTATGTTTAGCCCGATGCTGGCGTTGTGGACCTTGATCGTGACCATGGTGGCACAAAATGTCACCGACAACGTCATTTCGCCTAAGGTCATGCAGAGCTCGGTTCAGGTGCATCCCATCATGAGCCTGACGGCCCTTGTTATCGGTTCGGCGCTTATGGGCCCCATTGGCATGGTCATCGCCATCCCGCTGTGCGCGGCTCTGAAGGGTATCTTCGTGTATTACTTCGAGAACGAGACCGGCCGCCAGCTCGTGGCATACGATGGCGCCGTGTTTAAGGGCACGCCGTATCGCGATGCCGAGGGCAACCCGGTCGCCGCCTATGACGCGCTTGGGGACGATACGTTCATTTATGAGTCCGAGCTCATCGGCAACGAGACCGCGCCCGAGGCCCAGGCAATGCCCAAGCCCGAGCTCGAGAATCCCTGGATTAAGCTGTCGGGTCTTCAGCCCGACGCGACAGGTTTCTTTAAGAACCCCTTCGCCAAGGACGATGACGCCGACTCGAATGACGACACCAAAACCGGCATCGACGGCTCCATCGACGATTCGGATTCCAAATAAGCCCCGTTAACGTTTCTTGATGTTGTAAAAGACAAGAAACACGAGCAAAGCGATTGATAAGGGACCGGCTATATAGAAATAGAGAACGTCAATTGCGCGCAGAGGGCAATAAGCGTTGTCGCCGGACGTCACTGCATACAGTACGTAGCCAAATGCTGGTTGGTTTGCGTACCATTGGGAGAAGGCCAAGAGCGCTAAAAGTGCTACTACCAGAAGTGCATTCAGGACAAATTGTTTGCTTTTCATCGATCGCTCCTTCCGGGTGAACTTTATTATGTAATTCTACAGCAGTCATTTGTTATTCAAAGAATTTGACTGTCCTAAATAACATGCACTTTCGCTGGAGGGTCGCTGTTTGGCGGCCCTCTTTTTTGCACTGGGGCGGTGGGATGGTAATATCGTTACGTTTGAACTGTTTCGATGTGAAACCGAGGAGATTCCCTCTATGAGTGCTGACTACCCGTCAATGACTACGGCCGAGATTCGCTCCAAGTTCCTCAACTTCTTTGAGGAGCGCGGTCTTAAGCTCTATCCTTCTTCGTCCCTCGTCCCCGACGATCCTTCGCTGCTGCTTGCCAACGCCGGCATGAACCAGTTTAAGGAGTACTACCAGGGGAAGAAGACCATGAAGGAGATCGGCGCGATCTCCTGCCAGAAGTGCGTCCGCACCAACGACATCGACTGCATCGGCGAGGACGGCCGTCACCTGTCCTTCTTCGAGATGCTCGGCGACTTCTCCTTTGGCGGCGTCTCCAAGCAGCAGGCCTGCGCTTGGGCCTTTGAGCTCATCACCAAGGAGTTCAAGCTGCCGCTCGACCGCCTGTACTTCACCGTCTTTACCGAGGACGACGAGACTCACGACGTGTGGCGCTCCCTGGGCATTGCCGAGGATCACATTTCGCGTCTGGGCGAGGACGACAACTTCTGGGCCGCTGGCCCCACCGGCCCCTGCGGTCCGTGCTCCGAGATCTACTTTGACATGGGCGAGGAGGTCGGTTGCGGCAGCCCCGACTGCAAGCCCGGCTGCGACTGCGACCGCTTCCTTGAGTTCTGGAACCTTGTGTTTACCCAGTACGACCGCCAGGAGGACGGCTCCATGCCGGAGCTGCCGCACCGCAACCTCGATACGGGCATGGGTCTGGAGCGCATGGCCGCTATCATGCAGCACAAGACCGCTAACTACGACGGCGATTTAATGCAGCACCTCATCAAACTCGGAGAGGAGATCAGCGGCAAGACCTATGACGCCGACGATTACTCCGGCGCCAGCCGCTCCCTGCGCATCATCGCCGACCACTCCCGCGCCGTCGACTTTATGATCTCGGACGGCATCCTGCCCGGTAATGAGGGTCGCGAGTACGTCCTGCGCCGCCTGCTCCGCCGCGCCGTGTTCCACGGCCGCCTGTTGGGCATCGAGGGCGCCTTCCTGACCAAGTTCATCGACGAGGTCAACGCTCAGATGGGTGAGGCCTATCCTGAGCTTCTCAAGAACGTCGCGCTCGTCAAGGGCATCGTCGCATCCGAGGAGGAGCGTTTCTCCACGACGCTCGACAACGGCCGCGTTTACCTGGACGAGGCCTTGGCCGCGCTCGCCGAGGGCGCTGTGCTTCCGGGCGACGTTGCCTTTAAGCTGCACGACACCTTTGGTTTCCCCATCGACCTGACTGTCGAGATCGCCGGCACCGCCGGTCACGACGTCGACATGGACGGCTTCACCGCCTGCATGGAGGACCAGAAGGCCCGCGCTCGCGCCAATGCCAAGGGCGACGCCTGGGGCAGCTTCAACGACGTGTGGGTCGAGCTTTCGGACAAGGTCGCTGCGACCGAATTCGACGGCTATGACAACGACGTCGTTGAGGGCGCCAAGGTTGTTGCCATCGTTTGCAACGGCGAGTCCGTCGAGTCCGCTGCCGCGGGCGAGGACGTCGAGGTCGTGCTCGACCGCACCCCGTTCTATGCCGAGATGGGCGGCCAGCAGGGTGATGCCGGTGAGCTTTTTGCCGAGGGCGTTTCGCTGACCGTTTCCGATACCAAGAACCACAACGGCCTGTATGCCCATGTCGCGCATGTTGCCGAGGGCACGCTGACCGTCGGTGCTACCGTGACCGCCGCGCTCGACACCGAGCGCCGTGGTTTCCTGCGTCGCAACCACACCGCCACCCACCTGCTCGACGCTGCGCTTAAGCAGGTCCTGGGCGAGCACGTCTCCCAGGCTGGCTCGCTGGTGACGCCCGAGCACCTGCGCTTTGACTTCACGCACTTCGAGGCCCTGTCCTCCGAGCAGCTCAAGGCTGTCGAGGACCTGGTCAACCAGCAGATCTTCGCTTCCAAGCCGGTCGTGACCCGTGTCATGGGCATCGACGAGGCCAAGGCCGCCGGCGCTGTTGCTCTCTTTGGCGAGAAGTACGGCGACGTCGTCCGCGTCGTCTCCGTAGGCGCCGAGGACCAGCCGTTCTCCCGTGAGCTCTGCGGTGGCACCCATGCCGCCAATACCGCCGAGATTGGCCTGTTCAAGATCATTTCCGAGTCCTCCACGGGCTCGAATGTCCGCCGTATCGAGGCCGTGACCTCCAAGGGCGCTCTCGATTACATGGCCGACCGCCTGGCGCTCGTTGACGCCGCCGCCGCTGCGCTCAAGTGCCGCGTCGACGAGGTTCCCGCCCGCGTTGAGAACCTGCAGGCCGAGCTGCGCGAGACTTCCAACAAGCTCAAGAAGGCTCTGACCGGTGGCTCCTCCGACGCCATTTCCAGCGCCATCGACGGCGCTGTCGAGCTGAATGGCTATAAGCTCGTTGTCGCTGAGCTTCAGGGTCTCGAGGCCGCAGACCTGCGCAACGTTTGGGATACCGTGCACCAGAAGGTCTCCGGCCCCGTCGCCTGCGTTGTTGCCAGCGTGACCGAGAAAGGCACCCCGGCCCTGCTCGCCGCCGGCTCCGATGACGCCGTGAAGGCCGGTTTCCACGCCGGCAACGTGATCAAGCAGATCGCGGGCCTGGTCGATGGTCGCGGTGGCGGTCGTCCCAACATGGCCCAGGCCGGTGGCAAGAACGCCGCCGGTATCGCCGATGCCCTCGCGGCCGCCAAGACCGCGCTCGGCGCCTAAGAACCTAGGCTGTCACTGTGGTCGCGCTCGCGCTGGACATAGGGGAGACCAGGATTGGCATTGCCGTCTCGAGCCGTGATGGCAAGATGGCGATGCCTGTCAAGGTTCTCCCGGCTGCCGAGGTTACCGGTATGGCAAAGACGTTTCGCTACCTGGTCGAGGACTATGAGCCCGATATACTGGTAAGCGGACGTCCCTTGACCATGGCCGGTGAGCCCGGCCCCCAGGCCGAGCGCGTCGCCGCCGTGGCCCAAAAGATTGCCGACGAGCTCGAACTTCCGCTGGAGTTTGAGGACGAGCGTCTGTCCTCGCAGGAGGCCAAGCGAATCCTGCGAGAGCAGGGGCTTAACGAAAAGCAGATGAGGGGCAAGATTGACATGATCGCCGCCAGCCTGTTCTTGCAGACATGGCTCGATCGTAAAAACGAGGAGGTTCAGCATGTCTAGCGCTTCCGATCCGCGCCAGCAGAATCGTACACGGCAGCCCGCGCCGCGTCCTGCTCAGCCTGGTCAGCGCCCGGCGCAGCCGACGCAGCGTTCGGCTCAGCCTACTCAGCGTGCTGCTCAACAGCCCGCCGCTCGTCCCGCGCAGCCCGCTGGCGGCGCTCGTTTTAAGCAACAGGCTCCTGCCCAGCGCACGCAGGGGCGGGCCCCGCAATCACGCTCCCACGCACATCATGTTCATGGTTCGCACGGCGTTGCTCCGGCCACGCGCTCGAGCTATAACACGCACGCCCGCCGTGGTACCCAAAAGAAAAACTCCCCGGTGCCTATGATTATCGGTGGCGTCGTCGCCGTGCTTGCGCTTGTCGCGATCGTTTTCTTTGTTGTGCCGGCCGTCAAGGGCTTCTTTGCGGGTGAGGATGCAAAAGTCGTTGCAGGCCAGCAGGTTACTATCACGATTCCCGATGGTGCCTCGGGTGACAGCATCGCTTCGATTCTCTCTGAGAACCATATCGTCGAAGATCCCAAGGATTATTACGCGGCGGTCAAAAAGCTCAACGCCGACATGTCGCTTAAGCCTGGTACCTACTCGTTCACCACGCTCATGGACGCGACCAAGGTCGTTCAACAGCTCATGGAAGGCCCCAATGCGGGCTCCGATGCGCTGACTATCCCTGAGGGTCTGACGGTTGACCAGGTCGCCGACCGCGTGGCCAAGGCGTATGACAGCATTTCTAAGGAGGACTTCCTTAACCAGGCCAAGGCGAGCAATTATGTGAATGATTACGCTTTCCTTAAAGACGCCGCGAACGATTCGCTCGAGGGCTTCCTATTCCCCAAGACGTATTCGCTGGGTAAGGACCCAAGCGCCGATGATGTGATTCGCGCCATGCTTGACCAGTTCAACGCCGAGTATAAGTCGCTTGACTTTGCCAGCTGCGAGGCCAAGATCAAGGAGCGCTATGGCGTGGAGATGTCCGATTACGACATCGTTAACCTTGCCTCCATCGTCGAGCGCGAGGGCCTCAACGCCGACCAGCGCGCGCATGTGGCCTCGGTCTTCTACAACCGTCTGGCGGGCAAGCTCGATGGCCTGCGCTACCTCAACAGCGACGCGACCATGATGTACGTCACCGGTGGCGAGGTTACCGCCGACGACCTGCAGAGTGATAGCCCCTATAACACCTATAAGCGCGAGGGCCTCCCGCCCACGCCCATTTGCTCTCCGTCGCTCGAGGCGCTCAAGGCCACCCTTGAGCCGACCGACTCCGACGATCTGTATTTCTACATTACGCAGGACGAGGAGTATTTCTCGAAGACCTACGAAGAGCATCAACAGTCTTGGAATTGATCATGAGGATTTTTAGCCCCAAACGATATGTTGCCTCGGTCGATCGCATCGACCTCGATACCCTCTGGGCCGACGGCAAGCGCGCCATTCTGCTCGATCGCGACAACACCCTGGTGCCGCGTGATACCGAGCAGGTACCCGCTGCAGTTTCCGCCTGGCTCGAGGCCGCCCATGCCAAGGGCTTTAAGCTGTGCATGGTGTCCAACAACTGGCATCGCGACCAGGTTTTGGCGTCGGCGCGCGAGCTGGGGCTCGAGGCCATCAGCCACGCCATGAAGCCGGCGCCGTTTGCCTTGAAGGCGGGTCTTAAGCGTCTGGGCGCCACGGCCGACGAGGCCGTGCTGATTGGCGATCAGCTTTACACGGACGTGTGGAGCGGTAATTTTGCCGGCGTTGACACTATTCTGGTCAAGCCGCAGGCAACCCAGGACCTGTGGTACACGCAGATCTTCCGTATCTTTGAGCGCCGGGCCCTGCGCGACCTTCCCTGCGAGGAATAGGTTTCGCCATGTCTCAGCACATCAAACACGGCTGCGACCATATCTTCTTTATCGGCTTTTTGGGCGCGGGCAAGTCGACGCTTGCGCGCAACGTGGGCACTATGTTCAAGCGTCGATTCATCGATACCGATCGTTTGGTTGTGCGTCGATGCGGCAAGTCGGTGACCGAGATATTTAAGACCGAGGGCGAGGATCGTTTTCGCGAGCTCGAGACCTCGGCACTCCGTTCGCTTCAAAGCGAGCGCAGTCTGCTGGTATCGTGCGGGGGTGGCATCGTCGAGACGCCGGTGAACATTAAACTGATGCACGAGATGGGTACCTGTGTGTACCTCGAAGGCGACTTTGAGGACTCGTTGCGTCAGATTCGCCGCTCCGATACCCGACCCGATTTCCGCTCGCCCGAGCATGCTGCGCGCCTGTTTGAGCATCGTCGTCCGCTGTATCGCCAGGCCGCCGATATTACCCTTGATATTCGCAACAAGTCCTTCGAGGACGTTTCCTACCTTTGTGCCGAGATGCTTTTGGAGCGTGGGCTGCTATGATTCGCCGTCAACTTATCAATTTCCAAAACCGCAGTGTCGATGTCCGCGTCGGATTGGGCGCGTTCGGGGAGCTGTCGCGCATGTTTGCCTCGGCTGTGGGCAAGCCTAAGCGCGCGATGGTGGTTTGGAACGACGCCACATCCGAGCGTTTTGGCGAGGTCGTCGAGCATGCGCTGGTCGACGCCGGTTTTGCCGTGTCGCAGCTTTCGCTTGAAGTTTCGCCTGCCGGCGCTACGCTGGCCGATGCCGATACCGTCTTTGGCGCCCTGTCGGCTAACGGCATTACCTGCGACGATCTCGTCGTCGCTGTCGGCGACACGGCGACCTGCTCGGTCGTTTGCTGGTGTGCCAATCAGTGGTGTGGTCGCACCGAGTGCGCCTTGCTGCCGACGACGCTCGACGCCATGCTCACGGTTGCGACGACCATGAAGCCGCTCGTCGCCTCGTCGGCGAATGCGCTTCCCGCTATCGCGTTCCGCCCCGAGCCGGGCTTGGTCGTGTGTGACCTCGACCTTGTACGCGAGGCGGACCCCAAGGACCTCAGGCTCGGCTATGCGGTACTTGTTGGCACTATGCTTTCGAGCAGCAAGTCCCGCTGGAATCAGTTTACTGAGACCGTCCCCGAGATTCTCGCGGGCGAGGAGGTCGCGCTCGTCAATGCCATTCAGTGGTCTCAGACTGCCCGCAAGGACGTACTGATGGCCACGAACCCGAGTGCCCGCCATGCGCTCGATTTTGGCAATACGGGGGAGCGTACCCTGCGCGCCTGCTTGGGCGATGCCGCTTCGCAGATCCCTGCCTACCAGCTGTTGTCCGAGGGCATGCGCTTTGAGGCGCGCCTAGCACATGATGCCTGCGACTTTGATATCGATTACGTCTTTGAGGTCGATGACTGCCTGGAGGACTTTGGTATCGAGGAGCTTGCCTTCGATCTGGAGCCTGCCGCATATATCGAGGAGTTCCGCAAGCAGCAGTTCGCCCGCTCGAACCGCAGCATGTTGCCGCTGCCCGCGGCACTCGGCGCCATTCGTCTAACGAGCGTTGAGGACGAGGTTCTTGAGCGCCATGCTCACGCCTACTTGGCTTCTCGCAAAGAACTTCTCTGAGATTTATTGACATCCATCGTCTTTCGTATCATGTTGAGGGGCGGGTTTTCAATCGGTTGCGGATCGCATGCGATTCCGCCGTTCGGTTGAGACCCGTCCCGCACTTTTTGAGACAACAAGAAAGGAATCTGCATGTCTGAGTTTGCTGCCGGTCCTGCCGGTCGTATCGAGCGTGTCCGTGCCCTGATGGTCGAGCGCGGCTACGACGCTATCGTGGTACGCGACGAGGCCAATCTCCGTTGGCTCACGGGCGTGAAGGGCGTCTTCGACTACACCTTCGAGTTCCCGCACGCGGCGTTTATTACGGCTGACCAGTGCCTGTTCCATACCGACTCGCGCTACCTCAACAGCTTTGAGGAGAACACGCCCGCCGGCAGCCCCTGGGTCTACGACATGGACGAGGGCACCATCCCCGGTTGGGTCGCCGGCAAGATTGCGGCCAACAAGTGCCGCGTCTGCGCTGTCGAGGACGACATGCAGATCAACTTCTACCAGGGTATTCAGCGTGGTCTGGAGGACCGTTCCGTCGCTTGCATGTTGCCGCTGATGCATGACGACATCCGTAAGATGCGCGCCATCAAGGACGCCGAGGAGATCGAGCTCATGCGGCATGCGCAGTCGATCACCGACGCCGCCTTCCAGCATATGCTCGGCTTTATTAAGCCCGGCATGACCGAGAAGCAGGTTCGCAACGAGCTCGAGAACTTTATGTTCGCCAACGGTGCCGACAGCCTGGCCTTCGGCTCCATCGTGGCGAGCGGCCCCAACACCGCCAACCCGCACGCCGTGCCGAGTGACCGCGTGATCGAGAAGGGCGACTTCGTCCTCATGGATTACGGCGCGGGCTACTGCGACTATCGCTCCGATATGACGCGTACCGTCGTGATGGGCGAGCCCACGCAGGAACAGCTCGACCTGTACGCGCTCGTGCGCCGTACGCACGAGGAGTGCGTCGCCGCCATCCATCCGGGCGTCGAGGGCAACGACATTTTCAAGCTTTCCAAGAAGATCATCGGCGATGCCGGCTATGGTGATTACTATAACCATGGTCTGGGTCACGGCGTGGGCATCGACATCCACGAGCTGCCCAACTTCAACCGCAGCAAGAACATCATCGAGGTCGGTTCGGTTGTCACCATGGAGCCCGGCGTCTACCTGCCCGGCGTGGGCGGCGTGCGCCTGGAGGACTACGGCGTGGTCACCGAGAACGGCTACGAGCCCTTCACCAAGACGCGGCATGACCTCCACGTCATCGATTGCTAGTCCATTTCGATAGATTTTTGGGGCGGGGCGTCCGGATAGATTCGGGCGCCCCGCGTTCTCTTTTTATGCGCTCGCTGCAGGCGCCGTCTGCAAGTGTATAATTTCGGTCGTATGTAATTTGGACGCTTGTGCGTTCTGCCCATAACAAGAAAGGTCGCTATGCCTACCATTTCTACCGCCGACTTCAAGAACGGCCTCGGTCTCCGCATTAAGGACAAGGTCTACACCATCGTCGAGTTCCAGCATGTCAAGCCGGGCAAGGGCGGCGCGTTCGTGCGCTACAAGACCCGCGACATCAAGAGCGGCCGCGTCGTCGAGAACACCTGCAACGCCGGCACCAAGTTCGAGAGCGTTATGCTTACCACCCGTGAGTTCCAGTACCTCTACAACGATGGCGCCGACTACATCTTCATGGACAATGAGACCTATGAGCAGGTTCCCGTTCCCGAGGACATGGTGGGCGAGAACTCCAAGTGGCTGCGCGAGAACGA
This sequence comes from uncultured Collinsella sp., assembly GCA_958347015.1. Classification (GTDB taxonomy): domain Bacteria; phylum Actinomycetota; class Coriobacteriia; order Coriobacteriales; family Coriobacteriaceae; genus Collinsella. Next base: position 14,742 of record CATVTV010000010.1, on the reverse strand, counting down.
CATCTGCCAGCTGCTCTTCGCCGACGATGAGCTCATGGGCGTGACCCCGCCGATGTTCATCGAGACCACCATCGTCCAGACCGACCCGGGCTTTAAGGGCGACACCGTCCAGGGTTCCACCAAGCCGGCCACGATCGACACCGGCGCTGTCATCCAGGTCCCCATGTACCTCAACGAGGGCGAGGTCATCAAGGTTGACACCCGCGACGGCAAGTTCGTCTCCCGCGTCTAGCAACCAACTCTTATAGGAGGACTCATGCCCCAGGAAATCAAGATTGACGGCATCGGCATTTCGCCCGATGTTCTGACCGCCATCGTTTCGCGCGCCGTGTCGGATGTCGAGGGCATCGCCTCCGTTGGCGTCAAGGACCTTGCCACCAACCTTGTCTCCATGATGCTCTCGTCCAAGGCCCCGGCTTCCGAGCCGGCGGTCGAGGCCGAGGTCATCGGCGACAAGCTCGCACTCACCGTGCGTGTCGTGGTGTTCTTTGGCTATCCGTTCAAGAAGCTCGCCGAGGCCGTTCGCGCCGCCGTGGTCGCCGCCATCGATGCCCAGGTGGGCGTCGAGGTCGAGCGCGTTGACGTTTGCATCGACGGCCTCGTTTTCCCCAAGGAGTAACCTTTGAGCCTTAAGGTTTATCGCGGGCGCACGCTTGCCCGCAGTCAGGCGCTGCAGCTGCTGTTCCAGGCCGAAGCCACGGACAGCCCGCTCGAGCGCGTCCTCGAGGGCGATTTCCTGATCTCGAAGGGTCCCCTCGACCCCTATGCGCTGGAGCTTTGCCGCGGTGCCTACGAGCACATTGATCGCATCGATTGTGCCCTGCGCGCCGTCGCCAAGAACTGGGATCTTATGCGCATGCCCGGTGCCGACCGCAACCTGCTGCGTATCGCCGTCTACGAGATGCGCTTCCTCACCGACGAGGAGGTCTCGGACGCCATCGTGATCAACGAGGCGGTCGAGATTGCTAAGGCTTATGGTACCGACCAGTCCGCATCGTTTGTCAACGGCGTGCTGGGCAAGATCGCTCGCAGCGAGGAACTGCCGGGCGAGGACCTGTACCAAGAGCTGCTGGCCGAGGATCGCGCTCGCGAGGAGGCACAGGCTGCCGAGGCAGCCGCCAAGGTCGCTGCTGCTCAGGCTGCTGCCGGTGTACTTGCCGAGGACGCGGACGCTGCTGGGGCCGTCGAGGCCGATTCCGTCGAGGAGTAGCCATGCCAGAGGGTTCCGTCCGCAACTTCGATGAGATCTCGGATCGCCTGGACCAGATCATCGCCACCGTTCGCTCCAAGGATACCTCCTTGGAGCGTTCGCTCGATTTGTTTGACGAGGCGATTGAGCTGGGTTCCCGTGCGGTCGATATGGTCGACAAGTTTGAGCTGACGCCGCGTGAGGCCGACAAGCTCGAGCAGGAATACGATGAGGATGCGGCAAACGAGTCCAAAGATAGACAGGCTGCATCCCCGGATACGAATGGTTGATGGCATTCATGAAACGCGTGCGTCTCGATGACGAACTGATTTCACAGGGCATCTGCGCCGATCGCGCGGATGCCCTTCGCACTCTTATGGCCGGCTTGGTTTCGAGTGGCGGCGAGCGTTTGACCTCTCCGGGGCTCAAGGTGACGCCGGGCCTGCCACTGCACGTTAAGGGGCGCATTCCGTATGTTGGGCGCGGCGGGTTCAAGCTCGAGGGCGCGCTCGATGCGTTTGGAATCGATCCGACGGACCTTGCTTGCCTCGATGTGGGCTGCTCCACGGGCGGCTTTACTGATTGCCTGCTCAAGCGCGGCGCCGCGACCGTTGTCTCTGTCGACGTGGGCCGTGCCCAGTTTGATTGGTCGCTGCGCCAAGACGATCGCGTGACGCTCCACGAGCGCACGAATGTAACGCAGTTGCCCGAGCTCGGCTACGGCGGCGCTATCGACCTAGCCGTGTGCGATGTGTCGTTTACGAGTATCGCGAATATCATCGACGCCGTGCTGGCGTGCCTGAAGCCTTCGGGTTCGTTTTGCACGCTCGTAAAGCCGCAGTTTGAGGCGCCGGCTGCGCTGGTGGGCGAGGGCGGTATCGTGACCGACCCCGCCGTCCGCCGCGATACACTCGTGGGGGCGATTGAGCTGTTCGCTGCCAGGGGCCTGTTCCCGCTTGACGTGTGCGTGTCGCCCATCCATGGCGCCAAGGGCAACATCGAGTTTTTCCTGTACGGCACGAGGTTTGCCCCCGGCGAGCGCTCCGATGACGAGTTGCAATCCCAGGTATCGGCTTTGAGCGAGAAAGCGGCAACGCTATGAAGGTCTTTCTGGTTCCCAATTACTACAAGCAAGAGGCGGTCGAGAGCGGCCTGATGCTCGAGCTCTGGCTGACGCGCCAGGGCTACGAGGTCGCATGGGCGGCCGATCAGCGCTCGAAGATTCAGAGCACGCCCGATGTTGACGATGCCGACCTGGTCATCACGCTCGGCGGCGACGGCACACTGCTGCGCGCCGCCCGCATTCTCAACTACCGCGAGATTCCCATTTTGGGTCTTTCCTATGGTCACCTGGGCTTTTTGACGGCGGCCAGTCCCGAGGAGCGCGACATTTTGCAGGTTGTGAGCGATGCCCTGTCCGGTGAGCTCCATGTGAGCCGCCGTGCCACCATCGCCGCGGATATCGTCTCGGTGCGCGATGACGGCACGAAGGATGTCGTGCGTTCGTTCGCCCTCAACGATATGGCGCTTACGCGCGGGCCCCTGTCCGATATGGTCGAGTTTGACATCACGGTTTCCGGCCATCATATCGATCGCCTGCGCGGTGACGGTGTCGTCGTGTCGACGGCGACCGGCTCCACCGGCTATGCGTTGAGCGCCGGTGGCCCTATCGTCAGCCCTGATTACACGGGCATGGTCTGCGTGCCGATCGCGCCGCATACCATTCAGGCTCGCGCCTTCTTGACCTCGCCGAGCGATGTCGTCGAAATCTTTATGTCAGATGATCGTCCGAGCGTGCCGGCGATTGCCATCGACGGACAGTTTATTACCTGCGACGGCACGGTCGAGAGCGTGGCTGTGCGTCGCGGTCCCGGTGATGTGCTGCTGCTGGATTACGGCCCCGAGAGCTTCTATAACTCGGTGAGCCGCGTGTTCTATGGAGTGCGTCATGATCGATGAGCTGCAGGTTTCCAACATCGCGCTCATTCGCGAGGCGACGTTGGTTCCGAGTGCGGGTCTAACGGTTCTGACCGGCGAGACCGGTGCCGGTAAGACCGCGCTGCTCTCGGCGCTCAAGCTCATTTTGGGCGAGCGCGCGGATTCGTCGACGGTTCGCGAGGGCGAGGCGCTTGCCAGCGTCGAGGCGCGCCTGTTTGACGGCCCGCACGACACGGAGGGTTTCACCGTACAGCGCAGCCTTTCTGCCGAGGGCCGCAGCCGCGTAAAAATTGACGGCCGCATCGCCAGCGTGCGCGAGCTTTCGGAGCGCGTCGGCGTGATGATGGATCTATGCGGCCAGCATGAACATCAGCGCCTGCTCGACCCGGCGCACCATGTTGCCATGGTCGATGCTTGGGCTGGGCGCGCGGCGCTTGAGGCGCTCGAGAAGTATCGCACCTGCTTTAAGGCTTCGCGTACCGCCGCCAAGGAGCTTCGCCGTGTTGAGGAAGCCTCGCGTGCGCAGGGGAGTCGCGTCGAGGAAGCGCGTTTTGCCCTTGAGCGTATCTCCGAGGTCGACCCCAAGCCAGGCGAGTACGAGGAACTCGAGGAGCTGCTGCCTCGCTCGGAGCACGCCGAGGTCTTGGTGGCGACGGCAAACGAGGCCCATGCATCGCTTGCTGCCGAAGGGGGAGCGCTCGATGCCGTGAATGGCGCCGTTGCCGAGCTTTCACGCATGGCTGCCGTCGATCGCAAGCTGGGCGACATCGCCGACGCACTTTCGGACGCATGCATCTCACTGGAGGATTGCGCCAACGAGCTGCGTGCCTATCGCGATGGCGTTGCGTTTGACCCTCGTGATCTCGCTCGCATGCGCGAGCGGTATTCCGAGCTCAAGGGCCTGCTGCGTCAGTGGGGTCCCACCATGGACGATGTCTTTGCCATGCGCGACCGCTCACAAGAGCTGCTGTCTCTAGTCGATGATGGTGATGAGCAGATCAAGAAGGCTCGCGAGGCACTCGGGAGCGCTGAACGCGATCTTTTTGCTGCTGCTAAGGCGCTTAAGCGCGCGCGGAACACCGCTGCCCCGCGCTTTTGTCACGAGGTTGGCCGTCAGATGGCGCGCCTGGAGATGGACGGCGCCGAGCTCGTCTGGGAGTCGCGCGATCTTCCGCGTGCCGAATGGACGCCGGCAGGCCCTTCGAGCTACGAGCTTTTGTATCGCAGCGGTGCTGGATTGACGCCGCGCCCCCTGCGCCGCATTGCGTCGGGCGGCGAGTTGAGCCGCGTTATGCTGGCGAGCAAGGTTGTCCTTGGTAATGCGGACGGCGTCGACACGTTGGTGTTTGACGAGGTTGATGCCGGTGTCGGCGGCTCTACTGCACGTGCTCTTGCTGGTGTGCTGGCAGATCTCGCCGCCACGCATCAGGTGATTGTCGTAACCCACCTGGCACAGGTCGCCGTCATGGCCGACAAACATTACGTGGTCAGTAAAGAGCCCGGCGACGTTCCCCAAACGCATTTGGATGAGGTAGCTGGGGACGCCCGTACCGCAGAGATTGCCCGTATGCTGAGCGGCGATCAATCGGAGGCAAGCCTAGCGCATGCCAAGCAGATGCTGGAAGAGGCTCGAGGTTAGAACGAGCCGCCACATGCATGTCCGACCCGGAAGCCACGAAACCGGCCCTTCTACTACGTTTAATAGGCAATCGGTAACCACGTCAAGAAATGCAATAAGAAAACCGCAGGTAGAACGCCTGCGGTTTTCTCTATTTTCGGTATGTGGTTGGGCCATACGGATAAAACGTAGTAGATGGGCTGGTTTCGTGGCGAGTGGCGTTTGTCGGCTCCCCAAAATGTCTACTCTACGACCTTATCCGGCTGGATGAGCTCCTCGTAGTAGCTGATGTGCTCGCGCGCGTCCTCGATTTCGGGCAGCAGGAAGTTGTAGATGACCTCTATGATCATCGTGGCGCTCATCTTGGAGAACGCGAAGTCGCCCGTTGTCAGCAGCGCCTCGTGATTGACGGTATTAAAGGTGTAGTCGGCTAGGCGTGCAAGTGGAGACTTGCTGTCGCTGCTGATGACGACTACGGTAGCACCGCAGTCGCGAGCTGCTTTTGCCATGCGATTCAGGCGGCGTGACTTGCCGGAGTTCGAGATCAGTACGATAACGTCGCCGGGCCGCAACGTGAGCGCGAAACCAATCGAGGTCTCGCTGATGGTGCTTGCCATGCAGCGAAGGCCCAGCTGCGAAAACTTAAATGTCGCATCGAGCGCGACCGCGTTCGTATTGCCCACGGCGGCGAACTCAATAACGCCGGCATTCTTAAGTGCGTGCACAACTGCGGCCAACGTGTCGTGATCAATGCCGTCGATGGTCGCATTAAGCTCACTCACCTTGGCGGCGAGGATATTCTTTAGGCTCTGCTCCATGTTGTCGAGCGAGACCTCGTCGGTCAGGCCCTCGTTGCGCTGACTCTCCAAGTCGCGAGCCAACGAAAACTGAAAGCTGCGGAAGCTGCCAAAGCCCAGCTTGCGGCAGAAGCGCGAAACTGTCGCCTCGGACGTGGCAGCGGCTCGTGAGAGCTGGGCGGCCGTCAGGCGCGGCGCCTCGGACTGGTGCTCCAATATATAGTCGACAATGCGCTGCTCGGAATCGCTGTACCCTTTGTGCGTGCTAATAAGGGAGAGCGCGCTCTTGCTGCTATCGGTCATGGATGGCTCCTGGTTGGCATTGAAAATCGGACTCGTTTTTCAATGCCATAGTATACGGGCATTTTCAATTACAAGATACACCTTGCCGTTTCAAGTGTTGATGGTAAACTTTCACTTACCGTTTACGGTTATGAAAGAACCTTTCACCGGAGAATTGCACCTTGTCTCTTCTCATGCGGACGGTAGGTTGGTATCTTTCAAGTGTGGAAAAACGCGCATTGAAGCGCGTGTAGGGGAGCGCCTGCGGGCGCAAAACTTAAAAAGGAGGGACACATGGCTAAGTTTGACATCATCGCCGCGACCGGTTGCCCGACCGGCATTGCGCACACCTTCATGGCGAAGGAGGCGCTGGAGAAGGCAGCTGCCGAGCGAGGTCTGACCATTAAGGTCGAGACTCATGGCCAGGTCGGTGTCGAGAACGAGCTCACCAAGAGCGAGATCGCTGGCGCCAAGGCCGTCGTCGTCGCAGCCGATAAGGATGTCCAGGCTGAGCGTTTCGCCGGTAAGCCCATGGTTTCCGTTGGTGTTTCCAAGGCCCTGTCTGTCGAGGCCGCCGGTAAGCTGATCGACCGCGCGCTCGCCGCCAAGGGCGACGATGCAGTTGCCGCTGCCGCCGATGTCGAGGACGAGGTTGAGGAGAAGGAGTCCATCGGCCACGTCATCTACAAGCACCTCATGAATGGCGTCAGCCACATGCTGGTCTTCGTCGTCGCCGGTGGTGTTCTGACCGCCGTCTCGTTCCTGTGGGGCATTACGTCCTTCGATTCGACGGCTGCCGACTACAACACCTTTGCCGCTATGCTCAAGATCATCGGCGGCATCGCCATGAACCTCATGGTTCCGGTGCTTTCCGCCTACATCGCCGAGTCTATCGGCAAGCGTCCGGCGCTCGTCCCCGGTTTCGTCGCCGGTATGATCGCCATCCAGGGCTTGCCTGTTAACGCCGATACCGGCATGATCGACGCCGGTGGCGCAGGTGTGGGCTTTGGCTTCCTGGGCGGCATCGTCGGCGGCTTCCTCGCTGGTTATGTCATCCTGCTGCTCGAGAAGGTCTTTGCCGGTCTGCCCAAGAACCTGGACGGCCTCAAGGCTATCTTCCTGTACCCGCTGTTCTCGACGGCTATCGTCGGCCTGGTCATGCTCGGCATCTCCGGCCCCATGGCTGCCATCAACACCGCCATGATGGACTTCCTCAAGGGCCTGTCCGCCTCTGGCGCCGTTGTCCTGGGTCTTGCCATCGGCTGCATGTGCGCCTTTGACATGGGTGGCCCGGTCAACAAGGCTGCTTACGTTACCGGTACCGCTATGCTCACCGAGGCCCTGGCCGCCGGTGTCGGCACCGACACTTACAACTTCGGCACCAACTTCATGGCTGCCGTCTCCGCCGCTTGCATCGTTCCGCCGCTGATCACCACCTTCGCCGTCGTTGTCGGCAAGAAGTACTTCAGCCAGGAGGATCACGACGCCGGTGTCGTCAACCTCATCCTTGGTTGCACCCACATCACCGAGGGCGCCATTCCGTTCATGACCAAGAACATCTGGCCCGTCATGCCCATCATGATGCTCGGTTCCTCCATCGCTTCGATCCTGACCATTATGTTCAACGTTCACGATCCGGCGCCCCACGGTGGCTTCCTGGTCCTGCCCGTTGTCGAGAACGGTCCGCTGTGGGTCCTCGCGATCCTCATCGGCGCCGTGGTCGGTGGCATCCTGTTCGTGGCCTTCAAGAAGTACGACTTCGAGAAGAACCAGAAGCCCGCTCCTGCAGCCAAGCCGGCTGAGGCCCCCAAGGCCGCTGCTGTCGAGGCCCCCAAGGCCGAGGCTTCAGACTTCGTGAAGGTTGAGAACGTCTTTGTCGCCGAGGACTTCGCTTCTCGTGACGAGGCTCTGAGCTTTGTCTCCAACCAGGCCGTTAAGGCCGGTATCGCCGGCGATGCCGACGCCGTGATGAACGCCTTCCTGGCCCGCGAGGCCGAGGGCACCACGGGCATGATGGAGGGCTTCGCCATTCCGCATGCCAAGTCCGACGCCATCACCGAGGCCGCTGTCATCGTCGTCAAGGACGACTCTGGCGTGACCGGTTGGGACACCATGGACGGCGCTCCCGTCAACGTTGCCATCGCCCTGCTCATCCCGGGCGCTCAGGCTGGAACCACGCACCTCAAGATCCTGTCCAAGGTCGCCGAGGCGCTTATGGACGAGGACTTCCGTGCCACCGTCAAGGGTTCCACCGACGCCGCCGAGATCGCCAAGACGATCAACGCCCGCCTGGTCTAATCCAGCAGTTAGCGAATAATATCGCCCTTTGTAACAAAGACGGAGACCCTCTCCAGGGCCTCCGCCTTTTTCTGCCCCTCCCATAAGTTGCGGTGAAATAGGGACTGTTTTAACGATTCAACTCCAAAATCAGTCCCTATTTCACCGCAACTTACAAAAGGGTATAGATAGACCCCATCAACTAGATTAACCAGGCGAACAAAAACTCAGCCAGAATTACGTTCGCACGATATTGCTCTGGACCGACCGAGTTTCCGCAGCTTGGCCGCCCGGCGGGGCGGTTAAGTTTGTCGCGAGTTCCGCACGCAAAGGAAAGCACTTAATGTGCTTTCCGTCTTGCGCAGGACTGTAGAGCAGCAAACTTAACCGCCCCGCCGGGCGGGCGAGCGTGCAGGAACGACATCTGTCCAACAATTCGTCCGAAACATAATGAAAAACAGTTTGATGTGAGTTAATATAAACAACGTCGTGAATCTGACTCCTGCCGCATGCATGACAGGGGTTAAACACAAAAAGGAGTCAATTATGGTTTCTGAGAAGGCTACCCTCGTCAATCCGCAGGGTCTTCACATGCGTCCGGCCGGCCTCTTCGCCTCCACCATGGGCAAGTACGCCTGCGACGTGACTGTCGTCACCCCCGAGAAGGAGGTCAACGGTAAGTCCCCGATGGCCCTCATGGCTGCTGGTATCCCCTGCGGTACCGAGGTCGAGGTCAAGTGCGACGGCGCCGACGAGGCCGAGGCTCTGGCTGCTGCCATCGAGCTCATCAAGAGCGGTCTTGGCGAGTAGAACTCAAACGGGTCGCATGTTGAACAATTAAGTTCATACTTGGGGGCGCAGTGACCTGTTCAAGGTAGCTGCGCTCTTTTGTCATGGATATGGCAAAACGCTTTATCACATGACACGGAGAGAGGAATGGGAATGTATCAGGGAGTCAACGCATCCGAGGGCATCGGCATCGGCACCGTCATGGTCGCCGTCGATCCCGACTTGACGTTTGAACCGCACGAGGTTGCTGATTCTGCAGCAGAGAAGGAGCGTTATCAGTCCGCTCTTTCGGTCTTCTGCGAGAAGACCCAGGCTCAGGCCGACCACATGAAGGAGACGGTGGGCGAGGCCGAGGCCGAGATCATGAGCGGACACATTGTCCTGGCTCAGGATCCGGGCATGACCGACGCCATCAACGCTGCCATTGATGGCGGCACCTGCGCCGAGCAGGCGCTCATGGACACCTCGACCATGTTCGAGAACATGTTCCTGTCCATGGACGACGAGATGTTCCGTCTGCGCGCGGCCGACATCGCCGACATCCGAACCGGCATTCTGGCCGAGCTGCTGGGTAAGGAGGTCGTCGACCTCTCCGTCCTGCCCGAGAACACCGTCGTTGTCGTGCACGACCTTACGCCGTCCATGACCGCCACGATCGATAAGGCCCACGTTGCCGGCATTGTCACCGAGACCGGTGGCCGCACTTCGCACTCCGCGATCATCGCGCGCGCCCTCGAGATTCCGGCCGTCCTTTCGGTCTCTAACAGCTGCACCGCGCTTCGCAACGGTATGACCGTCGTCGTCGACGGTGGCAAGGGTGTTGTCGAGGCCGATCCCGACGAGGAGACGCTCGCTGCCTACACCGCCAAGGCCGAGGCCTTCGCTGCCGAGAAGGCAGCCCTCGAGGCCTTCCGCGGTAAGCCTTCTGTGACTGCCGATGGCATCAAGAAGATCATTGCCTGCAACATCGGTAACCCCGATGACGTGCCCAACGCGCTCGATCACGACGCCGAGGCTATCGGTCTGTTCCGCTCTGAGTTCCTGTTCATGGATTCTGCTGAGCTTCCTTCCGAGGAGGAGCAGTTCAACGCCTACCGCAAGGTCGCCAGCGCGCTCAAGGGCGCTCCGGTCATCATCCGCACGCTCGATGTGGGTGGCGACAAGGAGATCCCGTACCTGCACATGGTCAAGGAAGACAACCCCTTCATGGGCTTCCGCGCCGTGCGTTACTGCCTGGCCAATCCCGACCAGTACAAGGTCCAGCTCCGCGCCCTGCTGCGCGCCAGCGCCTTTGGTGACGTCAAGATCATGATCCCGCTCGTCACCTGCGTCGAGGAGGTCGTGGCCGTCAAGGAGCTCGTCGAGCAGTGCAAGGCCGAGCTGACCGAAGAGGGTCGCAAGTTCAACGAGAACATCGAGGTCGGCATCATGGTCGAGACGCCCGCCGCTTCGCTGCTCGCTGACCGTCTGGCCGAGGTCGCCGACTTCTTCTCCATCGGCACCAACGACCTGATCGGCTACACCATGTGCGCCGACCGTGGCAACGACACCATCTCCAACCTGTACCAGGTGTACTATCCCGCCGTGCTCCGCTCGCTCAAGAACATTATCGAGAGCGGCGTGAAGGCCGGCATCATGGTCGGTATGTGCGGTGAGGCCGCTGCCGATCCGCTGCTTGAGCCGCTGCTGATCAGCTGGGGCCTGGAGGAGTTCTCGATGAGCGCTCCGTCCATCCTGCGCGCCCGCAAGACCATCAGCCAGTGGACCAAGGCCGAGTGCGACGAGCTTGCCGAGAAGGCGCTCGCCTGCAACACTGCCGCCGAGGTCAAGGCGCTGCTCGAGTCCGCAGCTCGTTAATTTGGTATCAGAGGTAACCGCGTGGTTGGAATGGGCCGGCCACGCGGCCCTCACATATACAGGGGGTACTGTAAATGTTCTACACGCTAACCGCTAATCCGGCTGTCGACATGACGGTTTCGAGCTCTCCGCTCGAGCCCGACGAGAACGTCCGCACCGGCTCGGCCAGCTACACGGCTAACGGCAAGGGCCTCGACGTGTCCTTCGCCTTTAAGAAGATGGGCGTCGACACCGTCGCGCTCGGCTTCTTCGCCGGCTTCACGGGCAAGTTCATCGTCGAGGAGGTCATGAATCTGGGTTGCCTGTGCCGCCCGGTTTGGACCGACGGCATCACGCGTATCAACACCTACGTCAACGATGGCCAGCACGAGTACGGCATCCTCAACCCCGGCGCTCCTATTACGCCGCAGCACCAGGAGGAGCTCTACAACATTCTGGACACCGCGGGCGACCTTGAGTGCCTGATCGTCTCCGGTTCCGTGCCTCCCAAAGCTACGCCCGACTTCCTGGCTCAGGTCATGGAGCACGCTCAGGCCCGTGGCGCCGACGTCGTCCTGGACCTGTCCTCCGACAAGCTCAAGGAGCTCGCTCACAAGAAGCCGCTGCTCATCAAGCCGAACCATCACGAGATGAAGGCTATCTTTGGCGTGCCGGTCGACACTGACGACGAGGTCCGCGTTGCCATGAAGCTCGCCCACGACGCCGGCGTCCAGAACGTGCTGCTCACCCGTGGTAGCCGCGGCGACGCTTACTTCTCCAACGGCGAGGACATCTGGTATGCCAAGCGCGAGTTCAACATCAAGCTGGTCTCTTCTGTCTGCGCCGGCGATTGCACCCTCGCTGCGTTCCTGCACAAGTGGTACAGGGATCGCGACAACGTCGAGGAGGCCATGAAGCTCGCTATGGCCACCGGCGCCAACGTTGCCGAGTCCGTGGGCATCGGTGACTTCGGTCACGTCGATGAGTACAGCAAGCGCGTTGCTGTCCGTAAGCTCGATCGTAAGTAAGCGAAAAGCGACATATTCGTGCGCATGCGGCGTCCCGGTTTTAATCGGGGCGCCGTTTTTTTGTCCCTCCCGAACCTTGGCGCCGCACTTCACGCGTTCCACACCGTTCACCGAGTTGTTGTAGCCTTTTTCCGAAGCGTGTAATATACTTTCATTAACACGATGCTTCGTGAAAGGAACATTCATGATTTATACGCTCACTGCAAATCCCGCTATTGACTACAACATCTCCTGCGACGGTCTGTCCGCCAATACCGTTACGCGCACCCGTAACGCGGTCTATACCCCCAACGGCAAGGGTCTCAACGTCTCGTTTACGCTCGACCACTACGGTGTCGACACCACGATTCTGGGCTTCTTCGCCGGCTTCTCGGGCGAGTTCATTGTTAAGGGCGCCGAGGCCTTGGGTGTGCCCGTTAAGCCCGTGTGGACTGACGGCATCACGCGCGTCAACGTGTTCCTCAACGCCGGTCCCGACACCGAGTACAACATGGTTAATGCCGGTGCCGCCATTAACGAGGCCAACGAGCAGGAGATGTTTGAGCTTATTGATTCGCTCGACGACATGACCTGCCTGGTTATCAGCGGCTCGCTGCCCCCCAATACCTCCGAGGGTTTCCTGGCCGAGGTCCTGCGTCGCGTGAAGGCCAAGGGCGCTGAGTTCGTGCTCGATATCTCGAGCCATCAGCTGGCCGACCTCATTGCCATGGAGCCGCTCCTCATTAAGCCCAACGACGACGAGCTGCTTGATATCTTTGGCATTAAGGTGAGCGGTGGCGACGATGAGTCCGTCAAGGGTGCGATGGCCGAGCTCCACGCCAAGGGCGCTAAGAACGTGCTGCTGACCCTCGGTGGCGACGGAGCGTACTTCTCCAACGGAGAGCACATCTGGTTTGCCAACCGTACCTTTGAGGTCAAGCTGCTGTCGACCGTCTGCGCCGGCGATTCCTCGCTCGCTGCCTTCCTGTCCGTATGGCACGACGCCCCCGAGCGCGTCGAGGACGCCCTGCGCCTCTCGATGGCCACCGGTGCCAACGTGGTTGAGTGCCCGGGCTTGGGCGATTTTGCCAAGGTGGACGAATACAAGAAGCACATCGAGGTTCGTCGGGTCTGCTAGCCGCATCGAAAAATCGTTGCCGAACACCCGCTTTGGATTTCCGAGGCGGGTGTTTTTTGCGCGCTGAGCGTATGTGGCGTCTGCTGTCTCGTTTTATCGAATCGACGACACGATTGCATGTGCGCGCATACTCGTTTCTTGCTAGACTTCTTGAGAACCATCGATTAACGCTTGCAAGCGCAGGAGGCTATAGGTATGTGCAATGTTTCGCTCAACGGTACGCAGCCGACCGATGCCTCCATCCGTGTCCTGCGTGCGCTCGAGGCGGCCGGTCTTGAGGCTTGGTACGTAGGCGGTTGGGTGCGCGATGCCCTGATGGGGCGCCCCAGCCACGATGTGGACATGTGTTGCAGCGGCCTGTGGCAGGAGTCTAAAGCGGCGCTCGAGGCCGCCGACATTGCGGTGGTTGAGTCCGGCATCAAATTTGGCGGCATTACCGCCATTTGTGACGATGAGCGCATCGAAGTCACGACGTACCGTCTGGATGGCTTCTATACCGATGGGCGCCATCCCCAGAGTGTGGAGCGCGCGGCGTCGCTTGAGGACGATTTGGCGCGTCGTGACTTTACCGTTAACGCCATGGCTTGGCATCCGCAGCGCGGTCTTGTCGACCGCTATGATGGCCAGGGCGACTTAGAGCGTAAGTTGATCCGTGCCGTCGGAGATCCCAAGCGTCGCTTTAATGAGGATGCGCTTCGCATGTTGCGCGCCGTGCGTTTTGCCTGCCGCCTGGATTTTATAATCGAGCCTAAGACTAAACAGGCGCTTGCCGAATGTGCGCCGCTTCTCGACGCCGTGGCGCGTGAGCGCGTGGGCATTGAGCTTGAGGGCATCCTTTCGACCGGCCACGGGGGAGACGCGATGCTGCGCTACCCCGAGCTTGTTTGTGCCGCCGTGCCCGAGCTCGCGCCCGCTCGCGGGTTTGATCAGCGCAGCGTCTATCATGCGTTTAACGTTTACGAGCACATCGCCCGCGTGCTGACGGTGGCAGGGGAGCTGGCGCTGTGCGACGGCGTCGCGCCCTCTTCGAGCCTTATGTGGGCGGCTTTTTTGCACGACGTTTCCAAGCCCGATTGCTTTACGGTCGATCACGCCGGCAGCGGACACTTCTACGGCCATCCCGAGCTCGGCGCCAAGAAGGCGCGTGTCATCATGGATCGCCTGACGCTCTCGCACGATTTGGTGCGCGATGTGTGCCTGCTGATCAAATACCATGACAAGCCGCTGCGTCCCGAGCGATCCTGCCTGCTCAATATGATGCGCGCGCTTTCGGGCGAGGGTGTCGATACGCCGCGTCTGATGGACGAGCTCATGGACCTTAAGCGTGCCGATACGCTCGGTAAGGCACCGTCGTGTTTCTATTACGTCGAGACGATCGAGGAGATGCGCTCACTCGCCCATGATTTGCTTGAGGCGGGGGAGCCCTATATGCTCAAGATGCTTGCCATCAATGGCGGCGACTTGATTCGCGCCGGCGTCAAGCCAGGGCCGGAACTGGGGCATCTGCTCAACGCCGCCCTCGACGCAGTGATCGAAGATAACATCCCCAACGAGCGCGAAGCACTCCTGGCTCACCTCAACCTGGGGTAGTTAATTTGGGACGGGGCTTTTTTAGCTGCTCCTGCTGTCAATCGGACGAACCGATAGTGATTTTGGCAGAGGTAGCTAAAATAGCCCCGTCCCAAATTAACTACCCGGCTGACCTGTGCGTTCCATAACCTGCCGACAATTTTTCGGCAATTTGGAATTTCTTCTTGCGCTCGCGTTTTTTGTCCCGTAATATGTTTCCACGCAGCACGGCAGTGCAGATGTCATGTGGCCCGTTCGTCTAGCGGTTTAGGACGCCGCCCTCTCAAGGCGGAGATCACCAG
>CATVTV010000009.1:0-63332 GCA_958347015.1 uncultured Collinsella sp. | reverse complement strand
ACGGTGCTTATTTCCCAGTGATCACTCGGACCACTTCTTAGTGAACATCAACAACCGATGTTCAAATGCTTGACTGTGCCGAAGGGCTCGGCATTAACGGGTGGAAGCTATTGCCAGCCGAATCCCTTGGATATGTTCTTCGGTTTGAAGGCAAGCCCTTATGCGACATCCATTTCAGGTTCTTTAGGATTTCTAAGTATGAGGAAAGAGACGATAAGCCAATTGCTACAGCCTCTGCAGAAAAGGGCTCTACAGAGGTCTTTCTTCCACCCAGCGTGGTAAGGCAGCTGAGCAGCAAGAGGGGGGTTGCCGTCGAAATGTCTCCGAGCGACTTCTTTGGGGACTCCCGGAGAGAATATGCGACAAGAATCAATCTTAACTAGCGGGAGCAAATAATGACGAATGTGAAAGAATTCAATCCCATTGAGACCGCGCGCAAAGTGGAGGACTCTTATCGCGAGTACATCGCTACCACTATTCACTTTGATGATGCGGATTTGCAGAAGCAGCTTGAGACGATTCTTAGTGAACCAGGATATCTCGCAAAGGGACCGTTTCTTGAGGCGGCACCTCCGTATCGCAAGGATAAAACAGTGGCGGACCTGGTGGACGAGGGGCTTCTCTGCAAGGGCATGATGAGCTTGGGCGGTGGAGAGACACGTAACTTTGATCCCTATCGCCCCCTATACGTGCATCAAGTCAAAGCCATCGAAAAGAGCTTGGCGGGGCGTAATTATGCTGTCGTTACTGGCACGGGTTCGGGCAAGACTGAATGCTTCCTGCTCCCGATTCTCAATGACATCCTTGCAGAGTTCGAAAAGAGTGGGCGCTCCGCTGGCGTCCGTGCCATGATTCTTTACCCGATGAACGCCCTCGCAAACGATCAGCTTAAGCGATTGCGCCGGTTGCTGAAAGGGACCGATATCACCTTCGGGCGTTATACCGGCGATACTGAGGAGAAAGAGTCCGTGGCTCTTCGTAAGTGGAAAGACGAAAACCCGGACCAAACTAGGCTGCCAAATGAAATCATCTCTCGAGAAGCGATACGCGAAAATCCTCCAAATATATTGCTCACGAATTACTCCATGCTTGAATATCTTCTCCTGCGCTCGGAGGACGCACCGCTGTTTGGAGGGGTATTTGGTGCAAACTGGCGGCATATTGCCATCGATGAAGCGCATGTTTATTCAGGCGCGCTTGGCACCGAAATTGCATATTTGTTGCGTCGAGTAAAGGCACGTATCGAATCGGAAACTGGAGAGCTGCCCAAACTGCATTGTTACGCAACTTCCGCAACAATTGGCTCAGAAGAGGATATGCCTAAGGTAGCTACATTTGCTCAAGATCTTTTTGGTGAGGCCTTCTCAAGTGATCCCGCGAATCTTGACGTTATCACGAGCGAGAAAGATCAGCCCCAAGATGCCCTTGATGAAAAGCCGTGGGGCAAACTTTCTCTAGACACTTGGGTAGAACTTCGCAAAGAGCTTTCCGATCCCGAAAGCGTAAACGTGGAAGATATTCGCAACGCGCTCGCATTTGGTGGAGCTCCTGAAGAGGCTGTGGCAAGGCTAGACGGCGAGTCTCCCCTAATGGGGCTAGGAAAGGTACTTTTAGGTGAATCGTCTACGGCAAGACTAGTGAGGCATTGTGAGAACCTTTTCGACCTTACTGATCTTGAATCTATTGAGGAGCTTGAGATTGAAGGGCTGACGGGGGATAAAAGGGGCGTGGTAATTCTCACTGCCATGGTTGAGGTGCTTTCCTCTGCGCAGCGTTCCAAGGATGTCCCCATTCTTACGAGTCGATACCATTCGTTTTTGCGAGCTCCTGAGGGTATCTATTTAAATCTGCACACACGTAAGCTAACTCCGCATAAAACGATTGCGGAGCATTATGACGACGAAAACGACACTCCTGTATATGAGATGTCGGTCTGTCGCCACTGTGGACAGGCTTATATTCTGGGCGAAGAGAACTCCGACTCTGAAATAAAGACTGCGTGGCTAAGCCCTCGACATGAAGGAACGGATTCCGACGACGAGTTTCTTCCGAGAGTCTATTACCGTCTTCTCCCTGACGAATCGGAGAGGGATCCCGATGAGAAGATCCAATGGCTGTGCCCGATATGCGGGTCTTTGTATCATGAAGCCGAGGGTGGTGCCCATCGTTTTGAGCATGAGGTTGTTTCGCGCATCCCAATTGCGCTCAACCAAAGCGAGAAAAAACAAGCAGACGAGGCGGAGGCGCGTTGTCGCCATTGTGGATATCAGTCCGTTGTAGCAATTCAGCCAATGCGCGTTTCGCCTGAAGCTGCGGGCAGTGTCGTTTGTTACGATCTGGTCAGGGATATTCCGCCTTTTGATGAGGAGGAAGCTGACGAGGATGATTTGTTTGCAGACCTCGATGAAGAACGCAGGGCCGGAAGTGTTATTTGCTTCTCGGACAAGCGCCAGGACGCGGCTTTCTTCGCACCCGCAATGGACAGAACTTATGGAAACATCACACGTCGTCAGCTGATAAGAGAAGCGGTGGAGGCTCTGTCTCGCGACGGTGAAGGCTGTAAGCCGAGTTCAGTTATTGATTGGATAACAAGTGTTGCAAAGAGGCGTTACCCGGGGGTCTTGGGCTCCAACAAGAAAGGGCAGGCGACGGCTTGGATTCTCGATGAACTCGCGGCTGAGGATTCGCGGAACAGCCTCGAAGGCCTTGGTGTTGTAAGGATTGAGCCTACTGAATTTAACGAAGGGTTTTCCCATCCTGGGGCGAAAAAGCTAGTCGCAAGACAGGTGGATAGGCTTAACGCCGACGGAGTAGCCTGGCTTTCATGCGAAGACTACATTTTGTTTGCAAGGATCTGTCTTGAACTGCTCCGAGAGAAAAACGTTATTGAGGTTCCCGAAGGAGTTCCTGAGCTCAGAAGCAATCATGAGAGGCGCGGCAACCTTGTCGTGCTTGAGAGAGGCGGCTCTGCGTCAAAGGATATTGTTTATTTTGCGGGAGATGCTGTACGTGGTACAGAAAATAAGCGCAGCGCCTTTATTCGCAAGTACGCCAAAAGGGCCCACGGTATCGAGCTGACCCGAGAAAACGTTCGCCCGATTCTGCAAAGCCTATTCCAGTTTATGGGGGAGTATCTGAGTTGCAGGCTATTTAAGGGCGAAGGATATTTGATCGATTCGCGTGAACACTTTAGGCTCAGCAGAGATATTTGGACTATGTATCCGCACTCCAACGATGATATTGTCTATCGTTGCGATGCATGTGGATGTGAGACTCATCTGGATACGCATGGCGTTTGCATGACAACGAAATGCAACGGCACGATGGTGAAAATGAGCTTCGCAGAGGCAAGAGACAAAGACCGCTTCTATAAAACGGTATATCAAGATGAGGCACTTCCCCTCGACATCGAGGAGCATACGGCTCAGCTGTCATCCAAAAAGGCTAGAGAAATACAGAGCGAATTTATCAAAGGCAACGTTAATGTTTTGAGTTGCACGACCACGTTTGAACTGGGTGTGGACGTTGGCGATTTGAGGGCCATTTTTATGAGAAACGTTCCACCTAGTACCGCGAATTATACGCAACGAGCCGGTCGCGTTGGACGCCGCGCTGGCAAGCCTGGATATGCCATCACGTTTGCTCGCTTACGGCCCCATGATGTCGCGTACTTTGAGGACCCAGCCAAGATAATTGGCGGCAACACGAGAGTGCCAATGTGTTATCTGAATAACGATGCCATTGCGATACGGCATGTTTTCGCCGTCGCTATGTCTGAGTTCTTTCGCTACGCGAGCCGGAGCTTGGGCAAAGACTACTCTCATGGATACAACGACTTTATGGATCTTTCTAAATCGGAGCCGGAGGGCCTCGAAGATCTTCGCCGCTTCCTTGCATCGCGGCCAAAGAGTGTCTATGAACAGCTCGTCCGCGTTGTTCCGCAAGGCATGCCTGTGGCGGAAGAAGTTGGCGTAAACGAGTGGGGGTGGATAGCAAAGCTCGTTGGGCCAATCGATTCGGCTGAGAGCGGAAGCGGTGGCAGGCTTCTCCTTGCGCATAGCCTTAAGCATGCTGATTTTGAGCGTATTCAGGATGGTATTGAGCTGAATATGGGCGTCAACGACATTCTCGCATCCAAGCTTCTAAAGTCTAGGGATGCGCTCAAGAAGGAGAGAACTATCGCAATTCTTGCCGAGAGCGGAGTATTGCCTAAGTACGGGTTTCCGACTGATCTCGTAGAGCTCCATCTTCTTGATATCGAGAATTCTGTAGGTGAGAACAGGCTCGAGCTTTCTAGGGGTATGCGTCAAGCCATTAGGGAATATGCACCGGGGGCGGAAATCGTTGCCGGCAAGACGCTTTGGAAGTCCGTTGGACTCAGAAAGCCGAAAGGGCAAGAGTTGCGAAAGCGCAGGTATGGAAAGTGTCCAAATTGCGAAACATTTGTATGGCCCATTGAAAACTACAGTGATAAAGGCGAGTGTCCCGTTTGCCATACCGAGTTTGCTCTCGAAAAGAATATGCTCATACCTTCCTATGGTTTTGTCGGCACGGAAAACAAAAAAGGCATAGGGCTTAGAAGGCCGAGGCCAAAGGGGTATGCATCGGTGCACTTTAGCCAGCACTGGCCTAACGAGACTGCGACCAGGGAGTTTTGTTTTCCTGGCGGTGCGGTGAAAGTAAAATATGCCGAGAACGGGCAACTTTGTGTGCTCAATAGCCCTGCTAAGGGCTTCCAAGTCTGCTCTTACTGCAATCGCGCTGCTGTTGGTGGGGAGAAGATCCAACATACCTACTGGTGCGAGAAGAGCGGCACTGCTCCAAAGATTAATAGGTTCAGTGCGCTGGGTACGGCATTTGTGAGCGACGTCCTCGAGCTCGTATTTGATTTCGATGAGGCGACAGTTTGCAGCGATGGCGACTGGGAGTCAGTGATGTGGGCGTTGTTCACCGCCGCGGCTAAAATCCTTGAGGTGCCCGAAACAGAACTTGGGGGCACTACATACAAAAACGAAACAGGTGGCTTCTCAGTGCTTATCTATGACGATGTGCCCGGAGGCGCGGGCCACGCGCGTCAGCTCAGCGATGAAGTTCCACATCTTATTGAAGAGGCCTACAAGGTCGTAGATGGCCATTGCGGCTGTGGTGAAGAAACTTGTTGTTACGGTTGTATTGCAAATTACTACAACCAAGTTGTGCAGGCGAATCTTTCCCGCGGGGCTGCAAAACGAATTTTGGGAGCTCTTCTTACTGCCTCGTCATCCGGCCGTTTTGCTGGTAATGCCGATGAGGATAAAGAGCTCGATTACAAGGCTGGTGTCCCCAACCCAGTTGATGGGTTTGAGCTATGGGCCTCTGATGATGGTGCAGACAACGGGGCGTTGTCGCTGGCCGAAGCGATGAGGCTGTCAATCCGATCTGATTCTTCGGAAGAGTGGATCGAGTTGATTCGTGAAATGACGAGCTATGATTCGCATCTGCGCTGGGAGACTCCGGATAAAGACGTGGAGCTATCTGATGCCGGCGGCGACAGCGCTTACGCCACGCTTGTTTGGCGCAAGTCCAAGGTCATTCTTCTTGACGAGGAAGCAGTGGTCGATTTCGAGGATGTCTTTGGGTCTGCCTGGCGCAGCGTTTCGGGTTGGAGCCTGTTTGTCGTTGGCGATTGCTCCGCCGAAGATGTGATGAGCGAGATTAATAAAGAGGCATAACTGTGGCTGCAAGAATGATACCGAGCCTTGGCCCGGCTGACTACGACGATCGGAGCCGTGAAGGGGAGATTTATTACGCGTTGAGTAAGCTTCCCGATGATTTTACGGTTATCCATTCATACAAGATGTTGGATATTGTGAATGGAAACGCGATCGAGCAGAGAGAAGCCGATTTCATCGTGTTTAATCGCAAGCTCGGCATTCTTGTTATCGAGGCGAAAGCGGGGAGAATTCGCTGCGAAAACGGTGAGTGGTTGTACGGTAGCGGCGTGTCAATGAGAAGGCACGGGGGTCCTTACCGGCAGGCGGATAGTATCAAATGGAAGCTCATTAATCGATTTGAAGATGTAGGGTTGAGAGAACTGTGCAATAGGTGCAAGGTTGCTCACGCGGTTTGGCTTCCGTCTTTGGGCGCCCACGAGCTCGGTTTTATCGACTACTCTCCTGAGGCTTCTCGCGATATTACTCTGTGCAAGACGGACCTTGGGGATCCAACTCAACAAATAGTTCACATCATGAGCATGGATGTCGGAGGAAGGGAGACGAGGCTTTCCAATGATGAGGCTAAAGAGGTCTTGCATAAAGTGCTCCTGCCGGAGTTCGATATCGTCCCGACGAATTCGGTGGGCTATCGATATAACGACTTCGTGTTCGCAAGGCTGCTGGACTCGCAGGCTCGCGTGTTGAATTTCATAAAGGATCAGAAGGCAGCGGTAATTAACGGGGCGGCAGGAACTGGCAAAACTCTCATTGCAATTGAGAGAGCTAAGCAGGCCGCCTGTACGGGCAGGGTTCTCTTTTTGTGCTTTAACTCGCTTTTGAAGGAAGAGATTACTAGAAGGTGCAACGATGTCCCGGAAATTGACGTCTATACAATTCCGGGCTACGCCTGCAAGGCCTGCAATTCTCTCGAGCCAAACTATGCCTGCCTGACCGAAGAGCTCATGGAGCACCCTGACTCGTTTCCCTATCAGCACATCGTAATAGACGAAGGCCAAGACTTTGGCCTCAAAGCCATTGAAGATGCGATGGTGCTCGAAACCTTGCGTTCTATCGTGGATTCGAGGCCGGAAAGCACGATGTATCTCTTTTACGATAAAAGGCAGTTTGTCCAAGGCTCAACTATGCCCAGCTTCCTTATGGATGCCGATTGCAAGCTAACGCTTTATGTAAACTGCCGGAATACGGAGGCTATCGAGAAGTCTTCCCTGAGTGCTCTTGGTGAAGCGCACGGTTTTAGAATGCAGGTTATGGCTAGGCTCGGAAAACCTCCATTGCTTATGATTAATTGTGACGCCGCCGCGCAAGAGGCATTTGTGGATAAGCACATTGATTTACTCAAGAACGCCGGTATTAATGACATTGTGGTTATCACATGCAAGACACTGGAAAACTCTAAGCTGTCGTGCTGTTTCGCTGGTGACCAGAACCTAAAGAGGTGGAAAGGTCAGAAGATTCCCGTCCATACGGTGAGGAAGTTCAAGGGGATGGAGGCTGCTGCGGTAATTATGATTGATGTTGATCAAGCCTTATGGGAACAGCCGTCCATGAGCTACATGCCAGAGCCTGGAACTTTGTTTTATACGGCTGCTTCAAGGGCGCGACATGAGCTTAGAATTGTTTGCGACATGAATGAGGACGCCTGCAACCACGCACTCGTGGCGATGGGCGAAAAAGCGAATAGGCGCCCCGCCAAGAAGCTCGCAAATGTTTTGGGAGCAGTATTGGTTGGATAGGGCGCCGGCGCGCCCCGCCGCCCTTTGTGAACCCGGGATTGTGTCCTGGGGGTTTCGCTGCTATTCATGCCATGCGTGGGCAGCCGCTAAATCACCGGGATATACCGTGACAAGTACTCCTTGAGCGCCGGGTCGCATACATAAAGAAACGTTCCCAACATGCCGCGTGTCATGAGGACATAGTAGGCGTTGACGATGATCTTTCGCAGGTCATCGTCGCTTGCTTTTTTCTTTGCGACAGCATCTTTGAAGTTCGCCCTGTTAACACAGACAGCATTCTTGTCGGTGTCGTAGTAAATGTCCGGCCCCAGAATTACGAAGCCGTAGTTGAGGTCGTAGCCCTGCACCGTGTGGATACATCCGACTTCGTTGACGGCGTTGGCGGAGTTAACCCAATCCTTTTGGCTCGAGTTCCATCGTTTGGGGATACTCTCAATGACGATATCGAACGCGTCTTTGTGTTTCTTCGTTTCCCACTTCCACGCAAAGCCTGCCGTCATGCGGGATAGACCAACTTCTACTTCCTTGGCTTGCTGTAGGGAACAGAAATCCTCAAATCGGTCGACGATTCCAAACTGGTATCTGGGGATATCGCTGTCCGGATCGCCGGATCGCGAATCGTAGGGCTCCGATGAAAAGAGTTCTTTGAACTTCATGCCGGCATGCATGTACGCCTTGTTGTCGAGTAAGTCGTAGACAAAATCGAGATATTCATCGCCACCGCGTACGCGCATTTGTGTGCTTAGGCTGAACTCTTCAGTTTCAACGCCCGCTTCTTCGAGCTGATTGAGTCGCTGCTCAAGGCCGTCTCGATTGAGTCCGGATGCGCGAACCTGCTGTTTGGGGTCGTAGAACAGATACGCTTTGTCACAGCATTTGAATATCCAGTCAACATGGTTGCTCGTGCGTGGAAGGCCGAGGCGGTCGCAGGTGTTGTAAAAAGCCCCGATGCCGGCGCCGGCGGTCAAGCAGTTTCCCAGTCGGTGTGCCTCGTCGACAAGCAAAATGTCATATCGATCATTCTTGGTTACATCGCTGGAGCTCAAAATGTCGCCGGGCTTTAACCCGGGAAGGAAGTGCGCGAGCTTTTTGAGCGTCTTGCCCAGAGACTCCATGGGGGTCACGAAACCGACCCGCAAACCGGATAGTTTGGGTTCGTTTTTGATTTTGAACATGAGGCTGATGGCGAGGATTGTTTTGCCTGTTCCCGGCGCGCCGTTTACGACGGTTACGCGTTCCTTCTTGGGGCCGTCGTGCTCAACGTCTTTCTGTTCCTGCTCGAGACGCTTGTAAATCGTCTCAATCGTTTCGTATTGATCGGGTGTGAGCGTTTTGAAGGGCGAGAATTTAAACAGGTCAGTGTTCTCGAGTTCTTCGATGGGGTGAATCGCATAGTTTTCTTCGCGCAGTTTTGTCCACAGCGTTCGGAACTTCTGACGATATTGAGGCCGCTCAAAGTAATCGAATTGGGCATAGCCGTTGTTGCCATTGGTTACCTGGTATTTTTCGTCGGCGCAGAACAGTTCGATGAGTCTGTTTTCAAACTCAAATGTCGCTGACTGATTGAAAGTTGGGTTGTCGATCAGTAGTGTTCGATCGAAATCCTTGTCCACGTTTGCGGCGTGTTGCTTCATGCGGCGTTGATAGTTGGTTGTTTGGCCAATGTATGCTGTCTTCTTTTGACTGTTGGTCAGGATGTAGAGAACAGGCCAGCTTTCGTCATGATGAGCGCCGGGCTCTGGCGTGCCAAAGTCTTGCAGTGATTCGCTTGCCTCGAATGGCTTGGGTAGGGGAAGTGTGTATTGCCGAAGGGCGAACTCATTACTCACGGTGGCCCGCCTTTCTGTATTCGTCTGATGATGCGTTGATGGGGTAGCGCTCGCCATTGCGTATGAGTTTGGACGATAGCGCAGCTGGGAGATCGATTCCGTTGAGGTCGACAAAACGCAGGAGGAAAAGAAGTGTGTCAGCAATTTCGTCTTCGATGGCTTGGCGTTGCTCGGTGTCTTCGAACATTTCTGCAATGCGATCGTTGCTCATAAAACGAAAGAGCTGAAGGAGCTCGGAGGACTCAGTTGCCATGCCGATGGCAAGCTCTTTTGGTGTGTGATATTTGCGCCAGTCGCGTGCATCACAAAAGTCCCTGACTTGTTTCGTCATGGCATCGAGCTTATCCATCGTCCGCAACCTCCCTGATGTTCTTTGTTTTATTATGGCCGTATCTGGGATTTATTGCACATCATTTGGGCGTGCGACTCATGCGGTCGCGATTGTCCAGTAGGAGTTTCATCATGAAGATCGAAGTTGATGTAGATCAGTTGCGCGAGAGCCTGCTCGACCGTGCGGGGAGTGCAGCCGGCGTGGGCTTTCCGGCCGCCATGCTCGACGTGATGGATATCGAGGATGAGTCCCCTCAAGAGCTCCTAGCCCGAGCCGAACGCGAAGGCCTCGACCTCCGCGACTTTGCCGTCGACGATGACTAAGGTAGTCAATTTGGGATGGGGCGTCTGCACCCGCAGCTGCGCGAAAATGCACGATAAGCCGTCCCAATGGAGCCTAATAAGCTCGCGACCGTTCTATTTTGACTGCACGCTGGGTAAGTGAGTAGGCTTTATTGGAAATCCCGAGCACCCGACTAATTTGCTTCAACAAACCACCAGGTCATAGACTTGTGTTTTGGAGACGTGGTCGGCGATTCGACAAAAGTCTACTCACTTAGTTTTGAGAGACGCCAATTGTCCGCAACGAGACCCCAGCCGGGGAGATTGATGCTCAAATGTAGCCAATTCGGGACGGCTGTCCCTTGCCGCTACGACGCGAGCGTGGCAATGACGGCTTCGTCGCCGGCGTATATGAGGGTGTTGCCGTCGGGGATGATCGTTTGGCCGTCGCGCTTGAGCATTACGACGATAAAGGGGTGCTTGCCCTGCGGTACGTCGCGCAGGCGCTGACCGGCCAGACGTCCATGGGGCGTTACGGTGACCTCGCGTAGCGTAACCTCGGCACGCTCTTCAAACGTCGGCGCGGCCATCACCAACAGGTCGCCTTCCTCGATCACGGTATCCCCGTTGGGCAGCACCGGGTGCGCCCCGTCGCGCAGCACCAGGACCACGAGCATGTCCGTTGCACTGCCAATATCCGCGAGCGTGCGTCCGGCAAACGGATGTCCAGCTCCCACCTTGAGCTTGACGAACGACATACCTTCTTCGTCGCGGTAATCGTTAAAGGTGCGGCGCACGTCGCCTTCTGCATCGATCATATCGAGTTTTTTCGCCACCGCCGGCAGCAGCGAGCCCTGCACCACAATGCTCGACACGGCAATCACAAAGACCAGGTCAAACAGGTCATGTCCACCGGGAACTCCGGCCACCACGGCAAAGAGGCTAAAGACGACCGAAGCCGCGCCGCGTAGGCCCGCCCAGCTTACGAGCGCTACCTGGCGAGGGTTTGTCTTAAAGGGCGCCAGCAGCAGACCGACGGCGATGGGGCGGCTCACGAAGAGCATAAACGCCATGAGTGCCAGGCCCGGCAGCAGCATTTGCGGCAGGCGGGCGGGCGTCACGAGCAGGCCGAGCAAAAAGAAGATGGTCATCTCGGCCATCTCGGTGAGGGTATCGAAGAAGTGCGCCAGCTCGACCTTACCGGTGATGTCGCTCGCGCCTAGCACGATGCCGGCAAGGTATACGGCCAAAAAGCCGTTGCCGCCCAGGTAGCTCGGCAGCGCGTAGGCGACGATGGCCACGGCGAACAAGAAGATGGTCTGCGCGCCCTCGGCTGTTGCATGCGCGCGCTCGATAAGGCGGCCTGATGCCCAACCGATGGCAAGGCCCAGGCCCACGCCTAGGATGATCTGCTTGGCCAGCAGCACGGGGATGTTAATGTCGCCGCCGGCCGCGAGTGTGGCGAGCACGGCGGTGAGCATGTAAGCGACGGGATCGTTGGAGCCCGATTCGACCTCGAGCAGCGAGTCGGTGCCACCTCTCAGCGACAGGCTGTGCTCGCGCAGCACGCTAAAGACGCTCGCCGCATCGGTAGACGCCACGACCGATCCCAGCAGCAGGCCGCCGATCCAGTCGAAGCCCAGCACGAAGTGCGCAAAGGCGCCCGTGATGCCAGCGGTGATGACGACGCCGAGGGTGCTCAGCAGCACCGCGGGCACGGCGACAGGTTTGGCGCGGTCGATGTTGGTGTTAAAGCCGCCGTAGAACATGATGAACAGCAGCGCCGTGCTGCAGACGGTTTCGGTGAGCGCATAGTCGCTAAAGTCGATGTGCGCCGGACCGTTGACGCCCAGCAGCATGCCCAGTGCGATAAAGATAAGCAGGGTGGGGAAGGGGAGCTTTTTGCCGACGGGTTTAATGGTCAGGCACAAAATGATGACGAGGCCGATAAAGAGAAGTATCTGGTTCATGGATGGTGTCCGCTCCCGGGTGATTGGCGTGGCACGGTCAGTTATCTGCGTTTATTTGTACCCAAAGATGGTGGGTTTATGGGGGCGGATTGCGGGCGTGCTCATTTTCGACACGAGGCTGCGGCGTGTGCGACGCTGGCCGGGACGCTGGGCCAGACGGCGTGGCGTGAGCGGTGCGGGTTGACAGGCGTGCGCTGGCGACCGTTGACGGTATGCAACCCTTTCCAGCTTTATTGCAACGGAGTACAATGGATAACGTTTAAGTTCAACTTGAAGTTTTAGCCGTGGCATCGGGCTTCGGCCGTAATGCAGGGAAAGGCGTTCCATGGCGATCTATGTGACATCTGATGCTCACGGGCACGTGCGTGCGCTTGACGAGGCCCTGTCCAAGATTTCGCTGGCGTCCGACGATACGCTGTACGTGCTGGGCGACATGATCGATCGCGGGCCCGATCCGGTTGGCGTTATTAAGCTCGTGCGCTCGCTGCCCAACGCTCGCGTGCTCAAGGGTAATCACGAGCAGATCATGCTCGATGCCATCATTGGCCAAGATCCGCTCGATGCCGAGACCTGGGATATCAACGGCGGTTGGACTACCCGTCAGCAGCTCAACGATATGGAATTTGAGGCGTACGAGGAGCTCGTGCGTTGGATGGCGACGCTGCCGCTCTACGCCGTGGCCGAGACTGACGAGCGTTCGTATCTGCTGGTGCACGCCGGTATCCAGACCGAGGCGGCGCGGGCGTTTTTGCTTGAGCATGGGGTTGATTGTGCCGATGGTGCGGGGGCGGTGGATGCCGATTGCGAGCTACTGCAGCAGATGCTTGCGGTGCAGTCGTCCGATGACTTGCTGTGGATTCGTCACGGCTACTGGGATGCGTCGACGGGGCTGCTTTCCGCCGAGGGCAAGGGTCCGGTCGTGGTGAGCGGCCACACGCCCACGGTGTCGCTTGGGCGCTATTGCGAGGTCGGCGGCCTGGCGGGACTCGATGAGGAGTCGGGCCGCGGGCAGATTGTGCGCCTGGGCGGCGAGGACACCGCCGGCGTGCCCGACCGCATCGACATCGACTGCGCCGCCGCCACCGGGTCGGAGTTCGGCCGCGTGGGCATCCTGCGCCTGGATGATGGTGCGGAGTTCTACGCGAATATTCGCCCCGGGGAATAACGGCGCAAAGGGTAGCTAATTTGGGACGGGGCTTTTTTGACTACTTTTGCCCTTCTGCCCACCAAATGATTTTTCTGGGACGGGGATTTAAAAATCATTTGGCTGCCCGCTGGCTAAGTGAGTAGACTTTTTTGGTAATGCCGAGCACCCAACATATTTGCCTCAATAAAACCGCAGGTCACAGTCTTGTGCTTTGTTGGTGTGGTCGGGGATTCGGAAAAAGTCTACTCACTTAGTTTTGCGTGGTGCATTTTGTCCGCAACGAGACCCCAGTCGGGGAGATTCCATCGCAAACTAGCTGCCTCCATTGCACCATTTAGGCGCCGTATGGGTTGCGGTCGCGTTCGATGCGTTGGCGGATGTGGGCGTACTCGATAATCAGCAGCACCAGGAGTAGGGCCATGATGGCTAGGTAGCTCACCACAGCGCCCATCAGACCCAGCAGCTTAATCAGGATCAACGGCAGCACCACGCTTACAGCGAAGCAGATCAGGTAGATCTTGGTGACGTCGCCGGCGTGGCGCAGCACCGTGATGATGGCGTAGATAAAGTCGATGGCAGCGGTGATGCCGCCGGCGACAACCATCAGCAGCGCCAGCGTGCGGTAGCGCTCAAAGTTAAGGCCGTACATAAAGCTCATGATGGGGATGCCGGGGCCTGCCATAAATGCGGCGCACGCTCCGGTGATGACCACGATCAGCGCCATAACGGCAACAATAATCAGGTCAAAGCGGCGACGCTTGCGCGGATTCGCCCAAATGCTCGATAGACGCAGGAGCTGCGGTTTATAGATAAATCCAATGCTCAACAAAATGGCCTGCGCCGGAAAGAACAGTGCATTAAAGTACAGCTGATACTTGTAGGCCAGTGTGCCTTCCATCACAAACTTGGGCATGCTCTCGATGAGGTTGAACAGGAACAGTGCACCAAAGAGCGGAGCACACTGGACAAACAGGTGGCCGACCTCGCGCAGGCTCATGCGGCGTGATTTTTCGGTCTCGAGCAGGGCGAGCGGGGCGGTGACCAGCACGAGCGAGGCAATAGCGGTGACACCCATGGCCATGGCCGCGATGGGCATGCTGCGCGTAAGGAACAGTGCCACGCTAAAGACCGCGATGACGCCGGCGGAACGCAACGTTTGGCTCATGCCGGCCAAATAGAGCTTGTCGGCCTGCTGCAGGCGGCCCTCGTACACGTCGGCGATGCCGTCGATCACCTTATAGAGGTAGACGCCCAGGCCGATTGTGGCCATCTGCGCATCGTAGCCGCGGGCGCTGCTGTATACCAGGCCGCATGCCAGCGCGAGCGCTCCGCAGAGCCAGCGGTTGAGCTGGTAGGAGGCAAAGGAGGTTTTTTCGTCGATGTCCGAGACCTGAAAGTTGCGCACGCCGTAGTTGCACGCGATCATGATGAGCGTGCCGGTGACAAAGGCGATGGAGAACTTGCCAGCTTCCTCGGCGCCTACGAGCTGTGTCGACACAATGGTGAGCAGCGGAAACGCCATGCCCCATACGGCGGTGCCCAGGGTATTCCAGAGATAGTCGCGGCGGGTGGCGTGATCTTCGTACTCGGCTTCTTGCGTGGAGAAGCCGCCGCCGTAGACGGCTCCGAGCAGGCGGTTCCACCAGGCATTGACCATGCGGTGGATGGGGCCGGGTTGGCGATCGCGCTCGCGGCGACGGCGTGTGGCCTGGCTGCTGTCGGGACCGCCGGCGTTACGCTGGCTCAGCTCTTGGATTCGTGCGAGCTCCTCGGCGGTGTGCGATGCGGGGAACAGACCGTTCTCGATGCGTCCGCCCTGTCCGTGCGCCTCGCCCGATACGGCGGGGTCGGCGACGCCATTGCGGCGGGCGATGGCGCGGCGGATGCTATCGAGGGGCGTGATACTCAAGGCGGTTCCTTTCTCTTGCTGCGCTCTAGTATAGTCACGGTGGTGTCCATTCGTGTTTTTGAACAGGTTGTTCAATAATTTCGGCGGCGCCATTCAGTAGTCGGCACTTAGGGACGTTCCTTATGTGCCGGCACTTTGGGAACGTCCCTAAGTGCCGGCATCCGGGGACGCTCCTTGAATGTTGCCCGTTCAAGAGTGTCCCCAACGACTAGTCGTTTAAGAACGTCCCCAATGACTAGGCCGCTTGCGTGCGATTTTTGACCGTTGAGCGGGCGCTTCGCCGTTGCCGCAAAAACGTTTTTGCATATCGGGTACAACGGGCTTTACGTGAGTAAAGTGCGCGCCGCGTCCACGTGTCGCGCTTTTAAAGGAGGCCCCATGCCAGGTGTTACCCCTGCAGAAGTTCTGTCCAACTTTGGCATTACGCTGGTCGAAGACCCTGCCGAGAACCAGCCTCGCCTGCTGGTTGACCTGCCGGCAGCCGAACTCGTCGAGCATGCGATTCGCCGCGAAGAGGGCCGTATGGCCTCCAACGGCGCACTCGTGATCGAGACGGGGGAGCGTACCGGACGCTCGCCTAACGACCGCTTTATCGTCGACACGCCCGACGTGCACGACAAGATTGCCTGGGGCGCTGTCAACCGCCCGCTGTCTGTCGAGAGCTACGAGGCCATCAAATCCGGCGTCGTCGACTATCTCAACGAGCGCGACGTGTTCGTCACCCGCGGTATGGCCGGTGCCGACCGCAACCATACGCGTCGCCTGCTTGTCGCCTGCGAGCGTGCCAGCCAGGCGCTCTTTATTAAGCAGATGCTCGCCCGCCCGCTTGCCCGCGAAATCGCGCGCACCGGCGAGCCGGACTTCTGCGTGCTCGCCGCGCCGGGCTACCAGTGTGACCCCGCCATCAAGGGCCTCAACTCCAGCGCCGCGGTGGTCATCAATTTCCAGGAGCGTGTGATTCTGGTCGCGGGCACCGGCTACTCCGGCGAGATCAAAAAGTCCATCTTCAGCGTCATGAATTACCTGCTGCCCGTCGAGGATGACGTACTGCCCATGCATTGCTCGGCCAGCATGGATCCCGTCACGCACGAGACCGCGGTGTTCTTTGGCCTGTCCGGTACCGGCAAGACCACGCTTTCGGCCAACCCCACGCGCCTGCTGATTGGCGACGACGAGCACGGCTGGTCCGATATGGGCATCTTTAACGTCGAGGGCGGCTGCTACGCCAAGTGCGAGGGCCTGGACGCGTTCCACGAGCCCGAGATCTTTAACGCCGTCCGCTTTGGCGCCATCTGTGAAAACGTGGTACTCGATGAGAATCGCAAGCCCAACTACGACGACGTCTCGATCACGCACAATACGCGCGTGGCCTACCCTGTGGAGCACATTCCCAACGCGTGGACCAAGGGCATGGGCACCACTCCGAGCGTCGTGCTGTTTTTGACCTGCGACGCCTTTGGCGTGCTGCCGCCCATCTCACGCCTGACGGCCGATGCCGCCATGTATCACTTTGTAACGGGTTTTACGGCCAAGATCCCCGGCACCGAGGTCGGCGTCACCGAGCCCACGCCTACGTTCTCGTCGCTGTTTGGCGAGCCGTTTATGCCGCTCGACCCCATGGTCTACGCCAAGATGCTCGGCGAGCGCATCGCCGACGGACGCACGCGCGTCTACCTGGTCAACACCGGCTGGATTGGCGGCGGCTACGGCGTGGGTCATCGCATCGAGCTTGCCTATACGCGCTCACTGGTCGCTCGCGCCCTCGACGGTACCATCGAGGACAGCGAGTTTGTGCACGACGACATCTTTAATGTCGACATCCCCACTACGTGCCACGGTGTGCCCGACGGCATCCTGGTGCCGCGCCAGTACTGGCAGAGCACCGCGCGCTACGACGAGGCCGCGCACAACCTGGCGGTGATGTTCGAGGAGAACTTCGAGAAGAAGTACTCGCACCTGCCCGAGTCTGTCAAGGCCGCCGGCCCGCATGCCCAGGTGTCCAGCGAGGCCCGTCATCGCGGCCGTGGCCTGCTGGGACTCCGCCACTAGCGTCGCCTCAGACCCAAAACCACCACAAAGGGGACAGGCACCTTTGTGGTGGTTTTGCTTGGGCGGATGACTCAGGTTACAATACGCCTGACATATCGCCCCCTTCTCCGGATGGGGGCAGCGTAAGCGCTCTTGTGGCGGCACCGTAGGACTTTGAAGGTGGCCGCTGTGAGGGCGCTTTTTGTTTAGGCGCCCGGGCTCGGGCGCACGCTATGAAGGGAGAGCACATGAAGAGTTTCGTTGCCGAGGATTCGTTTTGGGAGCTGTTTCCGCAGGCGGCGGTCGGCGTCGTGGTCGTAAAGGGCATGAAGCCCGCGGCGCAGATTCCCCAGGAGGACGTGGATGCGATCGCCGCGCTGCTTGACCGCGCCAACATCGATGCGGAGCGCCACCTGACAAGCGATACCATCAGCGAAAACGCGCCGGTTAAGGCATGGCGCGAGGCGTATCGCCTGTTCAAGACCAAGAAGGGCGCGCGTTGCTCAGTTGAGAACCTGCTCAAGCGCGTGCTCAAAGGCAAGCCGGTCGGCCACATTACGCCGGCGGTGGATATCTACAACACGATTTCGTTGACTTATGCGTTGCCCGTTGGCGGTGAAGATTTGCATGCTATTGAGGGCAATCTGCGCCTGGCGGTGACCGACGGCGGCGACGCGTTCTTGCCACTTGGCGAGGAGGCAGATGATCCGACGTTGCCCGGTGAGCTTGCCTATATCGATGATGCGGGCGCCGTGTGCCGTTGCTGGAACTGGCGCGACGGCGTTCGCACGGCGCTGTCCGATGATTCGGCGGACGCATTTCTGGCGATTGAGTGCGTGGAGCCCGAGCGGATGGGGGATTGCCAGGCCGCCATCGATCGCTTGGCCGAGCTGCTCGAGCGCTATCTGGGAGCGACGGTCGTCGTTAAGACCCTAGTGACCCGCGACAATCCCTGCGTGGAGCTGTAGCGGCGCCTAGAACCTATTGATGCCCCAAACCACCACAAAGGCGCCTGTCCCCTTTGTGGTGGTTTTTATGTTGATGGGTTAACAATTGGGATATTTGGGTACGGGGGGTCCGGACATGCGGCTAAGATGTTTACCCGTTAGCATCATGCAAGCGAAAGGCGGTCGTCTCCCATGCAGCAGAACGACGAGACACGTTTTGAGGATTTTGTCGGACTGATCAGCGGTCTCTACAAGGAGATTCAGCGCATCAAGACGTCCGAGGGTGCAAGGCTCGGCCTTAAGGGCTCCGACGTCATGTGCCTGTACTATCTTGAGCGCAGCAAGGACGGCCTGACTGGCGCCGACCTCGCCCGCATGGCCGGCGTTACCCGTGCCGCCGTTTCGCGCACACTGGCACATCTGGAGGAGGGTGGCTACGTCGAGGTCGACGACTCGGGCGATGCTGCCGTCAAGTACCGCGCTCCGGTTCGCCTGACTGCCCTGGGCGGCGAGAGCATGAGCGAGGCCGATCGCATCATTCGCGAAGTGCTCGACACCACCGGTAAGGCCATGGGTGTGGAGCAGCGCGAGCAGATGTACGCGTCGCTGCGTACGATTCTCAACACTCTGCGCGAGATCTAAGGCCGCGCTGGCGCTAGCTTTCAGCCAACAATTGCATCGTCCCGTTTGAGCGCGCATGCCGTGCCGGGATATTGTTGTCAAAATTCCCTGCGCGAGATCTGCGCAAGAAAGGATTCGCTATGTCCGTCCGCATTATTACCGATTCCGCGAGCGATATGACGCTGGCTGAGCACCCCGCGCTGCGTGTTCTGCCGCTGTCCGTCACCTTTGGCACCGACGTGTACATGGATGGTGTCGACATCGATCACCAGCGCTTTTACGAGATGCTCGTGGAGCGCGACGAGTTGCCCAAGACCGGTCAGGTCAACCCGTACGCCTTTTCGCAGGCGATTGCCGAAGCGCGTGAGGCCGGCGACGAGGCGGTAATTATTACCGTGGGCGCTAAGCTTTCGGGCACCAATCAGAGTGCCCGCACCGCACTTGCCGAGGCGCCGGGCGGCGACGTGTTCGTCGTGGACAGCAATAACGTCACCTTGGGTGAGCGCGTGCTGGTCGAGTATGCGCTGCGCCTGGTGGACGAGGGCCGTAGTGCGGCCCAGATTGCGGCGGCGGTCGAGGCCGTGCGCGACCGTGTGGTGGTTATCGGCCTGCTCGAGACGCTGGAGTACCTGGTGCGCGGCGGCCGCCTGTCTGCTGCGGCCGGCGCCGTGGGCACGCTGCTCAACGTGAAGCCGGTCGTGGCCGCCGAGGACGGTCTCATCGTGCAGTTGGGCAAGGCGCGCGGTTCCAAAAACGGTCGCAACCTTCTGAATCAAAAGGTCGAAAAGGCGGGCGGCGTCGACTTTTCCATGCCGCTGGCGCTAGGCTATACAGGCCTTTCGGACGCCGTGCTCAAGAAGTACATCGAGGACAGCACGGCGCTATGGGCCGGCCATGCCGAAAGCGAGCTTCCCATCCATACCATCGGCGCCACTATCGGCACCCATGTGGGTCCCGGCGCCGTAGCCGTAGCCTTCTTCCGCCCCGCCAACTAGCTATCCGGTCAAAACCACCACAAAGGGGACAGGCACCTTTGTGGTGGTTTATGCTGGTTTCGGTTGAAAGGAGCGCATGTTGGCGTCTGAGGGCTTTTTTGAGCGGGTGTACGAGGTAGTCGAGCAGATCCCTGAGGGGATGGTCGCCACGTATGGTCAGGTGGCGCTGCTTGCCGGTCGTCCACGAAGTGCGCGGTACGTGGGGTATGCCCTGCATAGCAATCCGCGCCCTGGCGAGATTCCCTGTCACCGCGTGGTATTTGCCGATGGGCACATATGCGAGGGTTTTGCTTTCGGCGGTCCCGATGCTCAACGTGAGCTTTTGCTAGGGGAGGGTGTGGCGTTTAAGGACGACATGCACGTCGACTTGGTCGCCTGTCGCTGGCCAGCAGGGCTCTAGCGGCTCCTCCGTGGCCAAAACCACCACAAAGGTGCCTGTCCCCTTTGTGGTGGTTTTCCGTTTCAGGTTTACCGGGGCTAACTTATGGAGAAGCTATGGCGGCGCATATTGACGCTAGAAAGTAAACCACGGTGAACTATATTGGTTTCAGCAACGGAGCAGGCAATAGGCGATGAAAAAGCCTGCCCTGTTGAGTTTGATTCGCATCCCTCCCCTCTGTGCGATTCAACGGTGTACTTCGGGAACAGGCCCGCTGGCAATTAACTGCCAGCGGGCCTGTTCCTGTTTCGAGGAGAAATCTGATCTCATCGTCTATGTTGTGCGAAAGCGCTTTGCCTAGTACACCATGCCCATGGCGTCCTGAACCTCGGCCAGGGTCTGCTCGGCGATCTCGTTGGCGCGACGATTGCCCTCGTGCAGGACGTCCTTGACGTAATCCAGGTCGTTCTCGTAGCGCTGGCGACGCTCGCGGATTGGGGCGAAGCACTCGTTGACGGCCTCGGTCACGTACTTCTTGAGCTGGCCGGAGCCGCCCATGCCAATCTCCTCGGCAATCTCGACCTCGGAACGACCAGTGCAGATGGCAGCCGTCGAAAGCAGGCCGGACACGCCGGGGCGGTTCTCGGGATCAAACGTGATCATGCGCTCGGAGTCGGTCTGGCTCTTCTTGATGCGCTTGGCCGTCTCTTCGGCGGTCATCGAAATATTGATGGCGTTGCCGTAGCTCTTGCTCATCTTGCGGCCGTCCAGGCCGGGCAGCAGCGGGGTCTCGGACAGCAGCGCGTCGACCTCGGGGAACACCTTGCCGTAGCGGTTGTTAAAGCGGCGGGCGATGGTGCGGGTGAGCTCGATGTGCGGCAGCTGGTCGCGACCGACGGGCACGACGTTGCCCTTGCAGAACAGAATGTCGCAGGCCTGGTGCACCGGGTAGGTGAGCAGAAGGCCGGTGAGCTCGTGGCCCGAGGCCTCCATCTCGGCCTTGACCGTGGGGTTGCGCGCCAGCTCGGCCTCGGACACCAGCGACAGGAACGGCAGCATGAGCTGGTTTGCGGCGGGCGCGGCGGAGTGAGCGTAGATCATGGTCTTGTCGGGGTCGATGCCGCAGGCAAGGTAGTCCATGACCATGTTGTACACGTTGTCCTGGATATGCTCGGTGGTGTCGCGGTCGGTGATGACCTGGTAGTCGGCGATGAGCACATTGGTCTTGGCGCCCATGTTCTGCAGTTCAACACGGCCCTTGAGGGTGCCGAAGTAGTGACCCAGGTGCAAGCGTCCGGTGGGGCGGTCGCCGGTGAGCATGGTGAATTTCTCGGGCGTCTTTGCCAAGCCCTCGCGAATGGCGTTGCTCTTTTGCAGCGCGACTTCGTAGCTGTTCTCGTTTGGCATGATTGCTCCTAACGTATGCGTATTGGTCAAGATGATAACGCGTTTATTGGAGGGGCGGGGCGTAAGTAGGCGAGGGGCGGGAGAGGGGCGGCTTGTGCGATGGGAGCGGCGCGGCTGCGCTTGGCCAGCGTTGCCTGGGCGCATCCTCGGCAGCTTATCCTAGAGCTTGTGGTGGCGCTCCTCTTTGCGCTCCTCGGCTGCCTGCTCCTCCTGTTTAAAGGCGGGGTCGTCGGGGGTTACCAGCTCGTCCTCGTGTGTGCGCTTGTTGTAATGGTGGCGCAAGACGGGCTCAAACAGGTGCAGGTGCTTGGCGAAGGCGGCCGAGCCAATGGCGAGCACGACAAAGATGAGCACGCGCGTGGGCACCTCGACCTGATTGATCGCGGCGGCGCCGGCCGAAAGCATGATGCACCAGGCGTAGATGAGCAGCACGGCCTGCTTTTGGTTGTAACCCTCTTGGATCAGGCGGTGGTGGATGTGGCCCTTGTCGGCCTGTCCGATGCTAATGTGGGCGCGCTTGCGGCGTACGATGGCGCTGAACGTGTCGATGATGGGCACGCCGGCTACGATGAGCGGGATGATGAGTGAGGTGAGCGCGGCGGTGCGGCTCACGTTGAGCAGCGAGATGGAGCCCAGGGCGAAGCCCAACAGCAGCGACCCCGAGTCGCCCAAGAAGATGCTTGCGGGGTTGAAGTTGTAATGCAGAAAAGCTGCGCACGAGCCAAAGAGCGCGATGGAGAGCGCAGCGGCGTCGATACGGCCCGAAAGCATGGCCATCGTGAACATGGTGAACGACGCGATGCCGCAGATGCCCGTGGCCAGGCCGTCGAGGCCGTCAATGAGGTTGATGATGTTGGTGAACGCCACCAGGTAGATCACGGTGATGGGGTATGCGAGCCAGCCAAGCATGATATCGCCAGGGGCAAACGGGTTGACGATGACGCCGATGCGCAGGCCGCCCACGCAGGCGATGAGCGCGGCGAGGACCTGACCGGCAAGCTTTTGCTTGGGCTTGAGCTGGTAGACGTCGTCGATTGCGCCGGTTGCAAAGATGACGGTAAAAGAAAGCGCCAGTATGGGGTAGCTGATGTGCAAGAGGGGATGAGGCACCAAAACGGGCGGCCAGCCCAGGTACCAGGTGCCTAGGATCTGCACAATGCAGGCGACGACGAGGCCCAAAAAGACCGCCGTGCCGCCCATGCGCGGGATGGGTTTAGTGTTGATGCGGCGCTTGGAAGGATAGTCGACGGCGTCGAGCTTGATTGCCAGGCGCTTGACCAGGGGCACCGCAAGGAAGGTCGTGATAAAAGCCGCGACCGCCACGCAAAGGTATGGTATGAAGCTCGTGGAGGAAGCCATGAATCGATAAACCGCCAAGCGTCGAAGGAAAAGGTCAAAGGACGCTACGCGCAAAAGGGCATAGCTGACCCATGATACTCGACCGAGGGGGTGCGGGGGTTTGCGCCGTGCGATTATCACGCGCTTACCAGATATTGGGATGTTGGCGGGGGTTCTGCCGAGTACCGTTGGGCGTCATACGGGATCCGCGATGGCAATTTTTGGCAAAATCGGCAAAAGAAAA
The DNA here is from genome assembly GCA_958347015.1 of uncultured Collinsella sp. Classification (GTDB taxonomy): domain Bacteria; phylum Actinomycetota; class Coriobacteriia; order Coriobacteriales; family Coriobacteriaceae; genus Collinsella. The sequence goes on along the minus strand of CATVTV010000009.1, from coordinate 40,459 downwards.
CCACCCCCCACGTTACGAAAATGAACCCACCTAAAACAGGTGGGTGCCCTCATCGACTGTTCCAGCGTCCTTAACAACGAAGGATACCTGTACTAAGTACGACTGTGTGGGCTCCCTAAATAAACGCGACGGTTCACCCAGTTGCTCCGCGGGGGGCGGAATACCTACATTATAAAGCGGCACTTTGTTGATTCCAGTCTTGACATTACAAAATTCGTGTCGGACGATTACGGCGCCTTGGGCTTGGGGCCGTCTGTGCGGTCCGGGCCTTTACGTTTGAGCTGCTGAATCGTTGTTTTGGAGCATGTTTTTATGCCGATGTCGTTGACCGAACTTTTTTCGCCCGCCTGCCATTTGTGTCCACGCCGTTGCGGCGCGGCACGCGACGAGGGCGCGCGTGGCGTGTGCGGCGCCGACGACACGCTTAAGGTCGCCCGCGCGGCGCTTCATATGTGGGAGGAGCCGCCCATCTCGGGTGAGGCCGGCTCGGGCACGATTTTCTTTAGCGGCTGTTCGCTCAAATGCATTTACTGCCAAAACCACGAGATCTCGACGGGCAATTTTGGGCTTGAGATTACGCCCCAGCGTTTGGTCGAGATTATGCTGGAGCTGCAGGACCAGGGTGCCAACAACATCAACCTGGTGACGGCGACGCATTATGCTCACCTGCTGCCGTCCGCGATTGCCGCAGCGCGGGAGCGCGGGCTGGACATCCCGATCGTCTACAACACGAGCGGCTATGAGCGGGCGAGTGCCGTGGCTGCGCTCGGCGATCTGGTCGATGTGTGGCTTACGGACTTTAAATATGCCGATGCCGAGCTTGCGCAGTCGCTCTCTCATATTCAGGACTACCCGCGTGTGGCCGTGTCGGGCCTGACTCAGATGTCGCGCGAGATTGAGCGCCGCGGGGGAGAGCTGGTGGACGAGGACGGGCTCATGAAGCGCGGCATCATCGTGCGTCATCTGGTGCTGCCGGGTCATGCGGACGATTCGTGTCGCGTGCTGGATCTGGTGTGGCAGACGGTGGGCGACGTGCCGATCTCGGTCATGAACCAGTACACGCCCAATGCGCTCATGCGCGAGCAGGGCGGCGAGTTGGCACGCGCCGTGACGCGCGAGGAGTACGAGCAGGTGCTCGACCATGCCGACGACCTGGGCTTTACGACGATGTTCTGGCAAGAAGGTGGCGCGGTAGACGAGAGCTTTACCCCGGCGTTCGACACCACCGGCGTTCTTACTAGTGCCCAAACCAGCTAATTTGAGACGGGGCTTTTTGAGTAGTCTTTTTGGGACGGGGCTATTTTAGCTACCCCTGCCGCTGTTCGGCCAAATCGTTCGCGTTGCCTGTCGGGGCAGCTAAAATAGCCCCGTCCCAAAAAGACTACTCCCGGTGGGGTCGAGCCGGCGTTCGAAAAGTAGTCAAAAAAGCCCCGTCCCAAAAAGACTGGGTATTGGGCGTTGACAGTTGGCGAGCCGTAGGTAAAATATCAACTTGTCCTGGGGACGTAGCTCAGTTGGGAGAGCGCTGCCGTCGCATGGCAGAGGCCGAGGGTTCGACTCCCTTCGTCTCCACCCTTGGATTTGATAAGCCGTCGACATTGTGTCGGCGGCTTTTTTTAAAAAGAAAGGGCTGTACTATGGCCGAGCTTGAGTCCCAACCACTGTCTGCCGAGGAGCGCGCCGAGTTGGAAGAGCTCCGCGCCGAGAAGGCTCGTCGCGAGGCCCAGGAAGAGGCGCGCCGCGAGCGTGAGGAGCTGGCCGCCCTGCGTGCCGAGCGCGAGAAGGCCGAGGAGGCCGCTGCGAAGGTTGCGTCCGCGCCCGCGCCCAAGCCCGCGCCTGCACCCAAGCCTGCCGCCGCGAAGTCCGCACCCGCCGCACCCAAACCTCAGCCTAAAAAGGCCGCTCGTCCCAAGCCCGTCGAGCCCAAACCGAGCCGTGACGAGATGACCTTTGCCCAGCGCATGGTCACCTCCAAGGAGCCTACGGGCGAGAACGAGATCCCCGGCATGGCTCCGGCTCAAAAAATCATCATCGTGCTCGCCCTCATCGCGTTTATCGTCTTTATGGTTTACACGATCACGGGCAGCATGGGCCTGCACTAACCTGTTCGCGCCGGGCTCCATGCCCGCACGTCCGCCTCGCCCAACCCTCAACCTCTGCACAACACATCCGAAAGGTCGCCCCATGGCTTTGACCGACATCTCGCATCCCACCGACATCGCAATGCTCACCGATTTGTACGAACTCACTATGGCCCAGGGCCTGTGGGAGAGCGGCAAGGCCAATGAGCAGGGTTGCTTTACGGCGTTTTACCGTGACCATCCCTTTGGCAGTGCGTATGCCGTCATGTGCGGCACCGCCGAGCTGCCCGAGCTTGTCGAGAACCTGCGCTTTACGCCCGAGGACATCGACTATCTAGCTTCGCTCCAGGCTCCGGCTGGCGGCGCGATGTTTAAGCCTGCATTCCTCGACTACCTGCGCAACTTCCGTGCGCACGTGAACATTGACGCCGTGCCCGAGGGCGAGCTCGTCTTTCCGCGCGAGCCCATGGTGCGCGTCACCGGCCCGTCGCTGGAGTGCCAGTTGCTCGAGACCGCGCTGCTCAACATCGTCGGCTTCCAGACGCTTGTTGCCACCAAGACGGCGCGCGTGGTACTGGCAGCCGATGGTCGCCCCGTCGCCGAGTTCGGCCTGCGTCGTGCCCAGGGTCCCGATGGCGGCCTGGCCGTTGCGCGCGCGAGCTACGTGGCCGGCTGCTCGTCTACGTCTAACGTGCTTGCCGGGCGCCGCTACGGCATCCCCGTCTTTGGCACACACGCGCACAGCTGGGTGATGAGCTTCGATTCCGAGCTCGAGGCCTTCCGTGCGTTTGCCAAGTCGAGCCCCAAGAACTGCACGCTGCTCATCGACACGTACGACGTGCGTGAGGGCTGCGAGCATGCCATTACGGTTGCCAAGGAGATGGAGGCGGCGGGCGAGCGCCTGTCGGCTATTCGCATTGACTCAGGCGACCTGGCCAAGTTGTCCAAGTATGTCCGCGGCCGTTTCGATGCTGAGGGCCTGCCCTATGTGGGGATTTCGGTCTCCAACGACCTGGACGAGTACACGATCCAGTCGCTGCTCGACCAGGGCGCGCCCATCGATAGCTTTGGCGTGGGCACCAAGCTCGCGACCTGCTACGATCAGCCGGCGCTGGGCGGCGTGTACAAGCTTTCGGCCCGCCGCGCGAGCGAGACGGACCCGTGGACGCCGGTGGTGAAGCTTTCCGAGCAGCCCTACAAGCGCACGATTCCCGGCGTGCAGCGCGTGCGCCGTTATTACGATGGCTTTGGCGGCCCGGTCTGCGACATGATCTATGACGAGGACCATCTGACAGGGGAGGGAGCCGCGCGCGGCAATACCCTCGTGGCCGTGAACGATGCCGCCCTGGTGACCGATGTGTCCGAGCTCGAGTGTCGCGAGCTGCTGGTGCCGATCGTGCGCGATGGCAGTGCGGTAGCCCCGCGCGAGAGCATCGAGGACGCACGCGAGCGCTGTGCTTGGGCGCTCGATCATCTGGACGCGGCTTTCAAGCGCTTCCTGTATCCGCAGACCTACGTGGTGGGTATGGAACAGGGCCTGGCCCAGGTGCGCGACGAGCTCGTGCGCAAGAACATGGCCGCGGCTTCGGCCTTCCCCTGGGCAAAATGATTCGAAGGGGACGGAGGAAAACGGATCATTTTCGTCCGTCCCGCACCAGGTGCCCCGGCTGCTCCAGTTCGCCCGCTCGCTCAACATCCGATTGGCTTGACGTATGACGACTTCTTATAAAACGATGGTGGTAAAGATCGGCTCGTCCACGGTGGTGGGTGCCGACGGTAAGGTCAACCGTGCGTTTATCGGTGGCCTGGCCGATCAGGCCGCGGCCCTGCGCAAGCTCGGCTGGCGCTTGGTCGTGGTGAGCTCCGGCGCCATTGCCTGTGGCTATCCCGTGCTGGGCTTCGACCGCAAACCGGTCGGCGATCTGCCGAGCCTGCAGGCATGCGCTTCGGCCGGCCAGTGCATCATCTCCTCGGCCTACGACGAGGAGTTCCATGCGCGTGACCTACTCACCTCGCTCGTGCTGCTCACACGCCACGACACGGCGCGCCGTACGTCCTACCTGCACGCGCGCGACGCCCTGCTGCGTCTGGTGGAGCTGCGCGTGGTGCCGGTCGTCAACGAAAACGACACCGTCACCGTCGACGAGATTAAGTTCGGCGACAACGACACGCTGGCGGCCCTCGTGAGCTGCTTGGTTTCTGCCGACCTGTGCGTGACGCTTTCGGACATCGACGGCCTCTACACCGCCAATCCGCATGAGGATCCGACGGCCGAGTTTATCCCGGTCGTGCGCAAAATCGATGCCAAGATCATCGCCTCGGCGGGCGATTCTTCAACGTCGGTGGGCACCGGTGGCATGATCACCAAGATCCGCGCGAGTCGCATTTTGATGACGGCTGGCATTCAGAGCGTGATTTGCTCGGGCGAGGAGCCCGATGCGCTCGCGCGCCTGGCCCGTGGCGAGAGCGTGGGAACCCTGTTCGATCCGCCGGCGGAGCGCCTGGATATTGCGCCGCGCAAGCTGTGGATCGCACTGGGTGACAAAGCACATGGCTCGGTAACGGTTGACGACGGTGCCGCGAAGGCGCTGGTCAGCCGTGGCTCGTCCTTGCTCGCGGTGGGTATTCGCCAGGTCGATGGCGAGTTTGCCGAGGGCGATGTGCTCGATGTGTGCGATCCGAGCGGTATGGTCGTCGCCCGCGGTATCGCCGAGGCCGATTCGGACGTGCTGGAGCTTGCAGCCGGCCGCCGCCAGGACCAGATCGCCAGCAACCGCCTGCTCGCAAACCTAGCCGAGAAGCCCGCGATTCACAGGGACAACTTGATTGTATTTGCTTAGGCCTCGACGCCGGGCGCCTTCGACCTGCAATGCACGTGGGGCGAAATTACCAGGGTAACTTTGCCCCGCCGCGCATATGTCCGAGCTGGTCGCCACGAAAACGGCCCATCTACTACGTTTGATAGGCTATCGGTAACCATGCCGAGAATTGCAAAAAGAAAACCGCAGGTAGAACGCCTGCGGTTTTCTCTATTTATGGCATCTGGTTGGGCCATGCGGGTGAAACGTAGTAGATGGCCGCTTTCGTGGCGAAGGGCGTCATCCGGCGCTCGGGTATTCGGCACTTGGGGACGTTCCTATTGTGCCGGCAGGTGGGGACACTCCTTCGCTAGAAGATCCGGCGCAGGTCTCCGCGGTTGAGGGCTTCGTCGAAGAGGTGCTTGAATACCACGCTGCCGTGCAGGCCGTCGTGCTCGAACTCGTTGGTCACCCAGGCGTGCGAGTTGCCCACGCGGCTGAGCGTGTCGAGCTGCATACCCGAATCGACGTACATGTCGTCGAAATACACCGCGGCCTGGAGTGGCACCTCGTTGCATGCTAGGCGCTGCGGGTCGTAGATCTTGTCCCAGCTCGTGTCTTCCATCAGCAGGTCCATCGCGGGCTTGAAGGGCTTGAGCTCGGGCATCTGCTCGAACATCCACGGGAACATGGCCTCGCCGGTAAACATGAGCGGGCGCGCGAGCGTGTCGAACTCGGCGCGGTGTGCCTTTTCCTCTGCCGCGGCCCAGCGAATGGGCATGGTGTCGCCATCGGCGTAGATGAACTCTTGCAGCGTCCAGTACAGCGGATTCGTGCGCGTGTTGGTGCGCTCGAAAGCGCGCATCAAAAAGCTATCGGATACTGAGGCACCGCAGCCCAGCGTGCCGTCGCCATCAACAAACGCATGGTCGATAATCCAGTGCATGCGCTCAAAGCTCGGCTTCATGCCAAAGTCGCTGCCCATAAGCTGCAGGCGCTCCACCGTCATCGGCGAGCCGTCGGGTAGCACGGGCTTTTGCTCTTCGATCGCATCGGCCAGGGCTGCCACTCGCTCAACGTCGGCGGGGTAGCGGTCATAATACTGCTGCGTCTTGGCTGCCATGCGCGGGAAGGTGTGCGCGTAGACCTCGCTGGCGCTCGCCGGCACGTGCGGAATGCCGCCGCAGGTAAAGCTCGCCGCCACGCCCTCGGGGAAGAGCGACAGGTAGCTCAGCGTCAAAAAGCCGCCGTAGCTCTGGCCGAGCGTGACCCACGGCTTGCCGCCAAAGCCCACCAGGCGCAGGTACTCAAAATCGCGCACGTTGGAGCTGGCGAGGTGGCGCTTGAGGAAGTCCGCCTGCGAGCGTGCGGCATCGGAGCCGTCCGCCGTCGCGCGATCACCCAGTGCCTTGATCGTGCGCCCGTCTACACAGCTGCTGCGTCCGGTGCCGCGCTGGTCGGGCAGCACGACGCGGAAATGCTTGACGGCCTCCTCGATCCAGCCGTCGCTTGTGGGCGACAGCGGACGCGGGCTCTCGCCGCCGGGGCCGCCCTGCAAAAACAGGAGCAGTGGCAGATCGTCGTTGATGCGGTCGGGCGCGCAAACCACGCGGTAGAAGAGCTTGATGCTCTCGGGCGCGCCGGCGATTGGTGCCGGCATAGCGCCGCGGCGTATGGTGCTGCCGACGGCCAACAGCATCGGCTCCAGGCCGCGCCAGTCAAGGGGGACGTCGATGCTGTGGTCCTCGACGTAGAGGCCGGGGACGTGGTACGAAGTGATGAGGGCCATGCGGTACTTCCGTTCGTTGCGGTGTTTCGGGTTGACCAATTCTACCGCCGCGCGCGAGGGCATGCACAAATCGGCTACCATGGTGGGCAAACATCTAAGAGAAAGGGCCGCCCATGTCGGTCGATATAGCCACGTATGTCCACGATCTCGCCGTTGCCGCCAAGGCAGCGTCGACCTCGCTTGCCACGGCGAGCGATGAGCAGCGTCAGGAGGCCGTGTGCGCCATGGCCGCAGCGCTGCGCGACGGTGTCGATTCCATCGTTGCCGCCAACGAGCTCGATATGTCCGCCGCGCGCGATGCGGGCACCTCGGCGGGGCTCCTCGATCGCCTGTTGCTGACGCCCGAGCGCGTCGAGGGCATGGCCGCCGGCCTGGAGAAGCTTGCCGAGCTGCCCGATCCTGTCGGCCGCGTGCTCGACCACCGCGTGCTTGCAAGTGGTGTGGACCTTACGCGCGTGAGTGTGCCGCTGGGCCTGGTCGCCATGGTCTACGAGGCACGTCCCAACGTGACGGCCGACGCTGCGGGCATCTGCATCCGCACCGGAAACGCCTGCATTCTGCGCGGCGGTTCGCTGGCCTATCACTCGTGCGCCATGATTTCCGAGTTGCTGGCCGATGCGCTCGAGGCCAAGGGTTTCCCGCGCGAGGCTATCTCGATGATCGAGTCCACCGACCGCGAGGCCACCGGCGAGCTCATGAAGCTCCGCGGCATCGTCGACGTGCTTATCCCGCGTGGCGGTGCGGGCCTGATTCAGCGCTGCGTGCGCGAGTCGCTTGTGCCGGTGATCGAGACGGGCACGGGCAACTGCCATATCTACGTGCATGAATCCGCCGACTTTGACAAGGCGCTCAACATTATTGTCAATGCCAAGACCCAGCGCGTGGGCGTGTGCAATGCCGCCGAGTCGCTGCTGGTCGACCGTGCCGTTGCTGATCGCTTCCTGCCCGCAGTCGTTGCCGTGCTGCATGACCACGGCGTGCTGATTCACGGCGACGAGGCCACGTGCGCCGCATGTGCCGATGCCGGTCTTGCCGAGGGCGACGACTATGTTGACGCAACTGAGGATGACTGGGGCCGTGAGTACCTGGCGCTTGAGATGAGCGTGAAGGTCGTGGCGAACGAGGACGAGGCCATCGCACACATCAACCGCTACGGCACCATGCACTCCGAAGCCATCGTTGCCGAGGACGCGGACGCCTGCGAGCGCTTCTTGGATGCAGTCGATGCCTCGGCCGTGTACGCCAACGCCAGCACGCGCTTCACTGACGGCGGCGAGTTTGGCCTGGGTGCCGAGATCGGTATCTCGACCCAAAAGCTCCACGCCCGCGGCCCCTTTGCCGCCGAGGCCCTCACCACCTACAAATACAAGCTCCGCGGCACCGGTCAGGTCCGCCCCTAAACTCCGTATAAACGAAAACCACCACAAAGGTGCCTGTCCCCTTTGTGGTGGTTTTAGGTGGCGTGAGCGGTTAGGCTTGGAAGGTGTCGCGGTCGGGGGCGAAGGACTGCATGGCTGCGATGGTGCGGTCGAAGAGCTCGGGAAGCTCCCAGCCCAGCATCTCGGCGCCCTGCGAAATCACGTCGCGCGAGCAGCCGGCGGCAAAGCGCTTGTCCTTGAATTTCTTTTTGAGCGACTTGGTCGTAAAGTCCATGACGCTCTTGCTCGGGCGCATGATGACGGCGGCGCCGATCAGGCCGGTGAGCTCATCGCAGGCAAACAGGATCTTTTCCATCTGCAGCTCGGGTTTGGGCAGCGAAGAGTTGAAATCGGACGTGTGCGTCTGGATGGCGCGGATAAGCTCGGGAGACGCACCTTCGCCCTCAAGAATCTCGGCAGCATAGATGGTGTGGTTCATGGGGTCGTCCTCATGCTCCTCCCAATCCAAGTCGTGCAGTAGGCCGACGATGCCCCAAAACTCCTCGTTCTCGGGGTCGAACTCGCGCGCAAAGTAGCGCATAGTGCCCTCGACCGTCTCGCCATGGGTGATGTGGAACGGGTCCTTGTTGTGCTCGTTGAGCAGTTCGAACGCGCGGTCGCGGGTGATTCCGGCGGTAAGCGGCTCTGCCATAAGGGACTCCTTGTGCTCGTGGGTATCGTTAAGAATGAATACTACTAGAACAAGAAAACCACCACAAAGGTACCTGTCCCCCTTGTGGTGGTTTTTGGTGCGGATGGGTTAGTTGAGGGCGGCTTGGGCTAGGCGGGCTTCGGCATCCTCCTCGGTGACGCCCAGGGCCACGGCGAACTCCTCGATGGAGCGGCGCTTGGCTTCCTTGAGTACGCGCATGTAGTAGGAGCTGGGTTTCTTATCAGCTTCCTCGGCCTGGCGAATACGGTGCATCATGGTTTTTGCCACGCGGACCGTCTCGGGCGCGCCCAGCTTGAGCTGCTGCTTAAAGTGCGTCTCCTCGAGCGAGCTGTTGCGCTCGGTAAAGGTGTCGCACTCCAGCTCGTCATAGTGGCTCAGCAGGTGCTCGGCATCTTGCTGGGAGATGGCGGCGTGCAAACGATCAGCCTGCGCCACGGGATACATGAGGATCGTCTGCGCATGTCCCTGCTTGGTCTCGAGCAACAGCATGGGCTGCGGCGTGTCGTCCCTAAAACCGACGACGGTGCAGACTCCCTGACCCGGATGAATGACGTGTTGACCGATTGAGAACATGCTACCTCCAACTTATACGAATTTACGTATGTCTAGAATAACACGCTGACGTGCGCAAACCCTTACTTTATGCAGGAAAAGCACACAACTCTGATAGGTAAGAGTATTCGATAAATAGAACGGCTTATTCAATCGTTTATGCATTTCCAGAACGTGTATAAATTGCAGGCAAACCGCCAACTTTGTACCACCGCGCAAGAGCGGTAGTCATTTTTGTGCATATGCAATTTCGATTGGCTTTACCCTGCGACAGTGTGCGTCGCTTGTGATAGAGTGCTACAAACTCTGGCTTTTGCCCTACGAGTGACCAAGAGCTCGGGGGCTTTAACACAAGGAGGATCTATGCCCGAGAAGATTGAAGAGCTGGTACGCGCTGCGCTTGCTGCGGCCCAAGAGGCCGGCGACCTTTCCGCATTTGAACTTGACGATTGCGCCATCGAGCGACCGGCTGACACTTCTCATGGCGAGTGGACCTCCACCATGGCCCTGAAGTCCGCCAAGCTGGCCCACTGCGCCCCGCGCAAGATCGCCGAGGCCGTCGTTGCCCATATGCCCGAGGACCCCGCGATCGAGAAGGTCGAGATCGCCGGTCCTGGCTTCATCAACTTCTACCTTTCCGTCGCCGTCAAGAACGCCATCTTCGGCGAGGCCCGCGAGAAGGGCATGGACTTCGCTAAGTCCAACGTCGGCGGCGGCCTGAAGACCCAGGTCGAGTTCGTTTCCGCCAACCCCGTCGGCCCCATGCACATTGGTCACGGCCGCTGGGCCGCGCTGGGCGACTCTCTCTGCCGTGTTATGGACCACGCCGGTTACGACATCCAGCGTGAGTTCTACATCAACGACCACGGCTCTCAGATGAACACCTTCGGCAACTCCATCAGCACGCGCTATATGCAGCTCGCCGACATCATCGCCAAGCAGGGCGTGGACATCGATGAGGCTCACAAGATTCTGATTGCCGACCGCGATGCCTTTGTCGCCGACGAGAACGACGAGCACCCCGAGACCCATCCGTACCAGGATAACTTTGCCGAGACTCTGGGCAAGGACTCCTACGGCGGCGACTACATCATCGACGAGGCCGCCGAGTTCTGGCGCACCGACGGCGACAAGTGGGTCGAGGCCGATCCGCAGGAGCGCATGGAGAGCTTCCGTGAGCGCGGTTACGTGAAGATGGTCGACAACATGCGCGACCTCTGCCACGCCGTCAACTGCGACTTCGATCGTTGGTTCTCCGAGCGCTCGCTGTATGTGAAGGACACCGAAGGCGAGACCGCCGGCACCTCCGCCGTCGACCGCGCTTTCGAGAAGCTCGACAAGATGGGCTACCTCTACACCAAGGACGGCGCCCTGTGGTTCCGCTCCACCGACCTGGGCGACGACAAGGACCGCGTCCTGATCAAGTCCGACGGCGAGTACACCTACTTTGCCTCCGATGTTGCCTATCACTGGGACAAGTTCCAGCGCGTCGACCATGTCATCGACATCTGGGGCGCCGACCACCACGGCTACATCGAGCGCGTCCGCTGCGTCTGCGACGCTCTTGGCTATCCCGGCAAGTTCGAGGTTCTGCTGGGCCAGCTCGTCAACCTGCTGCGCAACGGCAAGCCCGTCCGTATGTCCAAGCGCAAGGGCACCATGGTGACCCTGCAGGAGCTCGTCGACGAGGTCGGCTCTGACGCCGCCCGCTACACGCTCATCTCCAAGAGCTCCAACCAGATGGTCGACTTCGACATCGAGGCCGTTAAGAAGCGCGACAACTCCAACCCGGTGTACTACGTGCAGTACGCTCACGCCCGCGTGTGCTCCATCCTGCGTCGTGCCGCCGACGTTACGCCCGAGCAGGCTGACGAGATGGGCATGAAGGCCGTCGCCGCCAAGGCTATCGGTGAGAACGTCGATTACTCGCTGTTGACCGACCCGACCGAGCTCGCCCTTTCGCGTAAGCTCAACGAGCTCACCGACCTGATCGCCAGCTGCGCTCGCGACCGCGCTCCGTTCCGTCTGACGCACTTTGCCGAGGAGCTCGCCGGCGACTTCCACAGCTTCTATGCTGCCTGCCAGGTGCTGCCGAGCGAGGGCCGTCCCGTCGACCCCGAGCTCTCGCGCGCCCGTCTGGCCGCTTGCGACGCCGTCCGCGTGACGCTCGCCCTGGTGCTTACCCTTGTTGGCGTTTCCGCACCCGAGCAGATGTAATCTACGGGTCGTTTGACCGTGTAGGTTCGGCTTTGCTGAACCCTATAAGCCCGATCTCCATGTGGAGGTCGGGCTTTTTGCGTTTGGCGGGGCTTTTTGGCGTGTTGGAAAATGCTATAAAAACGAATCTATACCGCTTTACGGGGCTGACTCGCTGCCTGGCGACCATAGCGACAGCAGCAAAAATAAAACCGCAGGTAGACGCTTTATAGTTTCTTGAAAATGCGGGGTATGGTTGGCTTGCGCCGTTCTTGCACCGTAATCCGCGATCGTTTTGAAAACGACCCCTTGGGGACGGAGGAAAACGGATCATTTTTGTCCGGGGGGGAGCGGTGCGAAACCGTCCGCCACGAATCGGGGTTATCTACTACGTTTAGTCGCATACCCCGAAGCATGTCACAAGGTGCGATATTAAAACTGCAGGTAGCTGGCTTGCGATTTTAGGAAGATCGGGGGAATGGTCAGGGGTCACGGGTCAAACGTAGTAGATAGGCGCGATTCGTGGCGAGCCGATCCTGAGACCGACGATTCCGCTCTCGTGCCTCGTGGTCACTAGGATCTTTGGGGGCTCGGCTGACCTCTCCATATAAGTTGCGGTGGAATAGTTCCCGTTTGGGGCGGCTGCCGGGTTTTTCAGGAACTCTTTCACCGCAACTTATGAGAGGGGGACATCGCCGCCCGTGGCTTTGTAAAGAGTGTCCCTTTTGGCTAGTCGTTTAAGAACGTCCCCGATGACTAAGTTGCAGGTGGTTGCGGTTGTGTTACACTAACGCTGCGTATATGACGCAATCATCTCGATACAGATCAATGATGTCCGTCGGTATTTGACGGAGCTAGACTGTTTAGCCGCCCTGAAGGTTTATGCAGGGAGCATGTGATCACAGGGCTTGAAAAGAAAGTTGAGCAAACACTGTGTCTGATCAACAGCAAGAAAACGAAATAACGACGACGGCCGCTCCCGCTGCACCGGCTGCGTTGGACCAGGTCGTGATGCCTGCGCCGGTGCAGGCTTCGGCTCCTGAGGCCTCCAAGGCCGCTTCGACGCCTGCGCCCGCATCGGCTGAGAAGGTCGCGCCTGCCGCTGGCGAGGGAGTTGCCCCTGCCGCCGAAGAGGATGCCGCGCCCGTAAAGCCCAAGCGCACGCGCCGTGCGCCTAAGCCCGCCGCTGACGGCGAGGAGGCCGACAAGCCCAAGCGTCGCGCCATGCGCGCGACGCGAACCAAGCGCACCGTTGCCGATTCCTCCGCGCCGATTTCCGATGAGGTTGCACAGGCCCGCGCGCTGGCGCAGATCAGCGAGGCTCAGGTTGTGCGTGCCCGTCGCCGTGCTGCCGAGCGCGAGGCCGCGGCACTGACCGAGCTTGCAGCGCCGGTCGTCTCCGAGGCGTCTGCGGCCACCGAGGCCCCTGTCGCGGGGCAGCCGACCGAGAAGCCGGCTCCGCGCACGCGTCGTCGTGCGGCCAAGTCTCAGCAGGATGCTGAGCAGGCGGCTCAAGAGTCCGGTGAAGCTCCGGCTCGTTCTGCGGTGGGGGAGGGTGCGCAGCCCTCTGAGTTTGCAACACCCGCCGAGGCCAACGAGGTTCCCGTCGTCGATCCCGCTCTTCGCCCGCACCGCCGCGGCCGCAAGCCCAAGGCCTTCGTCGAGGCCGAGAAGGCTGCCGCCGCTGCTGCAGCAGCCGCAGCTCAGGACGCCGCGATGACCACCGCGCCCGCGCCTGTCGCCGACACTCCTGTTCAGGAATCTGCCGCCACCGAGGTCGGAGCACCCGCCGAGGACGAGCCCGCCGATGTTCGTCCCGGTCGCAGCCGTCGCACGGCCGCTAAGCGCTCGTCCAAGGCCAAGGGTTCGAAAAAGGACGCGTCCGAGGAATCGGGCAACGAGGTCGCCGAGGCAACCGTCGACTCCGCTTCCGATGCCGAGAACGCCGGTCAGCCGGCAGCCGAGAAGCCCAAGCGTACGCGCAAGAAGTCTGCAAAGGCTAAGGCTGTCGAGCAGCAAGCCGATGCCGAGCCCAATGCCGATGCCGATACCAAGGCCGATAACGAAGTCCCGGCCGACACCGACGCCGCAACTCCGTCGGCCAAGGTCGCCACGACCGCCGAGACCGACGAGAACGCCCGCCCCAACCGCCGTCAGCACAAGCGCAACGACGAGCGCAACGAGCGCAAAGACGAGCGCAACAACGACCGCCGCAATCGTCAGCGCGACCGCAAGCAGCGTAATAAGGAGCGCAATGCCGCCCCGACCGAGCCCACACTTTCACGCGAGGAACTCGCGGCCATGAAGGTCGCCGAGCTGCGCGAGAAGGCCAAGGAGTTCGAGATCGAGACGACCGGCAAGAAGAAGGCCGAGCTCGTCGAAGAGATCTACACCACCGCTGCGAAGGCCGAGGGCTTCCGTGACATCAAGGGCATTCTGCAGATTCGCCCGGACAGCTCCGGCATCATCCATGCCCACGGCTACATGAAGTCCAGCGACGACGCCTTTGTTCCCGCCTATCTCATTCGCTCCGCACGCCTGCGTACGGGTGATGTGATTGAGGGCTCACTGCGCCCCTCACGCGGCGGCGACAAGCGCGCCGGCCTCGCTAAGATCACGACCGTCAACGGCCTTGATCCCGAGCAGGCCCGTAACCGCCCCAAGTTTGGTGACCTCACCCCGGTCTATCCCAACGAGCCGCTGCGTATGGAGCACGGCAAGGATTCCATCACCGGTCGCGCCATCGATATCGTGTCGCCGATCGGCAAGGGCCAGCGCGGTCTGATTGTGTCTCCGCCCAAGGCCGGTAAGACCACGATCCTCAAGAAGATCTGCCAGTCTATCTCGATCAACAATCCCGAGGTGCACCTCATCTGCCTGCTCGTCGACGAGCGTCCCGAAGAGGTCACCGATATGCAGCGCTCCATCAAGGGTGAGGTCGTGGCCTCGACCTTCGATATGCCCGCCGACAACCATACTCGCGTGGCGGAGCTCGTGATCGAGCGTGCCAAACGCATCGTGGAGCTGGGTGGCGACGTCGTGGTGGTACTCGACTCCATCACGCGCCTTGCACGCGCCTACAACCTGGCCGCTCCCGCCTCGGGCCGTATCCTGTCGGGCGGCGTCGATTCGGCGGCCCTGTATCCGCCCAAGCGTTTCCTGGGCGCTGCCCGCAACATCGAGAACGGCGGCTCGCTCACCATCCTGGCCTCCGCCCTCATCGATACCGGCTCCAAGATGGATGAAGTCATCTTTGAGGAGTTCAAGGGTACCGGCAACATGGAGCTCAAGCTCGACCGCGACCTGGCCGACCGCCGTATCTTCCCGGCCATCGATCCCGTTGCCTCGGGCACGCGCAACGAGGATCTGCTGGTCGACGAGCAGATGCGCCCGTTTGTCTTTGGTCTGCGCCGTATCCTCGCCGGCATGAACAATACCGAGCGCGCGGCCGCGTCGTTTATCAAGGGTCTCAAGGGCACCAATACCAACCAGGAGTTCCTGGTGCGGTCGGCAAAAAAGCACAGCGATTACGAGCAGACGTTCTAGGCCGTCCGCCGCACGCGACAACAACCATAGACATGTCAGAAGGGCCGGGGTTTAGATCCCGGCCCTTTTCGTATAGCCGCTCGCCAACGATTATTGACCTCACGACCGGCAAGCAGCGATTTTCCCGTTTCAATCCCGCTTCGTCGCTTGCAATCCCCAAGGGGGTTTCGCATAATAGCTGTTAAGCTTCGCGACGGAAAACGCAGATGAAACGAACCATATACCGTTGCTTTGGGGCATAGCCCCGCTTCATCTTCTCTCGCGCAGCCAACTTAATGATGCGATTTGGGTGCTGGAAGATGGGGAGAGCTCATGGCTTCTTCTGATGCAACACAACGAGCAGTTCTTGCTGGACTTTCCTGCGGAATCGGCCTTGCCGCTCCCGTGGTGATGTATGCTGCCACGCTGCCGTTTTCGTCGGTGAACGAGACGGTCGTCGCGGGCGCTGTTCCCTTTGCCGTGGGTGCGGTGGCGGGCGTGGGTATCTATGCCGCCTCGCTCGGCATTTCTGAATATCGCGCACAGCATGCCGAGCGCCTGTTCCAGCCCGACGCCATGGGTGGCGCTGCGAACGTCAACCAGCATCAAGATGAGTTCCAGACCGCCTCGATGCCCGCCCAACAGCAGTGGGCTGCTCCTCAGGGCGTTGCTACTGCGGCTCCTGCCGTTCAGGCAAACGCCGCGCAGCCCTCTTCGGTTTTCTCTGGCCTGACCGGTGCCTTGCAGCGCCGTCGTGCCGACGATGGCGTCCCCACTATCGCTCGCGCCGCAGACGCCATGAGCGAGGCCGACGCCTGGTCCATGATCGATAGCATGCTCGACGACGATTCGCCGGTCAGCTGCGATCCCACGCGCTCACGCGACGTCTACCAGGTCGCTATCGACGAACTCACCTACGGCGGGCAGACCGGCTCCATTAACCGCGATGACATCGCTGCCGCTGCGCGCGCCGTTTCGGGCTCTCATGCCGCCCCTGCGGGCAGCACGGCCGCCTTTGTGGCGCTTGTGGCTAACGCCGCCAACAACGCCGCCACGGCTCAATCCGTTACGTATGACACTGCCGTGCCCGTGACTCCGGCCGCCGCCACCGCCGTTGACCCCTACGCCGACGAGCCGCTGGCCGTCGACGAGGAGACTATTGCCGCCCGCCGCGCTGCCGAAAGCTCGCTGTGGGGCGCTCCTGCACAGCAGCAGGCGGCGGAGGCGGTGCCGTTCAACGCGAACCTTGCCAACATGCCGATCATCAGCGACGCCTCTGCTGCGGCTATCGATCTCGACGACCTTGACGAGCCGGTCATCTCGAACGACATGCCGTATGTGGTCGCTGCCCCGGTCGATGCCCCGGCCTCCGCGTCCCAGTCCGTCGCAGTTGACGAGCCTGTCGATGCGACTTCCGAGGAAGACGTCCCCATGGCCGATTACTCGGGTCACGAGGGCATGTGGGCCGCCGCTGCCGCAATTTTGAACGAGGTCGTCGAGCCTGCTCCCGTTGCCGCTCCGGTGTTTACGCCTGCTCCTCAGCCCGCTGCCCCCGCTTACGTTGGTCGCCACAGTGCCGTGTTCCCTGAGGATACCGCCCGCATCTCGCGCGAAAGTTTTGAGCGTGCCGAGGCCATCGCTGCTGGCATCATGGAGAACCGTCGTCACGAGCGCGTCAATCAGATTCTCGAGGAGGAGATCGACCGCCTACAGTCTGCAGCGGTGAGGCGCACTGGTCGTGCCTATCTGAGTGTTATCGAGGGCGGCACCGCCAGCTTTGAGCCGCTCTGTGCGGAGGCATAACTTCTGCATGCTTAAACTCGATCGAAAATGGGCGGTCGCGTCCTGCCTGATGGTGCTGCTCATCTGGGGCAATTCGATGGTTCCCGGCACGGGGTCCGGTTCATTGAGTCTGTCGATTATGGAGGCCGTTCGCGGCTTTTTGAACGACATGGGGCTTCCGTATGAGTGGGTGACCAACTTCGTCGTTCGCAAGTGCGCGCATTTTACCGAGTACATGGTGCTCGGCATTCTGGCGACGCACGCTTTTGATATCGAGGGCCGTCGCACCTTTGACGTATTGCTTCCCACGGCGGTTTTCCTACTGCTGATCCCCTCGATTGACGAGACGATTCAGCTCTTTGTGCCCGGTCGCGCCGGTATGATTACTGATGTGATGATTGACCGCTGCGGAGCGATGACGGGCGTTGTGCTTCGATATCTTCTACGATCGCTCATATGTGCCAAAAAGGCCGCCTAGGACACATTGCTTGGTCCTAGGCGGCCTCTCTTTGTTTGGGGCTTATACAGGGCGTGGCGGCGTTATTCCGTAGGATGGGATTGCTGGACGTCGTGGCGCCCCATTGGCGCGCCTACTGCTGAAGCGCGGCGGCACCCAGGGCCAGGCAGCCCATGATGCCCTGCTTGCCCTCGAGGCTATTGTTGACAATGTAGGTGTCGATATCGTTGACCTCGGGCGTGACGATATAGCCGTTGAGCATTTCGGCGCACTTTTTGCGTGCGAGCGGCACGATGGGGGTGTGGTCGGCCACGCCGCCGCCGATGATAATCTTTTGCGGTGCGTAGCACAGCGTGTAGGTCATGAGTGCCTGCGCCAGATAGCCTGCGAGCAGGTCCATGGCCTCCGGGTCGTCGGCCATGTCTCCGGCGCTCTTGCCGTCCCAGCGCTTTTTAACGCCAGGACCGGCGATGAGGCCCTCGAGGCAGTTGTCGTGGAAGGGGCAGGCGCTATGCTCGCCAATGGTGTCGCGCGGGTCGCGCGTGACCAGGATGTGGCCGGCCTCGGGATGCATCATGCCATGCACGAGCTGACCGCCCGAGAGCACGCCAGCGCCCACACCGGTGCCGATGGTCAGGTACACCACGTCGGTGAGGCCCTGAGCGCAACCAAAGGTGACCTCGCCCAAGCAAGCGACGTTGACGTCGGTATCGTAGCCGCAGGGGACCTTGAGCTCGTTTTGGATGGTGCCCAGTAGGTCAAAGTAACGCCATGCGGTCTTGGGCGTCTCCAAGATCTTGCCGTACTGGGGCGAGGCAGGGTTGACCGCGGTGGGGCCAAAGGCGCCGATGCCCAAGGCGGCGATGCCCTTGTCTGCAAACCATGCGTTGACGGCCTCGACGGTCTCCTGCGGGGTCGTGGTCGCGATCTGCTCGCGCTCCAGGACCGTACCGTCCGCATAGCCCGTGGCGCAGACCATCTTGGTGCCGCCGGCCTCGAGTGCTCCGATAAGCTGCTGCTCTGCCATAGTATTCCTCTCTCTGGGACGAGTTGCTCCGTGACTAAAGTATAGAGCTCTAAACCATTTAAGAAAGCGCTCTAAAAAGAAGCCCCGCACCGCCCGTGAACTGCCTCCCATTTCTCGTATCCAAGAAATGGGAGGCAGTTCACGGGCGGTGCGGGGCTTCTTTGGTTGCTTTAGTTGCCGGGCCGTCCTTACCCGCGCGGCTTGATTTTATCACGTAGCGACTTGAGGTTCTCCAGCGCCGCGTTAAGCGTCTCGTCTCGCTTGGCGAAGTGGAAACGAATCAGATGGTTGACGGGCTCACGGAAGAAGCTTGAGCCAGGCACGGCGCCCACGCCAACCTTGGAGGCCAGGTCCTCGCAGAACTCGAGGTCGCTGTCGTAGCCGAACTCCGAGATATCCATCATCACGTAGTAGGCGCCCTGCGGCACGTTATGCTCAAGACCGATGCTATCGAGCCCCTGACAGAACAGGTCGCGCTTGGCGGTGTAGAGGTCGAGGACCTCATCGTAATAGCTGTCGTCGAAGTTGAGGGCGGTGACGACGGCCTCTTGCAGGGGAGCGGCGGCGCCCACCGTGAGGAAGTCGTGGACCTTCTTGATGCGCTCGGTAATCTCGGCCGGGGCAATGGTGTAGCCCAGGCGCCAACCGGTGATGGAGTAGGTCTTGGACAGCGAGCTGCAGCTGATGGTACGCTCGAACATGCCGGGCAGCGTGGCCATATAGACATGCTCGTGGGGCGCATAGACGATGTGCTCGTAGACCTCGTCGGTGATGCAGTAGGTGTCGTACTTTTTGCACAGGTCGGCAATAAAGGTGAGCTCCTCGTGCGTAAAGACCTTGCCGCAGGGGTTGGATGGGTTGCATAGGACGATTGCCTTGGGCTCGTTGTCGCGGAAGGCCGCCTCGAGGACCTCGCGATCGAAGTCGAACGTGGGCGGGTTGAGCGGCACATAGATGGGCTCAGCGCCCGAGAGAATCGTGTCGGCGCCGTAGTTCTCGTAGAACGGCGAGAAGATGACGACCTTGTCTCCGGGGTTTGTGACCGTCATCATGGCGGCCATCATGGCCTCGGTGGAGCCGCATGTGACTACGATGTTCTCGTTGGGGTTGATCGGCATGCCCATAAAGTGTTCCTGCTTGGCCGCGAGTGCCTCGCGCATGGCCTGGGAGCCCCAAGTGATGGAGTACTGGTGATAGAGCGGCTTGGGGTCGGTCGCGATGGTGCTGAGGCTCTCGAGCAGCTGTGCCGGAGGATCGAAGTCAGGGAAGCCCTGCGAGAGGTTGACGGCACCGTACTTATTGGAGATGCGCGTCATGCGGCGGATGACCGAATCGGTAAATGTCGCCGTACGGTTGGAGAGTTCTTTCATGCCTGTCCTTTCGAGCATTTGCAGTGGGGCAAGTTTACTCCTATGAAACCGGTGGGAATTGCTCGAAACGCGCTCGAAAAACTCTTTTCAAAATTCTTGAAAATTGGGGCTTGCATCGCGTGGCGTTCCTTGCAATAATAGTCGAGCGCGAAGCGCACAGGACACGGTGGGTGTAGCTCAGTTGGCTAGAGCGACGGGTTGTGGTCCCGTAGGTCGAGGGTTCGAGTCCCTTTACCCACCCCAGTTCTTGCTTCGTGTTGATATCGGGTCGTTAGCTCAGTTGGTAGAGCAGGGGACTCTTAATCCCAAGGTCCAGGGTTCGACCCCCTGACGGCCCACCACACGATATCTCCTCTAAAGTCCGCCGCAACGGGCTTTAGCTTTGGGTCGTTAGCTCAGTTGGTAGAGCAGGGGACTCTTAATCCCAAGGTCCAGGGTTCGACCCCCTGACGGCCCACCAAAGCATGTTAAGGCGACTGGCTTCGGCTGGTCGCTTTTTTGTTGACCTCGCTTGGGTCTGAACCCGAAAGGGCACAGACGCTTTACAGGTCGAGCCTGCCCTGGGGATCGGTAAAACCGGCGCGTCTGCACGGCAAAGTATGCCTGGGCGAGCGCGATCTCTGGCTTGTTTGAATCTCCGTTCTGGGCGATTAAATAGCATGCATAGCGCGTAAGTTTGTAGTCTTTAACCGCGCGAGCGGCGACACCGGCAGTTACCATTTTCGTGGTGTCACGAAAATGGGAATCAACTGGAGTTTTGTTTGTTTCGCACGAGACTTTTGCCCTCTTAACAACTTCGGCGAAGTTCTCCCATCGAGTGTACCCCATGGGTTCCATTAAATCGCGTGCAAGCCAATACTCAACGCCGTCTTCTACATGGGCGTAGCTGTCAAGTTCGACACGCCATTTTTCGATATCACTGCTGTCCATATCTCTTCCTTTCTGTTCGTTTGTCTACGTGGACTATGTCGACTCCGTATTCAGAATGAGTATATTTGCCCGCGCGGACACGAATGGGCCCCGTGTCGCTTTGAGCTCACGGGGCCCATTAATATCGAGAAGTTGTGTTCTGCTCTAGAGGGGTGCTCAGCTTAGTCCGCTCGATAGTGCGAACCCAGACTTTCGGTTCGCTTGCGCATGGCTTTGACCATTTCCTGTGCTAGTTGAATCTGCGATTGCAGGCGGGCGAGGGCAGCGATTTCGCTGGCGTTGGCATGCGACTTGCTTAGCGCGGTGGCCTCGTCTTGCAGGCCTTCAAGCTCGTGCAGCGCTTTAGAGAGGCCAGCTTTGGTCCTGTTGATCATGCAGTAGGTGCTCATTGTGTGTTTGAGGCTACGTGTCAGGCGTTCGGCGTCTGTTGTGGCAATGCCGTACTGGGGGAGCGCTGCATCCACCAGAGCGGCCGCTTCGGGGGCGTCCAGTGCTGCTCGCGCCGCTGATGCGCCCGCGATGCGCCCAAACACGATGCCGTTGGCACTTGACAGGCCACCAATGCGATCGGCGCCGTGCATGCCGCCTGTCGCCTCGCCGCA
Source organism: uncultured Collinsella sp. (assembly GCA_958347015.1). Classification (GTDB taxonomy): domain Bacteria; phylum Actinomycetota; class Coriobacteriia; order Coriobacteriales; family Coriobacteriaceae; genus Collinsella. The sequence goes on along the minus strand of CATVTV010000009.1, from coordinate 19,259 downwards.
GGCATAGAGGCCTTCGACGCCCGTGAAGGCTGTCTTGTCGATTTTGATACCGCCATTAGCAGCGTGGGCATACATCGCCACGCGCATCTCGGCGGTCGGCGCGATGCCGTGCTCGTCTTGTAGCCAGGTGGCAAAGGTCTGCACAAACTCAGGGACGTCCTCGCGGGGGAAGTCGTAGTGGAGCGCGAGGCCTTCGGCGCCTGCTTGATCGATGACGAGATCGATAGCGCGGGAGGCCAAGCGTGACGTGAAGGGGCCATATCCGGAGCGTTGCTCAAGCAGATCGTCCAGCTTGTCGTCGGCGATATCGACCGGCTGGTCTACATGTACGTAGCGCCAGGTCTTCTCGTTAAAGACAAGGTTGCGCTTGGGCTCGATGAAGCCCGGCATCATCTGCATGAACTCTATATTAGTGAGCGTTGCGCCGTGTGCCAGTGCGATGGCCTGCGAGGAGCTGAGCACGTCTGCCGAAGTGAGGCTGCGCTCGAACAGTCCGCCCGTGCCTCCGGCGGCGATGATAGTGGCCTTGGCTGCCATAGGCTCGAGATGCTCGTTTGCGCGGTCGTAGAGCACGGCGCCGGTTATCTTTCCGGCTGTGTCCTCAACAAGGTCGATAAGTTCGTGGCAGGGGAGCAGGCGAATGCCGAGCGACTTGATCTGGGTCGCGCACGCGTCCTCAAGGGGCTTGCGGGTGAGGCCGCGCCACATGCGCGTCTTGTGGTCAAAGCAGGGGATAAACTGCTTCTGCTGGGCACTCTCGGCACTTTGCGGACGCTGGAGCTCAACACCTAGATCCTGCTCGAGCCATTGGATGGCCTGAGGAATACCGTGGACAAACGCCTGGACGAGCGTAGGGTCGGCAACGCCGCCGCCGACGGTCTGGATGGTATCGATGAGGTCCTGTTCGTCGTCTTCGTCGACGGGGCCAATAAGGCCGAGACCCCAGGTTCCCGGGAAGAAGCTCGATCCGCTCATGGTCTTGCCGGCGCTTGCCACAGCGACGGTTGCACCCGTGCGTGCCGCTTCGATGGCGGCGCAAAGTCCCGCAATGCCAGATCCAATTACCAGTACATCAGTCGATTCCATCGGATTCCTTTCTCGTCCGGCGCATTGTCGCATGGGTGATCGGCAAAGGTGTCGCAAAGATTGGATAAATCGGTAAAGGGCGAATATGGCGCGTGGGCGTCATGGACGCTCTGATGCTCCATCTCATCACATCTCGTATTTCGCTCCAACTGATATATCGGCATTAGCTACCCTTCGGCAGTGAAAACAAAAAGAGCCGCTACCCGGGCGGGTAGCGGCTCTAAAGCTCAACTATATGAGCATCGCGCGGGCGCGATTAGGCCTTGAGGGCCTCCTCGACGGCGACAGCGCAGGCGACGGTGGCACCGACCATGGGGTTGTTGCCCATGCCGATGAGACCCATCATGTCAACGTGCGCAGGCACGGAGGAAGAACCGGCGAACTGGGCGTCGGAGTGCATACGGCCCATGGTGTCGGTCATGCCGTAAGAGGCAGGGCCGGCGCCCATGTTGTCCGGGTGCAGGGTACGGCCAGTGCCGCCACCAGAAGCGACGGAGAAGTATTTCTTGCCAGCCTCGATGCGCTCCTTCTTGTAGGTGCCAGCGACGGGGTGCTGGAAGCGCGTGGGGTTGGTGGAGTTACCGGTGATCGAGATGTCGACGTTCTCGTGCCACATGATGGCAACGCCCTCGCGGACGTCGTCGGAGCCGTAGCAGTTAACGGCAGCGCGGGGACCATCGGAGTAGGGGATGGTCTCGACGACCTTGAGCTCGCCCGTGTAGTAGTCGAACTGGGTCTTCACATAGGTGAAGCCGTTGATGCGGGCGATAATCTGAGCAGCGTCCTTGCCCAGACCGTTGAGGATGACGCGCAGCGGCTTCTTACGAGCCTTGTTGGCGTTCAGAGCCAGGCCGATAGCGCCCTCAGCGGCAGCGAAGGACTCGTGGCCAGCCAGGAAGGCGAAGCACTCGGTGTCGTCGGAGAGCAGCATAGCGCCCAGGTTGCCGTGGCCCAGACCGACCTTGCGGTCCTCGGCGACGGAGCCGGGAACGGTGAAGGCCTGGATGCCCTCGCCGATGATGGCAGCAGCCTCAGAAGCGGTCTTGGCCTCGCGCTTGACAGCGAGAGCGCAGCCGAGGGTGTAGGCCCACTCAGCGTTCTGGAAGGCGATGGACTGGGTGTTGTTGACGATCTCACGCGGGTTGAAGCCCTTGTCGGTGCAGATCTGCAGAGCTTCCTCGAGGGAGGCGATGCCGTTGTCGGCGAGGCACTTGTTGATCTTGTCAGCGCGGCGCTCGTAACCTTCGAACGTAACAGTCATAGTTTTTTCCCTCCCTTTCTACTCGTGAACCGGGAACACGCTGGCGACGGAGTGAGTCTCCTCGTCGGTGCGCGGGTCGATGTACTTGGCAGCGTTCTCCCACTGACCATAGTGGCCCATAGCGCCAGCGATGGCCTCCTCGGGGGTCTTGCCGGCCTTGACGGCGTCGGTGAACTTACCGAGGTTCAGGAACTCGAACGCGATGATCTCGTTCTTGTCGTTGAGAGCCATGCGGGTGACGTAGCCCTGAGCGAGCTCGAGGTAACGAGCGCCCTTGGCCTTGGTGCCGAACATGGTACCGACCTGAGAGCGAAGGCCCTTGCCGAGGTCGTCGAGGGAGGCGCCCACGGGCAGGCCGCCCTCGGAGAACGCGGTCTGGCTGCGGCCGTAAACGATCTGCAGGAAGATCTCGCGCATAGCAACGTTGATGGCGTCGCAGACGAGGTCGGTGTTGAGGGCCTCGAGGATGGTCTTGCCGGGAAGGATCTCGGAAGCCATGGCGGCAGAGTGGGTCATGCCCGAGCAGCCGATGGTCTCAACGAGGGCCTCTTCGATGATGCCGTCCTTGACGTTCAGCGTGAGCTTGCAGGCGCCCTGCTGAGGTGCGCACCAACCCACACCGTGCGTAAGACCGGAGATGTCGGAAATCTCCTTAGCCTGGACCCACTTGCCCTCCTCGGGGATGGGCGCGGGGCCGTGGTATGCACCCTTGGCAACGGGGCACATGTTCTCCACTTCCTGTGAGTACTGCATGCCTCTCCTCTCTATCGTGTTGGCGTCCCGTCTGGGGGTCGTGTCTGGCGATTGCCGGGCGACCCTTCGAAAGGGACATGACATGCAGCCCCTATAATACCGCGAAATGCACGGAATATTCGGCGAACGGCTCAGTTTTCGTAGCGAGATGCGCGGAACTTTCAATTGAAACGATTTAACTCTATGTTCTGTGGTCGCGAACTTCCGTAGAGGGGGTCCGTCTTGGGCAAGCTTTTGGTCAGCTTTTGTAAGCGTTGCAGGGGTTGACCTGTTGCAACGGTGCCGTTCGCCGCCTGTTTACTGCCTTTGGCCGCGTGAGTGTATTGTTTTGCGTGAATGTTTTGATGGCACGCTTCAATCGTGCTGTATTGGATGGCAAGCAGATCCCGGCGAAGGGAGCGCCATGCAGCGCGTTTGGAGAACGGTTACCGGCTTTTACCATTTCTGTGCCCGCGGTACAGGCAAGCAACTGATCTTTGAGAACGATGCAGATCGCTGGGAGTTCCTGGAACTGATGCGTGAGTGCTGCCGCGATACCCGGGTGATGATTGTGGCGTGGTGTCTCATGGGCGACCACGTGGATCTGGTGCTATTGGATTACGAGGACGAAATGAGCGCGGCCATGCAGCGGCTGCTGTTGACGTATGCTCGTCGGTTTAATAAGCGCACTGGGCGCGCGGGCTGCTTGTTTCGTGAGCGTTTTGAGCGCCGTTCGCTCGATACCGACTGGCAGGTGACGGAGGCTATTCGCTCTGTACACGCTGGTCCGCAGGAGGCGGGTATTGCTCTGATTGAGCGCTATCCGTGGAGCAGCTTTGCCGAGTATCTACGGGCCTATGACAACGATATGACGAGGGGATTTTCCTATCCTTCTTGCGTTCTTGAGCTTTTTGGTTCTGCCGAGGGCTTTATTGCCCATTCGCTTTCGACGCCCAACGACAGCGAGCCAGCGCCGTGCGATATGAAAGAGGCGGAGTGGGAGCGACACGCCTTTGCCGATAAATTGGCGAAGGGACTCGGGGTTCCGCTCCACGGGGCTAAAGCTGCACCGCCGGCGCAGCGCAATATCGTTATTCTCGGATTGCACGATGCCGGGTTTACGGTGCGCCAGATTGAGCGGTATACGGGGATTGGCAAAAGCACCGTTTCTCGTATTGTGCGCGCCCGTGCGCGAACGGCGGTGAGGACTGGCGGAAACGTGGTGTAGGGCCGCCCGGGCACCGCAGCTGGGGTCGCCCATACGCCACAACCACTGTTCTCGGAGCTTGATACGGTAACAGCACTTCTTGATTTGCATAGAACGATCGCCGTCTTGCATAAAATAACGCCTCAGCTCGGTTTTGCCCGTACCTACCCCCGTCTGCGCCGTGCAAAAAGCGGAGTTTTCTGCATCGTGGTGCTGTCGGCACCGCCGCAATTTTGCAACATTCAGGTCCCGAAGCTATTTATGCCTGCCGATGCGCCCCTGAAGCCCATGTTTGGGCCCCCGAGACCACGATGTTTGTTCTAAAACGCAATATAAAGGCGCCTGGAGATGTTGATTAACGCTTCCGATGCGTATGCACACGACTTGGCGTGCAGAATACTCGAAAAAATGCACGCCGCACCCTATGGGACCCGTTCGCGGCAGGTGCGAGGCGAGCCGGAGCCCGGCAAGACGAGGCTTGGGACATTGCCTGGCGTGCCTGTGACCCCGTCGCAAGCCTTTGGTACGGTGAAAAACGCTCGTATTTGCGGTCGGCCGTGCGATAAATGACAGATGGAGCGTCGGACGCGTGGGCTGTGTGCGCTCGTTATGAAAAAACCGGGCCGCCCGTATCGGGCGGCCCGGCAATCAAAATCCTTGGATTTGGGGTATCCGCTACTGGTTATCTTGCCCCTCGAGCATGTCGTCGAGGGTACGCCAGGCGAGCTCGGCGCACTTGACGCGGGCGGGCATGTGCGAGATGTCCTGAAGCTGGGCAGCTTCGTCCAGGTCTTCCAGGTCTTCCTCGGAGAGCTGCTCGCCGCGGATCATGGCCAGGAAGATCCCGGCCAGGCGGCGTGCCTCCTCGACCGTCTCGCCGGTGATGAGGTCGGCCATGATGTCGGCGCTGGCCTGGCTGATGGCGCAGCCATGACCGGTAAACGAGGCCTCCTCAATCACGCCGTTCTCGACACGCAGCTGCAAGGTGAGCTCGTCGCCGCAGCTGGGGTTGATGCCGTCGTGCTCGTGCGTGGGAGCATCCATCTCGTATTTATAGTCGGGGTGCGAGTTGTGCTCCATAAATGTGGTGGAGGTGTACAGATTACCCATTGAACGTGCTCCAAACGTGATGCAGGCCGGCGATGAACTTATCGATGTCGGCCTTGTCGTTGTAGAAGGCCACGCTGGCGCGGCAGCAGGCGAGGTTCTCGACTCCCAGCCAGGTAAGCAGCGGCTGCGCGCAGTGGTGACCGGCGCGGATGCAGACGCCGTCCATGTCCATGATGCTCGCGACGTCGTGCGGGTGGATGCCCTTGACGTTAAAGCTCACGACCCCATGGTGGTTATCCCAGTAGATGGAGCCGATGATCTGGACAAAGTCGAGCTGCATGAGCTCGCCCATCAGGTAGTGGACGAGTGCCTGCTCGCGTGCCTGGATGTTTTCGTAGCCAACGGTGTTGACGAGGTAATTAAGCGCCGCACCTGTGGCGAAGATGCCGGCGGCGTCCTGCGTGCCGGCCTCGAACTTCTCGGGGACGGGAGCCCAGACGGCGTCCTGCTCGGTGACCGAATCGATCATCTCGCCACCGGTGAGCATGGGCGGCATGGCGTTCAGCAGGTCCATCTTGCCCCACAGCACGCCGATGCCCATGGGACCCATGGCCTTGTGCGCGCTAAAGGCAAAGAAGTCGGCGCCCAGATCGGCCACGTTGACCGGCATGTGCGGCAGCGACTGCGCGCCGTCGACGACCAGATAGCCGCCATACTTGTGCACGAGCTTGCCGAGGTTCTTGACCGGGTTCTCGACGCCTAGCACGTTGGAGACCTGACCCACGGCCAAAATCTTGGTCTTGGGACCCACCTTGGCCAGAACCTCCTCGGTGGTGAGTTGGCCGGTCTTGGTGGGATAGAGGTAGACGAGCTTGGCGCCGGTTTCGCGGCAGACCTGCTGCCACGGAATCAGGTTGGAGTGGTGCTCCATGATGGTGATGACGACCTCGTCGCCGGGCTCCAGCACCGTGGGCGCAAAGCTCTTGGCGACCAGGTTGAGTGACTCGCTGGTGTTGCGGGTGAAGACGACTTCGTTGGCCTGGGAGGCGCCGATGAGGTCGGCAATCTGCTGGCGGACCTTGGCGATGGCATCGGTGGCCTCGACGGACAATGAGTATAGGCCGCGCAGGGGGTTGGCGTTCATGCGCTGGTAGAAATCGCGCTCGGCGTCGAGCACGCAAGCGGGGCGCTGCGCGGTGGCGGCGCTATCGAGGAAGGCGATCTCGGGATGCTGCTGGAACAGCGGGAACTGCGCCTTGTAGGGGTTAGTCTCGATGTCCACGGTGGGCCAGCCGCGCGAAGCCTCGTCGCTGGCGTCGAGCTCCATGGGCTCGGGGGCGGTGCAGGTATCGCATTTAACGTGCTCGGTATCGATCATGCGAGCTCCTCTTCAAAGTTATCGATCAGGTTGTTGCCCAGACGGATGACGGCGGCGCGGGTGCGCTCGTCGGTGGCGGAAAGCGCGGCGTCCTCCAGCTTGGCGCGGATGAACAGGTCCTCGGCGGCGTTTTGGTCAAGGCCGCGGCAGGCGAGGTAGAACAACTGCTCGTCGCGGACGTGGCCGATGGTGGCGCCGTGGTTGCCAGCGACGTCGTCCTCGTCGCATAGGATGACGGGAACGGTCTTGTTGTCGACGCCCTTATTGGCCAAAAGCACCGTCTCGCGCTCGGTGCCGGTTGCGCCCTTGCAGCCGTGTACGAGGTCGATGGTGCCGCGGTAGACCTTCTTGGATGTGCCGGTCAGCACGCCGTTGGCGTCGATCTCGCACTCGGTCTTGCGGCCGCGGTGGCGCAACTCGTAGTTAAAGTCGCGCACCTGCTCGCGGGCGCCCAGGTAATCGGTATCGATGGTCACCTTGGCGGTGTCGCCCAGCAGGTCGCCGGCAAGGCCGGTGGCGCTGGCGCCGGCACCCAGGACGGTGTGCTGCACGTTGACGCGCGCGCCCTCGTCCAGGAACAGGCCGGTGTCGTCGAGCGCGATCCAGCTGTCGTCGAGCGTCTGCGTGCAGGTCACGTTGACGGTGGCGCACTCGTGGGCGCACACGCGTAGCGCGGAGCCCACGACACCCTCACCGGTAACGGGGGAGTCTAGGGCAATATGCAGATCGAGCGTCGACTGGGGACGGGCGACGACGTCGATGGCGGCAATCGCAGCCGCTGCGTCGACGCCGCTCACGCGCACAGTAACCGTGGCGTGCTGGTACGCGGGCACATCGATGACGATGCGCTTGGTGGCGTGGTCGGCCAGGTAGGCGTAGGTAGCCTCGCCCATGCCGGTCTCGAAGGCCTCGGCGGGGGAGAGCTCCTCCTCGAGTTTGATGGCGCCGGCCTGGTAGACGGAGGTGGTGGGCACGTCGAGCTCGGTCTCGGGCGTGATGCGGGCGCGGTCGGCAGCATCGCCGGGGGCGGCGGCGCGGCGCTCGGGGAAGCGCTCGGCCATGGCTTCCATGGCGGCATCGAAGGCGTCGTCCGAGCCGGCAAACTGCTCGTCCAGGCCCTCGACTTCAACGGCCTCGGCGGGGGCGGCAGCAAGCTCGTCCGAAAGCTCAAGCTTGGTCTGGTTCATCTTGAGCCAGCCCCAAGTGGCAGCCGGCATCGCGTTGACTTGCTCGAGCGTGGTAGCAGCGGTGTTGGTTTCCTGTTTCATTATCCGATCGCTCCTTCCATCTCGAGCTTGATCAGGTTGTTCATCTCGACGGCGTACTCAAGCGGCAGCTCCTTGGAGACCGGGTTGGCAAAGCCGTTGACGATCATAGTGCGGGCTTCTTCCTCCGAGATACCGCGACTCATCAGGTAGAACACCTTGTCGTCGCCGATGCGGCCGATGGTGGCCTCATGGCCGATGTCGACATTCTTGGCGCGGATGTCCATGGCGGGGATGGTATCGGAGCGGCTTTGGTCGTCGAGCATCAGCGACTGGCAGCTCACGGTTGCCTTGGAGCCCTCCGCCTTGGGCGTGGCCACGATGGAGCTGCGGAAGGTCTGGATGCCGCCGCTCTTGGAGATGCCCTTGGTCTCGACGGTTGCCGAGGTCTCGGGCGCGTTGAGCACGACCTTGCAGCCGGTGTCGAGGTTCTGACCGGCGCCGGCAAAGGTGATGCCGGTAAAGCTCGAGCGGGCGCGGCGGCCGTTGAGCACGCTCATGGGGTAGAGGTAGCCCACGTGGCTGCCGAAGGAGCCGCTGATCCACTCGATGTCGCCGTCCTCGTCCACGCGCGCACGCTTGGTGTTGAGGTTGTACATGTTTTTGGACCAGTTCTCGATAGTCGAGTAGCGCAGGTGCGCGCGCTTGCCCACAAACAGCTCCACAGCGCCAGCGTGGAGGTTTGCCACGTTGTACTTGGGCGCGGAGCAACCCTCGATGAAGTGCAGGTCGGCGTCGTCCTCGACGATGATGAGCGTGTGCTCAAACTGGCCGGCGCCCTTGGCGTTGAGGCGGAAGTAGCTCTGCAGCGGGAAGTCGAGCTTGGTGCCCTTGGGCACGTAGACAAACGAGCCGCCCGACCACACGGCACCGTGCAGGGCCGCAAACTTGTGATCGGTGGGCGGGATGAGCGTCATAAACTTCTCGTGGATGAGCGGCTCCCACTGCGGGTCGTGCAGGGCCTCCTCGATGCCGGAGTAGACGATGCCCATCTTGGACGCGGTGTCCTGCATGTTGTGGTAGACGAGCTCGGAGTCGTACTGCGCGCCGACGCCCGCCAGATAGCTGCGCTCGGCCTCGGGGATGCCCAGGCGCTCAAAGGTGTTCTTGATGTCGTCGGGCACCGACTCCCAGTCGTGCTTTTGGTCAGTGTTGGGCTTGACGTAGGTGACGATGTTGTCCATGTCCAGACCCTCGATGGAGGGGCCCCACGTCGGGTCGGGAAAACGGTTGAAGATTTCGAGGGACTTGAGGCGCAGGTCGAGCATCCACTGCGGCTCGTCCTTCTTGGCGCTGATCTCGCGCACGATGTCGGGCGTGATGCCGGCGTCGAGGCGCTCGAATCCCTCCTCGCCATAGGTGAAGTCGTAGAGGCTGCGGTCGATGTCCGCGACCTCGGTGCGGTTCTTGGTCATTGCGTCGCCCCTTTACGCCTGCTGCTCGGCAGCGGCGGCTTCGGCCTGGGCGCGCTGCTCGGCGGCTTCGCGCTCGAAGGTCTCAAAACCGTTCTTGTCGATCCAGGGGATGAGCGAGGCGTCGTCCTCGCGTACGATGTGGCCCTTCACCATAACGTGGACGCGGTCGACATCCAGATGCTCCAGGATGCGCGTGTTGTGCGTGATGATGAGCATGGAGCCGTCGCAGCTCTTGCGGTACGCGTCCATGCCGTGGCTGACGGTGGACAGGGCGTCGACGTCCAGACCGGAGTCGGTCTCGTCCAGGATGGCGAGCTTGGGCTGCAGCAGCAGAAGTTGGAGCATCTCGACCTTCTTCTTCTCGCCGCCCGAGAAGCCCACGCCCAGCTCGCGGTTGAGGTAGGCGGTATCCATGTTGAGCTCGGCTGCGAGCTCCTTGACGCGACGGCGGAACTCCTTGCCCTTCATCTCCAGGCCGGGGCGGCCGGCGATGCTGGCGCGCAAAAAGCTTGACAGCGGCACGCCGGGGATCTCGACCGGTGCCTGGAAGCTCAGGAACAGGCCGGCGCGGGAGCGCTTGTCGGTGGTGAGCTCGGTGATGTCCTGGCCGTCAAAGACGATGCGGCCGTCGTTGACGGTGTAAACGGGGTCGCCCATGACCAGGTGGCCGAGGGTGGACTTGCCGGCGCCGTTGGGTCCCATCAGTACATGGGTCTCGCCGGCGGCGACATTGAGGTTGACGTTGTGGAGGATGGTCTTCTCGTCCACAGAGGCGGTGAGGCCCTCGATGGAAAGCAGCGGATTTGCGCTCATGCTCTTCCTCTCTGTATATGGTGTACTCACGGGTGTACGAAACCCTAGGAATCTTCTCGGAATAAAGTTACTATGGGTTCGGCGTTAGTCAAGGGAAAACCCGACTAATCCACTCGACTTTTCAGATTGTGGGACAAATTCATCGGCAGTGCTTGTCCCCAGCGTTATGGAAGGGTAGGTATGCTCATTTCTTCCAAGGGCCGCTATGCCCTCCGTTTGATGATTTATATCGCAGCGCTTGGTGACGCCGAGGGCAAGATTGCCCTGCGCGAGGTCGCCGACCGCGAGCATATCTCACAAAAGTACTTGGAGCAGCTGGTTCGTCCGCTTATGAAGGCTGGCCTGCTTAAGAGCGTGCGCGGCAAGGGCGGCGGCTACATGATGGCCAAGGACCCGGCCGAGGTGCGCGCCGGCGACATCCTTCGCGCCGTCGAGGGCAGCACGGCCCCGGTGGCGTGCGATGGCATCGATAACAGCTGTACCCGTAGCGATCTGTGCTCAACGGTCAAGTTCTGGCGCGGTCTGGACGAGGTCATCGAGAACTACGTCGACGGCGTGACCCTGGCAGACCTTGCCGCCGTCCCCGAAATCAACTTTGACATTAAGCTGTAGCCCGGGCGCAATTCCTTAAGATTTCGCGGAGGGTTGTTGCCGTTTACCGATGGGTTGTTGTGCAACAAACGGGGAGCTGTAATACTGAATCCATCTTTGCAAACTGCACTTTAACCACACCAATGCAGGGAGGATGTATGCAACCCAAGCATTCCGCGATTGTTGCGGGCCTGACGCTGGCGCTTTCGTTTGGCGCCGTTGCCGCACCCGCAACCGCTATAGCCGAGGAGCCCACGCCTGGCGTTGCCTCGGATGCCACCGATATCGATAAGGGCCTGTACACCCAGCAGTCTTTTTCGGGCGTGCTGAGGTCGGTTCAGGGTGTTTCGTTCGTCAACGTGACCGACGAGATGAAGTACTTTACCAAGTACGAGAGCCACGGCAACTATAACCAGGGTTTTTCGTATGGCGACGGCTATAACGCGCTGGGTTATTACCAGTTCGACCGTCGATGGTCGCTCATTCCGTTTATGAAGCAGGTCTACAACTACGATTCTGCCAAGTACGGCATGCTTAAGGCCGCGATCGATCGCGGCAGCGAGATTTCCAACGGAAGCAACCCCATGTATGCGAACGGTCAGCTCACCGAGCTGGGCCGTATTGCTCAGGAGGCCTTCCTGGGTGCTTACAACACCGATCCGGCTGAGTTCTCGGCGTTGCAGGATGCCTATGCGTACAACTCTTACTATGCGGTGACCGAGTCGTGGCTCAAGAACGCTCTGGGCATTGATATTTCCGGTCGTGCCGATTGCGTCAAGGGCATGGTGTGGAGCATCACCAATATGTGCGGCACGGGTGGCTGCCAAGACTTTTTCCGTTGGGCGAATCTTTCTAACAGCATGACGGACCGCGAGTTTGTGACGGCGCTTTCGAACAGCGTGGTTAATAACGTGGCGCGCAAGTATTCGAGTCAACCTCAGTACCATGAGGGTTGGAAGAATCGCTATAAAAACGAGCTCAAGGACTGCCTGGTCTACATTGCCGAGGACGAGGCTGCCGCGGCAACGCCCGCGGAGCCTGAGCCCGCGCCCACGCCGGCGCCCGGTCCGAGCATGGCGCCCGCCGCTCCCTCCGCACCGACGCCTGGTACCGATGGCGACATGAGCGAGGATGACGATACTGATGCGCCCTCGACTGATGCGGGCAGCGATGGTGCCGGTAATGGTGGGGCTGCGTCTGGTGGTACTGCTGCCGGCGATGCCTCTGGTGATTCGTCGACTTCTGGCTCCGGCGGCGCAGAGGGCGGCTCGACTTCTGGCTCTACCGATGCGGGCACTTCTAACGGCGCTGGTGATTCCTCTGCCGATGCTGGGTCCTCTAACGGTTCTGGCTCTGATGCTTCCGAGGGCGGTTCGAGCGAGGGCTCCAATGCCGGCGATTCCTCGACGGAAAATAGGCCTTCTCCCAGCGAGCAGCTTGGCTCCATGCTTGGATCGTCTTTGACGGCGGGCATTAACGGTGGATCTTCTTCTGATGAGGGGGCGTCTGACCAGGGTTCCGGTTCCGATGCCGCCGATGCGGGCGCGAGACGGTCCGACGCCGATGCTCAGAAGTATGACGACAAGAACGTCACCTCGACCACCACGACGACTACGACCACCACGACGACCAAGGCCTCGGGCGGTAACATGCCCAAGACGGGCGACCTCATCGTTATGGCGAGCCTTGCCAGTGCAAGCTTGGCCACGCTGGGCGCCACGTCTATTGTGAGCGCTAAGCATAATCTCGATCAGCAGAATAAGGCTGCTGGTGAGGACGGTTCCGAGGAGTAGCTTTTCGGTTGCTGAATAACTAAAGAGTCGGGACGGGGTCCGGTGTGAATGCATCGGGCCCTGTTTTGTTGTGCAACGATTAGTTATGCCCCCTCACGCCTCATGTTGCTACCGTTGCCCGATATGTTTGCGCGGCGACATTAGTACGTTCGAGGCGGTCATTACAATTGGCATCGTGCTGCGAAATGGGGGGGGATGTTTTGATGTCTGAACAGGCAAATAATGGTTGTGCTGCCGACTTTGGCGTGCGTTTGATCGGCTGTGCCGGCGATGCGGTTTTGCCCATTGGCATGCACGACTATGTGGAGGCTCTTGGTTGCTGCATGCTGGTTGACAAGACCATGTTTATTGCCGATGTGCTGGACTGTAACGCGTCCGTTGTGGTGTGCTGCCGACCCGAGGGTTTTGGCAAGAGCATGAACTTGTCGATGCTCAAGGCTTTTCTGGAGCGTCCTGTGGTCGGTCGCGCCGGTCAGAGTTTGTTTGCCGATACTCAGATTTGGGATGCGGACGGCGGGTGCTATCGGGACGAGTACGCCTGCTATCCGGTGATATCGCTGGACTTTTCCGACGCTGCGAGGCATGGCGCCGCTGTTGCCGGCATCGTGCGCGATGCTCTCTCGGGCGAGTGCGCTCGCCTGCTGGCGCTCTTGGAGGCTCCGGATTTAGCTCGAGATAAGGTGCGCCACATCGAACGCGTTGCGCGTGGCGTGGCGAGCGTGGACGAGGTTGACTCGGTGCTTGGTGTGCTCATTGAGCTGCTGGAGATGGTCTGCGATGAGCAGGTTGTATTGCTCGTTGATGGGTACGACACGGCGTGGTTGGACCGTTCGAACGCGAGAGGCGCGTCCGGCGCCGGTCCGACGGAGCTATTCGATCGCGTGCTGTTCGACGCCATTGCCGCCGCTGGCGATTCGTTGCGGCTGGCATGCCTGATGGGGGAGCGTCCGGACCCTGCCGAGGTAGCACTTTCTGTGCGCGGTTGCTCGTATTGTCTAGCGACGCCGCTCTCGACATGGTGTGACCGGTGGTTTGGCTTTTCGGATGCTGAGGTTCAGGCCCTGCTGAGCCATGCTGGATACGAGGAATGCTTGGATGATGCGCGTGAATGGCTCGAGGGATACCGGTTTGGCGGGACATATTGCTCGAGTCCTGCGCGTGTGATCGGCTTTCTGGACCGAGGCTGCACACCGCCCATGCGTGAGCACCTGTATGGGTATGCCGATTGCCTGAGTAGGGTAGTTGGCGGCTGGAATCTCGACCGCCTTTCGGTCTTGTTCGATTTGCTCGAAGCTCACGGATGCGTTGAGGCTCCGCTTCGTTTGGGCGCTGCGGAGTCGAACGCCTTGTCTGATGATGGTCTGTGGACGGCGCTGTACCTGTCCGGTTTTCTGACGACGGATATGACTGAGGAGCCGCTAAACGGCGACCGCCGTCGTGCTCTGCGGCTGCCCAATAACGAGCTTCACCATGTGCTGCGCCTGGTAATTATTGAGTGGTTTGAGTGTGCTGCCGAGGACGTTCAAGATATCGACGCGTTTCGCGACGGGCTGTGCCGTGGGGACGAGGATGCGGTGAGGCGAGCGCTGTGCCATGTGATTGGAGACGCGGGAATCGGTACGACTGACCCAGATGCGTCGCTGCCATATCACCTGCTCTTGCAGGGCCTCTGCTTTGGCTTACCGGGCTATACCAATCCAGCTTCGAGGCGAAAGCGTGGCGCGGATCGCTGGGATATCCAGATATTCCCCACGGGCGCTGTGTTTGACGTGGCAGACACGATAGGCATGCTCGACGAGCGCCCGCTGATAACGATCAACATGATGTACGACCCCGGTGTGGACGCGCTGGGCCTGGAGCTGCTGGCCGTTCAGGCGCTGCTCGAGATCGAGCGCAGCGGCATCGACGAGATTCGAGTGCCGCGACCTGGCGTCGGCCGCATACGTTGGGGATTCGGGTTTGACGGGCAGCATGTGGCCGCGGTGTGCCAACGGCTGTAGGGGGCGATGAGGCTCCTGCTACTCTGCGTCCTTCATGGGCGGCATGGGCTTCCAGCTGGGGTCCTTGATGATCCTGCGGGCATCCTTCATGCCGCGGCGCAGCGCCGGAATGCCGGTCTTAAAGCACTTGTCGACGGCTGCCAGGCGAATGAACCGTGCCCGTGCTGTCCTTCCACGACGTCGCCGGGCGTGGGCAGGTGGGCGAAGCGCTCGTCGCCCACCTGCTTCGCCTGGAACGTGGAGCTGTCCGGCTGCGCGTGCGTGGCCATAGTCTCTCCGCGCTTAATTGAGAACGAGAAGTTAACAAGTGCGAAAAGGACTTTCTGGGTCGGACAGACCGTGCGATGTATCTTCACCTTCTTGAGTAGGGAAGATGAGCCGAGAATCGAGGCTAGAGGCGAGCTCGTCGCATCATCCATTAGGCCGAAGGTGATGTTACCTAGGATAAGATACAGAGCGTAGTTCACGATATTCTTCCCGCGCAGTCCCACGAAGAACGTGCTGAACACGGCAGACATTACGATCATCATAGAAGCGGATTCAAAACGCTCCAGAGCACGTCAAGGAAGCTGCGACGATACTTCAACTTAACGTCTTTGCCAACTAGCTGCGTGAAGATACAGATGTCTTTTTTCAGCCCGCTGTCTATGTGGGCTGAAACTGTACTTTGGTCGGCAATGCCCACTGGATGACCACCTTCGAATTAGAGATTTTGCATTCTGCTAATATTGGATTCTGCTATATTGGCATTCGGCTAGTGTGTCATAGAACCTACGTGACAAGCGACGCACCCTGTTCGGCGCTTATTTACTCAATTACTGAATGTGAGGCAACAAGCTATGGGCATCAAGTCTGGTCTTCGTTCGGTCCTCCCTCCTACTACGCGAAATATTGAAAACAGGTTTGCCTGCGTTGACGAGGAGATGGGTCAGCTTCGTTGCGAGGCAGAGGCCATTCGGCAGAGGGTGGAGGATCAATCTGCGAGCAAGAGGGTGGAGGCCGCGCAGGAGACCGCTCTGTCCATCCTGGGTGAGATTCGGGACCGCGTCTCGAGGCTTGAGTCTGCTCAGGACAAGCCGAGCTACTGTAACCTTGAGTACCTTTCTCTTAATCGCGAGTATAATGGCCGTCGCATTTTGCTTGCCGGTTGGTATGGAGCGAGCAATTGCGGTGACGAGCTCATGATGCGCACTATGCTTCAGCATTTTGAAGGTATGGGCGTCCGCGTTTCGGTACTGTTGTGGGACGATCCTAATTACGACTTCAGTCGGCTTCCTGCGTGCGCCGATCAGATTCACTACCCACGGTCGACCTGGGAGCTTCGTCAGCTCGCCGAGTACTACGACGTACTCGTTTGGGGTGGCGGGGCGATTTTGGACGACGGACAGTTCTCCCATGATCCTAAGAATATCAACACCGGCAACCTCGTTATTTGGCTAAGCGAGGAGATGCTAAAGCGGCAAAAGGACGTGTTCGCCGTCGGCTTGAGCGCGAATGAGTCCATTGAGTCGAATAGTGAGTATGCCAGCCGCCTGTCGCGCGTTGTTCAGGGATGCCGCCATGTTTCCATGCGCGATGAGTATTCGATTGATGCACTGAAAGCCGCGGGTGTTGATGTCTCAGCAGTTGTTTTGTGCGAAGACATCGTATTCGGAAATCGCAAAATCGGTGCCAAGGCGATGCGGGACTCCTCCTCCTACACCGTCGGCGTTGTGCTCATGATGGGTGACGTGACCATAGAGCACAACCGACACGTTCTACCGAGAATTATTGACGAACTCCGGTCTCGCCTGGGGGAAGGTTTTACGGTCAGGTTGATACCGTTCTACAACTTCTGGAGCTTCGACACTGTTCTTTTGAAGCAGCTTTGCGAGGAACTTGGAATAAGCGATTGTGTCGAGATTGCGCCCTATATTGACGATCTTGGTCAGAATATGTTGCTTTCGTGCGACGCAGTGGTCGCATATCGATATCATGCCTGTCTCGTCGCGGCGGCTTCTGAGATCCCGACGCTATTCATGTGCGTGGATGACCATCCGCATTATAGGAACAAGATGAGGCACATTGCCGAGCTATTCGGGATGTCAGAAGGCCTTCTGATGGCGAGTACGTGTCTAGACGATGGAACGTTTGACGAGCGTTTTGCTGCGCTGCTTGAGGGATATCTCGTTCCTCGTGTGCCCGATGGGCTGCTTGCGAATGCGGAGCGCTTCCTCGATGAAGTCTGCAGTTCAATCGTAGGGCCCTGAACTCGGCTATAACCTCTTTGGATTGGCAATTCTACAGCCGATTGGTTGGTATGAGTCGCCCGGGCTGTCGGCGGCGGGGAAGGGGCCGTCGAGCGCGTCCTGACGCTCGTGGAGGTGGCCTTCACGGACAAGCTCGGTAGGGTTGCGTAGGATATCGGCCGACGACGGCCCTGGAGGGGCTTACACCACTTTTCGTGACACAACTGGTGGTGATCGCGTGCCGAATGTTGGTGTAAGGGGCCGCTTCCCTTGCTACAGAAAGCAGGAAGCGGCTATCGCCTAGAATTCTAATTGCTGAAGTTAGGATTCGAAGAAAGGCAATAACCGCATATGGACAAGATACACGAGATTGCGGCCGGCGGCGCCCAGATGCCGAGATTCGATGACGGCATGGTGAACATGGCCGAGCTCATAAGGGTGATGGCCGAGTCGCTCGTCAACGAGATCATGGACGCCCAGGCCGACGAGGCATGCGAGGCCGGCAACCAGAGGAACGGCTACCGCGAGCGCAGGCTCACCACAAGCGTGGGCACCATCAACCTCAGGATCCCGAAGCTGCGCGCGGGGAGCTACTTCCCCGAGGACCTGATCGAGCGCTACTCGCGCGTGGACCGCGCGGTCATCGCCGCGGTCTCCGAGATGGTGACCAACGGCGTGCCCGCCAGGAAGGCGAGGCGCGTGGCGCAGTCCATGGGCATAGACCGCATGAGCGCCAGCCAGGTGTCGAGGATGTGCTCCTCGCTCGACGACGCGGTCGCCGACCTGCAGGAACGCGACCTCTCCGACGTCAAGTACCCCTA
Organism: uncultured Collinsella sp.; assembly: GCA_958347015.1. Classification (GTDB taxonomy): domain Bacteria; phylum Actinomycetota; class Coriobacteriia; order Coriobacteriales; family Coriobacteriaceae; genus Collinsella. The sequence goes on along the minus strand of CATVTV010000009.1, from coordinate 1,619 downwards.
CATCTGGCTCGACGCCACCTACATCAAGTGCAGGGGCGACGGCCGCGTGCAGTCCACCGCGCTCGTCACCGCCATCGGCGCGGGTTCGGGCGGCTACAGGCGCCTGCTGGGGCTCGACGCCATCGACACCGAGTCCTACGACGGCTGGAAATCGTTCCTCCTGTCGCTGCGGGCGCGCGGCGTCGACGGCGTCATCTGCGTCACCAGCGACGCCCACGAGGGCCTCAAGCGCGCCATCCAGGAGGTCTTCCCCGGCGCCGCGTGGCAGCGATGCGTCGTGCACCTGATGCGCAACGCCGCCGGCAACGCGCCGACCAGGCAGAAGAGGGGCGCCGTGCTAGGCATCCTGAAGGCCGTGTTCGCCGAGCGCGACCCCGAGCTCGTGCGGGAGCTGTACCAGCTGGCCACCGAGCGGATAGAGGGCTTCTGCCCCAAGGCCGCCGAGGTGCTCGAGGAGGCGGAGGCCGACGCGCTGGCCTACCTGGACTTCCCCTACGAGCACCATGTCAGGCTGCGCACCAACAACGTGCAGGAGCGCGCCAACCGCGAGCTCAAGCGCCGCAGCCGCGTCGTGCAGGTGTTCCCGAGCAGGAAGTCGCTCATCAGGATGATGGGGGTGGTGTTCTCCGAGATGGACGAGGACTGGGCCGGCCGCCGCTGGTTCAACGACGACTCCATCGGCAGGGCCGTCGAGGGCGCCAAGGTAAACGCGCCCGCGCCCGCCTACGAGGGCACCGCCGCAGAGCACGCGGCCAGGATCATCGCGCTCGTCGTGGCCGACAACCCGATTCCAGGCAGGAAGGCGGCGTGACATGAGCTAGAATGACGGCATTCTAGGTGATTTTCGGTTCCTCGGGCAGCCTGCGGCTACCCTCGAGAACCGAGCCCTACACCAACATTCGGGACACTACCCACGAAGGACATGTACGGTGTCTTGGACTTAGCACTAACGACAATATCGAAAATGCTGAGTACATACATCTATTGAACTCCGTCGTGTCGAATTGTGATAGCCTCTCGCTTCGCGATCCGTATTCGCTCACTGTTCTAGAAAGCGCAGGAATAAGCACCGACAGGATAACTCTTTGCGAAGATATCGCCTTCGCAAATAAGCAGTTAGTCGCTCTACCAAAGCACACAGGAGCAATCTCGGATAGCGAGTTTAAACTTGCCATGTTTGCACTATCGGACTTTAGGAAAGCCGCTAGCTATGCAAGTGCGCTCGACAGGCTAGCGTCAGCATTAAATGAAAAGGGCATTGAGCTAAGTATTGACTTCATCCTCTTCCTGGCACTTGATAACGTAAATCGACGCTTTTTTAATCAGGTGACGCACGCCATGAAATACCCCGAATTATGCCACACTCGTTCCTACGTGCGCGATGTCCAAAGTTTTAAATTGAATGAGTATAGCGCGGTTATTTCATCCAAGTATCATGCAGCGCTCATAGGTTTCGTGTAAAACACGCCCATGCTATGTGTTTACGATCAAGATCATCCGCACTATAAAAACAAGATGAAGTACCTCGCAGAAGAATCAGTTCATCCGGATTGCGCGATATCACTTAACACATTTCTAGGTGATCCTGAAAAGCAGGTCGAAAAGCTACGGGCATGGAT
>CATVTV010000008.1:0-68298 GCA_958347015.1 uncultured Collinsella sp. | reverse complement strand
GGCATGGATAACGCGCCATGAAGAGACAGATCGACTCGAGAAAGCAAAGGCCACTGCTGAAAAGTGTCTAAAAGAGACCTGTGCCCAGATAACGCAAAGTCTGCAATAGCACTAAGCCAAAACGACCATGCCGTCTCGATTTAAAAAATGCCGGCGCGGCATTACAATGGTTATACGACAAGCCATATAGTCATAAACAGAAATTCACCAAAAATAGCTGCACCCGTAGCATATATAGTCCTTTACCATATTACGAAATACATCAAATAACGAATTCCCACATCACCCACCATTACTGAACGCGGTTTATGTATAGCCGTCAGGCGCTCGCTCAACACCAACATGTGCAGCTCAGTCAAAAACTCATTCAACAGAAGTTTTCAATCGATGGAGGAAAGCCGCCATGTCGCATCGTTTGACATTCTCATAAGGCCTTAATTGTTTTGAGCCGTTGGGCATTTGCCAACCCTCGGTTACACCTTGGAGATACAACCAAAGAATCTCATCACGATGGGGAGTACCTTGGCTAACATCGGAAAAAGGATTAATGGCCTTCCCGCGCGTATCGCCGCCCATATATTCATCAAGTCGCATCAGAAAAGCCGCCATATCGCATCTTTTAACATTCTGCATCCCTCGGAAGGTATGTCCGCCGTTCGATTCCGCCCAACCTTTTGAGATGCCCACGGATGCGCACCAATAGATCTCTTTACTATGGTCAGATGAGGGATAGACGTCACTAAAATACGCGCTATCCGCTTCGGAAAGCTCAAATTCTGGGGACCCCGCTAAACGATACAAGAAAGCGGCCATATCTTGACGCTTAACATTTTGGTATGGGCGAAACTCAGTCTGCCCATCTGAATGAGGCCATCCTCTAGTTACTCCAGAATCGTAAAGCCAACTAATATCAGCTGAATGCGATGTTCCCGAATAGACATCAACAAACGGCCAAATAGGCTTTTCAACCGGCTTAGAGGGAACCCCGTCCGTAGATGGCTTCGAAGTGGTACCGCCGGCTCCGCCACCTGCAGAGCCCAATCCAGATCCCTCATGCACGCAATTAGAACAAGGTGTTTTACCACTAGAGATAGCCTGATCAAGGGTCATTGAGGAGGGATCGCGCATACCAGAACAATCCTTTACATAATGATATTTCGTTCCGGTTCGAGAAACATAGACAATCCTAGAGCCATCTTGCGCAGCCGCGTTATTAATCGGTGCAAGAAAAGCCATGAGAAATAGAACGGGCAAGAAGATCCATGCAATACGCCTCTGATGTCGACCCATTTGTACCTCCATAAAAAAGCGACACACGAAATCAAGAATTACCTTAATCCAAAAACAAAGCAGATTAAAGCAAGACTTAAAACTAATTGGCTAAGCGGCAGACCCGCACCGAACATTCGGCTAGTACGGTATCAAGATTCGCGTCTGAGTCATCGATAGATTCAAGACCAGTCCAATGGACTTGGTTGTATCCACCACAGAAATAAAACCCACCAGAATCAAACTAAACGTATTGTCTAGAAGCAAAATTACTGAGTGCCTTTACTTTGAATAGAGCCCAACAATAAACTCTCGGCGGACGAACGATAATCCGAGCGTAGCGTGCGATGACTTTTTACCATGCATGCACCAACCGCGATTAACAACGTTTAAATCAGATGCAGCATAGCGTATGCGCTGCCATCGTACGGACGGTTCATGATTCTCGACTCAATCGTAACTACTTTCACTTTATCGAGAAAGGCTATTTCTTTCAAATCAAGATATTTAGGCCTGACTTGAAGTGAGTTGCGAGAGCCCGTCATGTCCTGTATTTTGCCGAAGCCACTGTTAAGGGGAAAGTTTTTGGCTCTGTTAGACCACAGTTGACATGATCTGACCCCTCGTCCAACACGATTCGAGAAGTGCCCGGAGCGTCGGCAGTCGTGTCAGGTGATGCTCCCTGCAGTTAATTTGGGACGGGGCTTTTTTGACTACTTTGAAGAGGTTTTCTGCAATGGAATCAAAAACACTTTTCCGAACAAGCATTTCGTCCCCGTCCCGGAAAAATCATCGCAGGACTGCAAGAAAGACCACGACCCAAAAGGCAGATTGGGCGGCGCCACGAAAACCGCACATCTCCTACGTTTGGCCCGCATGGGTCGACCATAGCCAGGTTTTTGAAATTCGACAAGCCGTCTACCTGCACTGATAATTGTTCTTGGGGGAAGCGGGCACTGCGGGGGCGCGTCGACAGCGCGCGATTTCTGCGTCGCAGCGCTACCCTGATGCTGAACGCCGGGACGATGACCCACTGACCTGCTGACGCCTCTTCGGCCGTCCTCAAATCCGACCTGTCTCGCCCCGGCTTCCGCGACCCGGAGTCCTGCCATGACCTAATAGGAGCATGAGCGCGGACAATCGGACAAGCGAACTTGATTGTAGCGCTCCCGTCAGTGCAATGTCTGGGAGGCCCGGGCGCGGAGCAGGCGGCAGACCGAGGGGAGCGAAAAATGGAAGGCGAAACGGTCATCGCGGGCGTCGACACGCACAAGGACGTGCATGTCCTGTGCCTGCTCGACGGCCTCGGGAGGAAGGTCTGGAGCGGGGGCTTCAGGGCCGACCCCGAGGGCTACGACAGGCTGGCGGAGGCGATAGGCGACCCGGGCAGCTGCGCGGTCGTCGGCGTCGAGGGCACGGCATCGTACTGATGGCGCCGTCGCGGCGGGCGAACCCGCTCACCCTTTCCTTGCGACGGTCCTCCAGGTCCCCACCGGATCTCCAGTACCTGGCGACTGTCTTCCGATTCATGCCGTACCTTTTCGCTATCTCGCTGAAGTTCGGCGTGGTCCCGGACTGGCGGTGCATGTTCAGCTCACCCATCAGATCCCTCTCCATCCGCGCTACCATCGGTCGGCCCGGCCTTGATGGAAGCGTGCCCCAGCTCGCAACGGTGGAGCAGCTGGCGACGCCCTTGGGTAATTTGCGGTAGCGCGAATGGCCGTTGAGCGTTCTCGCGCTTGGCCTATTTCAGAGTAGCGGTAACAAGCGCCTCATCGTCGAGTAGGACACCTCGTAGCCGCGCTCGCCGACGAGCCGGTCGTAGACCCTCTTGGCGGTGTGGCGCTGCTTGCGCGGCGCCCCCGGGTCCGACTCGAGCACGGACTCGACCCGCGCCTCGTGCCCGGCGAGGGCACGCCTCGACCGGCGCGGGGATCGGCGCGGCGGACGACATGTCCTCTATGTCGGCGTACTTCGCCACCGTGTTGCGGCTCACGCCGAGCCTCCTCGCGATCTCCGCCCGTGGCACGCCTCCGGCGTCTATCGACCGTATATCATTCATCATGTCCAGGGGCACGGTCATCTCCTCCATCCTTCCCGGGCGGGCTCGGCAAAGTCTCCGCCCAGGAACACGATGCGGCGAGAGCCGCGCCCCTGATCCCAGTGGGCGTGGCTCTCGTGCTCTTTCTGCTCAATTCTTAATGATCACGGCGCTCAAAAAGCAGCGACTATTCGGACCACTTCTTAGTGAACATCAACATTAGCCCGTCACACCCAAGAGAATGGGGTTGAGCATGGTGACCTCGAGCCTTCTTGGAGAAGTCCGACACGTCGGGTATATGCTTCTGGACGTCCAGACAGGATCGTCCCTATTAATCCGTCAGAACACCGCCAACAACTTCGTGTCGCCTGATATCTTTATCGGTATTCTGTATATAGGATTTATATACAGAATACCGCCCCACCCCTTGCCTTGATGCGTCTCGACACAAGAAGCTACTTTAGCAAACTCCTCGGCATGTATCTGCGCGAAATTTTGCGGTTGGGTGGGTTTTAGGAGCCAAATGGCCACCATTGGGCTAGAACTGCGATATGATGGTAAACATATTGCATAATCACCGCTCTGCATGGCTGCGCATGCGTCAAGCCCTTTTCACCAAACCGTACTCATCCATCCGATGAAGGAACGCGGCCATATCGGCACGGGCAACCCCGAGATAGGGGCGGAAGCTATAGATGCCGCCCCCTTCGTCCCAGCCCTTGGAAACGCCAGAGGATGCGAGCCATAGAATCGCCTTTCGATGCGGGGTGGACATAGGGACATCCCTAAAGCTCGTCATTGCGGTTTCATCATACTTGGGGCTACCGGCAAGTCGGTATAGGAACGCGGCCATGTCAGCGCGCGCGACGTTGGCGTACGGCCGGAAGCTGAATGTGCCATCACCATTATCCCAGCCCTTGGAGATGTCGCGCGAAGCCAGCCACAGTATGGCCCTGCGATGCAGAGTGGACGAGGAGACATCGGAGAAACGGGGAGCGGACGTCTCATCGAATGCGGGCTCACCAGCTAAGCGATACAGGAAGGCTGCCATGTCGGCACGGGCAACGATGGCGTAGGGGCGGAATGTGCCATCAGGGAAACCGTTCGCGATCTTGCGCTCGGTAATCCACTGAATATGATCGTAGTGCGGAGCGGAGCTCTCGTAGACATCGGAAAAGGGATTTGCGGTTGTCACTTTTTGTTCAAGATAGCCGCACGATGTGCATCGACGCTCTTTCATGCCGGGATTTCCAGCGAGGGGCCGCTTGACGGTCTCCCATTTGCCGTATGTATGTTCAGATTTTTCCACCTCAGCTCCGCACACCGAGCATTCGCGCCAATGATGGCTTTCATCGAAGTCCCATTGGTCCATCAAAGGGTGAATCGCCGCGATCACATCCGTTTGAATGGATTTCCCTTTTTCGTCGAGGGGGTCAGTGACTATGCAATAGTATCGTCCCCCTCCCTCGGGAACTTTAAAGTACGGATTTCTGGAGGCATCGCTTACTGGTTGTGCTGATTCGGCTTCGTACCATTGATAGGTTAGCTCCATGTCCGACGGAGGGGCAGCGCCGTCAATTCTAACCGTTACGGTCAATGATTCGGCAGGGCAGGGATCTCCTGAGACTTTCACCGAGGGCGCGACGCTGCGATAAATCACTTGAGGGGTGTAAGTGGCGGCTTGACAGCTTGGAATGGAGGAGGGGGCGAGCACCTCGCCGGTATTCACGTTCACCCATTTACCTGTCACGATACGATCAAGGTGTTGACCGGTACGAATTGATGGGAACGAAGCATATGAGTTCGTTGTGACATCATATGAATCGAAATCTGGCCCGATGGTCATGCGGAAGGATTCGCCGCAGCTGAAATAGAACATTGAGTTCGTGTACAATCCAGGGGCGTGACTAGGCAACACGAGGGATTGCAAGGAATCGCAGCCTACGAATAAATTTCTCATTGAATCGACGTTTGAGGTGTCTAGGCCGGACAAATCGAGGGACCTAAGACTACTGCATCCTTCGAACATGTATTCCATATCTGTCACTTTTGAGGTGCTAAAGTTCGAAAGATCAACAGATTGCAGGTTCGAGCAGTTGTAGAAAGTTCTGCTCATGCTCTCCATTCGAGAAAAGCGAGAGGATGCAAGGTCGATGGATTGCAGGGACGAGCAGTCGGCGAATGTCCAATCGAGATCATAGAGCCTAGGGGCGTCCACTTTGCGCAAATCGAGGGTCTTGAGTGAGGAGCAACCCCTAAACGTAGATGTTAGCCCCATTAGTGATTGAGAATCGAGGAGGGGGAGTTCGAGGGATTCGAGGGACGAACAACCTGAGAACATGACATCCATATCGACCAGGTTCGAAAAATCGAGGAAGGAAAGGTCAAGGCTTTTCAAGCTGCTGCAGTCGCTAAACATGCAGCTTGCGTCGATCGCGCATGTGCTTTCGAACCCTGAAAGATCGAGGGATTCAAGGGATGAGCATCCACGGAACATGTCGGACATGTCCTTTACGGATGATGTGTCGAGCCCAGATAGATCAATCGACTTGAGAGATGGGCAATTCTTGAACATGCCCGTAGCCGTGTGTGCGACCACGCGTCCCTCGAACTTCGCCGAGACGATGGGCAATGCCGCCCATGGCGATTTGGCATTCGATTCGGCCGACCAATCCCTCAGCTCGCTGGATGCCGATCCTTCGATGGGCCTTACAACAAGCGTTCCCCCGTCGTCTACAAACCATTCGCACGTTCCACACAGAAAAACATAACCAGTCGTCCCTGCCTTGATTTTCGTGTAAGTTGCAGCCGGGCCGGATGGCACTTCGGCGCTTTCATAGATGATCCCGTCGCCGCTGTTGAGCCAATAGCAAGAAGGGGGCAGAGCTTGCGCAAGCGGAAAGCCCTCTGGAGTCTTTATCGCCTTTAGTGAGGAGCAGCCAGCAAACATTTCTGACGCATTCGTTATCGAGTCTGATTTGAATTTGGTGAGGTCGATCGACTTTAGGGCAGAGCAGCCTTTGAACATCTTCGACATAACTGCAACGGATGATGTATCGAGACTGAGGAAATTGACAGACGAAAGCGAGTGACAGTCTTCAAACATGTTCGACATGTCGGTGACAGACGACGTATCGAGAGCTGAGAGGTTGACGGAGGAAAGGGACGAGCAGCGCCAGAACATGTTCGACATGTCCTTGGCGGACGATGTATCCAGGCCGGAAAGATCAGCCGATTCTAAAGATGAACAACAATCAAACATGCGGCGCGCAGAGGGGGCAACCACTTTGCCTTCGAAGGAGACGGAGATGAAATCCCTGCCACTCCAAGGGACGGGATATAGATAGAAATCTTTGAGGGTGCCCTCTTTTCCATTTATTGGCCTTATTATAAGCGTGCCAGTTTTGTCGACCATCCATTCGCAAGTTCCACACGTTGCCCAAGAGGCATCGCCCACACTGACAGCGGCGATTGAATTGCCAGAAGCTTCCTTTGGGAAAGCCGAGGCTGAATTCTCCAATGGTTCATTGAGGATGTCGGCGAACGCTTGGATTTCGAAGAACGGGGAAAGTATCGCTGTCAATGCGAACAAGAGAGCTATGCGAAGCGCCGGTTTTAAAATGTCGCGCATTGTGACCACCCTTGAAGTCAAGCGGATACCGTCGGACAGCCAAACATAATTTATCATACATCGATGGATTTTCATTTCGCAACAAATTGAAGGCGATATGACCGTGTTACCCGTGTTACCTCCTAGGATGGCTAAGAAGGGCCTGGTGGCATTGCGTTAAAGCGCTCAAAGTTTTCTTTTAGCTGAGCTCGTCTCCGGGCATCCAGAGAATCCGGCACGAAAGAGCAGCGGTAATTTTCGAGATTGACGCAGAAGACGCACTTGAGGTGAAGGAGCATCCTTTCGGATGAAAGCTGGCATTACCCCATTACAGTCAGAAATGAGCTATTCGATACCCCGTTGATGCATTTCCCCGGTGTCGGATACGATGCGGGCAAGCCCGAAAGGGCCGCCGATCGGGCGCCCGCGTACAGCCGTCTGCCCCTGCCCCGAAGAGGGCCCCCGGGGGGGTGTTGCCGACGCGGGCGTCGCCGTTTCAGACGACTGATAGGAAACTGCCGGACCTCAGGGAAGACGGCCACTGCCAGGTAGTGTGGGTGTCGCGGGAAACGGCTTCCGATCGACCGACGATTGGAGGATACCATGGCCAACAACGCAGCGCCCGCGAGGAGGGCCGTCCAGTTCTCGAACCGGTTCTTGTCGAGGCTGATGGCGTACCAGGGTGACTTCGAGGGCTGGGGCGAGCTCGACGCGCTCATCTGAGCAGCGGGTGACCGGCCGCCTCCCGCTGGCTGCGCTCGGCCGCCATCTGCTTGCGCTCGAGGTGGACGCAGCGCCTGGCGGTCGAGTAGCTGCCCTCGTAGCCCTCCTCGTCGCGCAACTGCACGTAGACCCTGGTGGCGGTGTGGCGTTGCTTGCGCCAGTGTTTGTTGTCGTCGATCAGCCAGGAGTCTATCTTTCCGGTGAGCCCCTCCAGCGACGGGAATCTCGGGTCCCTCGACGGCGCCGGCCGCCGCGAGAGGTCCTCCATCGATCGGCACTTCCGCACCGTCGGCTCGGAGACCCCGAGCTCCCGTGCGACGGCGGTCGTCGTCTGCCCCATCGCGCCCTCTTGCATATATTCTCTATCTTGTCCACGTCGATCATTCCCTCCTGCCTTTCTTCGTTGCCGGTACGACGCACCGTCAACGTAAAGGCATGCGGTCCGGTCGGCGTGGCCGTGCTCAAAACCGAATAACTTTCGTGCTCAATTCGGAAAACGGATGTGACCAAACCTGCAATCATGACGTTAACAAACACGCCCAGGGATGGTTCGTGCCCGACGGCGCCGCCGAGTTCCGCCTCTTCGAGGTTGTGAAGCGCGACGGCATGGCCGCCTTCCTGCACTGCATGTCCGACAAGGGACTCGTGGGGTAGGGAATAAGTTCGAAATGTACTGTCCGATGAGCCTCATCGCATCAAAAGTGCGGCTCATTGTTATTGCGGTAGCGCCCGATTGAAGGCCGCGAATTTGCCCTGGTGTGTTTTGAGAAGGTATGATTCTATCCAGATGGTGCCTTTAAGTGGATAGAGGATAAAATGGGAAAACAACGATTTGTATACTTCGACATGCTGTCTATTGTTGCTACGCTGGCTGTGGTTTTCCTGCACTGCAACGGAATCGTTCATTGGGGGCCGCAAACGCCGCACTGGTCTCAAGCCCTTCTTGTCGAGGTTCTTTTCTATTGGGCGGTCCCCGTTTTCTTCATGTGCTCAGGTGCAAAGACGATGGGGTATCGCGATAGGAAGAGCACCAAAGACTTCCTGGTCTCTCGCCTGAAGGGCATTTTCTTTCCGTTCCTTGTTTGGTCGGTTTTTCAGTATTGCATTAAAGTATGGGGCGTTCTTAATCCTGTGCCGGAGGGCTGGGCTCCTTCGTTGGGGCATTTTCTCACGGTCTTTATGAATGTGCAGATAGACGGGACCTATTGGTTCTTTTTTGCCATGCTTGCCGTGGTTCTGTCCATGCCGGTTCTATCGCGATTGAGGGGCTATACGAGCACGCTTTGGTATCTTGTTGGCGGCTACGTGATGCTGAGTGGAGCTGTTGTCCCTGCGACTAAACTGTTTGGGATTCCTTGGAATGGTTCGATTGGTCTTGCCGTGGCGGGTGGGTACGTCATGTATACCGTGCTCGGTTATCTTCTCGCGAACGATGAATCGGGTATCTTTGAGCGGTCGAAGAATAGATACGTTCTGTACGCGGCGGCTGCAGTCGCTCTTTTCGTTCGATATGCGTACACGTGGGTAAGCTCGCAGGGCAAAGGTGTTGTGGATACTGCCTTGTTTGACTACAACTACATCACGGCGTTACTGCCCTCCGTTGCCGTCTTTGTGTGGTTTAAGACGGTGGACTGGGGTCGCCTGTTCGAGAGGTTGCATATTGGTACGGGGTTCATCCAGCAGGTTTCATCGTGCACGTTCGGGGTGTATCTTGTGCATAACTTCCTGTTAAGCGAGGTTTTTGTCGGTTTACTTTCTTGGGACATGGTTTCGTACCGCGTACGCCTGATTCTTCCCTGGATTATCTTTCTTTTGGGCTTGGGGATCTCGTATGTGCTAAATCGAGTCCCTGCCGTTCGCAATGCTGTTGGAGGATGGCGTTAGCGATGGCAAAACGCCCGAGTCCCAATTGGGGCCCGGGCGTTTTTGTTCAGCGAGCAGAAAGCTGCAGGCGTTAGTACTTCCGCTTTGCTTTCAGCGCCTTCTCGTCCTGGATGCGCTTGACGCGAACCTTGTGCAGGCTATAGAACAAGATGGCAACGTCGCGGCGAGTGATGACCTCTTCGGGTCCATAGGAGCCGTCTTCCTTGCTGTAGGAGACGCCTGACGATGTAAGCCACCAGATTTCAAGGGCGCCAGGTGTGTCTTCGGTAACATCCGGATACAGGTTTTTCGAGCGGGCGGTGGGATGATATTCCGGTTTGCCGTCGAGGAGGTAAAGCATCTGGGCGAGTTCTGAGCGCTTGACGTTTGCGTCGGGTAGGAACGTGTCTTTAGCGATAACGTCTGCAATGCCAGAGTTGCCGAGCCACATGATCGACTCAAAGTGAGGTGTTTTTTCGTTCACGTCAGAGTACCGTGCGCGGTCCTCGTTGGAAGGGGAGTAGTCGAGTGCATCGGAGTAACGATACAGCATCGCTGCCAGGTCGCAACGTACAACGAAGACGTCGGGGCGGAACGTGCTGTCGGGATAGCCCGTAGAGATCTTCTGGCGTGCGAGCCACCAGATTTCTTTTGCATAGGGCGTATCCTCGGTAATGTCGGTGAAGGCAAACTGCTCGCGGTAGGCTTGGCAGACGTCCTCCACCGCGCCGTCCATGCGCATGGTGCCCTTTTCAATCCAGATAGCGCGCTCGCAGATTCGCTCGACCTGGTCCATGGAGTGGCTCACTAGGAGAACGGTTACGTCTCCGGAATCGACAAAGTGCTTGATGCGCTTCTCGCATTTGCGCTGGAAGAACACATCGCCTACAGAGAGGGTCTCGTCGACGATGAGCACGTCGGGCTCGGTGATGGTAGCGATGGCGAAGGCGATGCGCGCGGTCATACCAGAAGAGTAGTTTTTCAACGGCATGTCCATGAAGTCTTCAAGTTCGGCGAACTCGATGATTTCATCCATCTTGCTGTCGATGAACTCCCTCGTGTAACCGAGGAGGGCACCGTTGAGGTAGATGTTCTCGCGGGCGGTGAGCTCGTAGTCAAAGCCCGCCCCGAGCTCGATAAGGGGGGCGATGTTGCCGCGGACAACACAGTTGCCGGATGTGGGTTCGAGTACGCCGGCAATTACCTTGAGCATGGTTGACTTGCCGGAGCCGTTGGTGCCAACAAGCCCGACGGTTTCACCGCGCTTGATCTTGAACGAGATATTCTTAAGGGCTTTGAACTCCTCAAAGAACAGCTCATGTTTCATGATTTTGATGAAATACTCTTTAAGGCTGTTTAGCTGCTCGGACGCCATGTTGAAGACCATGGTGACGTCGTTGACTTCGATAGCGTAGTCTTCATTCTTGGTGATATTGGAAGGCATATATGCTCCTAGATGTAGAGAATGAACTTGTGCTCGGTCTTATGGAAAATCAGATATCCAATCACCATGGCGAGAATTGCCCAGAAGGCACAGCTTAGTAGCACCGCGGCGCTCGGGCTCCTTTGGTACAGGAAAATGTCACGCATGAACATGACGAACGCGTACATGGGGTTTGCTCGCAAGATGGTCTGCATGAGTGGGCCCATGCCGTTAATCATCGCGATATCCCAGAACAAGGGGGTAGCGTAGGTCCATGCGGTCATGATTACGCCCCATAGGTGGATGACATCGCGGAAGAATACGGACAGCGCGGAAAGAGCGAGTCCAACGCCCATGCAGAAGAGCATGAGCAGGAGGAGGCCAACGGGGAGCCAAATGATGTGCCAGGTGGGCATGATACGGAACCAGAGCATTACGATTGCGACTGCGATGAGAGAAAAGAAGAAGTTCACGAGCGCGAAAAGAACTTTTTGAATCGGGAAGACCGCACGGTGAACTTTAATCTTTTTCAGCAGCGAGGAAGAACCGATGATCGAGGTCAACGAGGAGCTCGTCGCGTCGTTCATGAGGCCGAACGTGATGTTGCCTAAAATGAGGTAAAGAGGATAGTTTACGATGTTTTCGCCGCGGAGGCCAACGAAGAAGGTGCTAAAGACTGCGGCCATGACGATCATCATGAGGAGTGGATTGAGAACGCTCCACAGTACGCCGAGGAAGCTTCGACGATACTTGAGTTTGAAGTCTTTTCCAACAAGCTGCTTGAGGATGTAAATGTCTTTTTTGAGACCGCTTTCCGCGTGAACGGGAACGGTGTTTTGGTTGGCTGTAGCCACTGGTTGACCACCTTCGCGTTTAGATGTTTCGTAATCGGATATAGTAGCATCATAGCCGCCGTGTCATAGAATCTGCGTGAGGCCGTGTCGTTTTAGCTCTGCGTGCGGCTGTGTCCTATACGAATCTGAGGCTGTTCTTCATGAGTGTTAAACCGACCTTCGCTCTGTGCTTCTCGCTACAACGCGCAATATCGAGCTTTGCTCGCTGGATGGTATGGCGCGAGCAATTGCGGAGACGAGCTTATGGTGTGCATGAAGCTTCAGCACCTTGAGGGCAGGGACGCGTCTCGGTTCTTTTATGGAATGATCCAGGCTATGATTTCAGCAGACTTCCCGCATGCGCCGACCAGATTCACTACCCTCGTTCCACTTGGGAGCTGCGTCAGCTCTCCGAGTATTTCGATATATTGGTTTGGGATGGTGGTGCCATGCTGGACGAGAAGCAGTTCCCTCACGGTCCCAAGATTATCAATACGGGCAACTTTTTCATTTGGTTGAACGAGGAAATGAAGAAGCGCGGCAAAGACGTGTACGCCGTGGGGCTAAGCGCCAACGCCACCTTAAATCGTGGAACCGAATATTCCGAGCGCCTTGATACGGTGATAGGTGGGATACCACCATATTTCTATGCGGGATGCGTATTCGATTGAGACCTTGAGGGCGGCGGGCGTAGATGTGGCTTCCGTTGAGCTGTGCGAAGGCATCGTGTTTGGAAACTCCCAGATCGGTCGTAGAATAGTTCGCGATTCGTCCTCTCGCGTGGTTGGCGTGGTTCTTATGATGGGGGACGTGACTGTTGAGCATAACCACTGTGTCCTTCCTCATATGCTTGAGATGTTTGAACAGCGCTTTGGATCGGATTGCAGGATTAAACTGATTCCGTTTTACAACTTCTGGAAGTTCGATGTTACGCTGCCTGGCGAGCTCTGCGAGGAGCTGGGGTTCTCGATCGAGTCGAGATAGCTCCCTACACCGATAGTTTAGAGAAGATCGCGCTGATGTCGTGGCCTATCGATACCATGCCTGCCTCGTCTCGGCTGCTTCCGGAATTCCAGCGCTCTTTATGCGCGTGGACGATCAACCCCATTACAGGAATAAGATGAGGTGTATCATAAGATGAGGTGTATCGCTGGGCTGTTTGCCATGTCTGAAAACCTTCTTATGACCAGTGCGCGCTTGGACGACGAATCATTTGACGTGCGCTTTGACGCGCTGCTCGAGAACCCGAGTGTCCCCCAAGCGCCCGATGGCTTGTTTGCTAATATGTTCCGAATGCTCGATGAAATCTGCAGTTCAATTGTAGGGCCCCGAGCTCAGTTATAATGTTTTTCTGTTCTGTAGTTCCGGAGATTGGCTGTTATGTCCCCCAAAGTATCTGTAGTGGTTCCCGTTTACAACGTCGCCACTTTTCTCCCCGCCTGTCTTGATTCGATTTGCGCTCAGACACTAAAGGATATTGAGATTATTGTTGTGAACGATGGTTCGACTGACAATTCGCTCGAGATTGCGCGCGAGTATGAGGCGAAGGACGAGCGTGTCAAGGTTTTCACCAAGGAGAACCGGGGGTATGGCCATACCATGAATCTCGGCTTTTCCCATGCCAAGGGCGAGTACATCGGAATCGTTGAATCCGATGATTGTGCTCGTCCCGAGATGTTCGAGACTCTCTATGATCTTGCCGTTAAGAACGATGCGGATATGGTTCGCTCGAATTACTGGAACATGTCCGAAAACGGCACCCGCTTTGATCTGGTGGACGTGCTGAACCTGTCCGATGCTCCTTACGAATCTGCGTTCGACACCGTCAATCATCCCGACATTCTTCGCGGTAGCCCGGCAATTTGGACGTCCATCTTCAAGGCGGCCTTCTTGAAGAAGAACGGAATTGAGTTCCTCGAGACGGCGGGCGCCTCCTTCCAGGATACTGGCTTCGCTCTTAAGACACTTACCGCTGCGGAGCGCATGGTGATTACCCGCAAGGCATTCTTGAACTATCGCGTCGATAACGCGGGGTCTTCCGTTAAGTCCGGTGCAAAGATGTTCTGCGTTTGCGATGAGTACGATTCCTTTGAGCAGCAGCTTGCTCGTAACCCGCAGCGTGCGCGGGCCTTCCGCTATGTGATACCTTCCAAGAAGTACGAAACGTACGTCTGGAACTATAACCGTCTCGATGTCTCCCTCAAGCCTGAGTTCATGGAGCACATGTCGCGCGAGTTTGCTCAGACGAAGATGGCGGGCAATCTCACGCAGTCCGCTTTCCAGGATGTCGAGTGGCACGAGCTTAACGAGCTGATCGAGAACCCCGAGCTCTTTAGCGATCGCGCTCTTACCGTTCAGTATCCTCCGCAAGATTTCAATGAGCACATGCGTACCCTATGCGCAAACGGTGTTATTTCTCGCTTCCATATGTACGTGTCATTCATTAAGCACGCTGTTCGTAAATAGATGATCGAGAGCCAGAGTATGACCGTAGATAAAATCGTCGATCCGAAACCGCTTGTCTCAATCGTTGTGCCGGTATATAACTCCGAGCGCTACTTGGATACCTTGCTTGATTCCCTACAAGGCCAGACCTACCGTGAGCTTGAAATTATTTGTGTTAACGACGGGTCCAGGGATGGTAGCCTCGAGATTTTGAGGAAGCGTTCCGGTTCCGATCCCCGAATCGTGGTGATTGACAAGGAGAACTCCGGTGCAGCATCAACGCGCAACGTGGGTATCGGGCACGTTTCTGGCACCTACATGTGTTTCGTCGATTCCGATGACCGCGTCGTTTCCACCGCTATTGAGCAGTTGGTCCAGGTTGCGCTCGAGCATGAGACCGATGCGGTCATTTTTGATATGGACAACTTTGATGACGAGACGGGCGAGACGTCCCCTACAAACGCCGTCGTAAAAGAGTTCGTACCTGCCGATGTTGTGTTCCGGTCCTCCGATATCGAAAACTTCTACAAGCGCGTTGTTGGCTTTACCGTAAACAAGTTCTATCGAACGGAGTACCTCAAGGCGATTTCTCTTCGTTTTCCCATGGTGGGAGCCCATGAGGATATGCCCTTTACCTACATTGCATTGAGCGCCGCGGAACGGCTGTATTACCTCGACGAGACGCTTTACTACTACCGTAGAGCGCGAGAGGGAAGCCTGAGCGATGGTACCAACGATGACTATCGCTACATGCTCGATGCGCTTCTTTCGTTTCGCGATGGCTTGAAGGAGCATGGCCTTTGGCAGGACTGCGGCAGGAACTTCGTAAATTACGCGCTTCATATGTGCCACTGGAAGTACACAGTACTTGGAAAGCGCAACCGTTGGGCCTTCGGCGGGGATTGCCGAGCTCGCGTCTTCGAGCTTTTTGATATTCCCTCCCATGAACGAAAGTTCTTCTTTGACGAGGACGACTATGCGTTTTTTGAGCATGTGGCGCATCCGTCACTTGTCTACCGCATGGTGACTTGGGGTAGCTTCGTCCTCCTGCGTCTCCAACGCGCATGTTCTCGGTAATTACAGTTTGATGAAAAGAAGTCGGGCGGTCCAATATGGACCGCCCGATTGTTTTCGAAGTTTGGTTCGTTTGGTGCTGCGTATTTTCTGGGACCAACTAGCATAGAGCCGGAGATGGCAATGGGTTGGTCATTGTCGCCCTTCTAATTCTGCGGGGTGAAGTAACCCTGACGGTCGGGCTTTTCTCTAAGCCATTCTTCGAACGGTGAGATGTCCGCAATGTAGTTGCCGTAGCAAGAGAGGGGTATGAGTTAAGAGCGCGGACTGATATCGAGGGATGTCAATTTCGAGTTGGTGCAGGAGAGCGTGTATAGGTGTGCACAACTTGAAAGATCGAGTTTGGACACGAGCGTGTTTTCGATGATCAAGGTGAAAACATTGCTACAGCCTGTGAGGTCAATTGCTTTGATCGGACAGTTACGAATTTCGATTGTGGTGAGCGCTGATAATTCCGAAATCTCAATGCTTGCGAGCTGGCTCTCCATAACATGCAGATATTGCAACTGCTTCACCCCCTTCGCGGCGATGCTAGAAAGTTGCGTCGTGTCGCTGCCTGCGGGTTCGCTCTGGAATGCTCCGATTACCGGCAGGCCGTCTATGTATTCGGGTAGAACCAGACCCCTCGTGGTCGTTGGCGCGGAAGCGACGTACGCTCCAGGAGGTTGGGCCGCTGCCCGTGTAGTCGTAGATGTAGGGACCAACTCCGAGGTAGTTGATGGGAAGCCCGTGGGGGTCGTCCACACGCGCCCCCTGTATCGTACGCCGATCCGTTGACGCTCCTGATATATTTGAGTCTCCGGCCCTCGCCGAAGACGTAGGCGTCCGTCGGCTCGGTGGCCCTGTGCGCGGCGTCGTGGTCGCTCAGGCGGTGGAGGAACGCGGTCATGTCCTGGCGCACCACCTCGGCCATGGGGCGGAAGGTGCCGTCGGGGTAGCCAGCGGAGATGCCTGTGGAGGCGAGTCACCAGATCTCGGCGGCGTGGGGCGCGACTCGTCGACGTCGCCGAAGCGCGCCTTGTCCGCCGGGGATGGCGTGTAGGAGGGCTTGCCGGCCAGGCGGTAGAGGAAGACCGCCATGTCCTGGCGGTACACCGGCACCATGGGCCGGAAGATGCCGTCGGCGTAGCCCGTGGAGATGTCGGCTTGGGCGAGCCAGCCTGTGTCCCCGGCGTGGGGCGTCTTAGGCCGATATGGAAAGGCGAGATACGGGTGGGGCGTTTCATCTATACTCTTTCATGTTGGCCGCTGTTGGCCGCTGTTGGCCGCTGTTGGCCGCTGTTGGCCGGTGATTGAGGGGTGCTCTTATGAAGTCCACATGTGTCTCTAGGCACATATTGCTAATGATGTCCGTTTTCGTTGCGTTTCTCGTTTTTTCAATGGGTGGAACGAACGCTTTTGCAGGTGAGTCCGAGGGGGCGTCTGGCTCTAACGACTTTGTAGCGCTGGAGGGGAACCCCACCGATCTTTCGTTCGTTTATATGGGCGACAAGAGCATTTCCCTAGGGGATGAACAGTACGTTGTTGTTGGTTTTGCTGCTGAAGTGGGACAGCCGAAGCTTCGGGTGGTAGACGAGAAGTCGGGTGCCTTTCAGGTTGTCGATCCGGTGAAATTCGTGGACGGTGCTGCTTTGTTTGCGCTGCCGGGCACCGAGGCTTCTACGTATCGCGTTTCCTCCGTTACCTATTTGCTGCCATCGTTTGGGAGCGATGCACGATACGAGGTTTCTCTATCAGGCGATTCTTTGAATTCTACCGAAGGAACGTTCACCGTTCTTTCTGAAGGCGAGGGCTCCGGCGAGGGCGGCATATCCATCCAGGCGTATTCGCTTGCGGATGATAGTGGCTACGTCGAGCAGGACCTGGGTACTGTAATGGCTCTTTCTTCCGCTGGCGATATTAATGGAGACGGTCGCTTCACCGTGGTTCTCGATCCGGGCCATGGGGGCAGCGATCCCGGGGCCTGCGCGAACGGTTTGAGGGAATCTGACCTAACGCTTAAAATCGCTCGTTACTGCCGCGATGAGCTTAAGCGCTACGCTCACACGGATGTATATATGACGCGCGACGGCGATTACGATGTCGAACTAACTTCTCGTTCGGACTTTGCCAAGTCCGTATCTGCCGACTTCTTCATTAGCTTTCACATTAACTCCGGGGGCGGAGAGGGCGCCGAGGTGTGGATTCCCGCCGTTAGCAATTGGTACCCGGCTTATCATGGCGTTGGTGAGGATATTGCAAAGATAATGCTTGATAAATTCGAGGCTCTCGGTCTTGTTGATCGTGGAACGAAGTGGGATTACTACGAGTTGAATGGCAAGCTGCTGTACTATCCCGACGGCTCGTGGGCCGATGCGTTCGCTGTTATTCGCGGATGCCGTAATGCAGGAATCCCCGCGATCCTCGCGGAGCATGGCTTCGTCGACAATGCGAGTGATGCGGCCTTTTTAAGCAACGAGGCAAATCTGAAGAGCCTTGGTATCGCCGACGCCCAGGCGATTGTGGAGCATTTCGGGCTTACCTTCCCCGTGTCCCTGTTTGGATTCTCGGACGTGTTCGACGACACTCCTCATTCTTCCGAGATCGGTTGGCTTGCAGCCGCGGGGATTTCCGAGGGCTTCCCGGATGGTACTTTCGCTGGGGAGCGGGGGGTTACACGCCAAGATATGGCCGCGTTTCTTTACAGGCTCGCCGGTTCGCCCGCATATGAGCCCTCGAAATATGACAAGACGCGTTTCTCGGATGTGGACGAACGGACGCCTCACGCCAAGGAGATCTGGTGGCTTGCCTCGACTGGTATATCCGCTGGATTTTCCGATGGAACCTTTGGGGGAATGCGTGACGTCACTCGTCAGGACATGGCTGCGTTCATGAGGAGGTTCGAGTCGTGCTTCTATGGAGGGGCTTCAGATGGCTTCTCTGCTAGCTCCAAGGACAAGAGCGCGTTTGCCGATGTGGACGAGTCGACCCCTCACGCGCAGGATATCTGGTGGCTCGCTTATGCGGGTATTTCCACAGGTTTCGATGACGGAACGTTTAGGGGACGGGCGACGGTTGCGCGCCAGGATATGGCTGCGCTTTTCTATAGGTTGGGTAATTTGTCCAGCTACCAGCCTTCAGATTCTGATAAGACTCGCTTCTCAGATGTGGACGATTCGACCCCTCATGCCCAGGATATTTGGTGGCTCGCTTCGGAGGGTGTATCCCAGGGTTTCTCCGACGGCACGTTCGGTGGGCCCCTGGCCGTCACCCGACAGGACATGGCGGCATTTCTTTACAGGCTCGCCGGGTCGCCAATCTACACGCCTTCCGCTGCTGATAGGGCTCGTTTCTCCGATGTGGGCGATTCTACTCCTCATGCAAAGGAGATTTGGTGGCTTGCCTCAATCGGTATTTCTTCAGGTTTTCCTGATGGAACCTTCGGTGGTATGAAGGCTGTTGCTCGTCAGGACATGGCGGCGTTTATGCGGCGTTTCTACGAGCGATTTGCCCAGACGACCCAGTTCAAGAATTGGGTCGTGACCGATAGAGCCAAACTGCGCTTCCTGGATGTCGACCCTAGCGCGCCGCATGCCGAGGACATTTGGTGGCTGGCAGCTATGGGTATTTCAACAGGCTATGAAGATGGAACATACAGGGGATCTGAGCCTGTTGCTAGACAAGACCTTGCGGCCTTCCTTAACAGATTGAATATTCGCGTTAATCGTGCGGGTAGCGCCTCCGACTACTCGATTATGGGTGCAACGAGTGCGCGTCTTGAACAGTTCGTGAAGTACTACCAGAGCTCGGGTGCTACGTACCCTGTTTCCGTGTATTCGGGAAAGGGCGCTGCGACTATAGAGGACTTCGGGCGCATCGTTATGGAGGAATCTGCAGCTGAGGGCGTAAAGGCCGAGGTTGTATTTTGCCAGGCCATGAAGGAGACCGGATGGCTACGCTTCGGAGGCTCCGTTAAGCCCGACCAATGTAACTTCGCGGGGCTTGGCGCGGTGAGCTCTTCGGCGGCTGGTGCGGTTTTTCCCGATGTTCGAACTGGCATTCGTGCTCAGGTGCAGCACCTTAAGGCTTATGCATCTACGGATGTTTTGGTGAACCCGCTTGTCGATGGGCGCTTTAACCTGGTTCCTAGGGGCTGCGCACCAACGCTCGCTGCTCTTAATGGCAGGTGGGCTGTTCCGGGGAGCGGCTACGGTCAGAGCATCTACCGCATGATTAGGTCGCTCGTTTTGCAATAATCTCAGTTTTGATTTCTGTTCTACGCGAAGGGGGCATTGATCCAATCCGCTTGGTCCTCTATCGGAACTTCAGCTTTATTGACCAGGGTATGACTGTTTTCGCTTTCCTGTTGTTATCAGGGCAACTTGTTATATCCTGTACTATTTCAAAAGGAATATAACATATGTTATATTCACCGATTCCAACCAGCTTGATCGCGTGCCGAATGTTGGTGTAAGGGCCGCTTCCCTGGCCGTAGAAAGCAGGAAGCGGTTATCGCCTAGAATCTTAATTGCTGAAGTTAGGATTCGAAGAAAGGCAATAACCGCATATGGACACGATACACGAAATGACGGCCGATGCGGCCCTGATGCCGCGATTCGACGACGGCATGGTCAACATGACGGAGCTGATCAGGGTCATGGCCGAGTCGCTCGTCAACGAGATCATGGACGCTCAGGCCGACGAGGCCTGCGAGGCCGGCAATCAGAGAAATGGCTACCGCGAGCGCAAGCTCGCCACCAGCGTGGGGACCATCAACCTCAGGATCCCGAAGCTACGCGCCGGCAGCTACTTCCCCGAGGACCTGATCGAGCGCTACTCGCGCGCGGACCGCGCCGTGGTCGCCGCGGTCTCCGAGATGGTGACCAACGGCGTGTCCACCAGGAAGGTCAAGCGCGTCGCCCAGTCCATGGGCATAGACCGCATGAGCGCCAGCCAGGTGTCGAGGATGTGCTCGTCGCTGGACGAGTCGGTCGCCGACCTGCGGGAACGCGACCTGTCGGACGTCAGCTACCCCTACGTCTGGCTCGACGCCACATACATCAAGTGCAGGGACGCCGGCCGCGTGCAGTCCACCGCGCTCGTGACCGCCATCGGCGCGGGCTCGGGAGGCTACAGGCGCCTTCTGGGGCTCGACGCCATCGACACCGAGTCCTACGACGGCTGGAGGTCGTTCCTGCTGTCGCTGCGCGCACGCGGGGTCGACGGCGTCATCTGCGTCACCAGCGACGCCCACGAGGGCCTCAAGCGCGCCATCCAGGAGGTCTTCCCCGGCGCCGCGTGGCAGCGATGCGTCGTGCACCTGATGCGCAACGCCGCCGGCAACGCGCCGACCAGGCAGAAGAGGGGCGCCGTGCTAGGCATCCTGAAGGCCGTGTTCGCCGAGCGCGACCCCGAGCTCGTGCGGGAGCTGTACCAGCTGGCCACCGAGCGGATAGAGGGCTTCTGCCCCAAGGCCGCCGAGGTGCTCGAGGAGGCGGAGGCCGACGCGCTGGCCTACCTGGACTTCCCCTACGAGCACCATGTCAGGCTGCGCACCAACAACGTGCAGGAGCGCGCCAACCGCGAGCTCAAGCGCCGCAGCCGCGTGGTGCAGGTCTTCCCCAGCAGGAAGTCCCTCATCAGGATGATGGGGGCCGTGTTCTCGGAGATGGACGAGGACTGGGCGGGCCGCCGCTGGTTCAGCGACGACTCAATCGGCAGGGCCGTGGAGGGCGCAAAGGTCAACGCGCCCGAGCACGCCTACGAGGGCACCGCAGCCGAGCACGCGGCCAGGATCATCGCGCTCCTCGTTGCCGACAACCCGGTTCCCGGCAGGAAGGCGGCGTGACATGAGCTAGAATGACGGCATTTTAGGTGATTCTCGGTTCCTTGGGCAGCCTGCGACTACCCTCGAGAACCGAGCTCTACACCAACATTCGCGACACTACCACCAGCTTGATCCGCGGGGATTGGTGACTGGGTGCTTCACTTGGACCGTCACAGCGCCGGTGCACGTGCCAGCGTGCTATGGAAAGGGGCGCGCCGTGGAACGCATCATCTCGACTGTCAAACGCGAGTCCCTTTTAGCGGCGCTCGTCGTCCTCCTGACCCTGGTCGGCTTCGCCCACCTGCGCTTGCCCTCGAGTAACTCGCCGTCCCAGCCTCCGCTAACGTCGCTGAGGGAACCTCCGACACCTGCAAGTGGTCCATCGACTCTGCGGGCGCGCTCGTGATTGAGCCCCTCGACGGAGTGTCGGGGCAGCTTGATTATTTGGATTCAGATTGCATGCCCCCGTGGTTCGAATATAGGGATAGGGTCTCGTTCGCTGCGTTTAGGGGCTCCGTCTCGGCAATTGGCGTGCAGTTTCTGTTTTCAAATTGTTCTCTCATGAAATCCGTTGACCTCTCGGGACTCGACACATCTTCGGCGACGAGTACGTACTTCATGTTCGCAGACTGCTCGTCCCTCGTCTCGGTTGACCTCTCAAATCTTGACACCTCCTCTGTGAAGTATATGAGTAACATGTTCTACGGGCGCTCGTCTCTCGCCTCGGTCGACCTCCCCGGTCTTGACACCTCTTCGGTGAGGGGCATGCGTTGGATGTTCCGCACCTGCTCGTCCTTGACCTCTCTTGACCTTTCTTCTCTCGACGTGTCTTTGACGAGGAGCATGTCCTTCATGTTCGAAGGATGCTCTTCCCTCTCATCGCTCGACCTCTCGTCCTTCGATACCTCCTCGGCTGAGAATATGAGATGCATGTTCGACGGGTGTTCATCTCTTGCCCGCGTCGCTCTCGGCGCCGGTTTTAGCTTCGAAGGCTCGGGTGGTTCACGTCAATGCTCGTTGCCTGATGGGTATTGGAGGGCCTCTTCAGGTGATGCGGTTTACGCTGCTGTGGACGTGCCGAGCGATAGGGCGGACGTGTACAGTAGGCCTACATTCCATGATGCGACAGCCTCCACCCCTCACTTGGACGGCGTGTCCTGGCTCGCCACCTCCGGCATTTCCACTGGCTACCCGGACGACACCTTCCGCCCCTTCGCGGACGTGGCCCGCTGCGACATGGCGGCCTTCCTCTATCGCCTTGCGGGCAGCCCCGCCTTCGAGCCCACGTCCGAGCAGTCTGCCGCCTTCTCGGACGTGGGCGCCTCGACCCCGCATTACCGTGAGGTCCTCTGGCTCGCCTCCACCGTCGTTTCGAAGGGCTGGTCCATGCCAGACGGCACCGCCCGGTTCCGCCCCTTCGAGGTGGTGAAGCGCGCCGACATGGCCGCCTTCCTGCACCGCATGTCCGACAAGGGGCTCGTGGGGTAGGGGCTGTCCCCAAATAGCGTCACGAAAGGGGCCGACCCGTTTTGATTAACGGTGCGGCCCCTTTTCGTTTTGAGCATGTTGCAACTGGTGGCATCCTGATAAACCTATAAATACAAAATATGGTAGTTGACTCGATTTTCCGAATTGTCGATATGTTGATTGTAGCTATCTGAATCCTTGCTTTTCCTTTCGCTTGCGAGCAAGAATACGACAATGGCCAGGAATAGGAGGGCAGCATTGTCGAAGAACTTCGAACCTAAGAACATCATCGTTACGGGCGGCTGCGGCTTCATCGGCAGCAACTTCGTACACTACGTGGTCAACAACCACCCCGGGGTGCACGTCACCGTCCTGGACAAGCTGACCTACGCCGGCAACCCCGAGAACATCGCCGGGCTGCCCGCCGACCGCGTGGAGCTCGTCGTGGGCGACATCTGCGACGCCGAGCTTCTAGATAAGCTCGTCCCCGGCCACGACGCGATCGTGCACTACGCCGCCGAGAGCCACAACGACAACTCCATCGACGACCCCGCGCCGTTCCTGCGCACCAACGTGGAGGGCACCTTCTGCCTGCTGCAGGCCGCCCGCAAGTTCGGCGTGCGCTACCACCACGTCTCCACCGACGAGGTCTACGGCGACCTCGCGCTGGACGACCCCGCGCGCTTCACCGAGGAGACCCCGTACCGCCCCTCGAGCCCGTACAGCTCCACCAAGGCGGCCTCCGACCACCTGGTGCGCGCCTGGCACCGCACGTTCGGCGTCCGCGCCACCATCTCCAACTGCTCCAACAACTACGGACCCTACCAGCACGTGGAGAAGTTCATCCCCAGGCAGATCACCAACATCCTGGACGGCGTGCGCCCCAAGCTCTACGGCGACGGCCGCAACGTGCGCGACTGGATCCACGCCGACGACCACTCGAGCGCCGTGTGGACCATCCTCACCCGCGGCGAGATGGGCGAGACCTACCTCATCGGCGCTGACGGCGAGCGCTCCAACATCGACGTGCTGCGGGCCATCCTCGAGCGCATGGGGAAGCCCGCGGACGACTTCGACTGGGTGTGCGACCGCCCTGGCCACGACCGCCGCTACGCCATCGACTCCGCGAAGCTCCGCCGCGAGCTGGGCTGGCAGCCCAAGCACACGGACTTCTCCGAGGGCCTTGACCAGACCATCGCCTGGTACACCGAGAACCGCGCCTGGTGGGAGCCCGTCAAGGCCGCTACCGAGGCATGGTATAGGGCCCTGGGACAGTAGTGGGTTGTCTGGTAATTTGGGTTCAGGTCGAATGACGCTACTTGCGATTTGCTCGCCTTGGTATCCTTGTTCAGAAAAGAACGCGGCTTGGTGCGTGATGTGCTTCGCCGCCGTGTCCCTGAAAGGTCGTCCTGCATGAAATCCGACGCTTCCGCGCTTGTTTCCGTCATCATCCCCGTATGCAACGTGGAGAAGTACCTTGCTCAGTGTTTGGAGAGCATTTGCTCGCAGACGCACCGCGAGTTGGAGGTCATCTGCTTAAACGATGGCTCGAAGGACGGCTCCCTCGCCATTTTGCGCGAGTTCGAGGCGCGCGATTCGCGCGTGATCGTTGTCGATAAGCCTAACGAGGGCTACGGTGCCACGTGTAATTGCGGCCTTGAGATGGCCCGCGGCGAGTGGATTTCCGTTATTGAGCCGGACGACTGGATCGACCCGGCCATGTACGAGTGCATGCTCGGCCGCGCCGCGCTGGTGGACGTCCCCGTGGATATTGTAAAGTGCCCTTGGATCGATGTGCACGATTGGGACGACCCGGACACGCAGTACGAGCAGCAGTGCGTGTTGGCGCATCGCCTGCCCAACACCACGCGTCCCGTGACCCTGGCCGACCTGCCCATTATGGTTGAACAGCACCCCAGCATCTGGAGCGCCATCTACCGTCGCGACTTCTTGAACGAGTGCGGTATCCGCTTTGTGCCGTACCCGGGCGCTGGTTGGGCGGACAACCCGTTCCTCATCGAGGCGTTCTGCCAGGCCAAGGCCATCATGACGTTCGACGAGACCTTCTACCACTACCGCTACGATTTGCCCGGCGCTACGTACAACCACAAGAAGGACGCGGCCGTTGCCCTGCCCTTCGACCGCTGGTGTGACATGACGGACATCCTCGAGCGCCTGCACGTGACCGACCGCGGTATCCTTGAGGCGCACTACATGCGCGGCTTCAACTACATCCACGGTGGAATCGTGGACGATGGCTGGGAGAACCCCATCGTGCAGGACGGCACACGCCGCGTGTTCTCGCGCATGGATACCGACATCGTGCTCGGACACCCCAAGCTCTCGCCCAAGCGCAAGCGCTTCTACCTAAAGCAGATGGGCATTACCGGCCGCCGCGTGCCAGTGTGGCCGCGCGTGAAGTACTTTGCGAGCGAGGCCCACTTCTTTGTGAAGAGCAATGGCGTTCGCGGCCTGCTGCGCAAGGTCGGCGGTTTCGCGAAAGGCAAGGTCGTCGCCGCCCGCCGAGCCAAGGAGAACGCAAAGGGGTAGGGGTCCTCTCGCTTTTTAGAAACGTATGCGCTCACGGTGAAAGGCTGTTTTCTCATAGGTGTCATGTGCGCACCCGACTTTTCTGATTGTATGCAGCTCGTCGAGGTGAGAAATCGCGCAAGCGCCCCTGTGTTATCATACGTTGTTCGGCAAGGGCGGCATCTGCCGCTAACGTGCAATCAATAGGGAGGCGTCGTCGGTGTCCTCACAGACTCTCGCAACCGAAAAGGCCCCGCGTCCGTATAAGAAGGACTTGCTCATCCTCGAGCAGCTCGTCACCAAGGACTTCAAGCTCAAATACCGCCGTAGTTTCCTCGGCGTGTTGTGGAGCGTTCTCAACCCGTTGCTCATGATGATCGTCATGTCCATCGTGTTTTCTTACATGTTTGGCAGCAACGTCCCTAACTTCCCGCTCTACCTCATCGTGGGCAACGTCACGTTCTCGCTCATGAGCGACTCCACCAACGCGGCACTTACGAGTATCATCAACGCCGCGCCCCTGCTCAAGAAGGTAAAGGTCAACCGGTACATTTTCCCGGTGCAGAAGGTCTTGTTCGCGCTCGTGAACTTCGCTTTCTCGCTCATCGCCGTGGCCATCGTCATGTTGTTCTTCCAAGTTATGCCCACGTGGCACTTCATCTGGCTGCCCCTGTGCCTGTTCTTGCTGATGCTCTTCTGCATGGACGAAGTCTGCGCGGCTTACAGGGCGCAGTTCGACTAATATGTCCGGCGCGTGCGACGAGGCGGCCGCGAGCGAGCGCCGCCCCTTCTTTTCCATTATCATGCCCTGCTATGGCGTGGCGGCTTACCTGCCCGATGCCATAGCGTGCGTCCGTGCTCAAACGTGTGCGGACTGGGAGCTCATCTGCGTTGACGACGCCTCTCCCGATAACGTGGCTAGGATCGTGGAGGCGGCCGCTGCACAAGACGCGCGTATTCGTCTTGTGCGCCACAAGGAGAACCAAGGCCTGTCCGGCGCGCGCAATACCGGCATCGCGGCGGCACGCGGCTCCTACGTATGGATGCCCGACCCAGATGACACGTACGACCCCGAGCTTCTCGAGGAGTGTCGCGCGGCCATAGCCATGGGTGCTGGTGTTCCTATGGGAGGCGTCGTCGATCCTGCGAGCTTTCCGCTTCGCCCGAATACCTCGTGCGATGTCGTCGTGTTTGGTTGTCGCGAGGAATACCGCGCTGACAACGGGGCCGTTACGGGTACGCGAGAGCTTGTGCCGGCGCTGGACGGCGCAAGCTTCAACACGGATGACCTCGATGCCCCCACGTGTCACGTCGTTGCAGCGGATTCTCCTGCGGCTATCGAGCTTGCCGCGGGGCGAAGCGCGTTTCTGCTGAATCGCGACGAATACCGCTCGAGCATTCTCGACCTCGAGGAGCTCACGCTCTTCGGGTACGCTTGGAACAAGGTCTACCGCCGAGAGGTGCTCGATGGCCTCTCGTTCGAGGATGTACCGCTCATCGAGGACGTCTGCTTCAATATCGAGGTTGCGCGTCGTGTGGGTTCGGCCGCCGTGATATGTCGTCCGCTTTATCGCTATCAGAAACGCGAGAATGTAAACCTTACGAACAAATTCGTGCCGCGCTATTACGAGGTGCACCGCAGGCGCGTGGCGGAGTTGTTCGAGCTGCTGCGCGGTTGGGGCCTGGACAGTACCGACGCTCGTTCGCGCTTGGGCTTTAGGTTTGCGCGGTATGTGCTGAGCGCCATCGAGCGCACGTTCGACGAGCGGGCGGGCATGGACGCGGCGGCCCGCCGTGCGTTTTGCGCCGAGCTCACGGCAGACCCTCTGTATCGTGAACTCATCGTCGAGGCTCCGGTGAGGTCGGGACGCGTCTCGCGCGCACTCCATGCCCTGCTCGCCAGGGGCAATCCGCACCTCATGCTCGCCGCGGGTCGCTGCGTGCATGTGGTGCGGGGAAGGTCTTCGCGCGCATACGCGTGCGCTAAGACGGTTGGATAGGATGCCGCGCGGTCTGTCAGCCGCGAGAGGGGTGTATGCATGAGTGCTGTTGAGAGTCGGGGCGGAAGCGCGCTGCAGCTTACCGTCGCTGTCCCTGCTTACAACGTCGAGAGCTACCTCGCGCGAGGTTTTGAGTCCTACCTCGACCCGCGATTCGTGGGCAAGCTCGAGGTCGTCGTGGTGGACGATGGCTCTACCGACGGCACCCGTGCGCTTGCGGAGGAGTTCGCCGCGCGCAGCCATGGCGTGATCCGTGTCATCTCCAAGAAGAACGGAGGCCACGGCTCGGCCGTGAACGCCGGCCTGGCCGAGGCACGCGGGCGCTATTTCCGCGTGGTGGACGGCGACGACTGGGTGAACACGGACGGTATGGCCGAGCTACTCGAGCGTCTTGCCGACCTCGATTGCGACCTTGTGGTAGACAAGAAGCGCGAGATCGACATGACTTCTGGCGAGGGGCTTCCGTTCCCGCTCGCCAAGGGCGTTGTCACAGGTCGCGTGCTCGACTTCTCCAGCGTTCTCACCAACGGCGACACCGTGTTCCAGATCATGATCCACACGCTCACAGCGCGTACTGATTACCTGCGCGGTATCGGCATCCATCTGCTCGAGCACACCTTCTACGAGGACTACGAGTACGTGGTCAAGGCAAGTGTGCCCGCCTCCACCATCTGCTACCTCGATATCGAGGTGTACCAGTACCTGGTGGGCAACGAGAACCAGTCCGTGAGCCAGGCGAACTACGTGCGCCGCTGGGACGATCACGACCGCGTGGTCATGGAGCTCCTGGGCTACCTTGAGCGCTGCGAGCACGGTGAGGTGTGCGCCGCGAGCGGGGAGAAGCTTTCGAATGAGTCCGTCTGCTACGTGCGCGAGAAGGTCCACCTCATCGTGGACACGCACTACAACATCGCGTTGCTGTTCGATGAGGACCGCCGCCGTGGGCGTGCGCGCGCCAAGGCGTTCCGACGCGAGCTGAGGCGCGCGGACATAGACCAGTGGGCGCGCGGCGAGCAGCGTTACCGTATGGCCATGCTCCTCAACCGCTTGAGCTTCTCGTACAACTCCATCAAGCGCTTGGTCTCCAAGCGCCGTCACTAGCACGCTATCAAGGGATGATCCATGAGCCGTAAACCGCGCATAGCCATATTCAGCGCCGACGCCAAGCTTGGCCACGAGGTCAAGGGTGCCACGCGTTACACGTTCCTCGCGACGCTCCTCGTAGAGCGCGGCTTTGATGTCGACTTCATCACGAGCGGTTTCCAGCACTGGGAGAAGCGCCAGCGTGATTTGGCGACGTTCGACACGAGCATGCACGCGTTCAACGTGAAGTTCATTGCCGAGCCGAGTTATCCCGCCAACATGTGTCCCCAGCGTATCTGGGCGCACCATGTGATGGCCAAGCGCGTGACGGCGTACTTCGATGCGGACCACGACTACGATCTCATCTACTGCCAGATTCCGCCCAACGACGTGACGCTCGCCGTGGGACGGTCCGCGAAACGCTACGGCATCCCCTTCGTGGTCGACGTGAACGACCTGTGGCCCGAGGCCTTCCGTATCGCGCTCGACGTTCCGGTGCTCTCCGACATAGCGTTCGCTCCGTTCGAGCGCCAAGCTCGCCGCGCGTACGCGTTGGCGGACGCCGTGGTGGGTACGTCCGACGAGTACGCCGCGCGCCCTTTCCGCGACCGCGCCGAGGATATCCCCAAGCTCGTGGTGTACGTGGGTAACGACCTCGATGAGTTCGACGCGGGCGCCGCTGAGAACGCCGGCTCCGTGAAAAAGCCCGAGGGCGAGGTCTGGGTTGCCTACGCGGGTAATATCTCGGCGCTCTACGACTTGGAGACGCTCGTCGAGGCTGTGGCGATAGCTGCCAAGTTGTATCCCGAGCTCAGGCTCAAGATTCTTGGCGATGGACCCGAGCGCGCCTCCGTCCAGACGGCAGTTGAACGAACAGGAGCGCCTGCTGAGCTTTTAGGCTATATGCCGTACCGCGTCATGGCGGCTTGGCTCAAGGCGTCCGACATGGTGGTCAACTCGTTGGTGGCGAACGCGCCCCAGAGCGTGCCCACCAAGATCGGCGATTACCTGGCCTCGGGACGTCCCATGATCAACACGTCCATGAACGCTGAGTTTCGCGAGAAGGTCGTGCGTGACGGCTTTGGCGTGAATGTTGTGCCGGGTGACGCCGAGGGGCTCGCCAGGGTGATCTGCGAGCTTGTCGAGGACGAGGCGGGACGCGCGCGCATGGGTCGCGTGGCGCGCGAGCTCGCGGCGGCACAGTTCGACCGCCCGCATTCCTATGAGGCTACCGTCGACCTCATTCGAGGCCTGATCTCCGAGCGCACGAAGTAGATTGCCCCCGTGAGGCGTGCTCGTCCTATATTCGGACTGATAGGAGAGTGAATGGTGTGTCGGGGTTGGGCGAGGCCGTGCTTGAGGGGGCGACCGACCGCAAGCTGTCCGATGAGCCGGCAATCGTGGAGATGGCCCGCTCTATTTCCGGGTTGCCCGACGATACCAAGATGACGCTCGTTCCAGCCGGTCCCTTGACGAACGTCACGCTGTTCCCACGTACGTACTCGGGGCGTGCCGATCGTATCGACCGCATCGTCCTCATGGGCGGCACCACGGTTGGCGGAAACGCGACCGTGTACGCCGAGTTCAACATATGGGACGACCCCGTGGCTGCGCAGATTGTGGTCTCGAGCGGGCTACACATCGTTATGTGCCGCCTCGATGTGACCCAGAATGGCGGTTGCGGCTTTGCCTTTCCGCCATTCTGGGTCACATCCGGAGTACTGGTTATGAGACGCGCTCGGCGAGCTCCAGGTATTGCGTGCGGCGCCACTTGTCCATCGTGGCGGCGTAGAGGCTTTTGGTGTTGTCGAGCTCGTACCAAGCGCCGTCTGCGCCTACTCGTTGTAGCACGGCACGACGATGGAAATGCGCGGTATGGCGGTTTACCTTGCGTTTGGGTTGTCGTTGCGATATTCACCGAAGGCGTATTTGCTATACACATTGACTTCCCACTGCTTTTTTTCGACCTTTGCCACGGAGTCGAGGATAAAACCAGTCGCGAGACTTAAGCTACACAGGAACATAAACGATGCGGCGAGCAGGGCGGTTGGGAAGCGCGGAACAAGACCGGTCTGGAAATACTCGACAATGATGGGAATGCCCAGGGCAAGACCGATTATTGCAAACAGGAGCGCAACGAGGCTGAAGAATTTGAGCGGGCGGTAGTCCTTGAACAGCGTGCCGATCATGGCGACAACTTTGATGCCGTCGCTGACGGTGTTGAGTTTGGATTCGGAACCCTCGGGGCGGTCACGGTACTCAATAGGCACATCTTTGATGCGCCAGCGGTGGTCGACGGCATGGATGGAGAGCTCGGTTTCGATCTGAAAGCCCTCGGAAAGCACGGGGAACGTTTTGACAAAGGGGCGGCTCATGGCGCGATAGCCCGTCATGACGTCATCGAAGCTGTATCCATAAATCCATTTGATCATGGCACGAACCAGATTGTTGCCAAAGCCGTGGAAGGCGCGCTTGTTTTCCTCGGCGTAGGTGCCGTTGGACAGGCGATCGCCGACGGTCATATCGGCTGTACCATTAAGAATGGGCTCGCAGAGGGCTTTTGCCGCTTCGGCGGGGTAGG
The DNA here is from genome assembly GCA_958347015.1 of uncultured Collinsella sp. GTDB lineage: Bacteria > Actinomycetota > Coriobacteriia > Coriobacteriales > Coriobacteriaceae > Collinsella. The sequence goes on along the minus strand of CATVTV010000008.1, from coordinate 37,551 downwards.
TGTCGTCGCCGTCGACCATGAGGTAGCAATCGGCGTCGATATCGCGGAACATCTGACGGCAGACATTGCCCTTTCCCTGTCGGGGCTCAAAGCGCACTGTGGCGCCGTGTTCCGTTGCGATGCGCGAGGTATCGTCTGACGAGTTGTTATCGTATACATAGACCGTCGCCTGCGGAAGCTCGCGGTGGAAGTCGTCAATGACTTTGCCGATCGTGAGGGCTTCGTTGTAGCAGGGGATAATGACGGCAATAGATTCAGAATTCACTCAATGCTCCTTTTATATTCTATCGTAGAAAGTATAGCCGTTTGGCCCTGGCATCCTGAGATGTAGCCGTCTTCCACAAGTCCGAGCGCAAATTTATCTTCTACATCTAAAGGAATGCTGTGATGACTGAATCTGTTGTTGATTACCACGAGCAGCCTCTGGCTGTCGAGGTCGACGCCACCACCATGATCTTTAACATGGCGTCTGACTCGCTAACCAGCCTCAAAGAATGTTTTATTAAGCTCGCTAAGCATGAGTTGTTCTTTGAGGAGTTTAGGGCGCCTAAGCACATCTCGTTTGATATTCACCGCGGTGAGGTCGTGGGCTTGGTCGGTACTAATGGTTCCGGCAAGTCCACGATGCTCAAGATTATCGCTGGTGTGCTCGAGCCTAGCGAGGGCAGCGTTAAGGTTCATGGCAACATTGCACCTCTGATTGAGCTTGGAGCTGGCTTTGATCCCGAGCTGACGGCACGCGAGAACATTTATTTGAACGTTTCGCTAGTCGGCTATACCAAGGAATTTATCGATGCCGACTTTGATGGCATTATCGAGTTCGTTGAGCTGCAGAACTTTGTCGACATGCCGCTCAAGAACTTCTCTTCGGGTATGGTTGCGCGCATTGCTTTTGCAATCGCCACCATTACCGAGCCCGATATCCTGATCGTCGATGAGATGCTTTCCGTCGGCGACGTGTTCTTCCAGCAAAAGTGCGAGGCCCGTATTCAGCACTTTATCCAGAGCGGTGACGTGGCGGTTTTGTTCGTGTCGCATTCCATGGAGCAGGTTGAGCGCATCTGCCAGCGTGCGTTTGGATTGAGAAGGGCGACCTTCGTATGGACGGCCCGGTCGATGAGGTATGCAAGGCATACCGCGAACAGTTCAAGTAGGTTATACTTATTTGCGCTTGGCGGGCTCGCGCTTGCTTGGCGTGTGGTTATTTGCTCCATTAGCTCAGTTGGATAGAGCAGGGGACTTCTAATCCCAAGGTCGACGGTTCGAATCCGCCATGGAGCACCTTTTGTTTAATAAGCTCAGCATTTGCTGGGCTTTTTTGTTCACAAATGTGAAGTTGAGCTACTCTGTTTCTGCGTGCTTCTGCGAATGAAGCCCGTATGAATGCGTGGTTTAAGTCTCAGTCGATTTGGGAGTGGCAGAATAGGCGAGAGAGTGTCTTATTCACTGCGGTTAAGAAGACGCTCGCGTCCTGCTTTGATGCCGCCGCGACAACCAAGGGCGCCATGGTCGACTACGACGTCGAGCTTAACCAACTTGTGTTTACATACACCACCGCTGAAGGTGTTTATCACCGCAATAGAATGCATTCTATGAGCGATGGCTATCGTGGGACGCTGAGCTTATTCGCGGACATCGCGCACCGCATGGCAACGCTTAATCCGGCTTTGGGCTCTAGTGTGCTCGAGACGCCCGGCGTTGTTATGATCGATGAGATCGACCTTCATTTGCATCCCCGCTGGCAGGCGCGGATTCTCGAGGACCTGGTTCGCATATTTCCAAACGTACAGTTTATAGTTACAACGCATTCACCTGTTGTGGTGGCGTCGGTACCTCGCGATAACATCCGCATTCTTGGAGAGGACGCTGCAACGGTGCCTGCTATGGAAACGCGTGGACGCGATGCCGGGGATATTCTCAACACCGTCCTGCGCGCATCCTCTCGACCTGAAGAGGCGGGTCGATTGTTCGATTTATTTAATTGCGCCGTTGATGAGGAGCGCTTTGACGACGCTAGGCTTGCGCTTCAAAACTTGAGGAGTTTGTGGGCGTGGACGACCCCGATGTCGTTGCCGCAAAGACGACCCTTGAGCTTGAGGAGCTGCTGTCGTGATTCCGATCGTTAAGGGAAAAGAGCCTGCGGCGCTTACCAAGGCCAAGAGGGCCATGCGCAACACCCCCGATACGACGTTTAATTACACAGCGTTGCGCGGAGAGAGCAAGCGAGAAGTTCTGGAGGCCTTGCTTGCAGAGCAGGGCCATCTCTGCGCTTATTGCACATGCAGGATCGGCGTTGGTGATCGTCTGGCTACGATTGAGCATTTATTTCCACATTTTTGTTTCGTTGGGTTAGTTTTGCCTGAATGTATCCCCTAATTCGATGAATTCTCTTTATATTATCGATTGTATAGTCGCTTATAAAGCAATATATACATATATACTAGTTTATAAATCTATATAAGCGACGTTTGCCTGAGGATTCTGGTCATGGACAAAGCCAAGTTCTACAATCCATTTCGTCCGACCGCCGGTGCGGAGCCTCCTCGAATCATCGGTCGTGATGATATCTCTCTCGAGTTCGTGGAGGGTCTCATGTCCGGCGTTGGCGCTCCCGCACGTCTTATGCGAATCACAGGCCCGCGCGGGTCGGGGAAAACGGTTCTTCTTTGCGATCTGCGCGACCGAGCGATTGAACTGGGTTGGAAGGCCGTTGTTGTTTCGGCTGGTCCGCGTTTGTCGCACGATCTTATGGAGCAGATTCAAGACCAACTGACTTTTTCCTCCGCTTCGCTTGGCGTTAACGTTGGTATTGCTTCTGCCAAGTTGGACATTTCTTCAAGCGAAATGAGCCTTCGGGCAAAACTAAAGCAGATTGCACGGGGCTCAAAGGGCCTGTTCATCGCTGTTGATGAAGTCCAAGATGCCCCAGTTGAGGAAATGCGTATTATTGCCTCAACAGTTCAATTACTCATTGGGGAGAAAGCCAACATCGCTCTTGCCTTTGCCGGATTGCCATCGGGCGTTATGGATCTCATTAACGGCAAGGCACTTACTTTTCTTCGCCGCGCGGTTCCCGAAGACCTTGCTCCTATCAATCAAATCGAGATTGCACTTTCTTTGAGTGATAGCTTTAACGCGACCGGTCTTTCTCTCGACGGGGATTTGCTATCAAAAGCGGCGAGAGCAACAAAAGGTTATGCGTATTTAGTTCAACTTGTTGGGTATTCAATCTGGCAGCGCGCCAACTTTCATCGGGAAAAATCAACTCTCGTTAGTGAGCGCGATGTTGATGAGGGTATCCTGCTCGCCGAAGCGCGTCTCCACGACGTGGTTCACGAGCCTGCAATTTCGGGTCTTTCCCGTAATGAAATCAACTACCTGTATGCCATGTGCGAGGATAGTAGGCAATCCAAGACCTCGGATTTAGCCAAACGCCTTGGCAAAAAGACGAGTGAGCTGAGTTCTGTTAGGGCCAAGCTACTTTCACGAGAAGTAATCCAGGCGCCTCAGAGGGGCTATGTTCAATTTGCTGTGCCGGATTTGGACGAGTATCTCAAAGATAATAGAGATGAGATTCTATCGAGGTATTAAAGCTCCAGGTTAAATCCTCGAGATTAACCCCCTCATCCTCTAAAAAGTGCTTAACACAGCCTTAAAAGCGCCTCGGCTTGCGTTGACAGCGTACAATACGCATGTTTGACTATGGCAAAAGTGAAATTTAAGGGAGGGGGCGCGCCATGGAGGTGCTGGTTGTTGGCAATACCGCGTATGTTGACGACGACTTTTGTGCCAAGGCGTTTCCCGGCGACCATGTTCAGGTTGTAGCTGCCGACGATGCACAGCGCGAGTCATCGTCCCACGGCTCGTGGAAAGAGCTGCTGCGTCACCTGGACCAGGCTTATGAGTTCGACCGCGTGGTCTACCTCTCTACTTATCTCACCCCGCATACCGAGACTTTTGGCGACATTGAGCTGCTGCGCTCGGTGTTTCGTGCCTGCATGGGCCGCCGTGTGCAGCTGCTGTTTGTGGCGGGGCCTGCGGGCGCGGAGGGTGCTGGCGGCGCGGCGAGCAATGCCGATTCGCTTGATGCCACAGATGCTGCCGTCCAAACCGGCAAGGGCATTATCGCCCGCGCGGCCAATGACCTCTGTCGCTACTATGCCTCGCAAGACGACATCCAGGTCAAGATCCTGTGCACGCCCTATCTGTATACCGCCTCCGCGGCGCTCAACGACCCCTTCTTGGTGCCGCTGTTCGAGGCGTGCTCGACCGGATCGGTCGCGCTCCAAGGTGCCTCGGACGCGCCGTTTCCCCTGCTGTGCGCGGAGGAGCTGGCGGTGCTGGTGCATCGCGTCTTTGATAGTTGGGATGCGACCTTTGAGACGCTCGACGTTGCAGATGCTTTCCATCGCACAACGGGCGACTTGGGCGGCGCGCTCCAGGGCCTGTTCCCCGGGCTGTCCGTTGCCTATGGAGAGTCGACCGGCTATGCGTTGTCCGCAGACGATGTCGTTCGCAAACGCTATGGCTGGTTTCAGCGTTACGACCTGCTGCGCGACTTTTCGACCATCCACGCCCGCTGGGCTAACACCCGCACCAAAAAGGTTAATCCCCTTCGTGCAGCCATTGATCGCATTCAGCTGCGCACGCTGCCCATTAAATGCCTGGAGACGGGCTTCGCTTGGGTGCTGTTCGAGGTGCTGGAGCATCTGTTCTCCCAATCTGCCCAGCTCAACGTGCTCGACTATCGTCTGCTCTATGTGGTCCTGATTGGCACGCTCTACGGGCTCGACTTTGGTCTGGTTGCGGCGCTGCTGGCGTCCATTGGTCTGGCCGTGAGTTATTTTGCCCTGTACGGATACACTTTCCAGGGCCTATTCTACGAGCCGTCTAACTGGCTGCCGTTTATTGCGTACTTTGTGGTGGGCGCCGTGTGCGGCTATGTACAGCTGCGCAACAGCGAGGCCATTAAGGCGGAGCGTGACGAGAACGAGCTTGTGCGAAACCGCAACACGTTCCTAACGCGGCTCTATCGCGACGCCATTGAGGACAAGCGTGCCTACAAGCGCCAGATTGTGGGGCGCCACGACAGCTTTGGCAAGATCTTTGCCGTGACGCAGGAGCTCGATGTACTCAACCCGCGCGATATATACCGCAAGTGCTGCGAGCTGCTGGGCGAGATTCTCGAGAACGATTCGGTGACGATCTACCATGTTTCGGGCGGGGCATTTGCGCGTTTGGTTGCGGCGAGCCCGGCGATTTCCAGCGATGTGCCGCGCTCGCTCACGCTCGATGACCTTGCGCCCGTGTTCCAAGGTGCGATCTCGGGTTTGTGGGTGAACCGCGCGCTGACGTCGGGGCTTCCGATGTTTGGCTATGCGATCGAGCGCGATGGAGCCCCCGCCGTGTTGATCTTTGTGCGTCACGTGGCCGAAAGCCAAATGACCCTGTACTACCAAAACCTGTTCCGCATCCTGTGCGGCCTGGTGAAAAGCGCGCTGGGACGCGCCTTCGATTACGAGGCCGTGGCACAGGATAAGCGCTGCGTTGCCGGCACGTGCGTGCTCAGCCACGATGCCTTTGGCCAGGAGCTTGCCGCCGAGCAAGCGCTTGCGGACAACAAGATGGGGAGTTTCTTGCTTCTGCGCGTGGTGCCGGGCATGGAGCCTGTTGGCGAGCTGGTCGGCGCCATTGGGTCGGCGATTCGTGAGAGCGATGCTGCGGGCTTGGTGGATGGAGACACGCTTTACCTGCTCATGCGTCAGGCGACCGAGGTCGACCTGCCCGTTATTTGCAGGCGCTTGGCCGCCAAGCACATTACGGTGGAACCCGTCGGCAGCGAGGATGTAGTGGCCCTGCTGCAGCGCATCGCGCCCGCTGGCAACGGTGAGGGGGAGGCCGCTTGATCTCGCTTGTCGTTGCTGCCGTACTGCTATTAATTCATGCGCTGGTGTGTCTGGTGCTGTGGACGCTTATGAAACTGGGCTTGCTGCCGGTTCGAGGGCACATGCTTGCCGTGATGGTGCTCGTACCGCTGTGGGGCCCGTTGCTCGTGGCACTGCTCTCGGTGCGTAGCGCGGTGTTCGGTGACGACCTTAAGGACGCCACGCTGGAGACGCTGCGCATTAACGACGACATGCATCGCAGTTTGCTCGTGCAGGGGCGCGAGGGCGATGATGGCGTGGTGCCGCTCGAGGAAGCACTGATCGTCAACGACCCGGGCGACCGCCGCCGTCTGATGCTCTCCATGCTTACCGAGGATCCGGATGCGTACCTGGCACAGTTGCAGGCAGCAAAACTCAACGACGATGTTGAGGTTGCGCACTATGCCGCGACGGCGGTGGCGCAGATTTCCAAGGAGTCCGACCTTAAGCTTCAGCAGTTGGAGCGCGCGTTTAAGACCGATCCCAGCTCGCATAACTTGGAAGCGTATTGCGACTTTTTGGGCGCCTATTTGGACTCGGGTTTGGCAGAAGGCCGCGTGGCGCAGATTCAGCGTCAGCAGTATGCACGCCTGCTCGCGCGTCGTTGCGAACGCGAGGACAGGCCTGCGCTGCGCATTCGCTATGCCACGGCGCTGGCCGATGCCGGCGAGATTGATAAGGCAGAGGACGTCGCTAGCCAGTTGGTGATCGATGCGTCAGACGAGCAGGACGTGTGGATGCTCTGCCTGCGCTTGGCCGTGATTCGTCGCGATGGACAGGCGGTACGGCGTGTAATCGACGCGATCGACAAGCAGCATGTGTATTTGAATGCCGAAAATCGCGAGAAGCTGGCATTTTGGCGTGAAGGAGAGGAGGCCCGATGAGCGTGGTGCAACATATCCGCGAGCGTGCGGGCCATTTTCGCTGGATGGGGCTGCTCGTGGTATGGGCTGTCTTTATCGCCATGGCCGCCGTGCTGTTGATCGAGCGTGCCGGCGTGCAGTACAGCGCCGGGCAGCATAAGCTGGGCATGCTCGCTGTCAACGACGCCGTGCCGGCAAGCTCGGCGATGTTTGGTCGTAAGCCCACGTGCTTGGTTATTACCGACTCGGGCCAAGATGGCGTCGAGGACGTCAAAGAGCAGTTTGACCAGATCCTGCTCGACATGAAAATTGCCCACCGTGATGTGGATATTGCCACCGATGGTGCTGATGCGATTCCTTCCCTCACATCCTTCGACCGCGTGATTTTACTGATGCCTTCGATCGATGGGCTCGGTACGCACCTCTCCGACATCATGAGCTGGGTGAGTGCCGGCGGTTCGCTGATGCTCGCCATGACGCCGGACAATTCGAGCTATCTGCAGGCAATTGGTCCCAAGCTGGGCATCGATTCTGCCGGCTATGAATATACGACGGCAGAGAGCATCGTGCCGAGCGAGGACTTTATGATCGGCGGCGGCCAGCGTTATGAGTTGTCGGATCCCTTCGATTCGTCGCTTTCGGTTTCGCTGCGTGAGACGGCCCATGTGTGGGCTAAAACCGGCGACACGGGTACTCCGCTTATTTGGTCGAGCGATTGCGGCACCGGGCGTACCGTGGTGTGCAATATCGGTATCTATGACAAGGTCATGCGTGGTTTCTATGCCGCGGCCGTGAGCCTGTTGGGCGATGCCACGGCCTATCCGGTCATCAATAGCGCGGTGTTTTACCTGGACGATTTCCCGAGCCCCGTTCCCTCGGGCGACGGCACGTACATCAAACGCGATTATGGCCTTTCTATCGCGGATTTTTATGCCAAGGTGTGGTGGCCCGACCTGCAAAAACTCGCGCAGCAATACGGCATTCGCTATACCGGCGTGATGATCGAAAACTACGAGGACGTGGTCAACCAAACCGAGCCCGCGCGCCAGACCGATACCACGCAGTTCCGCTATTTTGGCGGCATGCTGCTGCAGATGGGCGGTGAGCTGGGCTTTCATGGCTACAACCATCAGCCGCTGGCGCTCTGGGATACCGATTATGGCACGCTGTACGACTATAAGACGTGGAAGAATAAGGAGACGCTCGTTGCATCGCTCGACGAGCTCATTGCCTTCCAAGACGACGTTCTGCCCAATGCACACGGGTCGGTCTACGTGCCGCCGTCGAATATCCTTTCGGCCCGCGCCCGCAAGATTATTGGCGAGGACGTGCCGCGCATTAAGACCATTGCCAGCACGTACTTTGAGGACGGAACCGACCTGCCCTATGTGCAGGAATTTGGCGTGGCGAGCGATGGCATCGTGGAGCAGCCGCGCATCGTTTCGGGCGGCATGGTCGGTGACACCTATATGCGTCTGGCCGCGGTGTCCGAGCTCAACATGCACTACGTGAGTACTCACTTTATGCATCCCGATGACCTGCTGGATCCCGATCGCGGCGCTACGGAGGGCTGGGAGGCATACGAGGGCGGCCTGACTGACTATCTGGACTGGCTTACCAAGTCGGCGCCCGACCTGCGCCACCAGACGGGTTCGGAGTGTTCGGGTGCCATCCAGCGTTTTTCGTCCGTGACGGTGAGCGTGGATACGAGCGATATTGCCTGGACGCTCAACCTGGGCAACTTTCACGATGAGGCTTGGCTTATGTTCCGTGCCAATAACGGCGAGCCGGGTACGGTATCCGGTGGCGAGATTAAACACCTGACGGGCGACCTGTACCTAGTCAAAGCGACGGACAAGACCGTGACGATTGAGCGCAAGGAGGGTGGCGACCGATGAGAATCTGTTTGGTGCTCGAGGGCTGCTACCCCTACGTGCACGGTGGTGTGTCCACCTGGATGCACGGCTACATCACGGCCATGCCCGAGCATGAGTTTGTGCTGTGGGTGATTGGCGCTCACGCCGAAGACCGCGGCAAGTTTGTCTACGAGCTGCCCGGCAACGTCGTCGAGGTACACGAGGTGTTCCTGGACGATGCCCTGCGTCTTTCGGGCGAGCAGGAGGAAGTCGATTTTGACGACCGCGAGCGCGAGGCGTTGCGCCGTCTGGTTTCGCTCTCCAATCCGGACTGGGACGTGCTGTTCGACATTTTCCAGCGCCGCCACGTGCATCCGCTCTCATTTTTGCAGAGCCGCACGTTTATGGATATCTTTCGCGACGTGTGCCTGGCCGAGTACCCGTACACGCCTTTCGCCGACGCCTTTCACACCATGCGTTCGATGTTGCTGCCCGTGCTCTATCTGCTGGGCAGCGAGGTTCCGGTGGCCGACGTGTATCACGCCATTTCGACCGGCTACGGCGGTCTGCTTGCGAGTCTTGGCTCGAGCGTTCATAACGCGCCGGCATTGCTGACCGAGCACGGTATCTACACGCGCGAGCGCGAGGAGGAGATCATTCGCGCCGACTGGGTGGTGCCGTCGTTTAAGGACCGCTGGATCCGCTTTTTCTACCTGCTTTCGGAGGAGATCTACCGCCGCGCTTTTCGTGTGACGAGTTTGTTCCACAACGCGCGCAAAACGCAGATCGATATGGGCTGCGATGCGGACAAATGCCTGGTCATCCCCAATGGCATCCAGTTCGACCGCTTTAAGGACATTCCCTTAAAGCCCGATGACGGCTGGGTGGACATTGGCGCGGTGGTGCGCCTGGCGCCCATCAAGGACGTTAAGACCATGATCTATGCCTTCTTTGAGTTGCATGAGCGCTTGCCGCACGTGCGCCTGCATATTATGGGTGGCGTGGACGACGAGGAGTATGGCGCTGAGTGCCATGCGCTGGTTGACACCCTGGGCGTGCGCGATCTGATCTTTACCGGCCGCGTCAACGTGGTCGAGTACATGGAAAAGCTCGACTTTACCATTTTGACGAGCATCTCGGAGGGCCAGCCGTTGAGCGTGTTGGAATCGCTTGCCGCGCGTCGCCCCTGTGTGACGACCGAGGTTGGCTGCTGCCGCGAGCTGCTCGAGGGCGCCCCCGGCGACGACTTTGGCGTGGCTGGATTCGTGAGCCCGCCCATGTATCGCAAGGGTCTGGCCGATGCCATGGAGCGCATGTGCGCGAGCCGTGCCCGCCGCCTGGAAATGGGGGAGCGCGGTCAGCGTCGCGTGGCGACCTGCTACCTACACGAGCAGATGCTCGCCAACTATCGCGCGCTGTACGACGAGACGGCTCGCGCGTTCAATTTGCCCAAGAAGGAGGTGTAGCCGGTGGCCGGAATCGGTTTTGAGCTCAAACGCCTGTTTAAGCGCAAGGGTCTATTTGCCACGATGCGCGCCTACGGCTACGCCGGCATTGTGTGCACGGGCCCCATGCTGCTGGGCGTGCTGCTCCAGGTGGGTATCCTGGTGCTGTGCGGTCTGTGGGGCGTGGGACGTGCCAACCAGGATCTGCTGGTGTGCATGGTGACCTATACGCTGCTGGCGTCGCTTACGCTCACGAGCTTTTTCTCCATGCCCGTCACGCGCTTTTTGGCCGACATACTCTTTGCCGAGCGAGAAGAAGAGGTTTTGCCCTCGTTTTGGGGCTCCAACGCGATCATGCTCGTTGTCGGCACGGTGCTCTACGGCGTCTTTTTGCTGTTCTCGGGCGCCACGCTGCTGCAGGGACTGCTGTGCCTGTGGCTGTTCAACATTATGATCGTCAACTGGAACGGCATGAGCTATCTCACGGCCATTAAGGATTACCGCGGCATTCTGTGCAGCTTTGCCGCGGCCATTGGCGTGGCGTGCCTGTGTGCCTTGGCCGCGCTGGCGCTGGGGTTGCCGCCGGTCGAGGGCCTGTTGGCGTCAATCGCCCTTGGCTACGGCGTCATGCTCGCCTGGGACGTGGTGTTGCTGTACCGGTATTTTCCGCAGAGCGACCGCAGCCCCTGGCTCTTTTTGCGCTGGCTCGACCAATTTATGCCGCTCGCTCTCACGGGCCTGTTTACCAACCTGGGACTCTTTGCGCACCTGGTGATTATTTGGGCAGGGCCCATTGGCGTGCAGGTCAAAGGCCTGTTTTACGGCGCGCCCTATCATGATGTGCCGGCGTTGCTTGCGTTTTTGACCATTTTGGTCACGACCGTCAACTTTGTGGTGTCGGTCGAGGTCAACTTCTATCCGCGCTACCGCGACTACTACAGCCTGTTTAACGACGGCGGCGTGGTGGGCGACATCGTGGTGGCCGAGGAGGAAATGCTTGCCACGCTCAACCGGGAGCTGCGGTTTTGTGCGCTCAAGCAGCTGTTTGTGACGGCAGCAGTCATCTCGCTCGAGACCACGGTGCTCTCAGCCCTGCCACTAGGCTTCAACTACCTGATGCACGGGTATTTCCGCACACTGTGCGTGGGCTATGGCCTGTATGCTGTCGGCAACACGATTCTGCTGATCTTGCTGTACTTTACCGACTACAAGGGCGCCGTGCTTGCCTCCGGGCTGTTCGCGGGCGTGGCGGGGCTGGCGACCATCGTCTCGCTGTTCTTTCCGCAGCAGTTTTATGGCTTTGGCTTTTTGCTCGGCGCGGCGGTGTTTTTTGTTGTGGCGCTCATGCGGCTCGATACTTATACCGCCAACTTGCCGTATCGTATCCTGAGCCAGCAGCCCATTGTGGCGACCGACAAGACGGGGCGCTTTACGGAGCTGGGCTGCTTGCTTGACCGTGCCGAACAGCGCTACGAGGAGCTGCGTCTAGAGGGCGAGCCGCATGGCGTGTTTGGGCGCACGGTGGTCCATGTGTATCGCAATCGTTGGGGAGGTCCTGATGACCGATAGGATGATATCGCGTCGCCGCTTGATTGAGGCGGCTGCCGGCACACTGCTGCTTTCGGGTTGCTCTTCGCAGGACGAATCCTCGACAAAAAAGACCAAGAAGCAGGGCAAGATTAAAAGGCCGATGCGTCTAGCGAGACCAAGCATCTTCGCGACAAGGATGAGCTGTACGAGGTCTACGACGACTCGGGCATTGTGACCATGTACCTGACGGTCTCGCGCGGCAACGGTTCCGAGAACACCGATCATAGCTGGGCCGAGATTAATACCTACTCGGTCTACGACTATGCCGACATGGGCGTGGCGCGCTATCAGGTTATGGGCCTGCTGCAGGCGGGCGATGATAAGGGCCCCGCCGCTGGCGAGGTGGGCTATGGCGAGGAGGCTCCCAACGCCACGGTGCAGGTGCGCGGTCAGACGTCGAGTACCTATACGCAAAAGAACTACAAGGTTGAGCTCAAAAAGGGCAAGGGCACGTGGCGTCAGCAGCGCGCGATTGCGCTTAACAAGCACATGGGCGAGGGCATGCGCTTTCGTAACAAGATGGCCTACGATCTGATCCGCGGCATTCCCCAGATGATGGGCCTGCGCACGCAGTTTGTGCACTTATGGGTGTGCGACCAGACCGAAAAGTCTAACGACACCTTTGAGGACTACGGACTGTTTACGCAGGTCGAGCAGCTCAACAAGACGGCACTTAAGGCCCACGGTCTGGATAAGAGCGGGCATCTGTATAAGGTGAACAGCTTCGATTTCCATCGCTTCGAAGACACCATTAAGCTGGCGGATGACCCCGACTATAACCAGACGGCGTTTGAGGGCATGCTCGAGATTAAGGGCGACTCGGACCATACCAAGTTGATTGAGATGCTCGATGCGCTCAACGACGATGCTCAAAAGATCGACGATGTGCTTGACACCTACTTCGATACCGAGAACCTGGTCTATTGGATGGCGTTTCAGATCTTGACGGGCAATTGCGATACGCAGAACCGTAACTGCTATCTGTACAGCCCGCTTAACTCCAAGGTCTGGTACATTTTGGATTGGGACAACGATGGCATGCTGCGCAAGCTCGAGTTGAGCCTGACGGGGTTCTCGGATTATGCGAGCTGGGAGCGCGGCGTGAGCAACTACTGGGGCAACGTGCTGTTTAACCGCGCGTTGCGCAGCAAGTCGTTCCGCAGCGAACTCGATAGCGCCGTGAAGGACCTGCGCTCGTACATGACCGAAGAGCGCCTGAGCAAGATGGTCGAGCATTATCGCGAGGTCACGGAGCCGCTCGTCTTTGCTGCGCCCGACCTGGAGAATCTGCCCGTGACGAAGGACGAATACGAGCAGATTGCTGCGGCGATTCCTTCCGAGATCGAGGAGAACTATAAGAGCTATCGCGAGAGCTATAAGAAGCCCATGCCGTTCTACATTGGCGTGCCGCAGATCGATAACGGTAAGCTGCGCGTGAATTGGGATGCGTCCTACGACTTTAAGGCGCGCGACATTCGCTATACCGTGGAGCTTGCGCGCGACTATGCCATAAGCGACGTGGTCTTTAAGGCCGAGGACGTGCTGCTGCCGGAGGTAACGTGCGATGCGCCCGATGCCGGCCAGTACTTTGTGCGCGTGCGTGCCACCAACTCCGACGGCTATACGCAAGATGCGTTTGACTACTATGTGACCGATGACGGCAAACAGTACGGCATGAAGTGCTTTTACGTGCAGGACGGTGGTAAGGTCGTGGAGGACACGTATGAGGAGGGCTAGCGCGCTGCTTGAGCGTCTGGCGGCTCCGCCCGCGCGAACCACGCGGGAGCGTTACCGCCACGAGCTCAAGTACCTCATTAACGAGGGCGAGCACGCCGCGCTGGCCTGTCGCATGGCGCCGGTGTTTAAGCTGGATAAGCATGCGCAGGCGGGCGGCTACACCATTCGCAGCCTGTACTTTGATGACTATTGCAACTCGGCCTACGAGGAAAAAGACGCCGGTATTCTCATGCGCAAAAAGTATCGCGTGCGCATCTATAACGGCAGCGACAAGGTGATTAAGCTCGAGCGCAAAAAGAAGTACGGCAGCTGGATCTACAAGGAGGACGCGCCGCTCACGCGCGACGAGTTTGAGCAGATCCTAGCCGGCGACTACGACTTTTTGCTGCGGAGCCCCCACCAACTCTGCCGTGAGTTCTACATCGAGTGCATCTGCAACATGATGCGCCCGCGGACCATCGTGGACTACGAGCGCGAGCCGTGGGTGATGGATGAGGGCACCGTGCGCATTACGTTTGACATGAACGTTCGTGCCGCGGTGGGAAGCTTCGATATCTTTGACGCGACGCTGCCCGCGCTGCCGGTCCTGGAGCCCGGCAAGCTGGTGATGGAGGTCAAGTTTACGGAGTTTTGCCCGCAGTTGGTGCGCGATATGGTGCCGCCGGGCGCGGCCGAGCTCACGGCGGTCTCCAAGTACTGCCTGTGTTACGAAAAGACCGCCTACTTGCGCGGCTTTAACTACTGGGAATCGGATTTTGAGAACCGAGGGGATATTTAGACCATGAGCACCAGGGACTTTTTTAAGAACTCCGTCTTGGAGGCGTTCGGTCAGGTCGACCCTGCCAAGATCGGTCTGTCGCTGCTCGTGGCGCTCGCCATGGGCATCCTGATCTATTGCGTGTACAAGCGCTTCTTTACCGGCGTGGTGTACTCGCGCGGCTTTGCCGTGACGCTCGTGGGCATGTGCGTGCTCACCTGCATGGTGACGCTCGCGATCTCGACGAACGTGGTCATCTCGCTCGGTATGGTCGGTGCTCTGTCCATCGTTCGCTACCGTACGGCGGTCAAGGATCCGCTCGACTTGCTGTATCTGTTCTGGGCCATTACCACGGGCATTACGGCGGGCGCTGGCATGTATGCGCTCGTGGGGCTCACGGCGGTGGTCATCGTGGCGATGATCGCCGGCTTTGCGAGCCATCAGGACAAGGCGCGCGTGTACATGATGGTCATCCACTACACGGGCCAGACCACCGGCGATGATATCGTGCGTGCATTTGGGCGCACCAAGTTTACGGTGAAGTCCAAGACCATGCGCTGTGACAAGGTCGAGATGGCCGTCGAGGTGTTCTCTGACGGTGTGGATATGCCCTATGCCGACGCCATCCGCGCGCTCGACGGCGTGGAGGACTTGACGTTAATCCAATACAACGGCGAGTACCACGGGTAACTATGTTCCGGCGTTTTAACAAACGCCGGACCGCTCGACGCTGCGCACGCATCTGCCGGGCGATCTGCCGCTCAAACCGTCGCTCGCGTACATGAAGTACGCGTCGCTCCTCTTTCGCGGCACCTCGCCACGGCGGCTGCGCGCTCGCTGACGTTTGCTTGACCTGGGCTGTTGAAATGATCCATGTGGCTCGCCCCATTTGCTCAATTTGCCGGTATGGGTTGGGTATCATTGTGTAAGCGATTTCAATGACAGGGGTGCTCGTGGTAAAGATGAAAGATGTGGCCGAGCTGGCCGGCGTTTCGAGCGCCGCCGTCTCGCGCTACCTCAACGGTGGGTATATCTCGGCGGATAAGGCCGAGCGCATTAAGCAGGCGATTGAGCTGACCGGATACGTTCGGTCCAGCCAGGCTCGCGCGCTGCGCACCGGCTCCACCAAGCTCATCGGCGTCATCGTGCCTAAGATCAACTCGGAATCCGTGAGCCGCATTACCGCCGGCATTGGCCAGGTGCTCGGTCGCCGTGGCTACCAGATGCTGCTTGCCAACACCGACAATGCCCCCGATCGCGAGCTCGAATACCTCGATTTATTCCAAAATCACCCGGTCGATGGCATCGTACTCGTGGCAACCATGATCACCGACGAACATCGTGCGGCCATTGCGTCTTGCCATGTGCCCATTGTACTGATCGGCCAAAACGTCGAGGGCGCGGCGTGCGTCTACCATGACGATTACGAGGCTGCCTTTGAGCTGGGCCAGGCGCTCGCTGGTCGGGTAGATGGCAAGATTGCCTATATTGGAGTTACCGAAGAGGACCGCGCGGCCGGTTATGACCGCCGTCGCGGT
Organism: uncultured Collinsella sp.; assembly: GCA_958347015.1. Classification (GTDB taxonomy): domain Bacteria; phylum Actinomycetota; class Coriobacteriia; order Coriobacteriales; family Coriobacteriaceae; genus Collinsella. The sequence continues at coordinate 21,841 of CATVTV010000008.1, read as the reverse complement.
TTTGAGGCCGGCTTGCGCGCCGCGGGCAACCCGCTCGATGCCGCCTTGATTCGCCTGGGCTCGTTTACGCTCGACTCGGGTTATGGTGCGGCGCGTGAACTGCTTTCCGTCGCTCCCGATGTTTCGTTTATCGCGTGCGCGACCGACACCATGGCGGCGGGCGCGCTGCGTGCCATCGATGAGGTTCGCGGCATGGGCGAGGGTATACACCGCGTGAGCGGTTTTGGCGACAACGCGTTTTTGCGCGCGCTGACGGGCGGCATTCCCACCGTGCATTATGGCTACCTGACCAGTGGCGTCGAGGCGACCAATATGTTGCTCAACACGCTCGATGGCGTGGAGGGGGAGCGCGGTCTCAAGACGCTCAAACTCGGCCATCAACTTATGAATGTCTAGGCTTTGGGCATGTCTGCCTGCCTTTGAGGCCCCTGTTTTTGCCGTAAAACTACCATTCACCGGCTTTTTCCTACCGTTCACCCTTCTGTGAAAACGATTACAGACATATGAAACTGAAATCGATTACAGTGTAAGTGCCAAAGCTGGCCGGGTGCACATGCGCCCGTTGGAGGAAAGGGAAGTCATGGACTACCGCAAATCAGCCCAAGAGGTGCTCGACAACATCGGTGGCGCCGACAACGTTGTTTCGGCTGCGCACTGCGCTACGCGTCTGCGCCTGGTGATTGCCGATAACGCCAAGGTCGACAAGGAAGCCCTCGAGAATATCGACGGCGCCAAGGGCGTCTTTGAGGCCCAGGGCCAGCTCCAGATTATTTTTGGCACTGGCACCGTCAACAAGGTCTACGAAGAGTTCATCGCGCTCAGTGGCGTCGAGGCTGCCACCAAGGCCGAGGTCAAGGAGGCCGCGGCGCAGCAGCAGAACATTTTTATGCGCGCCATTAAGGTGCTCGGCGACGTCTTTGTCCCCATCATCCCCGCCATCGTGGCTTCGGGCCTGCTGTTGGGAATCATGAGTGCTCTCAACTTTATGGCCTCCAATGGCTTTATCGCGCTCGACACCAATAACTTTATCTACAAGATTGCCGACCTGGTCTCGGGCACGTCCTTTGGCATTCTACAGATCCTGATCGGTTACTCCGCCGCTAAGGCCTTTGGCGCCAACCCGTATCTGGGCGCCGTCGTCGGTGGTGCGTTCATCAACTCCTCGCTGCAGAGCGCCTATACGGTTGCCTCCGAGGGCGTGCAGACCATGGTCACCGTCATTCCCGGCGTGTACAGCTTTGAGTGGGTTGGCTATCAGGGCCACGTGATCCCGATCGTCATCGCCTGCGCCATCCTCGCCTTCTTGGAGAAGCGCCTGCACAAGATCGTTCCCGAGATGTTCGACCTCTTTGTGACCCCGCTTGTCTCGGTGTTCGTGACCGTGCTCGTGACCCTCGTTGCCGTCGGCCCCATCTTTGTCTGGGCCGAGAACGCCATCCTCGGTTTGATTCAGGCCCTGCTGACCCTGCCCTTTGGTATCGGTTCCTTTATCGTCGGCCTGTTCTATGCCCCCACGGTCGTTACCGGTATCCACCAGATGTACACCGCCATCGACCTGGGCCAGCTCGCCCAGTACGGTGTGACCTACTGGCTGCCCATCGCCAGCGCTGCCAACATCGCCCAGGGTGGTGCCGCGCTCGCCGTTGCCTTTAAGACCCGCGATGCCAAGATCAAGGGCCTGGCGCTTCCTTCGGCCCTGTCCGCCTTCATGGGTATTACCGAGCCTGCCATCTTCGGTGTGAACCTGCGCTTCTTTAAGCCCTTCATCGCCGGCTGCATCGGTGGTGGCTGCGGTGCCCTGGTCTGCGCGCTCACTTCGCTGGCCGCCTCCGGCACGGGCGTTACGGGAATCTTCGGTATCCTGCTGTGCCTGGCCCAGCCCGTGCAGTACGCGATCATGTTTGCGGTTGCCGCGGTCGTGTCCTTTGCCATCTCGTTTGTCCTGTACAAGGACGAGCCCAAGGCTTCCGAGCAGGCCTAAGAGCTTTTGATTGAGGAACACCCGCGGGCTGTATGCTCGCGGGTGTTCCCCGCATCTGGCGCCGATCTTTGGCACCTTGTAACTTTCGATCCGTTAGGACTTTGATATGTCTAATGCACTCGGTCGCGACCTTGCAAAGCTGGTCGCCGCTGTTGACGCCGCCGCCTCTGAGTGCGGTCATGGCGCGTATGGCCAGCACTTCCACATTATGCCGCCGGCGGGTTGGCTCAACGACCCCAACGGTCTTTGCCAGGCGGGCGGCGTGTTCCACGCTTATTTTCAATATGCTCCGTTTGATGTTGAGGGCGGCGTTAAGGCCTGGGGTCATGCCACGAGCCGCGACCTTATGAACTGGGAGTATGTTGGCGCGCCGCTGCTGCCCGATGAGCTGTTCGACTGCCATGGCGTGTATTCGGGCTCCGCGCTTGCCGAGGACGGTCGCATTCGCGTGCTCTATACCGGCAACGTTAAGCTCCCCGATGCGGACGGCGTCTTTGACTATGTCAACTCCGGCCGTCGCGCCGATACCGTGTATGTCGAGAGCGCCGATGGACAGACGTTCAGCCAAAAGCGCGTGGTGCTGGCTTCCGAGGATTATCCCGAGGATTTGACCTGCCACGTGCGCGACCCCAAGGTGTGGCGCGATGATGATGGGCGTTACCACATGGTGTTGGGTGCGCGTCGTCGCGTGGATGGGCCGCATGTCGAGAGCCGTTTTTGTGCGATGCACGGCGAGGGTGCCGGGCGCGATGTGGGCGAGATCTTGGTGTATGGTTCGGCGGATATGCTGAACTGGGGGCTCGAGAGCCGTGTGTCTACGCCCGAGCGTTTTGGCTTTATGTGGGAGTGCCCGGGATACCTTGAGCTTGAGGCCGATGGTGGTGTGCCGGCGAGGTGGCTGTCCTTCTCGCCCCAGGGGCTCGAGGGTGGTCGTTGGGACCGCGGCAACGTATACGCTGCTGGCTACATGCCTGTAACGGGCGACATTACCGGTGGTTACGGTGCCTATGAGCTGGGCGAGTTTCGCTTGTGGGACGCCGGTTTTGACTTCTATGCTCCGCAGGAGTTCACGGCCGAGGACGGTCGCCACATTCTGATCGGCTGGATGGGCATGCCCGATGAGCCGACCTATGGCAACGCACCCACCGTGGTGTGCGGCTGGCAGCATTGCATGACGGTGCCGCGTGAGCTTACGGCCGGTGACGGCGACGTGGTGCTGCAGCAGCCGGCGCGCGAGATCGAGCGCCATTATGCCTCGGTGCGTGTGGGGGAGGGCTCGTTGGAGGTTGCCGGCGATACCTGCTTTGACGTTGTTGTCGACGGTGTCGACGGCGTATTTACCGCGATCGTTGATGGCGAGCTGAAGCTGGCGTTTGTGCCCGCCGAGGGCGAGCTGCCCGCGCGCTTTGAGATGCGATTTACCGATGAAGGCCGCGCATCTGCCGGCTGCGGTCGCACCGTGCGTTGGGAGCCCGTCGACGAGGTTCGTAACGTGCGCATTATCGGCGATGTCTCGTCGGTCGAGGTGTTTGTGAACGACGGCGCGCTCGTGTTTTCGACGCGCATCTATCCCGAGGCCTATGGCGTGACCGTTGACGCCCCGGGTGCGAGCGTGACCTATCACACGCTCAACATCTAGGCGATTCGTCGCATATCGGCGCTATACTGCAGCCGTTGCCCACGATGCGGGGAACACCCGCATCGTGGGTTTTTGTTTGTGAAGGGACGGTGCCTTGTGGATGTACAGCAGCTAGAAGAGGCCTGGGCTTTGAGGGCCAGCGCGCGTGAGGCGCGTCTTGTTGCGGCTTCGCATGTGCCAGCGGCGCTGTCTCTGTTGGGGATTGTTCGGCCAGGGGATCGTCTGGTGGCCTTTGCGGATGACTTTACCGAAGCGTTTGCGCGCGGCTTTGTTGGCTGCGATGTTGTGCTGGTGGGGGAGCCGTCGGCTGAGGCGTTTGCCGCCGCGTCCGAGGGCTTTGCCGGCTCGTTTGATGCCGAGGGGCCGCACCTGTGGTGGTTTGTCAACTCCATCGGCGGGTTTGGTCTGCGTGTGCCCGGTCTTCGTGCTCTGGGACGCGCGGCTCGCGAGGCACGTGCGCTGCTCGTCGTTGACAACACGGTGGCTTCCATCTTTGGCTGCGATCCTTTGCGCTTGGGTGCCGTACTGTCTCTCGAGGCGCTCGACCGTGTGTGCGCCGGTGAGGCTCCACGCAAGCTCGTAGCCGCCTCCGTGGCGCGCTCGCAGCTCAAGCGCCATCGTGTGGATGCCGCTGCCGAGTGCGCGCATGCGCTGCTCGAGGGGTGCGGATTGGCCGAGCTTGACTTGTCCTCCGATGAGGCCGAGGTTCTAGAGCGCGGGCTCGACACGCTCGACACCCGCATGCAGGCACACTTCGATCGCGCCCGTGCGCTGGCTGAATATTTGGCCGCGAACGAGATGGTGAGCAACGTGCGCTATCCTGGGCTGACTTCGCATCCTGACCACGCGGTTGCAACGGGAATCCTCGAGCACGGTTTTGGCCCGGCAGTTGAGTTTGATCTTATCGAACGTAGTGCGGATGATCTGTTCGTTGCTTTGCCGGGGGAGTTTCGCACATCGCCCGCCGGCGGCGCAACGACGCGCCTTTCGGCCCCACGTGGCAAGCAGGGGAGTACCATCCGCCTCTTCGCTGGTACCGACGACCCCCTGACAGTAGCCGCAACCCTAGATGCCGCCCTCCGCAAGTAGCTAATTTGGGACGGGGCTTTTTTAGCTACCCAATGTCAATTTTTGGCTATGAGTCATGAATGCTCTGGATGGGTAGCTAAAAAGCCCCGTCCCAAATTAGCTACTCTGGTTGATGGTGGCTATGAGGGCGTCGGCTTTGGAGGCGATGACGTCGTTGATCTCGCCCTGCAACGTCTCGTAGACTTCGATGGCTCGCTCGCCGGCGGGGGTGAGCGTGGATCCGCGGGCTCCGTCGCGCTCGATGAGCTTGCAGCCCAGCTGTCCTTCAGCCTCATTCACGATGCGCCAGGCCTTGGAATACGCCATGCCCATGCTCTTGGCGGCGCGGTTGAGCGAGTGCTCGCGGGCAATACCCTGCAGCAGCAAGACGCAGCCGTGACCAAACACGCCCGGCAGATCCTTGTCGCACGCTTGAATGACCAGCTTTGCCGTCGTCTTGTACTTCATACGCTCTACGTCTCCCCGCTAAAGTGTTTGCTGGGCAAACGCAAAGCCTGCGTCAAGCCCTCGTGTGCTCTTCTTAAATCATGCATTGTAGCAGGCAAAGTGCGTTAAGATACTTCCCCAGTATTGGGCGCCCAAGGTTGGGCTGGGTCCTACGAGGCCTGCAGCCGACCGGTCGCATGGAAAAAGGAGAAACATGGCTACGTTCTTTCCCGGTGAGTCCCACACGTTTTCGGAGTATCTGCTGGTTCCTGGTTACTCGTCCTCGCAGTGCATCCCCAACAACGTCTCTCTCAAGACGCCGCTAACCCGCTTCAAGCGCGGTGAGAAGCCGGCAATCACTCTGAACATCCCCATGGTTTCCGCCATCATGCAGTCCGTCTCGGGCGTCGACATGGGCGTCGCGCTCGCTACCGAGGGCGGCCTGTCCTTCATCTACGGTTCCCAGAGCGCCGAGTCCGAGGCCGCCATGGTCAAGGCCGTCAAGGATCACAAGGCCGGCTTCGTTCAGTCCGATTCCACGCTGACCCCCGACATGACCATGGAGCAGGTCATCGAGCTCAAGGATAAGACCGGTCACTCCACCATGCCGGTCACCGACGACGGCACTCCCAAGGGCAAGCTCCTGGGCATCGTCACCAGCCGTGACTATCGCCCCAGCCGCGATGACCACCAGACGAAGGTCTCCGAGTTCATGACCCCGCGTGAGCAGCTCATCGTGGGCGACAAGAACATTAGCCTCAAGGTTGCCAACGACGTCATCTGGGACAACAAGCTCAACGCCCTGCCCATCGTCGACGACAATGATCACCTTTTGGGCATCGTCTTCCGCAAGGACTACGACAGCCACAAGACCAACCCCAACGAGCTGCTCGACGGCGATAAGCGCTACATGGTCGGCGCCGGTATCAACACCCGCGACTATGCCGAGCGTGTGCCGCTGCTCATCGAGGCCGGCGCCGACGTCCTGTGCATCGACTCTTCCGAGGGCTTCAGCGAGTGGCAGAAGCGCACCATCGAGTGGATCCGCGCCAACTACGGCGAGGACGTCAAGGTCGGTGCCGGTAACGTCGTCGACGCCGAGGGCTTCCGCTTCCTGGCCGACTGCGGTGCCGACTTCATCAAGGTCGGTATCGGCGGCGGTTCCATCTGCATTACCCGTGAGACCAAGGGCATCGGCCGTGGCCAGGCCACCGCGCTGATCGATGTCTGCCGCGCTCGCGACGAGTACTACGAGGAGACCGGCGTCTACGTGCCCGTGTGCTCCGACGGCGGTATCGTCTACGACTACCACATGACACTCGCCCTTGCCATGGGTACCGACTTTATGATGCTGGGCCGTTACTTCGCCCGCTTCGACGAGAGCCCGACCGAGCGCGTTAACGTCAACGGCCAGTACATGAAGGAGTACTGGGGCGAGGGTTCCGCGCGTGCCCGCAACTGGCAGCGCTACGACCTGGGCGGCGCCGCGAAGCTCAGCTTCGTCGAAGGCGTCGACTCCTACGTCCCGTACGCCGGCTCCCTCAAGGACGGCGTGGGCGGCACGCTTTACAAGGTTAAGTCCACGATGTGCAACTGCGGCGCCCTCTCGATCCCCGAGCTCCAGGAAAAGGCACGCCTGACGCTGGTCAGCTCCACCTCCATCGTCGAAGGCGGCGCCCACGACGTAGTGGTCAAGGACTCCCAGCAGTCTGTGTCTTATCGATAGGATAAGAGCTGCGCATAAAGGTTGAGTATCAACCACGTTATTTAGATAAAGCGAGATGCATGCAAGTTGCAGGCATCTCGCTTGTTGTATTTGCTATCATCATGCGAGTTAACGATGTGGCGGGGCGTTCTTACCTTTGCTCGCTGCAAGTTCCGCACGAGCCGAAGAGCACTTAATGTGCTCTTCGTGCGAGCAGGACTGTCCGCAGCAGCGAGTAAAGGTAAGAACGCCCCGCCCCAACCCAGCTAACAAAGGAGCTGATATGTGCGATTGCACAGATCATAAGGACGAGATCCCTGCCTACGACGCGCAGGCCATTGAGTCCAGGTGGATGAAGGCCTGGGAGGACTCCAACCTCTTTGCCGTCGACACGGACGACAGTAAGCCCAAGAAGTACGTGCTCGAGATGTTCCCGTATCCGTCGGGCGACCTGCACATGGGCCACGCGCGCAACTATACCATCGGCGATGCCATGGCCCGTCAGGCCCGCATGCGCGGCTACGACGTGCTACACCCCATTGGCTTCGATGCCTTTGGCCTTCCCGCCGAGAACGCCGCCATCAAGCACAACACGCAGGCTGCCGCCTGGACGTATAAGAATATGGACCAGGCGCTCGCCACGATGAAGCGTATGGGCTTCTCCTACGATCTGGATCGCATGGTCAAGACCTGCAGCCCCGACTACTACCGCTGGGGTCAGTGGATCTTTGAGAAGATGTGGGAAAAGGGCCTGGTTTACCGCAAGAAGAACCCGGTCAACTGGTGCCCTAAATGCAAGACCGTTCTGGCCAACGAGCAGGTCACCGAGGGCAAGTGCTGGCGTTGCGGCACCGAGCCCGAGAAGCGCGACCTTGAGCAGTGGTACTTCAAGATCACCGAGTACTCCCAGGAGCTGCTCGACGATCTGGAGAAGCTCCCCGGCTGGCCTGAGCGCGTCAAGCAGATGCAGGCCAACTGGATTGGCCGCTCCGAGGGCGCCGAGGTCGACTTTACCCTGTGCGACAAGGACGGCGAGCCCATTGAGGGCGAGGAGGGTAAGATCACCGTCTTCACCACGCGCGCCGACACGCTCTTCGGTGTCTCCTTCTTTGTCCTGGCTCCCGAGTACGCGCGCCTGCACGAGCTCGTCGAGGGCACGGAGTATGAGGAGGCCGTCACCAAGATCGTCGAGGACTCCAAGCATATCTCTGCCGTCGAGCGTGCCCAGGGCACCCTCGAGAAGCACGGTGCCTTCACGGGCCGCTATGTGGTAAATCCCGTCAACGGCGAGAAGGTCCCCGTGTGGGTTGCCGACTACGTCGTGGCTGACTACGGCACCGGCGCCGTCATGGCCGTTCCCTGCGGCGACCAGCGCGACTTTGAGTTTGCCCGCAAGTACGACCTGCCGATCGTGCCGATCATCCTGGACGATGACGACCGCGCTGCCGTCGAGGCCAGCGGCGAGACCATCGACACCTTCCATGCCGAGACCGTCGACTGGGATTGCGCCCACGCTGCCGAGGGCACGCTTGTCCAGTCCGGCAAGTACACCGGCATGCGCGGCGGCAAGCACTCCGAGGGCGAGGCTGCCATCGTGGCCGACCTCGAGGCCATGGGCTGCGGTCGTCGCAAGGTCGAGTTCCGTCTGCGCGACTGGCTCATCAGCCGTCAGCGCTACTGGGGCAACCCCATCCCGGCCATCCACTGCGAGCACTGCGGCATCGTGCCCGTGCCCGAGGACCAGCTGCCGGTGACGCTGCCCGAGAACCTGGACCTTGGCGCCGGCGAGACCCTCGCCGAGTGCAAGGAGTTCTACGAGACCACCTGCCCGGTCTGCGGTCGCCCGGCCAAACGTGAGACCGATACCATGGACACCTTCACCTGCTCCAGCTGGTATTACCTGCGCTATACCGACCCGCACAACACCGAGCTGCCCTTCTCCCGCGAGGCGGCCGACCGTTGGATGCCCGTCGATAACTACATCGGCGGCATCGAGCATGCCATTTTGCACCTGCTCTACAGCCGCTTCTTTACCAAGGCACTGCGCGACCTGGACCTGCTGAGTGTTGACGAGCCCTTCACTAACCTGCTGTGCCAGGGCATGGTCAAGGACGAGAACGGCGACACCATGTCCAAGTCCAAGGGCAATGTGGTGCCCCCGAGCTCGGTTATCGAGCCCTACGGCGCCGACACCATGCGCCTGGCGATCCTGTTTATCGCCCCGCCCGAGAAGGACTTCGACTGGGATCCCAAGGCCGTCGAGGGCGCCAACCGCTTTATCAAGCGCGCCTGGCGTATCGTGTGGCAGCTCGTCCAGTCGGGCGACGTCAACGTAACCTTCGACAAGTCCGCGCTCGACGAGACCGCGATGAAGCTCTACCGCGAGCGTCACCGTACCATCGCCAAGTGCACCGAGGACTTCGATCGCGGCCAGTTCAACACCGCGATCTCGGCCGTCATGGAGCTCGTCAACGCGGCGAGCGCCTACCTCAACGCCACCGAGGGTGCTGACCGCGACAAGGCCCTGTGCTACGGCGTGGCCAAGGACATCGTGAGCGTCCTGGCGCCCATCTGCCCGTTCTGGGCCGACGAGCTGTGGCACGAGGCACTCGGCTGCGAGGGCAACGCCTACACCGCCGCCTGGCCCGAGTTCGACCTGGCCGAGTCCATCGAGGACACGGTGCAGATCGTCGTCCAGGTACTCGGCAAGGTCCGTGGCCGCATCGACGTTGCCCGCGATGCCTCCAACGAGGAAATGCAGGCTGCCGCCGAGGCTGCCGTTGCCAAGTGGACCGAGGGCAAGACGGTCGTCAAGGCCATCTGCGTGCCTGGCAAGCTGGTTAACCTGGTGGTCAAGTAAGCGCTGCGCGCATAGTTGACATGAAAAAGCGAGGGGTGTTTCCGCGGGGAGTCGCCCCTCGCTTTGGTTATGGATACTTGCGACAACACCCAATTATCCATTTCTTGTGGAGAACCTGTGCTCACGCTGACCTGCGGGTTTGTGTTGTGGTTGCACGTTTGCGCAGGTATTGGTATAGTTTGCTTGCAAATGAAGTTGTAATTGAAAGAAGTGGGGTTTCGGCCCCGCTTCTTTTTTGTATGGATGGAGGTGCCGCAATGGTCAAGACCAAGACCGAGCAGGCGATCATCGACGCGCTCGAGGCCGTTGCTCCCCAGCACGATGTCGACATCGTAGACGTTGAGCTCGTGGGTGCCACCAAGGCTCCCTGCGTGCGTGTGCGTATCGAGGGTGCCGAGGGTCAGAGCCTGTCGCTCAATGACGTCACGGCCAACACCAAATGGGTCGGCGATGTGATTGAGGAGCTCGACCCCATTTCTTCGAGCTATACGCTCGAGGTGTCGAGCCCGGGTATGGCGCGCCCGCTGCGCCGTTCGCGTGACTTTGCCCGCTTTGTGGGCGAGAACTGCGAGCTCACCTCCACCGCTACCGAGGGTCGTCGCAAGTACACCGGCAAGATTGCCGCCGCCACCGAGACGAACGTGACCCTCGAGCTCGAGGACGGCGAGTCCGTCACCCTCGATTTCTCTGATGTTAAAAAGTGCAAGTTGAAGCCCACCTATGACTTCAAGCCCGCGAAGGAAGGAAAGTAAGATGGCAGCATCCGACATGATGTCCGCCCTGATGGAGCTTTGCCAGGAGAAGCACATCGACCAGCTCTACCTGATCGACCGCTTGGAGCAGTCGCTCGCCAAGAGCTATGCCGAGATCCTACATCTTGAGTGGGGCGCCAAGGTGACCATCGACCGCACCACCGGCAAGATCTACGTCTACCGTCTGGAGCCGATTGACGATTCCATGGACGAGGAGGGCAACTTCACCGAGTTCGAGGAGATCGACGTCACTCCCAAGAACACGAGCCGCATCGCCGCCCAGCACGCCAAGGCCGAGATCAACGCCATAGTTCGCAACTCCGCCCGCGAGCAGATCTACGAGGAGTTCTCTGGCCGCATCGGTGACCTCATCAGCGGTACCGTGCTGCAGTCCACACCCGACTTCACGATCGTCAAGATTCGCGAGGGCGTCGAGGCCGAGCTTCCGCACTTCGACCAGCGCCGTTACGAGAACGAGCGCAACGAGCGTCCGATGGGCGAGCGCTACCTGCACAACCAGCACATCAAGGCCGTGATCATCGACGTTCGCGACCCCAACTCCAACCTGCAGCCGGTTCGCGGCGAGCACAGCCGTCCGCCGATTGTCATCTCCCGTACCCACCCCGAGCTCATGCGTCGTCTGTTTGAGCAGGAGGTGCCCGAGATCTATGAGGGCACCGTCCAGATCAAGTCGATCGCCCGCGAGCCCGGCCAGCGCTCCAAGGTCGCCGTCCACTCGCTCGACGATCGTCTGGATCCGGTTGGCGCCTGCGTCGGCCCCAAGGGCAGCCGTGTTCGCGCCGTCGTGGGCGAGCTCCGTGGCGAGCGCGTCGACGTCATCCTGTGGGATGCCGATCCGGCCGTCTACGTCGCCAACGCCCTGTCGCCCGCCAAGGTCACCCGCGTTCTCATCGACGAGGAGAAGGCCTACGCCGGCGTTATCGTGCCCGACGACCAGCTGTCCCTCGCCATCGGCAAGGAGGGTCAGAACGCCCGCCTCGCCGCGCGCCTGACCGGCTGGCACATCGACATTAAGTCCGAGACCCTTGCCGCCGACATCCTCAAGAACGTTCCCGTTCACGAGGAGCCCGCCGCCGACCTGATCGGTGACGAGGAGGACGAGGACGTCCGTCGCTGCGAGTTCGTGTCCGAGGACGGCATCCAGTGCCGCAACCAGGCTCGTCCCGGCTCCCGTTTCTGCGGTGTCCACGACACCGACGCCTTCGATGATGCGGAGGATCTGATCTAGCGCGCGGTCGCGCTGGGCAGGTTCCAGCGCATCCCCCACGCTCGTTCAGTCTCTAGGCACCCAAGGTGCCAGAAAGGGTAGGTGAAGTCATATGGCAAAAGTCCGTGTGTCCACCCTGGCCAAAGAGTTCGGCATGACCTCCAAGGAACTGATGGGTCATCTCGCCGAAATGAAGATTCCCGCTAAGTCCGCTTCCTCCGCTCTGGAGGACGCTTACGTCGCCATGGTCCGCAAGCAGCTTGCCTCGGTGATCGAGGCCCGCGCCCAGGAAGTCGAGGCCGCCAAGCTGGCCGAGGAACAGGCCGCCGCCGCCGAGGAGGCAGCACGCGCTGCCGAGGCAGAGCGCGAGCGCATCGCCGCCGAGAAGGCGCGCGAGGAGGAGCGCCGCCAGTTCGCCGCCGCCCAGGCTGCCGAGGAGGCCGCCCGCGCCGAGGCCGAGGCTAAGAAGAAGGCCGAGCAGGAGCGACTTGCCCGCGAGAAGGAGGAGGCTGCCCGCGAGGCCCAGCGCCGCGCCGTTCCCGCTTCCGACTCCGGTTCGCGTTTCCGTTCGCTGCTCGACCAGATCGCCGCACAGGAGACTGTGCTCAAGGAGAAGAAGGACGCCGAGGAGAAAGCCAAGGCCGAGCGCGCTGCCGAGCGCGGCAACCGTCGTGGCGGCAACAACGACCGTCGCGGTGGTCGTCGTAACGATCGCAACGCCTCCGACAACAACTCCGAGCGCAACGCCTCCGAGAACCGTCCGCACAGCCATCGCGCCAATGCCAGCAACAACGTCGCTGCCGGCATGGACTTCCCCAACCCCGACAAGCAGGGCAAGGGCAAGAAGCGCAAGGGCGGTCACAACAACGAAGAGGACCACTACAGCCGCATGGCTCGCGAGGCCGAGGAGTACAGCCGCGAGAAGGTGCTCGAGGAGGCTCGTGCCGCCGTCGAGGAGGCCTCTCGCGAGTCCACTGGTCGCCGCAAAAAGCGCAAGGAGAAGCGCGAGCGCGAGGCCGCAAAGGCTCAGGAAGAGCGCAAGATTGAGGAGGCGCTGGCCCAGGGCGTGAACCCCGAGGAGCTCGACGCCATCAAGGTTTCCCAGGGCGTTACCGTCCAGGAGCTCGCTGAGGCGCTCGACGTTCCGGCCAACGACATCATCAAGCGCCTGTTCCTGCTGGGCACGCCGCTTACCATGACGCAGTCCATGTCCGACGACCTCGTCGAGCTCGTTGCCGACGACCTGGGCCGTCAGATCAAGATCATCACCCCCGAGGAGGAGAACACCTTCTCGTTCTACGACGATCCCGCCGACCTTAAGCCGCGCGCCCCGGTCGTCACCGTCATGGGCCACGTCGACCACGGCAAGACGAGCCTCCTCGACGCTATCCGCCATACCGGCGTCGCTGCCGGCGAGGCGGGCGGCATTACCCAGGCCATCGGCGCTTCGCAGGTCATGATCAACGACCGCAAGATCACCTTCATCGATACCCCCGGTCACGCCACCTTTACGGCCATGCGTGCCCGCGGCGCCAAGGTGACCGATATCGTCATCCTGATCGTGGCCGCCGATGACGGCGTCATGCCCCAGACCATCGAGTCGATCAACCACGCCAAGGCCGCCGGCGTTCCCATCGTCGTCGCCGTCAACAAGATCGATAAGCCGGGTGCCAACCCCGACCGCGTGCGCCAGGAGCTCACCGAGTACGGCATCATCCCCGAGGAGTGGGGCGGACAGAACATGTTCGTCAACATCTCGGCCAAGCAGAAGATCGGTATCGACGACCTGCTCGAGACCGTCCTGCTCCAGGCCGACGTGCTCGAGCTCAAGGCCAACCCCGATACGTTCGCATCGGGCAACGTCCTCGAGGCTAAGCTCGACAAGGGCCGCGGCTCGGTTGCCACCGTGCTCGTGACCCGCGGCACCCTGCGCGTGGGCGACACGCTGGTCGCCGGCCTCACCTATGGCCGCGTCCGTGCCATGCTCGACCCCAAGGGCAACGCCGTCACCGAGGCCGGTCCATCCGATGCTGTCGAGATCCTGGGCCTGCAGTCCGTCCCCAACGCCGGCGACGAGTTCCGCGTGTTCGAGGACGAGCGTGAGGCTCGCGCCCTGGCCGACGAGCGTTCGCTCAAGGCCCGTATCGAGGAGCAGAGCCGCGTGAAGCACGTCACGCTCGAGAACCTCTTCGAGACCATCGCCGACGCCGAAGTCAAGGAGCTCAACCTGATCATCAAGGCCGACGTCCAGGGCTCCATCGAGGCCCTTCAGGACTCCCTCGACAAGATGGATCAGTCCGAGGTGCGCATCAACACGATCCACTCCGCCGTTGGTGCCATCAACGAGACCGACGTGGTCCTGGCCGACGCCTCCAACGCCATCATCATCGGCTTTGGCGTTCGTCCCGACGGCAAGGCCCGCTCCGCCGCCGAGCGCGAGGGCGTCGAGATCCGTTGCTACGACGTCATCTACAAGTGCCTCGAGGACCTCGACGCTGCCCGTATCGGCATGCTCAAGCCCACCGAGGTTGAGGTCTCCACGGGCACTGCGACCGTCCTGGACACCTTCAAGGTGCCCAAAGTCGGCATCGCCGCCGGTGTCCGCGTCGAAGAGGGCGAGATCGCCGCGACCGATTCCGTACGCCTGGTGCGCGACGGCATCGTGGTCTTCAACGGCAAGATCGCCTCGATGCGCCACTACAAGGACGAGGCCAAGAGCCTCAAGAGCGGCTCCGAGGGCGGCATTGGCTTGGAGAACTTCCAGGACATCAAGCCCGGCGACCAGATCGAGGGTTACCGCATCGACCAGGTTGCCCGTACCGAGTAGGGGGTAGCGCTATGAAGCAAACGCAGGCAACCCGCCGTTTGGGCGAGCAGCTTCGCGAGAAGCTCGGTTATATCCTGCTCTTTGAGGTTTCCGATCCGCGTCTCGACCTGGTCACTCTGACCGCGGTCGAGGTCGCGGTGGACCGTTCGTTCGCGCGCGTGTACGTGTCGTGCGACGCGAGCCGCTACGAGGAGGTCATGGAGGCGCTCGCCAGCGCAAAGGGCCGCATTCGTAGCTTGTTGGCCCGCTCGCTCGATTGGCGCGTCACGCCCGAGCTCGATTTTCGCATCGATCGCTCGACCGATGAGGCCGAGCGCATCACGCGCGCGCTGGAAAACGTTCCCGCCACGCTTGCGATCGAAAAGGACGAGGACGGCTATCCAATTGCGGATGCCGCCCAGGAGGCAGCTTTAGATGAGTAATTCCGCCGACCTCGCATCGTGCGAGTCTGCAGATATTCAGCGACGCATCCTCGAGCTCATCGAGGGTGCGTCCTCCATTGCGATTTCGGGACATACGTCTCCCGATGGTGACGCCCTGGGCTCGGTGCTGGGTCTGGGCTTATCGCTTATGAAGTTTTTCCCCAACAAGGACATTGCCCTGCTGCTGGCAGACGATGACCCGGTTCCGCGCATCTACCGCTTTATGGAGGGTGCCGACCGTCTGGTGCCGGCATCTGCGTATACCGGCAATCCGGACCTGTTCATCTCGGTGGACGTGCCGGTCGTCGAGCGTCTGAACAACTCAGCCGAGGTACTCCGCCGCTCGTCGCATGTGGTGTGCTTCGATCATCATCCGTTGCGTGAGGAATTTGCCGAGCTGAGCCTGAGGTGCGTCGGCGCCGCAGCCTGCGCCATGATCATCGACCGCTTTTTGGACAATTGCGGCATTGTGGCTCGCAACGGTGTCGCGACCTGCCTGCTGTGCGGCCTAGTGACCGATACCGGTCGTTTTCAGTACCAAAACGCCGATGCCGCTGCGTTCCATGCCGCCGCGCGCCTGGTCGCGCACGGTGCCGATCCCGCGCGTGTTGCGCTCGAGGTCTACCAGAGCATGCGCGTAGAGTTCTTGCATCTCAAGTCCATCGTTATGGGCCGCATCAAAACAGT
This sequence comes from uncultured Collinsella sp., assembly GCA_958347015.1. Taxonomy (GTDB): domain Bacteria; phylum Actinomycetota; class Coriobacteriia; order Coriobacteriales; family Coriobacteriaceae; genus Collinsella. The sequence continues at coordinate 6,225 of CATVTV010000008.1, read as the reverse complement.
GGCGCACGGTCGAGTGGCATATAGTTATGCGTACCAGAGCGACCTCGAGGCCTGCGGCGTCACTTCGGATGAGTGCGACGGCCTGGTCGATGTGGTGCGTTCGGTTATGGGCGTGGAGGTCTGCCTGTTTCTGAAGGGCATTGAGGGCGATACCAAGGTACGCGGCAACCTGCGCTCCAAGGGTGACCTCGATGTGTCCGAGATCGCTGCCAACTTTGGCGGTGGCGGGCATCATGCCGCCGCCGGCTTTTCCAACAACGGAACGATTCGCGAGACGCTCGCCGTGGCACTTCCCATGCTGGTCGAGCTGGTAGGGGAGGATCCCGCTTCGGTGACCGTCGAGCTCTAACATTTTGGATGGTACATGGCTCGTCGTACGCCTTCTCAATTGAATATGCTGCTCGCCGTCGATAAGCCGGTGGGCTGTACGTCCCACGACGTGGTATCGCAGTGCCGGCGCGCCCTCCATGAGCGACGCGTCGGCCATGCCGGTACGCTCGACCCCATGGCCTCGGGTGTCATGGTGGTGGGCGTGGGCCAGGCGACCCGTCTGCTGGGCATGCTAACTCTCGATACCAAAAGTTATGTCGCCGACATTTCGTTTGGCGTCGAGACCAACACCGATGACGCGGAGGGCGAGGCCGTTCGCACGGTGCCCGTTGCCCCCGAGCTGCACGATCTCGCTTACGCCCGTGAGCAGCTGGCCGCTATGCTTGGCCCGCAGCTGCAGGTGCCGCCAGCTTTTTCGGCCATCTCGGTCAATGGTGTTCGCGCCTATAAGAGTGCTCGCGAGGGTAATGCGGTAGACTTGCCTCCGCGCCCCGTCGAGGTCTATGCCGCCGACCTGATCGCCGTGAGCGGCGAGGGCGATACGTGCGTCTGGACCGTGGCGTTTTCGGTAAGCAAGGGCACCTACATTCGCGCGCTCGCTCGCGATCTGGGTCGCGCCTGCGATAGTGCTGCACATATTTCCGCGCTGCGCCGTACGGCCTCCGGCGTGGTTTCCATTGGCGCCTGTCATGCGGTAGAGGAGCTCTCTGCCGAGTCCGCTGCCGGCTTCGCTCTGGATCCCATCGCTGCCCTTGGTGCCACGCGTGTCGATTTGCCGGACAATCTTGCAGACGACCTGCTTTGTGGTCGCCGCATTCCCGTTGAACGCGCGCTTGCGGACTTCGATATGGCGAAGGCGCCGTTTGCGTTGGTGCTCGATGGGGGATTGAAGGCGCTTGCTCGAATCGAGGGCGGCCGCTTTGTGATGGAGCACGTCTTTCCGCAGGCGATCGGCGGTGTTCGATGATGCTGGCGTCCCACGAGCTCGCGCGTATTTTTTTCGCGGGTGAGTTGGATGAGGCCCGTATCGTTTCTGCCGATGCTTTTGATGGGCGCGAGTTCTTGGGTGCCGCGTCGATCGCTATTGGCGTGTTTGATGGCGTGCATCGTGGGCACCAAGAGCTGATCGAAGCGGTTATTCGCGATGCACATGACCACGGCAGCAAAGCGGTCGTGGTCACCTTCGATCCTGATCCGGACGTCGTGGTGAGTCCGTTGCCCGCCCAAAAATTGATGACGACGGCCGACCGCCTGCATGCCCTGGCTCAAACCGGGGTCGATGCGGTGGTGGCCGTTCCCTTTACGCCCGCCGTGGCGGCACTCGACCATGTCGGGTTTCTGGCGCTGTTGTCGCGCGTTGTCGATATTCGCTCCATTCGTGTAGGCAGCGACTTTAGGCTTGGTCGCGGCGGGGCTTCGGGCGTTGCCGAGATGCGTGCCTGGGGCACCGGGCGTGGGGTTGACGTTTACGGTCACGACCTGCTCTGCGTTAACGGGCAGTCCATCTGCGCCACGCGCATCCGCCATGAGCTGGGCCAGGGTCATGTGGAGCTGGCTGCCGAGCTTCTCGGCCGTCCCTATATGCTGCGCGGCGTTGTGGCGGCTGGCCGTCACGAGGGCTCCGACATGGGCTTTCCCACGGCAAACATCCAGGTTCCCAACGGCATCCAAGTGCCTGCCGATGGCGTCTATGAGGGTCTGGTGCTGGTCGACGATACCGTATGGCCTGCTGCCGTTAACGTCGGCCTGCCGCCGACCTATGCCGATGATGCCGCCTCGGCGCATCTCGAGGCCAACTTGATCGGCTATGCGGGCGACCTGTATGGCGCTTCCGTGTCGCTGGCGTTTACGCGCTGGCTGCGTCCGTCTCGCGTGTTCGATTCCCTGGACGAGCTTATCGCGACCGTCGAGGGTAATATCGACGATATCCGTCATAACTTGGGTGAGCAGGGGGTGAGTATCCGTGATTAGCGATGAGGAAAAAGATCAGGTACGCGCGGCGTCAGACTTGGTTGCCATCGTGCAGGAAACGGTTGAGCTCAAGCCCCGCGGCCATGAGTTTTGGGGTTGCTGCCCGTTTCATGGCGAAAAGACCCCATCGTTTCACATTATCCCTGCTACGCAGGTGTGGCACTGCTTTGGCTGCGGCGAGGGCGGCGACGTCTTCACCTATATCATGAAGCGCGAGAACCTGAGTTTTCCCGAGTCGATCCACTATTTGGCTGATCGTGCGGGCATTGAACTGCACGATACCGGTGCGCAGCGCGATCGCGGCACCAAGCGCGCTCGCATCTATGACCTGTGCGCCGAGACGGCTCAGTTCTACCACACCATGCTTATGCGCGGTAAGGACAGCCGTCCGCGCGAGTACTTTGCCAGCCGCGGTATGGGTGGCGATGTCTGCCGACGCTACTGCCTGGGCTTTGCGCCGGGTCGCAACGCGCTGGTGTCGCATCTGTCGCAGGCGGGCTTTACCCCGCAGGAGATGATTGACGCCAACGTGGCCGTGAGTCGTGGGCGCGGGCAGCTCGCGGACCGTTTTTACGACCGCGTGATGTTTCCCATCTTTGATGAGCAGGGTCACAATATCGCCTTTGGCGGGCGCATCATGGGCGATGGTCAGCCCAAGTACCTCAACACCGCCGAGACGAGCGTGTTTCATAAAAAACGAAACCTCTATGGCTTTAACTGGGCCAAGGAGTTTATCGTCGCGCAGGATACCGCCATCGTGGTGGAAGGCTATACCGACTGCATCGCCTGCTGGGAGGCAGGGATCAAAAACGTCGTCGCCACGCTGGGCACGGCGCTCACGGAGCATCACGTAAAGACGCTCACCCGCTTTGCCAAGCGCATTGTCTATATGTTTGACGGCGACGCCGCCGGTCAAAAGGCCGCCCGTCGTGCGATTCAGTTTATCGAGCAGGATTCGATGGACCTGCGCTGCGTGGTGCTTCCCGACGGCAACGACCCCATGGAGTTCATTACCGCGCATGGTGGCGAGGCATTGCAGGCGCGCATCGACGCTGCCGAGCCCCTCATGGACTTTGTGTACCGCTCACTGCAGGAGTCGAGCGACATTACCACGCCGGGCGGTCGCGCCAAAGCGCTCGAGGATGCGCTGACGCTCATTTATCCGCTACGGGACAGCTATATGATCGACACGTACTTTATCCAGATTGCCGATCTGCTGGGTTTGGACCTGGAGACCGTGCGCGCGAGTTCGGGCCGTGTGTTTCGCGATGTCGCCAAGCGTGAGGATGCGGAGCGACGTCGTGAGCAGAGCTACGAGCGTCAACGCGCGCAATCTGAGCGCTCGGGCGGTTCGCGGGGACGAAGCTCGGGCAGCGGTGCGGCTGGTGCGCGCAGTGCCGGTCGCGGTGCCTGGGCCGCGGGTGCGACGCCAGCGGTGTCCGCACCGGTCGAGGAGGACCCGTACGACCACGTTCCGCTTGATGCCTATGGGGCCGCGCCGGTGGAGGTCGACGAGGACCTGCCGCCAATCGATGTGCCGGCGGGGATGGAAAGCGCCGTGCCTGTTGCCGATAGTTCAAGTGCGGCGGCAGCTCCGTCGATGCCGATCGTTTTGACCGATCTGGAGCGGAAATCCCTGGCGGGGGAGCGCGAACTGCTGACGATGCTCACGAGCTATCCCGATTTGTTCCGCACCTATGCCGATCGCATTTGTTCTATCGAGTGGGTCGACCCGCGTCACGAGTCCATTGCGTGGGCCGTGCTGGCGACGCCGCCGGGAACCGATCCTGCGGCATGCATGGATGCGGCGCGCGCGGTGTGTCCCGAGGCGGCATCGCTTGTCAGCGCCGGACGCATCTCGGCAACGAGTAAGCACCCGACCGAGACGAACATCGTCTTTATGCTCGATACGCTCGAGCTCTATACCATCAAACGTCGCATGCGAGCCGCGCAGGCCAAGTTGCGTCAGGACCGTTCACTCGACGATGAGGCCCGTCGGGTGCTGACGATGCAGGCGGTACAAGATTCACAGCGCCAGCGCGAGCTTCAAAAGTCGATCGGTGGCGTGGCCGATCCGTTCCGTTTGATCGGTTTGGAGACCGCGGGTGCCGATCAGGCCTAGATGTTGTGGTCAACCAGCGTATTCTCGCCTATATCCTGTCTTTATTTTGGGTATAGACGTTCATGTGTGTGCTAAAGTATTGAGTCCTGTGGACTACGAAGGGAGAATCTGTGCCAAAAAAGACTGAGAGCACGGGTACTGGGCTGGAATCCTACGTTGCAAAGCTCATGGGCAACGGCTCAAACAGGACTTCGGTAACCGAGGACGAGATTCAGGTCGCCCTGAAGGATATCGATGTTTCTGATGAGCAGCTCAACGCGGTGTATTCCGCGCTGCGCAACAGCGGCATCCAGATTATCTCCGCGAGCGGAAACGACGACGCCCCGATGGCCGTCGACGATGACGATAACGATACCGACGATTTCGACGATGACGAGCACGATTCCGGCTCGCTTGACGATCACGAGCTTAAGATGGCCCGCCAAGCCGATGCCGAGATGGGCTCTTCCAAGAGCAAGAAGAAGCGTACCGTGCGCACGTCTCGTTCGCGTTCGCGCGTGCGCGGCATCGATGCCTCCACGGTGATGCTGACCGGCGACCCGGTTCGTATGTACCTCAAGGAGATCGGTAAGGTCGACCTGCTGACCGCATCTGAAGAGGTCGATCTGGCCATGAAGATTGAGGCCGGTCTCGAGGCTACCGAGAAGCTCGAGGCTGCCGATGCAGGCGAGATCGAGCTCACCCGCGCCGAGATACGTCGTCTTACGCGTATCGAGAACGTTGGTCTTGAGGCCAAGCAGGCGCTCATCAGCGCAAACCTCCGTCTGGTCGTCTCCATCGCCAAGCGCTATGTCGGCCGTGGCATGCTGTTCCTGGATCTGATCCAGGAGGGCAACCTCGGTCTGATCCGCGCCGTCGAGAAGTTCGACTACCAGAAGGGCTTCAAGTTCTCCACGTACGCCACGTGGTGGATCCGTCAGGCCATTACGCGCGCTATTGCCGACCAGGCCCGTACCATCCGTATTCCCGTGCACATGGTCGAGACCATCAACAAGCTCGTCCGCGTGCAGCGCCAGCTCCTCCAGGACCTGGGTCGCGACCCGACTCCCGAGGAGATCGGTGCCGAGATGGACATGAGCGCCGACCGCGTCCGCGAGATCCAGAAGATTTCGCAGGAGCCCGTGTCGCTCGAGACCCCGATCGGCGAGGAAGAGGATTCCCAGCTGGGCGACTTCATCGAGGACTCCCAGGCTATCGTTCCACCCGATGCCGCCAGCTTCTCCATGCTGCAGGAGCAGCTCACCCAGGTGCTAGATTCGCTTGCCGATCGCGAGCGCAAGGTTATCGAGCTACGCTTTGGCCTTGTTGACGGACATCCCCGCACGCTCGAGGAAGTCGGTCGCGAGTTTGGCGTCACGCGCGAGCGTATCCGCCAGATCGAGTCCAAGACCCTGGCCAAGCTCCGCCACCCGAGCCGCTCGAGCAAGCTCAAAGACTACATCGAGTCTTAGTAGTTACGGCGTTTTACCAAACGCCGTAACTGGTCGACGCTGCGCGGACACCAGAGCGACAACTTGTCATTCAAAGAGGACGGCATGACCAGAAGGTCTATGCCGTCCTCTTTTCATGCCAATTTGTTCGCTCTGGTGCCCGCTCGCTGGCATTGTCAAAACATCGGCGTTTCCGTTGCTGGTGCCGGCAGTTAGGCCGTCCCCAAGGGATCATGGCGAGAAAATTTCTTAAAAAAGTTCTTGCCCTGAGCTGATTCGTCCGTATAATAAACTTCGTTGCTTGAGAGCATGCACCTATTCCTCGGTAGCTCAATGGTAGAGCACGCGGCTGTTAACCGCGCTGTTGTAGGT
>CATVTV010000007.1:0-78976 GCA_958347015.1 uncultured Collinsella sp. | reverse complement strand
CATATAGCAGGCTCTCCGTCAAGGTCGTCTTTCCAGCGTCTACATGGGCAAGAATCCCGATATTGATAATGTTCATGTCTATCCTCCATACAAGGCCCAAATGGGCGCAAAAATCCCCAGCGGCTAATACTTTTACCGCTGGGGATCATGACTTCGGACAAACAGAAGTATGACGGCTTACATGAGCCGCTGTCCGTCACGATATTTACTAAAAAGGCAAAAGTATTCTTAAATTGGGTACAAAAACTAAGCCCTGCAAGGGGCAATCATTTTTGCGCCCATTATCAAATTTTATTTAAGAATACCTTGCCGCATATTTGGTAGACTCCTCAAATCAGTATAATAGCAGTATATCATAGTACACTCTAAAAAACAAGAAATTATTTTACCCGATTCCCCAAATAAATCAGGAGGGCATTCACTGGAACACCCTCCGTTTTTGGTGATTATCGTGCGCCTAATCTTGCTTTTTGCCTTGCGTCCCGTTTCCGTTCCTTTTCAGCCTGTTCCTGCTGGTAAGCGGCCTCTAATATTCTGTCCGCCTGTTCCGGGCCAATGGCCCGCCTGACCCGCTCATAGTCCCTGACCTTTCCCTTTAGACTGTCCCTCTCGGCGCAGACCTCGTAAATCCTTTCTGATAAGGAACTATTTTTGCTGACCTCCCGGCCATAGTCCGCTTGCAGCCGCTCAAATTTGGATTTGAGGTCGCAGTAGGCCCGGTAGACAGACCGCAGCACCTTGACGATCTTCGCCCATAAGGGCTTGGCCTTTTTCTCCCGGTAGGCCCTGGCCGATTCTCATCCTTTTGCTTTCCGCAATCATTCCACCCTGGTTGTTGGGCTTCTTGACTTCAAGGAACACAAGAGGAAGGCCATTAACGAAAAGCGTCACATCTGGACGAAATTCATCCTGGCCATTTTTGCATGTAAACTCACCGGTGCAGTGAAAGACATTGTTTTCTGGATGGTCAAAGTCAATGAGCTTCGTCGGAGAGACTGAAATGAGTCTCTTGTAAAAGCTTCGTCCAAGATCGTCATTGTCAAGCTCGTGTTTAATTTGCCGGAGAGTCTCGACCCACGAATCCTTATGCTTGGGATTCAGCAACGCAAACTGTCGCTTGAATACATCAAGTAGAATATTCGTATCAGAATCATAGACAATGCCAGCATCATCCTCGCTGATCTTGCCGAAATAGGTATAGCCTATCCTGGTTAGATGAAGAATAGCAGGAATCTGGACTCTGGTGAGTTCTGTGAAATACCGCCTATTAGACATGAAACCACCTTCGACATAATAAGCTCGGTTTTTTGTAGACCATTATCCTTCATTTTTGCTGCGTTACGACTTCTTATGCCAGAGTAGTGAAATTAAATGTCGTGTACGGCACTCAGTTGCATTTTAGTTGCCTAGCAATTCGTGCTAACGGCCTTCGCGTTATTTTGCAATACGGTTCTGCTATAGCGCCGTGCGTATTATCGTTCAGAGCTGTCGCAGCTCACTCAATCTTTAAATCGTTAACGAAGCCTCAGTGTCGTCATTGCCCGAACGATTAAATACAACCGCGAGGCTACGTAAAAGATGCAAGACGAGCAAACATCGCCCCGCTCGTCCGCCCCAGTTTGCCCAGACGGCCCTCCCGCAATCTCCATGTCCTAACGGATGGGTACCATTTATCCGGGTGCACCTGGGGCAACGGGCCGGCAGGCCCGCGCAAGGTCGCTCGCAGAACACGCAACATCAAACACGACAGAAGAGGCGAACGACAGATGCCGGACCCTGGACGACAGCACCGCGGAAGACGAGCATTCCGACCACAACCGAACAACTCCAGCTACTAGGCAGGCGCCCGCATGGGCGCCTTTTGCTTTTCGGGAACTTAGCTGCCAGCTAAGGCACGCGGCTCATGGCCGTTTCGTGAAGGCACGACCAGCTCGACCTACCTCGACCCGTCTCCGCTCCTGCCGTGCTCACCAATCGACGTCAGGCGGTTCAATCGTCGCGCAGACGAAAAGGGACACGGTGCCGTGCGGTGTGCTCGCGCGGTGCCGCACGGGAAGATTGGAGGAACCATGGCACACACAGCCGAATGCGCCGCGCCCGAGGGCAACCAAGATCGCGACGAATGGATGACGGTGATCGAGATGCAGGAGTACATGAGGGCGAGCCGAAACAAGGCGTACGACCTCATCTGGTCGGGAGAGATCGACTCGTACAGGCTCGGAAGGAAGCTCCTGGTGTCGAGGGCGTCGGTGGACGCCTACATCGAGTCGAGGAGCGGCAGGAAATGACGGCGGCGACCGCCCCAGGAGCCGCCCGCGGCCGGGCACGCGAGGGAGCCTCGAGACGAAAGGAGCTCGAGGACGACCATGACCAAGAGCATTAGCAGGAGCCAGGTGAGGCTCATCGCATCGACCAACGCGATATTCGGCGCCGACGAGGCGTGCGCGATGCTGCGCATCAGCCGCGACGCCATGTACCGGCTCGCCAAGGACCCCGACGACCCGTTCCCGATCCGCTACATCGGCGGCAAGACACGCGACGGCATCGTGCTGCACGACGAGCTCGTCGCATGGGTCGAGCGGAACAGCATCGTCGGCTCGCCCAGAAGGGGCTAGCGCCGATGGCGGCCACAGGCCCGAAGGGGCGCGACGGCCCCTCCCCGCGCGAGTTCACGACGGTACGGCACTTCATGATGGCGGACCTGGGCCTCTCCGGCCTTCCTCTGCTCGTCTACGCGCGCATCTTCGGCTTCTGCGACGCCGGGTGCGGCTACTTCGAGAGCAAGGGCGGCCTGGCCCGATTCCTCAACGTGCAGGAGCGCAGCGCCTACCGCGCCATCCGCGACCTTCTTGACCAGGGCCTCATCGAGGAGTGCGGCATGCACACCCCGGCACGCGGGCACGCCACCAAGCGGTACCGCATCGTGCGCGAGAGGCTGCCGCCCGGAGCGCTGGCAACCCCTGACGATTCGTCAGGGTTCCGGACGCGAAAGGGTGACGAAATGACAGGGCTCGCCGAGAACAAGGGTGACGAACCGTCAGGGTTCGCAGCCCGAACCCCTGACGAGATAACAGGGAAACCCCTGACGATATGCCACCCAATAAGCAAAAGGGACAACAAGGACTTCAGAAGATAAGGAAGGGGCGCCCGATGGACCGAGCGGGACTCATCACCCTGGAGCAGGCCCGGGCGGCCGGGCTCTCCTTCGACGAACCGGAGCCGAGGGCGTGCCCGCACTGCGGCGCCGCCCTCGAACCACTCGGCGCGGCGCTGGCGGGCAGGGTCGCCTGGGTCTCCGCCGCCCCCTGCCCGTGCGAGGGCGCATCCGGCGAGCGGGAGGCCGAGGCGCGAAGGCGCGCGGCGCTCGCCGCCAAGGAGGAGGCCGCCCGCCGGGAGAAGGCGCTCTCGCGCGCGGGCATCCCCAGGCGCTACTGGGCCGCCGAGGCCGACCGCCCCGAGTTCGCCGAGTACATCGCCTCGTTCGCGGGCAACGGGGGCGCCGGGCTCTACATACACGGGGGCGTCGGCGCCGGCAAGACGCACGCCGCCTCCGCCATGGCCAGGCTGTTCGCCGAAGCCGGCTACGACGTCGCCTTCACGACGGCCAAGGGCATGCTCGAGCGCGTGAAGGCCACGTTCGACGAGGGCGGCACCGAGGCCGCCGTCGCGCGGTACGCAAAGTGCGACGTCCTCGTGCTCGACGACCTCGGCAAGGAGGACGCGACGGAATGGTCCGTCGGCACCGTGTTCAGCGTGCTCGACGCGCGCTACGAGGACATGCGCCCGACCATCGTCACGTCGAACTACGCGCCGGGCGCGCTGGCGGACAGGCTCGCCAGGCGCGGCGAGCGCGTAACGGCAGAGGCGATCGCGAGCAGGATCTCCCAGACCTGCAGGCCCGTCTACCTGGGCGGAAGGGACAGGCGCCGGCTCTGCTAGCTTGTGCGCTTCCCGTGGAGGCGCGGGCGGCTCGACCCAGCTCGACCCATCGCGGGCGGCCCCGCCCTCTGCCGCAATCGAAATCGCTATACACGTCTTGGGCGGCGCCGACGCGCCAGCACGCACGCCTGCTCCGACTCGCACCGTGCCCCCATCGCGAGGACGCCGCCCGCCAAGCAACAAACGAAAGGCGGAGGGCCCATGGACGGCTTCGAGAGGATAACCGGCCGCGAGCACGACGGGCTCGTGGAAAAGTGCCAGGAGAACGGCTGGCTCAAGGTCGGCGGCTTCGACTGGCAGGACGACCCGTTCCTCGAGGAGTACCCCTACGAGTTCTCCCGCACGGACAGCGTCGACAGGCTCCGCGAGGCGCTCGGCTCGGGCAACTGGGCCATACGCCAGGGGTTCTGCTACCGCGACCTCGCGTTCATCCAGCAGGTGAACGGCGGCGACGAGTGGTGGACGCTCAAGCGCGACGGCGACGCGTGGACCGGCTTCGAGAGCTGGAGCTTCGGCGCCATCGCCCAGGAGCCCGAGCGGTTCGAGCAAGCCATGCGCGACATGTGCGAGGCGACGCCGGAGCAATGCCGCAGCGGCGAGTGGGCCCACCTGCACGAGAAGGCGCCCGAGCCGCTGGCGCAGCGCGCCGCGTCCGCCCGCGAGGCGAGCCGCGCGCACGCCGGGCAGGAAGCCCGCGCCCCAATGGCGCGCGAGAGGGCCGTCGGGGCCGAATAGGGACGACCGGGGCGCGAAGGCGCCCCTTTTTCATCTCGACTGGAAGGGAGGCACGGGATGGCGAGCGACTACGGGGACGAGGCGGGCGGCAAGCTGCTCGACTGGATGCTGAGGATCGGCCAGGAGGCCGGCGCCGAGGCAATGGCGCGCAGCGCGAGGGAGCTCTCCGAGCGCCTCGCGGGAATCCGCGGGACCATCGCCGGCGGGCGCGCCGAGGCAATGGCGGCCGAGGGCGCGCCGACCTACGCGAAGCTCAGCCTCGAGGAGCTCTCTGGGCTTCCCGAGTACGCGACGATCAAGGAGGTCGTCTCCGACAAGCTGCGCGCCGCGTCGGTCGAGCACCACATCATCCCCGGCGAGGGCCGCGACTGGCTGCTCTTCAAGGTGGAGGACGCCCCCGAGGTCGACGAGGCCTTCCGACAGCTCGAGCAAGAGACGGGAAAGGCCGCCGATCGCGCGAGGGAGCGGCTCTCCGAGATAGCCGAGAGGCGCCAGGCGCCCGAGCGGCTGGCCGAGCGCGCCGAGCGGGCGCGCGAGGCTTCGAGGGCCCACAGCCAGGGCCCCGGCCGGGACCGCGGCCCGCGCCAGATCGAGGGGCCCGAGAGATGAGGTGGCAGGCGGCGGCCGCGCTGGCCGCGGCGGCGTTCGCCGCGGGGGACTTCGCGGCCGCGGCAATCGCGGCGTCGGGCGCGAACCCGATCCTCGACCCGAAGGCCGCCATGGCGGCGATACCCGCGGCGCTCCGCGCGGGGCGCGTCTTCTCCGCGGAGGCGCTTCCCCTGTGCGCGGGGACCGCCTGCGCGTGCGGCGCGCTCCTCGCCTGGGCGCGCTCCCTGGGGACCAAGGGGGCCCGGCGCGACGGCGAGGAGCACGGGAGCTCCAGGTGGGCCACGCGCAAGGACATCGCGCCCTTCGGCGACCCCAAGGACCCCGACAACAACATCATCCTCACCGACAACGCGCGCATCCGCCTCGTGAGCCGCAGGTTCGACCTCTCCACCGACACCAACGACAACGTGCTCGTGGTGGGCGGCCCGGGCACCGGCAAGACGCGCTACTACGTCAAGCCGAACCTCCTGCAGGCCAACGCCAGCTTCTTCGTGACCGACCCGAAGGGCACGCTCATCCGCGAGATGGGCGGCGCGCTGGCTGAGCTCGGCTACGAGATCCGCGCGTTCGACACCACCGACTTCTCGCGCTCCATGCGCTTCAACCCCATAGCCTACATACGCGACGAGGCGGGCGTCATCCGCTTCGCCCGCGGCGTCGTCGCCAACACCGAGGGCGAGGCCGACCACAAGGGCGACCCCTACTGGGAGAAGGCCGAGCGCCTGGTCTACACCGCGCTCACGGCCTACCTCGTCATGCACTGCGAGCCCGCCGACAGGAACCTCGACGGGCTGCTCACGCTGCTCTCGCTCGCCGACGCCCGCGACGACCCGGGCTACATGAGCCCGCTCGACATGGTGTTCCGCGAGCTGGAGACCGGCGAGCGCTACGTGAGGCGCGGCGGCGCCTCGGCGGAGGGCGGTTCGCTGCGCGGCTTCGCCGAGGAGGACGGCGCGTGGGAGTGGGTCAAGGTCCGCGAGCCCGCGCCGCCCGACGACTTCGCGCTCGCGAGCTACCGCGAGTTCCGCGTGGCCGCCGGCGACACCATGAAGTCGATGCTCTCGAGCTGCAACGTCCGCCTGAAGCCGCTGTCCATCCGGGCCGTGCGCGACCTCACCTCCAAAGACGAGCTCGACCTCGCCCACATGGGCGACGAGGGCGCCAAGGTCGCGCTCTTCGCGTCGATGAGCGACACCGACTCGACCTTCGACTTCCTGTTCGCCCTGCTCATGGATACGGCCGTGAGCGCGCTTTGCGCCGAGGCGCTCGAGGCGCACGGCGGCTCGCTGCCCACGACGGTGCACTTCGTCTTCGACGAGTTCGCCAACATCGGGCGCATACCCGACTTCGAGCGGACCATCGCCGTCACCCGCAGCAGGAACATCGCCGTCTCGATGATCGCCCAGTCGCTCTCGCAGCTGAAGGAGACCTACGGCGACAACAACGCCGAGACCATCGTGAACGCCTGCGACACGCTGCTCTACCTGGGCGGCAAGGCCAACGAGACCAACGAGGAGATCAGCAAGATGGCCGGCAAGCAGACGGTGGCGAGCGAGACGCAGAGCGACTCGCGGGGCGCCGGCTGGACCCGGACCGTGAACCGCGGCATCTCCGAGCGCGACCTCATACAGCCCGCCGAGGTGGCGCGCATGCCGCGCGAGGACGCGCTCGTGCTCGTGAACGGGTGCATGCCGCTCATGGACCGGAAGTACCGGCTCGAGCGCCACCCGCGCTCGCGCCTGCTCGAGGGGGCCGCCCGCCGCGGCCCGTTCGACTTCGCGGAGTACCGCAGGCGGAAGGACGGCGCCTCGTGACGGGGCCGCGCCGGGCGCGGGCCTCCCCCGCCGCGGGGGAGGAGCAGCAAGGAACATCGTCAACCGAAAGCAAAGGAGAGCAGCATGCTCGCAAACGTCATCAAGCTCGTGTCGGGCTGCGTGACCTTCCTCGGCGGCTTCCTGGTCGTGTGGGGCGCGGTCTCGCTCGGCCTGGCCATCAGGGAGCAGCAGGGCGGCCCGCAGATCGCGACCGCCATATCCACCATCGCCGGCGGCGCGATCATCATCGCCGCGTCGGTCTACTTCGGGCAGCTGGACACGTCCTGGCTGCCGGCATAGGGGGCGTCGCGGATGGCGCTCCGGATACCGGTGCAGAAGGACATCGGCGAGTACGAGGAGAAGATCGTCGGGAAGATGAGCCTGCGCACGCTCGCGTGCGTGTCGCTCGGCTTCGGCAGCGCGGTCGGGGCGGCGGCCTTCGTCCACCTGGGACTGCACGCCGACGTCGCGGACGCGGCCTTCCCGATCATGCTCTGCAGCATGCCGTTCTGGCTCGCCGGGTTCTGGCGGCCCTTCGGCATGCGCGCCGAGGAGCTGCTGCCGCTCCTGGCGGCCCACGAGCTCTCCCCGCAGCTGCTCGCGTACGAGCCCTGCCTCGCCGGGAGCCTTCCCGAGGGCTCGCCGCGCCCGGGCCGCCCGGGGCGGCGCGCGAGGCGCAGGGCCAGGAAGAAAGGAGCCGAGCTCTATGAGCCGAGCAAGAACCAACAAGGAGAATAGGCCGAAGCGCCCTAGCACCCTCGGGCTGCTCCTCGGCGGCACGGGCGGGCGCAAGGACGCCTCGAAGGGCGCGGAGGCCGAGCGGCAGAGGCGCCGCCGGGAGCGCGACCGCTCGCGCGAGATGGCCGCCTACGTCGGCTACGACGCCATGTACAGGGACGGCATCGCCCAGGTGATGCCCGGGGTGTTCAGCCAGACGGTCGAGTTCTCCGACATCAGCTACCAGTCCGCGCGCAAGGAGGCGCGCGAGACGGCCTTCACCGTGATGAGCTCGCTGTTCAACTACTTCCCGGCGGACTCCCACGTTCAGCTCCAGGTAGTGAACGCGCCCATCCCCGCCGACGAGGTCGGCCGCAAGGTCTTCTTCGAGCCCGGGGAGCGCGCCACCGCCGGGCTCGCCGAAGAGTACAACCGGATCCTCAACGACAAGATGCGCGAGGGCGTCTCGAACCTCGTGCGCCACCGCTACCTGACCTACGCCGTGGGCGCCGACGACGTCGACGCCGCGGTGCCCAAGCTCGCGCGCATCCGGGGCGACGTGGAGCAGACGCTCGCGCGCATACGCTGCTCGTCGCGCGCCCTCGACGGCGCCGAGAGGCTCGAGCTCCTTCAGGGGCAGCTGCGCCCGGGGTCGCGCTTCGAGTTCTCCTGGGACAAATTGTCCCCGACGTCGGGCGCGCGCACGAAGGACTTCGTCATGCCCTCCACGCTCGACTTCAAGCCCGAGGGCAGGTCCGACTGCTTCCGCAGCGACGGGCGCTACGGCGCGGTGCTCGCGGTGCGCAGCTTCGGGTCGGTCATCGAGGAGACCTACCTCGCCTCCATCATCGACCTGCCGCTGCCGCTCAACGTGACGCTGCACGTGCAGCCCATCGCGCAGAGCGAGGCGCTCGCGCTCGTGAAGCGCCAGATCGACTGGATGGACAAGGAGATCATCGACGAGCAGATGAGCGCCGTGAAGAAGGGCTACGACTACCAGATCCTGCCGCCCGAGCTGCGCTTCTCGAAGGAGGAGGCCGAGGAGCTGCTCGACTTCCTGCGCAACAAGTCCGAGCGCCTGTTCGTCTACACGGGCCTCGTCTACACCTGGGCCGACAGCCTCGACGAGCTCGACCGACGCGTCCAGCAGGTGACGAGCGTCGCGCAGGGCTGCACGATCGGCCTCGAGCCGCTCCACTTCCGGCAGCGCCAGGCTCTCAACTCGGTGCTCCCGCTCGGTGACAACCACGTCACCGTGAGCCGCTACCTCACCACGGGGCAGGTGGCCATGCAGATGCCCTTCGCCAGCCAGAGCCTCGACGAGGCGGGCGGAGGCTACTACGGGCAGTCCAAGGAGAGCGGGAACCTGGTGCTGTGCGACCGCAAGCGCCTGGCGAGCCCCATGGGCTTCGTGTGCGGCAAGCCCGGCTCGGGCAAGAGCTTCTCGGTGAAGCGCGAGATAACCAACACCGTGCTCGCGCACCCCGAGGACGAGGTCGTGATCTTCGACCCGGCCGGCGAGTACGGCAACCTCGTCGGCGCGCTCGGCGGCGCGAACGTCGAGCTCGCCCCGGGATGCTCGGCGGTGCTCAACCCCCTCGACACCGCCGACGTCGCGGACCGCGCCGACGCCGCCAAGCTCGCGTACAAGACCGACGCGGTGCTCGCGCTCTCGAGCGCGCTCATGGCCGAGGGCCGCGAGGGCCTGCCGGAGCGCGACCGCTCGATCATCGCCCGCTGCGTCGGCGAGGCGTACCGGGAGTGCGCGAAGGACGGCCGCCTGCCCACGCTCGGCGACTTCCACGCGGCGCTGCTCGCTCAGCCCGAGCCCGAGGCCGCCGACATCGCGCTGCGCTACGAGCGCTACGTGAAGGGCGCGTTCTCCTTCTTCAACGGCCAGAGCAACGTGGCGCTCGACAACCGCATCACCAACATCGACATGCACGGCCTCGGCCAGAACATGCGCGTGTTCGGCATGATCACGGCGCTCGAGATGGTGCGCAACCGCGTGATGGTAACGCCGCCGCGCCCCAACTACACCTGGCTCTACATCGACGAGGTGCAGAGCCTCTTCGCGCACCCGACGGTGGTCGAGTACTTCGCCCGCCTGTGGCGCGAGGGGCGCAAGTTCGGCCTCATCTGCACCGGCATCAGCCAGAACACGAGCCACATGCTGGCCAACGCCGAGGCCCGCGACATGGTGCTCAACTCCGAGTTCTTCCTGCTGCACAAGCAGTCCACCGCCGATCTCGACGCATGGGCGGAGATGCTCCAGCTATCCGCCACGGAGCGCGGCTACATCGGCGACGCCGTCAAGCCCGGCGAGGGGCTGCTCATCAGCGCGGGGATCCGCGTGCCCATCACCGACGACTTCCCGAAAGGCCCGCTCTACGACCTGTGGAACACCAAGCCCGCAGAGGTCGCCGAGCGCGAGATGCGCCGGGCGGCGCGAGAGGCGGAGGAATAGGAATGGCCGGCCCGAGCGAGGGCGGCGGGATGCTCGAGGTGGTCGGGGCGCAGCGCCGCGACGTGCTCACCGCGGGCGACGTCGCGGAGACCGAGCGCGACGCCCTGGGAAGCGTCTCGGAGGGCGCCGGCCCGCTCGACGAGGCGGGAGGCCCCGCCGCAACGGCGAAGGGGCGCCCATCCAGGCCCGACGCGCCGGGAGGCGGGCTCGGGGACAAATTGTCCCAACCAGCCGGCGACCGGCGCGCGGCGGCCGCGATGCGCTCGCGCGTCGATGCGGCGAAGCTGGCGATCGCCCGGGAGGCCGTCTCCCAGCTCGACGACTCGGAGGAGCTCGAGGGCGCCTCGGGCATGTACGACGCGGGGCGTGCGGCCAAGAAGGCCGCGGGAAGGCTGCGGCAGAGGAAGGCGAAGAAAGCAGCCCAAGGCAGCCGCAAGGCGGCGACCGCCCTCGGCGCCCCAAAGGGAGGCGCGCGCGGCCCCGAGGCAGCCGGCGCGACCGCCCCGGCCAAGCATCAAGCGGCCCAGGCGGCGGCGCAGGCGTCGGGCGAGGCGGCCCGCGCCGCGGGGTCGAAGGGCGCCGCCTCCGCGATCGCGGGCGCGGTCTCGGGCGCAGCGCCCGCCCTGCTCGGGGCGGTGGCCGGCATCGTGGCCTTCGTCGCCTGCGCGCTCGCCGTCGCGCAGCTGCTGAGCGCGCTGTTCGGCTTCTGGGACGACGCGGCCTCCAAGCAGGGCCTCGAGGGGCTGCCTCCCTACATCACCTACGAGATGGTCGAGGCGGCGCTCGAGTGCCAGGAGGAGTACGGGCACCCGGCGGGCTGCACCATCGCGCAGATCATCCAGGAGTCCGGCCAGGGCGACCGCATGAGCCAGCTCGCAGAGCGCGACCACAACCTCTTCGGCATGAAGTGGTGGTCGGGCTACGCGGGCTGCCCCGAGGTGGCCGGCAAGGCGAACTGGGCCACCAGCGAGGAGTACGTGCCCGGCGAGCACACCCAGATCACGGCGAGCTTCATCCGCTTCACCGGCGACGCCGAGTGCATCCGCTTCCGCAGCAGGGTCTTCCTGCAGGCGGAGCGCTACTCGGGCAACGCCCTCATCCGCGAGGCGATCGAGAGGCACGACTCGGACAGGATGGCCGAGGGGCTCAAGGACGCCGGCTGGGCGACCGACTCGTCCTACGTCGAGTCCCTGAAGTCGATCATGGCGCAATGGGGCCTCTACCGGCTCGACTCCATGACGGTCGAGGACCTGAAGGACTCGACCGCGAACGGGAACGCAATCGTCGAGGCGGCGTACAGCCAGCTCGGCGTGCCCTACGTGTGGGGAGGCTCGACCCCCGGCAAGGCGCTCGACTGCAGCGGGCTCACGCAGTACTGCTACGCGCAGGCGGGCATCCGCATAAGCCACTACACGGGTTCCCAGTACGAGGAGCTCAGGCGCATACCGCTCTCGGAGGCGAAGCCCGGCGACATCCTCTACCGCTCGGGCCACGTGGCCATCTACATCGGCGACGACAGGTACATACACGAGCCGCGAACGGGCGACGTGTGCCGCATAGCGAGCGGCATCGGCAGCTTCAGCTGCGCGCTCACCGCGAGATAGGAGAAACCAATGCAGGGAAAGTCAAGGGTCATGGCCGCCGTCGCGGCAAGCGCGCTCACCGTGGCGCTCGGCGCGGGCGCGGCGCGCTGCGCCATCGCCCCGCAGGAAGGCGCGCAGGATAGTCCCCAGGAGCAAGAGCAGCCCGCGGCTGCAGGCGCCGACGCGGCAACCGGGAAGGCCGCCTCGGGCGCCGAGGCGCTCTGGAACACCGCATGGACGGGCGCCGACGACCCGACAGCCACGCTGCGGATCGTCGAGGGCGCCATGGTGGAGAGCGCGGGCGGCACCGAGCGCGCCTGGTTCTTCTCGGCCGAGGAGCCCTCCGAGGCCGGCGGCGTGCTCAGCGTGCCCATCGAGGTCAAGGGAACCGGCGACAAGGCGGGAGGGCTCTCGCTCATCCAGGTCTCGGGCGACGGGGACGCCCGCACCCTGGCATGCGACCTTCTGACGCAGGCCTACGTGCCCCAGAAGGCGCAAGACGGAGCGTTCTCCGTGACCGGCACCGACGACCGCCTCCCCGAGGCGCTTGGCGCAGACGTCGCCGCCATCGAGGAGGCCGTCGCCGGGAAGGCGGCGGAGGTGTCCCCGCAGGCGACGGGAGCCACCTGGGACAAGGAGGTGTGGCTCGACTACGCCGGAAACGTCGCGTCGACGACCTTCACGCTCGACGACCCCGCCTCGACGGTGGTCACCGTGGTCTCGCGCGGCGGCTCGCTGGAGGCGATGTAGCCGTGCGGGCGCTTGAATCGCGACGCCGAAGGGCGTTCGCCATCTCCGCCGCGACGGCGTTCGCCCTCTGCGCGCTCCTGCTCGTCCCCGCGCAGCCGGCATACGCCGACATAGCCGGGGACGTCAACGATTGGCTGTGCGGCCTTCTGCGCGACTGCTGCAACTGGATGTTCAAGGCGCAAACGGGCGTGCTCGGGTCGATCGGCGCGAACGGGATCCTCTCGGCCGACTTCGCGCACATGCTCACGAGCTCGAGCGACCTGACCATGCACGACGTCGCCCGGGGCGTATGGCAGGTTGCCATCCTGCCGATCGGGTGCGGGGTGCTCGGCCTGGTCTTCACCCTGAAGCTCATCGAGATCTCCCAGCGCATGGACGGCAGCCAGAGCCTTCCCGGCGTCAAGGAGGTCGTTTTCCTTCTCGTGTTCTTCGCCGTGTTCCTGTTCCTCATACAGAACAGCTTCGACCTGATGGCGTCGATCTACGAGGTCTGCGGGCTCGCCATCGACCGAGTCGAGGCGCTCTTCGGCGCCGGAGGCGCGCTCGACCTGCCCGAGGTGTCCGTCGTCACCACCGACGACGACATCCCGTCGCTCATCGCCATGCTCGTCGTGAGCCTCATCAGCTGGGTCGTGGTGCTGGTGGCCTACGTCGTCGCCCTCGTGGTCTGCTGGGCCCGCGCGCTCCAGCTCTACATCATGGCCGCGTTCGCCCCGATCCCGCTGGCGTTCCTCGGCATGGACGCCACGCGCCAGATAGGCCTTGGCTACCTGAAGAGCTTCGGAGCGGTCTGCATCGCCGGCGTCATCATCCTCGTGCTGCTCATATCGTTCCCGCTCGTGCTCGGCGGGCTCACCGGGGCGAACCCCGGGACGGGCACCCCGGCCGACGCGGTCGCGAACGGGCTCACCTACGCGCTGCAGTACCTGGCCATGTGCGTGCTGCTCATCCTGGCCCTCGTGAAGAGCGGCTCCTGGGCGCGCGACATCGTGAGCGGCTTCTAGCGGAAAAGCGAGGAAGGGGGCGGTCGCCATGAGATAGGGGCGCCGCGCCGGGGCACGCGTCCCGGCGGATGAAGACAAGGACCGATTGAAAACGAAAAGGAGGAAAGACATGGAAGAGAGGAAGAACGTGTACCTCTCGCTGCACAAGAGCTTCGTGCGCGAGGGCATCGAGTACACCGACCGCGCGACCGGCGAGGCCAGGACCTTCAACTCGGCGACCCTTCCCAAGGGCACCGTCGTCGACGGCATGGACGTGGGAGGCTACGAGTTCAGCCCCATGTTCGTTAACGAGAGCCGCTTCAAGGGGGCCGACTTCCGGGACATACCGCTGCTCGCGAACCGCGAGGTGTGGCTGAGGAAGACGGTGATGGGCCCGGACGGCCAGCCCGAACTCGACGAGGGCGGCCGCGCGGTCAAGGACACCGTGAAGGTCATGCCGGCGCAGCTCAAGGAGGCCGTTGACGCAGGGCGCTCGCGCTACCTCGCGGAGCGCGCCGAGCACGCCCGCAAGGCGAGCCGCGCCGCCGAGCACGAGGCGCCCCGCGCACAGCGAAGCGTCGAGAGATAGGGAGGCGGAAAGATGAACGCAGCGAAAGACTGCACCCTGCAGGAAAAGCTCCTCCGATGCGCCATGGCGCTCATCCTGGCGGCGGGGGCGCTGCTCGCCTCCGTGGCGGCCTCGCCCGCCTACGCCGCGCCGAGCACGGTAGACGTGTCCATCGGCGGCAAGATCCCATACGGCGGCTTCGCTACCACGTGGATGAGCGCCGACGGCAACATCGCCTACTGCGCCGAGCCCTCGTCCCCGACGCCCGAGCCGGGCTCCTACTCGACGAGCCCCGTGCCGAGCGGCGACGTGGCCGCGGCCATCTGGTACTCGTTCGGCTCTCCCGGCTTCGACGCGTCGATGTTCCCGGGCAGCTGGTACGACGGCGGCGGCTGGGACGACGCGAAGTACGCCGCGGCGAGCCATGTGCTCATCGCCTACGCCTACTCTGGGTCCGAGTCGGCTGCCACGCACGGCACGAGCGCCGAGTTCGCCTCCTGGGCGAAATCCGAGCTGATCGGCGGGACCTTCGCCAAGATGAAGGCGGGCGCCGGCAAGGTATCCGCCGGGTTCGAGGCGTTCTGCGTCAGGACCGGCGGCGGCTCCCAGACGCTCGTGAGCTTCAGCTGGTCCACGGGCGGAGTCAAGGTCGCCAAAACGGACTCCGAGGCGGGCGCGGAGCCCCAGGGCGACGCCTCGCTCGACGGCGCGAGTTTCTCCGTCGTTAACGAGACCGGCCGCTACGTGCTGGTCGGCGGCAAGTACTACGCCGACGGAGAGGTCTGCGCCACGATCAGGACCGCGCCCGAGGACGGGTCGCACGTCGCCGCGACCGGCGCCGACGCGCTTCCCGCGGGCAATTACCGCATCGTCGAGTCCGGCGCGCCAGAGGGCTACGACGCCAGCGACGCCTCCGTCGCGTTCACCGTGAAGGCCGGCGAGGTGCGCGACCTCACGGGCGACCCCGTGCCCGACGAGGTCTTCCGCGGCGGCGTGCAGGTGACCAAGTCCGACAAGGAGCTGCAGGCGTCCGAGGCGCTCGCGGGCAGCGGCCACAAGGAGGCGCCTGGCGAGCACCCCGGCCTCGACGGGATCGAGTTCACCGTCACGAACCGCTCGGCGCACAAGGTCCTCGTTGACGGCGAGTGGCGCGAGCCGGGCGAGGCCGTGGCCACGCTGACCACCGCATGGAACGACGAGGCCGGCGCCTACACCGCGCAGACCGCGGCCGACGCACTGCCGTACGGAACCTACGACGTGCGGGAGACGGCGACGAACGGGAGCTACCTGCTGACCGACGGCGAGCCCCGCACCTTCGAGGTCCGCGCCGCCGGCGAGGTCGTGAGCGCCTCCGCGGACGGCGCCGCGCTCGAGTTCCGCGACCAGGTGGTGCGCAACGACCTCGAGCTCTCCAAGAAGAGCGAGTCCGACAACGCCGGCCTCATGGTCCCGTTCGCCATCGAGAACGCGGCCACCGGCGAGACGCACGTGCTGGTGACGGACCGCAACGGCGACGCGTCGACCGCGAGCAGCTGGAACAGGCACTCGAGCGACACCAACGCCAACGACGCCCTGCTCGGCCATGAGGGCCCGATCGGGGCCGCCGATATGGACCCGAAGGCCGGCATCTGGTTCTCTCTCGGCGAGGACGGCTCCTCGGCGCCGGTGGACGACTCGCTGGCGGCGCTGCCGTACGGCTTCTACACCATGACCGAGCTGCGCTGCGAGGCCAACGAGGGCCTCGAGCTCATCACGAGGAGCTTCTGGATCGATCGCGACTCGACGGTCGCGAAGGCCGTGTGGATGGGCCTTGACGACCAGGAGGGCCCGCGCATCTCCACCACGGCAAAGGACGGGGCGGACGGCGACAAGGACGTCTCGGCCGACGCCGAGGCCAAGGTCGTCGACGCCGTCGCCTACGAGGGCCTGAAGTCCGGCGAGGAGTACGAGCTCTCGGCCACCCTCGTCGACAAGGCGACCGGCGAGCCCGTGGCCGACGCCTCGGGCATGCCCGTGGAGGCCAAGGCCGAGTTCGCCCCCGCGCTCTCGACGGGCAGCCAGGACGTCGAGATCTCCTTCGACGCGAGCCTGCTCGGCGGCCGCGACCTGGTCGTGTTCGAGAGCCTGCGCAAGGACGGAGCCGAGGTGGCGTCGCACGCGGACCTCTCCGACGAGGGCCAGACCGTCCACGTCGCCGTCGAGGTGGGCACGCAGGCGGCCGACGCCGCCGACGGCGACCAGGTCATCGAGGCCGGCAAGGCCAAGGTCGTCGACACGGTGGCCTACAAGGGCCTCGTCCCCGGCGAGACCTACATCGCCGTGGGCACGCTCATGGACAAGGGCACCGGAGAGCCGTTCCTCGACAAGGACGGCAACGAGGTGACCGCGCGCACGCCCTTCGAGCCCGAGGCGCCCTCCGGCACCGTCGAGGTGACCTTCGAGTTCGGCACCGAGGGCCTGGCCGAGGGAGACGAGCTCGTCGTCTTCGAGAAGGTCCTGGACTCCGCCGGCAACGTCGTTGCGGCCCACGAGGACATCGACTCCGCCGAGCAGAGCGTCGTCGTGGACAACCCCGACACGCCCGAGGTGCCCGAGGAGCCCTTCGCCAAGACCGGGGCCGACGCCCCCGACGGCACCGGCTACGCCGTGGCCGCGGGCATCGCTCTGGCAGCTGCGGCGGGCGCGGGCGGAGCGCTCGCGTACCGCAAGCGCAAGGCGGCCGCGAGCAAGGACGAGGCGGCCGAAAAGCCGGAAGAGTAGCGGCAGCGCATCGATACCGAACCGGAGGCCCTGGGCGCCCGCCCGGGGCCTCCCCTGCGAACGGGGGAGGACATGAACAAAGGGAAAGCCGCCACGGCGCTCGCCGTCGCCGTGGCGTTGCTGGCGATGGGGGCGCTCGCCGTCCTGCCGCAGCCCGAGAGGAACCCGTACGTGGTGCACGAGGTGCCCGCTGCGGAAGAGGACGCGGCGATGGGGGCTCAAGAGACGGGAGGCGGAATCGACTGGGACGCCCTTCCCGCCTCCGTCGTCGCATGGGTGCGCGTGCCGGGCACGACCGTCGACTACCCGATCGTCCAGGGCCGGTCGGAATCGCCCGACTTCTACCTCACGCACGATGCTAACGGCGAGCGCTCCGCATGGGGCGCTCCCTACATCGACGCAGGCTGCGCGCAGGGAGCCGAGAGCCCGCTCGTCATCGTGTACGGGCACCACATGTCCGACGGCACCATGTTCGCGCCGCTCGCGCAGTACTCGTCGCGCGACTTCGCCGAGGGGCACCGCACCATCCAGGTCTTCACCCGCGAGAAGGCGATCAAGCTCGAGGTCTTCGCGGCCGACGTGGTCGACGCGAGCTCGGAGGGAAAGCGGACCGACTTCGCAGACGCGGCGGCGCTCGACTCCTATCTCGGGGACAAATTGTCCCGATGCGAGGTCGTCCTGGAAGAGCCGAAAGACGTCGCCCAAGCCTGGGCCTTCGTCACCTGCAGCTACCAGACGAGCAACTCCCGCACCGTGGTCTACGCGAAGGAGGTGGAAGCATGGGATTCGCGCCCTTCGGAATAGGGCTCCTCATGGGGCTCCTCGCGCTCACGGCCTACGCTTGCTGCGCAGCCGGCGACGACGACCGGGACTAGCCGTGGGAAATCGAAATCGCACAACGGAAAGAGGCGGGCAATTGCCCGCCTCTTCTCACATCACCCACTTGAACACGGCACGGAACAGCCAGACGAAAAAGCCCAGCGTGACCTTAAGCGCCGCCATGAGGAACCTACCAAGCCTCTTCATCGACGTCACCCCAATCTTCCTTGACCTTGCGGGCGCCCTCGTCGGCGCCCTCCTCCTTCTCTTGCGCGAGCAGCCTCGCCAGCTCGTCGGGCACGCCCAGGACCTCTGCCCTCCCCAGAGCGCGCTGCAGGTCCCTTATCTGCGATTTCAGCGGTTTTGAGGGAGGGCCCACGTGCTCGCGGTAGCAGGCGCCGATCGCGGCCGCGTCGCACAGGAAGCCCCGCACCCGGGCGAACGCCTCGTCGCCGTCGAGCAGGACGCGGCGGGCTCGCCCCAGCTCGGCCTCCGAGGCCAGCATGAAGCGCCAGCCACGGGACCTGCGCGCGGCCGGTATCCCGTCCGCGGGCGCGTCGGCGCGCCAGTCGTCGCGCACCTGGTGCCAGTTCGCCGTGAGCCAGAGCCCCTTCTCGGGCTCCTCCCGCATCTCGAGCTCGAACTCCGTGAGCATGTTCGCGCCGGAGAACGGCGACCCCTCCGTGAACGAGAGCGTGTCGAACAGCGTCGTCCTGCCGCCCTCGTACTCTATCCTCACCATCATCTCCGGCCCCTCTCCCTGCGCTGGTCCTGCTGGGCCCGCTGCCGCTCGGCGGCGAGGATGCGCTGTTGCTCGTCCGCTCGGTGGCACTGGCGCGAATTGCCGCTGGCATCGTCGCGCCCTTCACCGTCCCCGTAGCGGGTCTTGAGCGGCATGAGCCCGTTCTCGGCCATGTAGGCGCGGGCGGCCTCGAGGCGACGGTATCCCTCGCCGCCCGCCTGGCCGCGCCGCTCGAGCGTCGCCATCCTGAGCCCGAACTCCTCGATGGACTCGACGTCGAACTTCGCGCACGTCTCGAGCGCCGAGGAGAGCCTGCTCAGCTCCGAGAGGTCGTTGAGCTCGAGGGCTCGCTCGGCGGCCTCGCGGATCCGCGCGGCGCTCGCGTCCGTGGGGCGGTAGGCGCCTTCGCGCTCGAAGCGCCGGCGCAGCATCTCCTTGCCGTAGACGAACCCCAGGCGCTCGCCGGTTACCTTCTTGGACGGTTCCTCCGCCAGGCTGAACACCCAGTCGTCCCGCCGCGCCTTGGCCGAGTTGTCGGCGACGTGCACGCCCAGGGCGTCGAGGATGCCGAAGAACTCCGCCTCGTCGCGCGCCGTGGTCTTGGCGAGCGCGACGCGGGCGCGGATGTCGCCGACCCACGAGTAGCCGCCCGAGCGCATGATCTCCTTCTCGGCCCGGCCCAGGTAGACGCTCCTGCGGCTCCTGGGCCCGCCCGCACCTGCCCGCCCGCGCGCCTTCGACGGAGATTCGGGCGCCCGGTCGTTGGAGAGCCCCGACAGCCCGCGCTCGCGCGCCATGTCCTGCAGGTCTCGGTTGAGGTCCTCGGGGTGCTGGGTCTGCATGCGGTAGCCGGTGCGGAGGTTGGCGTTGTTCACGACGATGTGCGCGTGCGGTATGCCGCGGGCGTTGTCGTCGTGGTAGACGATGGCGATCTCGTGGTCGTCGAAGTGCCTGAGCGCCCACAAGCACGCGAGCTCGCGCAGCGTCGCCAGGTCGATGTCGTCGCCGGGGTCCGGCGAGAGCACGAAGTGCTTGAACGTGCGCGCGGGCTTGCCCCTCCAGGGTGCGTCCGTGCCGAACGCGGCGCGCGTGGCGTCCATCTCGGCGTCCCAGGCGCAGGCCTCCTTGGCGTCTTCCCCCAGCGCGCCGGCGTCGCGCTCGTCGTAGCTCAGGTTGAACAGGTCGCGCGCCAGGGCGCGGCCTCCCTTCTCGAGGTAGCGGCGGATGCCGCCCGTCGAGCCGTGGCCGCTTATCGGCTTCAGGATCGGCATGGCGAGCCCTCCACGAGCGAGTCGGCGCCGATGCGACCGAGCTCCGCCGCCATCTCTCGGGCCGCGGCGTTCACGTCGGCGAGCTCGCGCTCGATCGTCGGGATGCTATCCGCGACGAGGTCGCGGTCGACGTGCCCGTGGCGGGCGTGGAAGTTGATGAGGTTCATCGCGTGCACGGCCTGGTTGTAGTGGTAGCCCCACTTCGTGAGCTCTCGCGACATCGCCCACAGGGCTCTGCGGTCCACGAGTATGCGGTGCTCGTCTCCCGCGTTGGCCTCCGTCGACAGCGGTATGCGAACGAGGTAGCGCAGGTACTCCGACTTGCTGAGGCCGGCACGCTCGCACCGCTCGCAGAGCGCGTCGTAGTCGCCTCCCTCCATGCGGAACGTGACGCGGCGCTCCTTGCCTTTGGCGGCGCCGGCTTCCTCTTCCATGGCGGATTCCTTTCCTCGGGCCCGCCGCGCGGCGGGCGCGTCTCTCTAGGGGTGCGGGGGATCCCCCGCAGGCGGCGGCCCGGCTCGGGCGCCGCCTCTGGGACCGGGCCTCGCGAAAGCGGGCTCCCGAACGGCCCGCGGCATGACGGGTCCGAGGCCGCCCGGTCCCCAAGTGCTATGGACGCCCGACGCGATGTCGGACGCCATAGGCTACTTGCTGGATTTCGGGCCTGAGGCCCTTCTGCGGCGCTTTCGGGCATCGGTGCCCGCATCCGTGTAGGGCGCGGTCATGAGCGCCATCTCCCGCAGCAGCGAGAGGTCGGCCGGGCTCGGGCTCTCGGGCGGGCTCTCGAGGAAATCGGCGACGAGCCTCGCTGCCTTGGAGATGCGCCCGTCGGGGCCGGCCTGCGTTTTGCTCTCGCTCCTCACGTAGTCGGAGAGCTCCCGCTTGGTGCGCCGCCAGGGCTCCATTGCGGCGTGCATCTCCGCCTGGCGCTCCTTCGGCATGCCCGCGAGCGAGCGCACCGCCTCGGCGCTGAGGTTGCCGCGATCGGCCTCGGCGGCCCACTCGGGCGAGAGGTCCTCGGCAATCCGGCGGGCCAGCCTCTCCTCACGCGCAATGGTCTTGCCGGAGACCTTGCGGCCCGTCTGCCGCTCGATGATGGCGGCCTTCACGTCGTCGACGCGCATGCCGGAGAGCGAGGGGTCCTCGGAGCGCAGGCGCACGGCGTCGCCCCTGAGCGCCTCGGTCGCGGCGGCGCGCTCGGTCACGGTGAGCGCGCGGGTGAAGTAGTTCGCTGCGTGGAGCAGCGTCACCGCCCGCTCGTCGTCGATGCCCTCTATCACGCGGCAGGGCATCCTCTCGTAAGCGGGGTCGTCCTTCGCGAGCAGCGCGTAGGCGGCCTTGCGCCGATGCCCGGAGACCATCTGCCACGAGCCGTCGCCGACCTTTCGCACGAGCGGCAGGTCGGTGAGGCCGTCCTCGCGTATGGACTCGGCGAGCTCAGCTATCCCAGCAGGGTCCATAGAGTACGCGGCGTTCGCCGGGTGGTCGGCGATGTCGGCCACCGCGATCTCGGACACCGGGTAGCGCCCGCGGGTGCGCGACGCGCCGTCGAGAAGCCCCGTGATGGTGAAGCCCGCGGCCACCTGCCTAGGCGAGTTCACGGCACACCTCGTCTGCGAGCGCCTTGTAGTCGCGCGCGGGGCGGCTCCCCGGCTCGAAGGCGGCCACCGGCTTCCACTGCCAGCTGCCCTCGCAGACCTTGCTGCTCGCGTGGATGACCGTCTCGAACTGCTCGTCCGGGAAGAACCCGTCGAGCACGGCCGCGCCCGTGGCCTCGGCGTTGGTCATGCGGCCGGGCACGCAGGTGCGCAGTATCTTCCAGCGGGGCGTGGGCATGCGCAGAGCGTCGGCGATGGAGCGCGTCGCCTCGACGGTGAGCGCCGTGCCGCGCATCACGGTGGAGTCGAGCTTCACGGGGATGACGACCATGCCGCCCTCCGCCGCGGCGAGGTAGGCGTTGAAGGCGAGCCTGCGCATCACGGGACTGCAGTCGATGAGGCAGACGTCGTAGGAGCCCGAGGCGTCGTCGAGGGCGAACTTGAGTCGCTGCTCGCGCAGGAGCATCTCGTTCTGGTCGACGAGGTCGATGGTCGAGGCCACCACGTCGAGGTTCTCCCCGGCAGCGTAGGCGACCTCCTCCACGGGCGCGCCGCCGTAGAGCAGCTCGACCGACGTGCGCCGCTCGGAGACGGCCCGGTCGTAGAGGCCGAAGAAGTCTGTGGCAGACGCCTGCGGGTCGAGGTCGACAAGCAGGGTCCGAAGGCCCCGGGCGGCGAAGATCGCCGCCAGGTTCACGGCGGTCGTCGTCTTGCCGACGCCGCCCTTGTAGTTGGAAATGGCTATCGTGCGCATGGGTCGCGTCCTCTCTAGCGTGGGGCGCGCCTCGGCGCATCCGGTCCGGCGCGCCCCGAGTCTCGGAGCGTCGGGACAAAACCGTACGGATTTGTCCGACAAGCGGAGTGTACCACGAAAACGTACGGATATGTACGCTTTCGTGGTACAAGGGGCGGATTCGGGGAAACCCGGCCCCGGGAGCCCGGGGCCGGGCGCGCCGCCTAGGAGAGCGGCTCCATCTCGCCGAAGCAGTTGATGTGGTGGCGCAGGAGCGCTCGGTTTTCCTTGACGACCATCATCGCCACCTCGTCGAAGCGGACCGGCGTGTCGGCGTAGTCGTCGCCGTTGCCGGCGAGCCACGTCGCCGCCAGCGCCTCGCGCAGCCCGCGCGCCCTGTGGGCCTCGGGGAAGCCGTCCGTTCCGATCCGGACCGTGGCGTCGACGAAGACCAGGGTCCCGTCCTCGTCCACCGCCACGAGGTCGATTCCGCCGATGCCCTCGGGCCCCTGCCAGGCCTCATCGACGATCTCGTAGCCCTTACGCTCGAGGAAGGTCCTGACCGCGCCCATCGCCTTTTCCTTCATGTCGTTCATGTCTTGCTCCTTAGACTCGGAGGCCCGCCCCTGTGGCGTGCCTTGCGTCGCGTGAGTCGCATGCGGCGCGGGCGTGCCGGCAAGGGAGGAAGCGAAGTCGGGCATAGAAATAGAAGTCTCCCGACGGCAGTTTTTCGCGTTGTTCGCGCGCGGAGCGCATGGGGCGAAGAACTCGAAAAAGTGTCGCGGCCCTTGCTGGCCGCCTGCCGGCGTGCGACCCTGCGCGTCCAAGGAGCGCCGGGGCGGGTTTCGGATCGGAGGGGCGGAGGCGTGCGGCATGGAATCGGACATGGGCGCCGGGGCTTCCGGACATGGGATGCGATCTGTCGGCGATTGCTGGGGCGCTCGCGAGGGTTACGTCGGGACGTCGCGTGGAGGACGGAGGCGCGTTTCCGAGTCGCGGCGCCGCTACCCTAATCGGGACGGCCTCTCCCGTGCCGCTCACGGTCGATATGCTCACGGGGCCGCTGGCGGCGAGGCGGCTCTCCATGCGGAACGGCTACGGTGCTGCGCAGCACGTCCGTCGGAAGAAGGAGGACGGCTGTTGACGGGCATCAACGAGAAGGACGAGCGTCGCGAGCTGCTCGACGCGGTGGCAGATGCGGGAAGGCTGGCGAGGGGGCTGGACCAGCTGCTCGAGTCCATGGCGCACGCCGACCAGCTGGACCCTCTCGACGTCGAGGGCATACTGGCCCTGAGGTCGATAAGCGAGAGATGCGCCGAGCGCATCGAGGACGCCGCGCGCATCCTGGAGGCTGCAGAACGAGGTCTTTTATGCCGAACTCTCAACGCCGCCCGTCGAAAAGGAACGCTCCGCTCTCGGCGGGGAAGCCGCCGCGTTGCCCGCCCCGCCTCTTCGATTCTGGCAGGCGCCCGGAATTGGGGCGCCCTTGGTCAGCTTAGCCCGTTGATGGTCTCCTCGAGCTCCACCATGTAGGCGACTATCTCATCGATGCTCGGGTAGCTGCCGAACAGCATCGGCCTCATCGAGGCGTAATCGGCCGCCAGCTCGTCGAGCCTGCCCTTTGGAGGGGCGAGCCTGAGCGTGCCGGGCCTCGCATCGGCCAGCTTGGCCCACGGCGTGCGGTAGAACTTCTCTTTGAACCTGACGACCTGTTCGAGGAGGCCAGGCTGCGCTACGGCGCGGCCGAGCACGAACGAGTGGCCGAGGCGGTACATGTCGTAGTAATGGCGGGAGTAGCGCCTGGGCATAGCCTTGCCCTCGGGCCTGTTGGCCTCCTGGTGCAGGATGGTGGCCTTCTCCCAAAACGTGCGCTCGGGACTCGCGGTGCGCACCGTAGTCGACAGCTCGGGCCCGAACGGAACCACGTCCGCCGCGTACGGGGTTATCGCCGCCTCCTCGGAGGGCGACCATGCCGCCATGGGTCCTATCTCCAGCTTGATGGTGTCGAGCGTGCCCGCCGACTCGTAGGAGCGCGGGTAGTCGAAGTACACGGTCTCCTCCTCGGCCCCGCACCTAACGGATGCTTCGGTGCCGAGGGACTCGGAAAGCGTAGCCCTGAGCTTCGGAGCAAAGGCGTCGGCCAGGAAGGCGTTCGTGCGCTCGATGCTGTCGGCCTTGAACCGCTCCTGCGCCGAGTTGCTGCGCGGCTCCCACGGTTCGTCCTCGCCGAAGCCTAGGAGTCGCCAATCGAGTATGAGGTCGATGTCCTCCGAGAAGCGCTCGATGAGCCCGAAAGCCTTCGACAGGCTCGTGCCGCCCTTGAACACCATGGACTCGGCGAAGCCGCTTCTGTGGAAAAGGTGGTCCAAGGTGTAGCACACCCAGAAGTCCTTCTCGACGACGGCCGGCGCAAGCGCCATCCTCTGCGCGGCGGCCTCGAAGACCAGCCTGCGCTCGTCGGTCGAGGCCCTAGCGATCCTGTCCATGCTTCGCCTCCCATATCTTCTTCGCGGCGTCGGCAACCCAGGAGGTGAGCCCCGCCGACTCTTCCAGGAACGCGCCGACCTGCTCTTCCGTGAGGTTGCGCGCGAGCGTTCCGATTTCCTCGTCGCCCACGTTCTCGCGCCCGAGCGCCTTGAGGGCCTGCACGATGGTGCAGGTGATCTGCGAGCAGTCGAGCAGGTCGCGGTTGGCGCGGTGCCGGAGCTCGATATCGTACGGCCCGTACTCGTAGCGCTTGTACGGACCGCTGCTGACGTAGACGAGCTTTGCGGGCACCTGCGTGTCGAGGCCCAGCGCATTGAGCGCCGCGTCGCCGGACGGTGCGACGATCCACTTGTTGGCACGGGCGACGGCGCGCACGACCTCGTCGGCGCTGGCCGGCACCTCGGTGCCCATGAGCGCGCTGCGCTCCGGCGCGTAGTAGACGCCGCGGATGGCACGGGCGATCCCTCCCTTTGCATGCAAGCGCCCGAGCGCGTTGGCGGCATTGCGCCGGCCTGCGACGTCGGAGAAGTCGGCGGCTGTGAAGGCCCTGCCGGCGCCGAAGCTCTCTATGCGCTTAGCGATGGCCTCTGCTTCTGTCATAGCGTTCCTCCTTTTTGATGAAAATAGTATATACCTTTTTCATCAAATTGCCTTTGATCGCCTTGGTCGCCCACGCATTGCGCCTGCGGCCCCTCGCCGCGCCGGCACGCGCGCGTGCGCCCGGAAGCGGTTGCGCCTCCCGATCGCGGCCCGGGATTAGCATCGAGACATCCCGAAGAAATCGTCGCCGGGCCCCTTCTCGCGCTTTGCGCGCCTTCCGGGCGGCGGCGCCTCGCCGAACCCGTTGAAGATCTCCATGACCAGGGCGAGCTGCCTTTGGAGGTCCGCATCAAGCTCATCGGCGTCGCACACGGCGAGGAGCCGCTCCGCCAGGCTCTTCATGGAGTCGCGCAGCGCCCGTTGCGTCCGCGACGACGGTCTTACCGTTATCTCGGTCCGGGTCAGCCTCGCCATGATGTAGTCCTGCCTGCTCATGCCGCTCCAGGCGGCCATGTTGGCGATCAGCTCGTACTCCTCCGGGGTGCAGCGGAACGCCATCGTCTTGCTGCGCTTGCGGGCGCCGTTCTCGCACGGCATCCTATTCGCCCCTCAGCTCGGAGAGCGCGTCGGCGATCTGCGCGCGCTTGGCGGGGAAAAGGTGCGCGTAGCGGTATGTGATGTCGATGGCCTCGTGTCCCACGCGCTCGGCGATGTCGAGGGCGGAGAAGCCCATGTTGATGAGCAGGCTCACGTGGCTGTGGCGAAGGTCGTGGATGCGTATCCGCTTCACGCCCGACGCCTTGCAGCCGCGCTCCATCTCGTGCACGAGGAAGTGCTTCGTGAAGCCGAAGAGCCGCTCGTCGGGCGCCACGTCATCGCGCATCTCGATGAACTCCGCCATCTCGTCGCGGAGGAACGCCGGCATCTTGATCGTGCGCACCGACTTGCGCGTCTTCGGCTTCGTGACCACGTCCTCGCCGCGCAGCCGCTGGTAGGACTTGTCTATGCGCAGCTCCGACGTCTCCATCAGGAAGTCCGAGGGCGTGAGCGCCATGAGCTCGCCGCAGCGTACGCCCATCCAGTAGAGCACCTCGAAAGCGTAGAAGGCGAGCGGTTTGTCGGAGATGGCCTCCGAGAAGCTGAGGTACTCGTCCTTGGTCCAGAACTGCATCTCGCCGGCCTCCTTGCTGCCCATCTTGTCCACCTTGTGGACGGGGTTCTTCTCCAGGTTGTAGTAGCGCTCGGCGTGGTTGAAGATGGCGTTTAGCTGGTTGTTGATGATCCTCAGGTAAGTGGGCTTGAAGCCGTCGCCGTCCGCCCTTGTTGATCCAGTGAGGGAGTTCTGCCACCTGACGATGTCGACGGGCCGTATGTCACACATGCGCATGTCGCCGAAGAACGGCAGGAGCTTGCTCTGGATGATGTTCTCCTTGGTGAGCCAGGTGTGCTCGCGGACCCTCGGCCTCACCTCCGCCTCGTAGACCTTGCAGAAGTCGGCGAAGGTCATGTCCATGGCGTCGTCCTTGAGGGCCTTGAAGTTCTTCTCCCACAGAAGCGCCTCGAGCTCGGTCTGGAAACCCTTCTTCGTCTTGTGCCTCTTGGCCCCGCGCGCGTCGCGGTAGTAGAACTGCACGTAGAAGAGGCCCGTCTTCTTGTCCTTATAGGCTGGCATCGTCCACCTCCGGGAAGTAGCGGGCCTCGAACAGGTCGCTGCGGACGCGTCCGCGGATCACCACGCGCCCAAGGGCCTCCTGCTCCTTGTTCATCTGGCGGATGACCTCGTAGGCGCTGCCTTTCTTGATCTTCAGGCGCTCCGCCACCTCGTTGGCGGTGAGCATGCTCGGCCTCGGTGTCTTTGCCACCGGCTGTTCCATCTTGGACCTCCTATCTATCCGTACGTATGCGTACGCTCGTATTCCCGAGAATAATCGTACGTATCTGTACTGTCAATAGAATTGCGTACAAACTCGTACGCTGATAGAATGGTCGCCGACGAAATCTATAGGAGGGCACATGGCGACAGGCGACAACATTCGGCGGCATCGCAAGGCGAAGGGCTTTACGCAGGCCCAGCTCGCCGATGCCGTAGGGCTCACCGAGGGTGCGATCAGGCACTACGAGAGCGGCATCCGCGCGGTTAAGCCCGAGCTGCTCGAGAAGATCGCGAAGGCGCTCGAGGTCTCCGAGGGCGCGCTCAAGGACTACGGCGTCGAGACGTCTCGAGACCTCATGGCCCTGCTGCTGCAGCTTGAGGAGGGCTACGGTCTCGTCCCCAGCGAGGACGGCATGGGCCTGACGGTCGACCCCAGGGCGCCGCATGCCCCCAAGCTCGCGCAGTCGATCAAAACCTGGGCCGAAAAGCGTGCCGAGCTCGAACGCGGCGAACTCGACGAGGACGCTTACGCCGGCTGGAAGGCCTCTTTCTGACATCTTCCCAGGTGAATTGACGTTTTCTTGCGAACAGCCTCTGGTTCTCCGGAGGCTGTTCCATTATTCGAGGCTTCGGTAGTTTGTGTGACAAGGGGCTAGCCTAGGCAGCAACGCTCTTCGCTCCCTTCACGCCCTTCTTCCTCGCCTTCACCGGGCGACCCGGGAGCTGGGGCTGGCAGTCGCCGCACCTGAGCATGAGCAGGGCCACGAGGTTGTCGGTGTTGCGGAAGCCGTAGCCCATCCTCACCGTCACCTTGATCTTGTTGTTGATGGCCTCTACGCGCCCGTTGCTGATGCCGAGCTCGACTGCGGCGATGATGTCGTCGCGCCGGCGGCGCACCTTCTTCTCCACGGCGACGACCTTGGCGATCTTGCAGTAGGCGGCCCTGTGCATCCAGTCGTCGAGCAGCTCGGCGGCCTCGGAGCCGTCGGCTGCCCGGAAGACGGCCCGCAGGTCCTCCTTGAGCTCCCAGGCCCTGACCAGCCGCGAGCCGGCCCTCTTCTTGAGCGCCTCGAGCCTCGCCCTCTGGCCGTCGGTGAGGTCCTCGGGGTTCTTCACGAGCGCGTAGCGGCTGCCCTTGATGGAGGCCGCCTCCTCCTCGAGCGCCCTGACCTCCTCGGGCGGCAGCTCGCCTTTGGCAGGCCTGCCGCGCTTGCCCTCGGGCCTGGGCCTGGCGGCCCTGGCGGCGGCCCTGGCGGCGTTCCACTCCCCGCAGCGCACGGCGTCGAGCGCGCCGTTCATCCACTGGACCACGCGGAAGGGGTCCATGACCCACCTCGCGTTGGGGCAGCGGCGCTTGACCAGCTGCCCTATCCGCCTCGCGCCGTCGGCGGCCACCACCTCCATGGCGCGCCTCTGCTCGCGCGCGAGCCCGTCGAGGAACAGGTTGAGCACGTCCTTGCCGGTGCCCTCGTGCGCCCAGACGAGGCAGCCGCGGTCGTGGCCGACGACCACCGTGACGTACCCGTGGCCCCTCTTGTACGACGTCTCGTCGATGCCGATGCGGCGCACGCCGTCGAACCTCGAGGCGCCGCGCGCGGCCTCCAGCTCGGCGTAGACGCGCCTGCACACGCCGCCCACGCCGTGCCACTCGACGCGGGCGAGCTCGGAGACCGCCGAGGCGGTGCAGCGGACCGCCAGCCACGCCACCCAGTCCTCGAAGTCGCGCGTGAAGCGCGCCCCGTGCCGCGCCCAGGGGACGGCCTCGGTGCGCACGCCGTGCTCCGGGCAGCGCACCCTGCAGGGCGCGTACTCCAGGTAGCAGGCCGAGCGCGCCAGGTCCATCGCCCTCCACAGCCTGGGGGCCCCGCGGTTCGCCATGTCGTAGAAGTCGCAGGCCCTGCCGCATACGGGGCAGCGGCGCTGCTCGCGCTTGTAGGGCCGGACGCTCACGACGATGCGCTCGGCCTCGATGCGCGCGCCCAGGACGACCGTGCGGGCCAGACCGAGGGCGAGAAGTAGTAGACTCTTCATGCGTCACACCTCTTCGGTTGTCTGAATTTGGCTTAGCAATCATAGGCGGATGACGCGGAAACGGCCCCTCCCGGGGCCGTTTCAGTTCCAGATCGTTGTTTTCGCCCGCTGAGCTGGGCCTATGCCGGAATCTCTCCCACAGAAACCACCGAAGAGCCAGATTTCTTCTGGGGCGGTTGACAAGGGCTGTCCTTCAGCCCTGCAATTAAGAGGATGATGAGCTGGCTGAGCTCATGAAGGGCCTTGGGAGCGAGGGGTGCCCACCAGCAATTCAGCCTCGATGGTGATGCTTTTCACACGCGATAGATTTAGGGACTCCGCGTCGATGCCGAACAGCAGCGGCGTCATCTCGGCGAACACGCGGACGTCCCTTTCGGACATCTCGAAGGTGCGCGTCACCTTGATGCGGTCGGTCATCTTGAAGTGCTTCTCAAAGCAATCGGTCACCAGCTGGTTTGAGTATTCCTTGCTGCGCAAAGATCCTTCAGCAAGGTGGCGCAGCTCCGTAAGATGATTGCTGCCTGGAACCACTTTGACCAGCACTCCTGGCGCGGAGGCGTTTCTGGTTGGGGTGAGAACGCGCTTGAATTCGTCGTAGTTCGAGGGAGCGAATACGTCCACCACGCAGTTGATGGAGCCTTTCAGCACGGGGATGTTCGTCAGGTCGCCAACCAGCCATTTGACCGCCTTTCTGGAATCGTGGCGGGCCGCCATCAGCATGGCGTCTTTTGAGAGGTCAAACGCCACCACGTCGACACAGAGGTTTTCTCGGATTGCACGTGCATAGAAGCCTTCTCCGCATCCCGCGTCGAGCACGCGGAATGGCGTCGCGTTCACAGCTGCAGGACCCTCGCTTGGGGAAAGGGCCCTTCCTACCGCGGTGAGGACGGCTTCTTTCACGTGGTCGTAATACCCTGCCTCCAGGATTGCCATGCGGCTCTCAAAGGATTCTTTGCTGTAGTGGGCTGACTGCCTGGAGGGCCCTAGAAGGTTTACGTACCCCTGCTTTGCGATATCGAAGCAGTGCCTCTTCGGACATACGAGGCTCCCTTCCTGCAGCTTCAGGGCGCTGTGGCAAAGGGGGCAAGAGAGCACGTCGGCGCTGTCAGCAAATCGCGCGTATCTGTCGAGTACCATTGCGTCTCCTTTCGTCCAAGCAATTCTAGCGGATGAGTCTTCCCCAGCAGTGCATGGCTAATCACAGCAGGCAGAACCGCACAGTGACAAATAGCTGAGCTATTTCAAGCTGGGATTTCGGTATTCTGCTGCCCTCTTTTGGGCCACTTCATTTCGCCACGCTTTTGACAGGAGCAACAGGGTCCTCGCGCGCAAAACGCATATGGGCAATGCAGCCGTCTGTCAGGGCATGCCTGCGCCCCCGAACCTGCCGAAAAGGCGCTGATCTGCCCGCCAGGGCATGCCTGCGACCCCGAACCAGCCGAAAGGGCGGTGGATCTGCCCGTCAGGGCATGCCTGTGCCCCCGAACCAGCCGAAAGGGGGGTGGATCTGCCCGCCAGGGCATTGGCAGAAGAAAGAATGCCGAGATACTCAATAAGAAGATTGATAACCTTCAGCAGGTGAAAAAAGGAGGCTTCGGTAGTTTGTGTGACAAGGGGCTAGCCTAGGCAGCAACGCTCTTCGCTCCCTTCACGCCCTTCTTCCTCGCCTTCACCGGGCGACCCGGGAGCTGGGGCTGGCAGTCGCCGCACCTGAGCATGAGCAGGGCCACGAGGTTGTCGGTGTTGCGGAAGCCGTAGCCCATCCTCACCGTCACCTTGATCTTGTTGTTGATGGCCTCTACGCGCCCGTTGCTGATGCCGAGCTCGACTGCGGCGATGATGTCGTCGCGCCGGCGGCGCACCTTCTTCTCCACGGCGACGACCTTGGCGATCTTGCAGTAGGCGGCCCTGTGCATCCAGTCGTCGAGCAGCTCGGCGGCCTCGGAGCCGTCGGCTGCCCGGAAGACGGCCCGCAGGTCCTCCTTGAGCTCCCAGGCCCTGACCAGCCGCGAGCCGGCCCTCTTCTTGAGCGCCTCGAGCCTCGCCCTCTGGCCGTCGGTGAGGTCCTCGGGGTTCTTCACGAGCGCGTAGCGGCTGCCCTTGATGGAGGCCGCCTCCTCCTCGAGCGCCCTGACCTCCTCGGGCGGCAGCTCGCCTTTGGCAGGCCTGCCGCGCTTGCCCTCGGGCCTGGGCCTGGCGGCCCTGGCGGCGGCCCTGGCGGCGTTCCACTCCCCGCAGCGCACGGCGTCGAGCGCGCCGTTCATCCACTGGACCACGCGGAAGGGGTCCATGACCCACCTCGCGTTGGGGCAGCGGCGCTTGACCAGCTGCCCTATCCGCCTCGCGCCGTCGGCGGCCACCACCTCCATGGCGCGCCTCTGCTCGCGCGCGAGCCCGTCGAGGAACAGGTTGAGCACGTCCTTGCCGGTGCCCTCGTGCGCCCAGACGAGGCAGCCGCGGTCGTGGCCGACGACCACCGTGACGTACCCGTGGCCCCTCTTGTACGACGTCTCGTCGATGCCGATGCGGCGCACGCCGTCGAACCTCGAGGCGCCGCGCGCGGCCTCCAGCTCGGCGTAGACGCGCCTGCACACGCCGCCCACGCCGTGCCACTCGACGCGGGCGAGCTCGGAGACCGCCGAGGCGGTGCAGCGGACCGCCAGCCACGCCACCCAGTCCTCGAAGTCGCGCGTGAAGCGCGCCCCGTGCCGCGCCCAGGGGACGGCCTCGGTGCGCACGCCGTGCTCCGGGCAGCGCACCCTGCAGGGCGCGTACTCCAGGTAGCAGGCCGAGCGCGCCAGGTCCATCGCCCTCCACAGCCTGGGGGCCCCGCGGTTCGCCATGTCGTAGAAGTCGCAGGCCCTGCCGCATACGGGGCAGCGGCGCTGCTCGCGCTTGTAGGGCCGGACGCTCACGACGATGCGCTCGGCCTCGATGCGCGCGCCCAGGACGACCGTGCGGGCCAGACCGAGGGCGAGAAGTAGTAGACTCTTCATGCGTCACACCTCTTCGGTTGTCTGAATTTGGCTTAGCAATCATAGGCGGATGACGCGGAAACGGCCCCTCCCGGGGCCGTTTCAGTTCCAGATCGTTGTTTTCGCCCGCTGAGCTGGGCCTATGCCGGAATCTCTCCCACAGAAACCACCGAAGAGCCCATTATTCCCGTATGAAATCGGCACCCCTGAAGCCCCGTTCGAGGAATAATTGCGCGCTAAAATACAGCAAGATACACGGCGTTATTCGGCGGCATTCGGGGTTGTCGAAACTGCGGAAACCGATTTCCGCGTTTCTTTATTCCCGTTTGTTGACCTGGGCAAATACAATTGAAAAGGGTTTGAATCCGCCTCGCAGTTTCAACTCAGTTTCGACCGTTCGAAACCGGCCTTCGGGGGACCCGAATTGTGAATTATTCCCGCAGGGCCTAATTATTCCCGTACCGCCGAGTACTCCGCTGTACCGCCCAGTAGGGATAGACGGGAATAATTGGGTCGTTTTCCCAGGTAGAGATACAAAAAGAAAGCCCTCGAACCAGAGGGTTCGAGGGCTGTTATTCCC
This sequence comes from uncultured Collinsella sp., assembly GCA_958347015.1. Classification (GTDB taxonomy): domain Bacteria; phylum Actinomycetota; class Coriobacteriia; order Coriobacteriales; family Coriobacteriaceae; genus Collinsella. The sequence continues at coordinate 46,402 of CATVTV010000007.1, read as the reverse complement.
ACTATTTCGCTGGTGGCTTCGTCCTGCGGCGATGCCGAAACAGTATCAGGCGGTACTCGGCAGCACCAAAACGCGAGTTCAGAAGCCAGTTCCCGTTATTCCCACTCGATCGTCGCGGGCGGCTTGGACGTGATGTCGTAGCACACGCGGTTGGCGCCGGGGACCTCGGCAACGATGCGGCCGGAGATGCGGGCCAGCACGTCGTAGGGCAGCTTGGCCCAGTCGGCGGTCATGGCATCGCTGGACTCGACAGCGCGCAGGATGATCGGGCGCTGATAGGTGCGCTCGTCGCCCATGACGCCCACGGACTTAATGTCGGGCAGGACCGCGAAATACTGCCAGCAGCTGTGCTCGGAGTTGCGCTCGCCGGTCTGCTCAAACAGGCGCTGGTTGTAGGCATCGAGCTCCTCGCGCACGATAGCGTCGGCGTTCTTGAGAATCTCGAGTTTCTCCTTATCGACCGCGCCGATGATACGGATAGCCAGACCCGGGCCCGGGAAAGGCTGGCGGAACACGATGTGACCCGGCAGGCCAAGCGCCAAACCAAGTGCGCGGACCTCGTCCTTAAAGAAGTGGTCGAGCGGCTCAATAAGGTCGAAGTGTACGCCCTCGGGGAACGGGATCAGGTTGTGGTGGCTCTTGATGGTGGCCGTCTTGCCGCCCGTCTTGCGAGCGCCGGACTCGATGATGTCGGGGTAGATGGTGCCCTGAGCCAGGTACTTGACCGGCTTGCCATCGGTCTCGAGCTGCTGAGCAACCGCGAAGAACTCTTTCCAGAACTGCGTACCGATGATGCGGCGCTTCTCCTCGGGCTCGGTCACGCCGGCCAGAAGCTCGGCATAACGGTCCTCGGCGTGGACGTGGATAAAGTCAACGTCAAACTGCTTGGTGAAGACCTCCTCCACCTGCTCGGGCTCACCCTTGCGCAGCAGGCCGTGGTTGATGAACACGCAGGTCATCTGCTTGCCCACGGCGCGAGCGCCCAGCGCAGCCACGACGGAGGAGTCGACGCCACCGGACAGGGCCAGAATCACGCGGTCGTCGCCGACCTTCTCGCGAAACTCGGCCGTCATGGTCTCGACCAGGTTGTCCATGCTCCAGTTGGGCTCCAGGCCGCAGATCTCAAACAGGAAGTTGCTCAGCAGCTGCTGACCGTACTCGGAGTGCTTGACCTCGGGGTGAAACTGCGTGGTGAAGATCTTGCGCTCGACGCACTCCATCGCAGCGACCGGGCACACGTCGGTGCTGGCGGTAACGGTAAAGCCCTCGGGCACCTCGGACACGGCGTCGCGGTGGCTCATCCACACGGTCTGCTCCATGGGCGTAGAGTTAAAGAGCTTGGCACCAGCCGTGCGCGTGATGGTGGCGCGGCCGTACTCGCCCACCTCGGAGTGGCCGACCTTGCCGCCGAGCGTCACGGCCGTGATCTGATGGCCGTAGCAAAAGCCCAGGACGGGAAGGCCCAGGTCAAAGATGGCGGGGTCGATGGACGGAGCGTCCTCGGCGTACACGGAGGCCGGGCCGCCAGAAAGGATGAGCGCAGAGGCGTTCATCTCGCGAATCTCGTCGGCCGAGATGTCGCAGGGGACAATCTCGGAATACACGTTGAGGTCGCGGACGCGACGGGCAATGAGCTGACCGTACTGCGCACCAAAGTCGAGTACGAGGACCTTTGCGGAAGCCTTTTGATCCATGGTTCCCCCTCTTGTTGGCGGGGAGCCGGTGCCCACCCGCGCGAATAAACGAGAATAACTTCCATAGTGTACACGTTATATGGGGTTTCTCGTCCCTCGCAGCCGCCAGCGCACGGCAAACGCACGACCTGGGCCCCTATTTGACGGCAATCGAAGTGTTACCGAACGTTACAGATGATGTAATACGTTTGAACATTGGACGCCCTGTGCCACAATACTGCCGAACGACTCCGCCTCTGCGGCGGCAAACACGATAGGAATACCAGCATGAAGCGCATCCTTCTCATCGCCACGGGCGGCACCATCGCATCGACCGAGGACGGCAACGGCCTCTCCCCCGCCCTAACCGGTGAGGAGCTCGCCCAGAGCGTCCCCGAGATCTCGGGCCTCTGCGAGCTCGACGTCGTGCAGCCCATGAACATCGACAGCACCAATATGCGCCCCAGTGACTGGATGCGTATCCGCGACGTCATTGTCGAGGGCTATGCCGACCACGACGGTTTCGTGATTCTGCACGGCACCGACACCATGAGCTACACCGCAGCAGCGCTTTCCTACCTGATTCAGGACAGCCCCAAGCCCATCGTGCTCACCGGCTCGCAAAAGCCCATGGGCAATCCCTTTACCGATGCCAAACTTAATCTGTACCAGAGCCTGCTCTATGCGCTCGACGAGCATTCGCACGACGTCTCGATCGTGTTTGGCGGCGTCGCCATTGCCGGCACGCGCGCCCGCAAGCAGCGCACCATGAGCTTTAACGCGTTCATTAGCGTCAACTATCCGCCCATCGCCTATATCCGCAACGACCGCATCGTGCGCAATGGGCTTCACGGCACGCATCAGGGCGAAAACCCGGTGCGTTTCTACGACAGCATCGACCCGCACGTATTTGTACTCAAGCTTACGCCCGGCGTAAACCCGGGCATCCTCGACGCCCTTGCCGATAGCTACGATGCTGTAATCCTTGAGACCTTTGGCATTGGCGGTATCCCCGAGTTTGGTGAGTCGGGCGAGTCGTTCCAAGAGGCTATTTTCCGCTGGGTCGATTCGGGCCGCACTGTCGTTATGACCACGCAGGTCCCCGAAGAGGGCCTCGATCTGGGCGTTTATGAGGTCGGCCGTGCTTACGCCGATCATCCGGGTATTCTGCGCGGCGACGACATGACCACCGAGACGCTCGTGGCCAAGACCATGTGGGCACTCGGCCAGTCACGCGATGCCGCCGAAATCCAGCGCCTGTTCTACAGCCAAGTCAACCACGACCGCATCCCGATGGCGTAATCCCTAAGGCAGTTCCACTTATCGCAGCCTCAAACGACAGGTGGTCCCCCTCGGGCCGTGCAAAAATCGGAGTATTCTGCAATTTCTCCGCCGGAGGCATAGAATCGGCCGACTATTAGACGAACTTTTAGGGCGAAGAGGCCGTCTAGTAAATATTTATTCCACATTTTTATTAAGCGTGTGGATTAACTACTGTCAAAAAAGCAAAGCCAGCCGCCCGAGCTACCATCTACGGCTGAACAGGTGCTGAATACTCGCGATTTTGCACATCGCAACCAGGGGGACCCGCCCAAAGAGCGTCAATTAGCAGCGGGGAACGCCCTATTCGATACCCTCGAGAAGCTCTGACACCGTCATGCCGAGTGCGGGCGCGATCTTAAATAGAATCTTGAGCGTGAAATTTGCCGTCCCATCTTCGATTCGGTCGAGGTAGGGTCGGCTGATTCCTGTCGCCACACAAAAATCAACCTTGGAGATACCAAGGTCCCTGCGTGTCTCTTCGACCCGCCTGCCAAGAATCTGTTTCGCACGTTCGTCCATGCAGCCGAGTTTGAAATGGAGCCGAACATAAACGTAAACTATAGTTTACGTTTTGCCGAATACACAGGAGTTTTCTATGTCGGGTTCTTCGGTCCGCATGTACCGAGCCACGCTTCGCACAAACAGCGCGCCGCCCAAGCTCGTCGTCGTTGAAGCAGAATGCCTTTCGCCCGATGAGCGCACAGCATTTGCATTGCTATCAAGTCGCGTCGCCGCCGTTCTGGTCCCTTGCCCGGCGCAAGGTGAACTTGCCATCCAATGCCAAGCGCACAGCTGCTCGCTCAATCAGGCTGCCGTAATCGCAACCAGCCAACACGGTCTGCCCCTTCTCCTGGAAGCCGGTATCGCACTTGCCCTTCGCGGCGCCGGATACGAAAACGAGGCCGCCGCCGACATGGTCTTTAAACCACGATCGAGCGGCGGCCTCGCAGCAGCCATTGAATATGTGTGCAGGCTCGTTGCCTAAAAGGACAAGCTAGAAACCAAAGCCAAAGCCCGTTCCAGTAATCGCCGAATACATAAAGTAGACGTTGATTACATTGAGGAACACGCCCGTGATGCAGCCGTTACGCAGGTAGCGCTCGCACGCAAGACGTGCCATCGCAGCGGAGTCCTCGTTGTTTTTTGCCTGGCGTCCCGCCGTAAAGTACGTCGCCACGCTCAGCAGCAGGTTGAGCACCGGCAGTGCCAGCAGCTCGTAGCTCTTACCCCAGCGCGTCACCTCGCCGGCTGCGTTAAACTTTGTTGCCACCTCGGGGCCAATGTTGGGGATAACACACGCTGCAACCACCAGCGGAATCACCGCAAGTACGAGCAGCGCGATGCCCATGTAGCCGGCTTTTTTGCCATATTTAAACATATGCGTCGTCCTTACACGTTAAAGCGGAAGTGCACGACGTCGCCATCGGCCATGACATAGTCCTTGCCCTCAATACGCAGCTTGCCGGCGGCCTTGGCGCCCTGCTCGCCGCCGAGCTCGATGTAGTCGTCGTAGCCAATAACCTCGGCCTTAATAAAGCCGCGTTCAAAATCGGTGTGGATAACGCCGGCGGCCTGCGGGGCGGTCGCGCCCTGACGAACCGTCCAGGCCTTGACCTCCATCTCGCCGGCCGTAAAGAACGACTGCAGACCGAGCAGCTTATAGGCCGCCTGCGCGAGCACGTCCAAACCGGGCTGCTCCAAGCCCAGGCTCTCCAGGTAGTCGGCGGCGTCCTCGGGGTCGAGCTCGGAAAGCTCAGCCTCGATCTTGGCGCAGATGGGCAGCGGCTTGACACCATCGATGGGCGCCAGATCGTCGTTGAGCATATCCTCGTCCACGTTGGCCACATACAGGATGGGCTTCATGGTGAGCAGGAACAGGCCCTTGGCGGCAGCACGCTCCTCGTCGGTCATCTCCATGGATGCGGCGCGCTTGCCCTCGTTGAGCCAGGCAAGCAGGCGCTTGGCCACCTCGAACTTAGGCATGAGCTCCTTGTCGCGCTTGGCCTCCTTCTCGAGCTTGGGCAGTTGCTTCTCGAGCGTGCCCATGTCGGCCAGGATGAGCTCGGTCATGATGGTGTCGGCATCGCCGGCGGGATCGACGAACTCGCCCGTGCGGCCCACCTCACGCATGACGTTGGGGTCCTTAAAGTAGCGCACGACCTCGCAGATAGCGTCGGTCTCGCGGATGTTTGCCAAGAACTGGTTGCCCAGGCCCTCGCCCTCGTTAGCGCCCTTCACCAGACCTGCGATGTCGACAAACTCGACCGTCGCCGGCACAATGCGGCCGGGGTTGACGATGTCGGCGAGCTTTTGCAGGCGGCTATCGGGCACATCGACGATACCCACGTTGGGGTCAATCGTGGCGAACGGGTAGTTGGCGGCAAGGCCGGTCTTTTTGGTAAGCGCGGTGAACAGCGTCGACTTGCCCACGTTGGGCAGGCCCACGATACCGATGGAAAGGGACACGACAGCTCCTTTTGGTACAGGTACTTCAAACCGTATAAGTATAGCGCCGCCGCAGCATCCGGGCGAATCCGGACACCGCGGCGGCGCAAATGAAGCAGAGATGCGTGAGAGTTCGAGACAGCAGTCCTTACTTAAGCTCGGGCCAGAAATCCTTGTTGGCCTCGATGAGCTCGTCCAGGATCTGCTTAGCAACGCTTGCCGAAGGAATGGTCTTGGAGAGCGTGAGTGCCTGCCAGAGCTTCTGGTAGCTGCCCTCGACCCAAGCCTGGACAACGAGTTTCTCGACGGAAACCTGCTGCTCCATCAGGCCCTTCTGGAACTGCGGGATCGGGCCCTGGCAGATCTTCTCAAAGCCGTTGGAACCGACGATGCAAGGCACCTCGACCATGGCCGTCGGGTCGAAGTTGGGCACAGCACCATCGTTGGGGACGATCAGCAGGAAGCGCTCGAGCGTGTTCTCGGCCAGCGCGCAGGCAAGGTCGACGATGTAGTTGGCATGTACATCTGGCTCAAAGCCGCCGTCCTTGGCAGTACCCTTGGCGATGATGTCGCGACAAGCGCCAAAGACCTTCTTCTCGCGGCCGTCCATAACCTCATTAGCGCGAGTGTAGTTGGGGTCAGACGTCTCGACGACATAGTCCGGATACAGGTAGTACTTGAGGTAGGTGTTGGGAATCGTCTCGGGATCGACAGCATAGACATCCTTGGCCTTGCCGAAGGTGTGAATCCAGCTCTCCTCGACGTGCTGCTCCTTACCGGCCTCGTGCTCAATGCCGTCCAAGTAGCCGTTCTTTGCCATGTGCTCCTTAATCTGCGGCATGAGGTCGTTACCCTCCTTGTCGTAGATCTTGCTCCACCAACCAAAGTGGTTGAGGCCGTAGTAGCTGTACTGCAGCTCGCGACGATCCTTGATGCCGCACATACGGCTCATCTTATCCATGAGGTCGATCGGCATGTCGCAGATGTTGATGATGCGGCTGTTGGGGCGCAGCACGCGGCAGGCCTCGGCGACGATGGCCGCGGGGTTGGAGTAGTTGAGCATCCAGGCGTTGGGGCTGTACTTCTCCATGTAGTCGAGGATCTCGATGACACCACCGATGGAGCGCATGCCGTAGGCGATACCGCCGGCACCGCAGGTCTCCTGACCAACGCAGCCGTACTTGAGAGGAATCTTCTCGTCGAGCTCGCGCATAGCGTACAGGCCAACGCGAATGTGAGCAAGCACGAAGTCGGTCCCGGTGAATGCGGTCTCGGGGTCGGTGGTGTAGTTGAACTCAACCTCGGGAGCGTTCTCGTGGAAGTAGATCTCGCAGGCCTTGGCAACGATCTCCTGGCGCTCGGCGTTGTTGTCATAGAAGGTCACCTTGTTGACCGGGAAGCGATCGCGCTCCTCAAGCAGCATCAGAGCGATGCCCGGAGTAAAGGTGGAGCCACCGCCGGCAATGGTCACGGCATAGTTCTTCTTGGACATGATGTCCTCCTCATTCTGGCCGCTTGCTCAATCCGTCCCCGCACGCGGCCTTGCGCGGTTTGGAATTGTTACCTAGAAGTGGAGTTTTTTATCTCTAGAATCGGCCTTGCGGTGCATACCGGCTCGCAAGGCCGATTGTTTCGATGGACGATGGTTTACAGAAGGCTCTCGAACTTCAGAAGGCTCTCGAACTTCTCGCGAACCTGCGGGACGGTAAGGCCGATGATGACCTGGATTGACTGACCTTGGACCACCAAACCATGCGTACCGATCGCCTTGAAGGAAGCCTCGGGTGCAACGACGCTCTTGTCCTTGACGTTAACGCGCAGACGGGTAGCGCAGTTCGTTACATCGATGATGTTATCCGTGCCACCGAGCAGATCGAGGATGTTCTCGGCAAGCACTAAGCGCTCATCATCTTTACTCTGGGCGACCGATTTGCCAGCAGCACCGCTCTGCTTTTGCTTGTAGTCGGCCTTGGACTTGAGCTCGACCTCAACATCGTCATCCTCGCGACCGGGGGTCTTAAAGTCGAACTTGACGATCAGGAAACGGAAGACCACAACCCAAAGAGCGGTAAAGCACAGACCGACAAGGATGGAGATGGCGTACTGCAGACCGTGTGCGGCCCAAAGGGGCAGCCAGTCCCACGAGAGCATCGAGATGATGCCGCCGTCGAAGATGCCCACGACGCCAAGGAGGTTTTGAGCCATGCAGCCAAGCGCTCCGAGCACGCAGTGGACGACGAACAGACCGGGCGCGATGAACAGGAAGGTGAAGTCAAGCGGCTCGGTAATACCGCAAAGCATAGCGGTAAGGGTGACGGGAATGAGCAGAGCCTTGACGCGCTGCTTGCGCTCGGGTTTGGCGGTCATATAGAACGCAATGGCGACGCCAAGCGAGCCGAAGACTTTAGTCCAACCAGGGCAGGTATAGGCAGCCCAGGGTGCGGCATCCTTAAGAGCAATGCTCGGATCGGCAGCCAGTTGGGGCAGGATGTTGGCCCAAGCAGCAAAGATGCCGCCGTTGACCGCCGCGTTGTCATAATAGAACGGCGTATAGATAAAGTGGTGCAGGCCTGTAGGGATCAACACGCGCTCGAAGAAAGCAAAGACGCCCACGCCAAACGTACCGGCGGAAAGGATGAATCCCTGGAAGGCGGAGATAGCAGCCTGAACATGCGGCCACACCAGGCAGGCGATAAGAGCGACCGGAACCATAACGAAGAAACCGATCATATAGATGAACACGGAGCCCGAGAACACGCCCAGCCACTCAGGGAGTTCGGTGTCGAAGTACTTGTTGTGAAGCATCGTGGCGATACCAGAAATGATAAGCGCGCCCATGATGCCCATATCAAGCGTTTTGATGCTTGCGATAGTGGCAAGACCAGTACCGCTGCCCGCCTCGACAGAGTAGTCGACCCCAAAGACAGGGCCCACTGCCCCAAGATTGTGCTTACAAAGTAGTTGAAGGTAAGGTAGATGGCCAAAGCCTCCATGCAGCAGCGAGCGTTCTGCTTGTTCGCGAGCGAGATTGGCAACGCTACGCAAAACAGCAACGGCATCTGGTTAAAGAGCGTCCAACCACCCTGGAGCAGCACATTCCAGCAATCAAACCAAAGATGACCCGCTGTGGCCATCTCGCCAAAGATCGCCTCGGTGGTAAACAACGTACCCAGGCCGACGACGATTCCGGAAAATGCGAAAAGAATTGCAGGCGTGTACATTGCACCGCCGAAACGTTGTATCTTTTGCATCATGACGGGGAATCCCCCTCTCTTCATTCGGAGCGCTGCGGTTTTGGCTTCACTCGAGACCGCAGACGCGCCGTTTGCGTGTACCTCGTGCAATAGGACGGGTGGGCCCGCTTCCCTGACTTCTTGCACTTACGTTTTATCACATGACTTATCTAGACAAGTTAGCGTAAAGACTACGGTCGGTAAACGGTCGATTATTGGCCGTAAACGGTATATGTCCAGTATTTCGCCTGCTAAATCTGACATAGCTGATGGCTGCATTTTAAATTTCTTTTCTACTTGTCTAGATGTGCTTGTCTATATCTATAGACATGCCTATACTTCATTACAACATTCACCGCCACGTTAAGGAGTCACCATGAAAAGCGCGGTCTTCTATGGAAAGCACGACCTCAGAGTCGAGGAATCGGCAAAGCCGGCCGTGGGCAGGCGCGACGTCCTGATCAACGTCAAAGCTTGCGGCGTCTGCGGTACCGACGTGCATATCTATGAAGGCGACAAGGGTGCAGCCGACGTTACCCCGCCCACGATCCTTGGTCATGAGTTTGCGGGCGTTGTCGAGGCCGTGGGCAGCGACGTCGCTGGCTTTAAACCGGGCGATCGCGTGTGCATCGACCCAAACCATCCCTGCGGCTGCTGCGAACCCTGCCGCGACGGAATCAACCACTACTGCGAGCATATGACCGGTTACGGCACCACCGTTAACGGCGGCTTTGCCGAGTACTGCTCCGTCGATATGCAGCAAGTCTACAAGTTGGGCGATCACACCAGCTTTGAGCAGGGTGCTATGACCGAGCCCGTCGCCTGCTGCCTGCACGGCATCGATATGTGCAACATCAAGCCCGGCAGCACAGTTGTCGTTATCGGCGGTGGCATGAGCGGTCTGCTCATGATGCAGCTTGCTAAAAACGCCGGCGCCACCAAGGTTGTCTTGCTCGAGCCTGTCGAAGGCAAGCGCGAGGTTGCGCTCAAACTCGGCGCCGACCTGGCAATTGATTCCATCCACGAGGACGTCCCGGCCCGCCTGAAGCAGGAGGGCGTCGGCAACGTCGATGTCGTTATCGAGTGTGTTGGCAAGCCCGTCACCATCGAGCAGGCCATCCAGATCGCCGGCCACAAGGCTACGGTCATGATGTTCGGCCTCACCAAGCCCGATGAGACAATCACCGTCAAGCCCTTCGAGGTCTTCCAGAAGGAGCTTGTGCTTACCTCGTCCTACATCAACCCTTATACGCAGCGTCGCGCGCTCGAGCTCATCGACTCTGGCAGGCTCGACGTATCCTCGATGGTCGCCAAGGTGGCTTCCCTCGACGAACTCGGCGCCATCCTGTCAGACCCAGCTCTGCGTGCCATGGGTAAATATATAATCGACCCCAGCAAGTAAATCACTTGACACCTGCGCGGGCGGCCCTCATCCACCGCTCGCGCACCCAGCTCTAGGAGACCGTCATGGCGCGAGCCATCTTCCAAACTATTTATGACAACGTGAAGCAGTCGATTGACGACGGCACATACGCCTATCAGAGTTATCTGCCTTCGGAGACTGAGCTCACGCAGCTGTTTGACTGTTCGCGCATGACGGTCCGTCGCGCCATCTCGATGCTTGCGGCAGATGGTTACGTGCTCCCCCAGCAAGGCAAAGGCATGCGCGTCATTCGCAACATCAGTGACGAGACGAATCGTGGTGGCGGCGGACTCGAGACCTTTAAGGAAATCGCAGCCAGCCGAGGCTTTGAGCTCAAAACGGTTACCACTGTCTTTGAGCTCCTCGTCTGTAACAAGGCACTCTCCAGGATTACCGGGTTTCCCGAAGGCTGCGAGCTCACGCGCGCCAAACGCATCCGTTATGCAGACGGACGAGCCGTGTGCTCCGACGACTCCTATTACCTAAGCTCACAGGTACCGGGACTGACACCCGAGATTGTCAACGATTCGATTTATCGTTACCTCGAAGAAGGCCTTGGCATTAAGATTGCCACGGGCAAACGCGATGTAACGATTGAGCATCCCACGCCCGAAGATGCGCGCGTGCTCGATCTCGACGACTTTAACGCACTCGCCGTTATACGCGGACAGACCTACAACGCCGACGGCATCCTTATGGAATACACCGAGACAAAGCAGGTTCCCAGCTTCTTTTTACTCCACGAAACGGTCAACCGCCGCAATAACGGCAGCGAGACCCATCAGAGCAGCATGGGCTAACCATCTATTAGTTGCGGTGGAATAGTTCCTAGAATGGCCAGCTTAAGGGCAAAACGGGAACTATTCCACCGCAACTTTTTTGGCCGGTGGGGCAGTACCTGTCCCACTGGCCATCATTTACGCTCTTTTAGCTAGTCCGCGAGCTTCTCCACCTGATCGAGCATCTTACCGAGCTTAGCCTTTGCCTCGGCCTTGACCTTCTCCGCTTCTTCGTGGGCCTTGGCCTTCTGAGCGGCCTTTTCCTCGGCCTCGGGGTCAACAACGACTAGATTGGACGCATCGTGCTCGACCAGCTTGAGCGCATGCTCGGGGCACACCTTGACGCAGGCTCCACAACCTAGGCAATACGTGGACTCCAACGCAAAGCGGCCGCTTCCCACCAAATCGCAGGCAAACGTGGGGCACACGTTGACGCACTCGCCGCACGACGTGCACTTGTCAAAATCGCATTCCGGCGTGCTCACCTGCATGTTCTGGGCAAGCTCGGGGTGGTTTTGCAGCGTCGAGAGCACCAGCTGCCGCCCGTGCGTGAGCGAACGGCGACGCTTGGTCGTCGTGGTGCCGCACATGGTGTTGAGCGTGCGCTCCAGCTGGGTAATCTGATGGCGATGGGCCTTGAGCTTTTGCGTCACCGAGGCCAGCGCCGCCGTCGCCGGATTAAGCTTGGTCACCGTCAGGCCCGTGGTGCGGGCAATCTTTTCCATGTACTCCTTGCGTTCGTACTCGCGAAGCTTATGGCACTTGAGGCTCTTGGGGTCGACCTCCAAGCCCATACCCGTGCCGGACCACTCCTCGGCCTTCGCAATCGCCTCGCCCAGAATATCCTCGCCACCGGTGTTGCGGCACTTATCGCACACGCCCAACGGCAGGTAGACGCTCACGTTGGGATAATCGGCCAGTACCGAGAACCAGGTCTCGGCCGTAATATCGCCCACGCAGGCAACGACGACCTCGTTTTCGCGCGGCATGCGCTTGAGGGCGCGCGTGCAGGTGACGTAAGCGGTCTCATGGCTCGTAGCAGCAGAGACAATGTCGTCATACAGGTTTTTGGGCGCCAGGCGCGGCGAGATGATCGCCTCGGTCGGACAGGCAGCGGCGCACAGGCCGCACTTGCGACAGGAGTCGAGGATCTCGATGGAGTCTTCCTCGACCTCGATAGCGTTGACCGGGCACACGTCCATGCACGCGGTGCAGCCGCTCTTTTCGTTTTTGCAGGTCAGGCACGGAATGGTGTTGCCGCGCGGGCGCTCCTTGTAGTCGGCAGGGTTCCACTGCGGCGCCGACGGATCGAGTGCATCGGTCACGCCGCCAAGCGGGTTTTTAAGAAAGTCGAAACCCTTGCTGATCTCGATAATGTCATCAAACAGATCGTGTTCCTGCGCCATGCGCGGCCCCTCCCTGAGCAGTGCAAACAAGCAAGAGATAATGATACGCTATCGGCCCACGCCTCGGGCAAATTACACGCGGCGCACCTTTGAGGCAAATAGTCTATAGCCTATCGCCGCCTCGATTGCACAAGATCGATCAAACGCCAAGCTATGCCTCGCACATGAGCTGCACAAGCTTTTGTTTGGTCACCTTGGCCTGCTCGTTAGCCATATTGCGTTCGTTTCTAAAGGCCGCATCTGCAACGCTCATCAGGTCGGTAACGGAAATCTCGCCAAGTCCCAGCTCCGCGAGCGTCGTCGGTAGGCCGACGCGCTGGCAAAACTCGAGCACCTGATCAAGCTCGGGCGCACGCTCCAAACGAAGCTGGACCACTAGGCCAAATGCCACGGCCTCGCCGTGCATGGCCTTGCACTCGGGCAGGATCGTCAACCCGTTGGCGATGGCATGTGCCAACGCCAAGCCACCGCTCTCAAAGCCGACGCCCGAGAGCAGAATATTGCACTCGATCAGGCGCTCAACCGCCGGCGATATACGGCCCTTTTTGAGATCGCGCTTGGCAGCGACGCCGCACTCCATGAGTGTGTCATAGCAGGCACGAGCCGCAACCAAGGCCAAGTGTCCCGGCGCGCCACCGTGCTCGTTGGCGCCGTGCGCCGCGGCGCACGAACGCGCCTCGAAGTACGTTGCCAGCGCATCGCCCATGCCAGCGACCGTCATACGCAGTGGGGCCGCCGCGACCACGTTGGTATCGACCACGACCAGGTCTGGATTCTTCTCGAGCATCAGGTAGCGGTCGAACGACCCATCCCCGTGATACAACACCGAAATCGCGCTGCACGGACCGTCCATCGAAGCCGCCGTGGGGCATACGCACAACGGCAACTCGGCATAAAACGCAACGGCCTTGGCGATATCGAGCATCTTGCCGCCGCCAATACCCACCACCATGTCGCAATACTCAGCCCGGGCTTCCTTAGCCATTTCAACAACGGCCTCTTCCGTACACGGACCGTTATAGATCTTAAAGAAGGGCTCGCTTAGATCTTCGTCCAGAAATCCATCGACGATCTGCCTGCACAGCCGATCCTCGGTGCCCTGGTCAAACAGGACATAGGCAGCGCAGCCCAACCATGACAAATACCTGCCCTGACGCGAAAGCTCACCCGGCCCCTGAACATACCGACCGGGACCGCCATAAACCATGGGAAGCGCCATACGAGAATCCGCCCTTTCATCAACAACAATTGGTGCAAAGCAACCTGACCCCTTTGCACCATAGCAAAAAGGGGCAAAGTCATCTGCTGGCTTTGCCCCTTCCTTAGCTTGATTTACTCATCCATGAGATAGTAGTGGCCCAGCGCGTCGGCGCCCAGAATGGCGTTCGCGACCATCTCGGGCGTCACCTCAAACGGCATGTTGCACATGGTGTCATCGGGCGCGCAGGCGGCCTCGGCAACAATCATGGCCTGCTCGCGCGTAAGCTCGGCAACGCCAAGCTCCTTCATCGTGACCGGCAGACCCAGCTCAATGCAGAAGCCCAAGACTTCCTCAAGCCTCTCAGTCGGAGCGTCCTCGAGTACCAGCTGGACGATAGTGCCAAAGGCGACCTTCTCGCCGTGATACATGCCATGGCACTCGGGCAGCATCGTCAAGCCGTTATGGATGGCATGGGCCGCAGCGAGGCCCGAGCTCTCAAAGCCAATGCCGGAGAGCAGCGTATTTGCCTCGATGATGTGCTCCACGGCAGGCGTGAGCGCACCCTTCTCCAGCGCAACCTTGGCCTTGACGCCATCGGCCATAAGCGTCTCGTAGCAGAGCTTGGCGAGCGCCAGGCCGGCCATTCCGCCTTTGCCGCCGGCACAAGTACCACCGTCGGCATCATGCGTCGCCTGGGCCTCAAAGTAGGTTGCGAGCGCATCGCCCATACCGGAAACCGTCAGGCGCACCGGGCTCGCCGCGATAACCGTCGTATCCATCAGGACAATGTTGGGGTTTGCCTTAAGGAAGAGGTACTTGTCGAACTGGCCGTCATCGGTATAAAGCACCGAAAGCGCCGAGCACGGGGCATCGGTCGAAGCAATGGTGGGGCAAATGATAACCGGGGATTCCAGGTAATAGGCAACGGCCTTCGCGGTGTCGAGGATCTTGCCGCCACCGACGCCGACGATGATGTCGCAACCGTTGTCACGGGCGAGCGCAACCAGGCGATCGACCTCGCCCTTGGAGCACTCGCCGTTAAAGTCCTCAAACAGCAGCTCGGCCTTAGCCTTGGCAAAGCCGCCCTCGATCTTGGCACCGACGCGCTTCTTGCCCGAAGGCGTCACGATGACGAGGGCCTTAGCGCCGAGCGGCTCAACGTAAGAGCCGAGCTTGGCGAGCTCGTCCGGACCCTGGATGTACTTGCTGGGGCTATTGAAAATTGCAGCCATAACTATCCCATTCTCTAAAAGAAAAAAGAAAGGGGCTCCGTACGGCTACGTGCGGAGCCCCTCGTTACGATAACAAGAGTCGATTAGAAATCGATGTCGGTGTCGTAGTAGCAGGCCTTGAGGATCTTCTCGAAGTCGGCAGCCTTGGTCTCACGCGGGTTCTCCGGCGTGCAGGCGTCCTGCTCGGCGTTCGCGGCGATCTCGGGCAGCTTGGCGAGGAACTCCTCCTCGGAAACCATCTGCGGGTTCTCGGCGTCGACCTTCACGCCACCATTCGCGTAATCCTTGATGGACTGCGGAATGTTGAGCTGGTCGTTGAGGTCGCGAATCTTCTGAACGAGCGCAGCGATGAGCTCCTCGTTGGTCTCGCCGGGAAGGTGCAGGATCTCCTTGGCCACGTAAGCATAACGCTCGGCAGCACGCGGGTCCTTGGAGTTCCACTGGATGACCTTGCCCAGGTACATGGCGTTAGCAGCACCGTGGATGATGTGACCGTTCTCAAAGGCTGCACCGGTCTTGTGAGCCATGGAGTGAACGATGCCGAGCAGGCCCGAGGAGAAGGCGATACCGGCGATGCACTGAGCCTCGTGCATGTGCTGACGGGCCTCATGGTCGCCAGCATAGGACTTGGGCAGCCACTCGACGATCTCGCGGATGCCGTGCAGAGCGTTGGCGTCGGTGAACATAGAGGCGCAGGTGGAAACGTAGGCCTCCATGCAGTGGGTCAGAGCGTCCATGCCGGTATGAGCGCACAGCTTGGCGGGCATGGTGTAGGTGAGCTCGGGGTCGACGATGGCGACATCAGGAGTGATGTTGAAGTCGGCCAGCGGGTACTTGATGCCCTTGGCGTAGTCGGTGATGACGGAGAAGGCAGTGACCTCGGTAGCGGTGCCGGAGGTAGAGGAGATGGCGCAGAAGTGAGCCTTCTGACGCAGCTCGGGGAAGCTGAACGGCTGGATGATGTTATCGAAGGACTCCTCGGGATACTCGTAGAAGACCCACATGGCCTTAGCGGCATCGATGGGCGAGCCGCCGCCGATGGCGATAATCCAGTCGGGCTCGAACTCGCGCATGGCCTCGGCGCCCTTCATGACCGTCTCGATGGACGGGTCGGACTCGACGCCCTCGAACAGCTTGACCTCGAAACCGCCTTCCTTAAGGTCGGCCTCAACGTCCTGCAGGAACCCGCCGCGGCGCATAGAGCTGCCGCCAGAAACGATGATGGCCTTCTTGCCCTTGAGGTTCTTCACCTCGTGGCGAGCGCCCTCACCAAAGTACAGATCGCGAGGATTGGTAAAACGTCCCATACTGTGCCTCCTAAACAAGCCCCTCTTAGACTTGCGTATATAACGGAGCACCCAATTGGCTCCGTTAGGACCGGTTTGCGCGTTGCCGGCGATGGCAATGCACGATGTCCAAACGTCTCAACGCTCAGACAAACATTATTTTACCGTTCTGGTTGGTCAGTTATTCACCTAAAGCCGATAATGGTGAAACGTTTTTTCTATCCCTAAAGACCCTTGTGGGGCATTCATACTCCCAAGCTGGGCAAACGTTTTATCAGGGTTGACCACATATCCCGGGCAGGGCTGTGCCCCTCAAAAATGTGCCCCGTTCGCCGCCAAAAATCGACCGTTTACGGCACTGTGATACCACCCGCGCAACCGAGGTGCCGACATTTGTGCGACATCCGTCTTCGTGGTGCAAAGGTGCAAGTCCAAGTGCGGCACCCCCGGTGTGCCACATGCGGGTAAACTAGAACTTTATATAGAGATATTTGAACCCTAACCGCAGCAAAGGAGGCCCCATGGCATTCGATCCCATTCAAGAGGATTGCCATCGCCTCGTTCTTGAGGCCTTGCGCCGCGACAATATCCCGCTCACCGACGGTGCCGCCGTAGAGCGTCTGATGGAACAATTCACCCGCAACCCCGCGCCGCTCATCGTGCACGACCGCGACCGAGCTGGGCATCTGATTGCCAAGGTCGTCGAGGCTGTCGACTACCGCATTCCCTTTATCCCCGACGATGCCCAAGCCGAGCAGGAAGAGGCAGCCGCCGAGAACATGCTCCGCGAGGCAGCCGCGCTCGATCCGGCCAACTGGGATGCCCAGCGCATGCTGACGGCGCTCACCGCCGAATCCAACGAGGAATACGTACAGTATCTGGTGTCCAAGTGCGACGAGGTGGAGCACGACCTGGCGCTCAAGATTGCCTCGGCACAGGACCCCTACGAGCGTGAGGCCGCAGGCGACCTGACCCGCCGTCCCTACCTGCGCTGGCTTGCCGCCTTGGCATCGCGCGCGCTCATTAGCGGCCGCTACCGCATGTCGCTGGATGCCGCGAATCGCAGCCTGGACTTTGCGCCCAACGACCCCGCTGGCGTCCGCCATACCGCGATGCTTGCCATGGCAAAGCTCGAATACCCCGCCGAGGAGCTCAAGCGTTTTCGTTCCGCCCACTCCGTACCCTATCTTGCCAACACGCCGCTGCGCCGCCGTCCCAAGGACGCAGAGCGCGACTTGGACCCGTGGACGCTCATCGCACTGATGAGCGCAGCCTGGCGCGAGCTGGATTACGAGGGCGCCGAACACTACCTGCGCATCCTGGTGCGCTCATGCCCGCACGCAGCCGAAGCACTCTACTTCCAAACCGAGTTTCCCGATGGCATCTATGCCCGCGTCAACGTAGGTCCGGGCTCCACCGATGAGCTTGTCCTTGCCCTGTCCGAGGCGACGCCGGTGCTGCAGGAGGGCCTAGGCGCGCCCGACAACGCCAGCTTTGCCGCCTGGGTCGCCACCAACGACATCGTGCGCTCTCAGATCGACGAACGAATCCTGCGCGCGGCCGAACAGGGATTGCCGTTTAAGGGAGGAGACCTCTAATGGATCCGAGCGTCTACATCCCCGCCTATCTGGAGCGCACCTATCTGGCGTCGCACCCCGAACTCACCGATGCAGCACGCGAGCTTGTCCATAACGACATCAGCGCAAACCCCCACAAGTATGCGCAGACCGAGCATGCCCAAGCGCTGCTGTCCTATGCCGGCGTTCATCGTCATTTGCTTGACGAGCTTCGCCACATCGAGGACATGGGCAGCGACGAGGAGTTTGAGCAGACGCGCAACCGTCTGTTCGACGATATGCGCGATGAGCTGCTCAAGATCGTCCGCGTCGATGCACTTGCCGTCGATGCGCAGCTGCTCGCCATCATCCTGGCGGACACGCCCGTTGATGCCTGCCTGGGCGACTTGATGAAGCTCGAGACGAGTACGGCCGACTACCTGCAACAAAGCGTGCCCGGGTTCGACATGGAGGCCCCGCACTACTGGGCCAATAATGTTTTGGCCGACGGTGTCACCGCAGCAGACCTTACCGTGAGCGAGCCGGCGCTTATTGGCTGGCTTCACACGCTCGAGGCCATCTCGCAGCTGTGCATGGCGAGCGCTCGTTACCGTGCTGCTGCCAACTACGCCCGCCGCGTCCTTAAGGCAGAAGGTTATCCCACCCGAGCTGCCGGCACCGTGTTGCTCGCCCTCGCCCGCTTGGAAGACCAGGACGGCTTTTTTGCCCTGGCCCACCAGCTCGAGGAGCAGGTGGGAGCTGATGCACTCGAGAACTCCCCCTGGTACCTGCTCGCCCGCACGATTCTGCTGTTCAAAACAAACAAGATGCGTCCGGCGGTGCGTGCGCTGCGTGAGTTCGCTAACCGCTGCGAGGGCGGTGCGTTCTTCTTGCTGAACCCCATGTACCAGACGCCGTATCTTCCCTGCCGACCCGAGCCGCGCGACCCCTGGGACCTCTCGCACCAAGCGGTTTGGGAAGCCGACGGCATTATCTCGGACACCCCCGACTTTGCCCCCTGGGCCAACGCCTGCGAAGACGTGTCGCAGCTTGCCCAGGAATTTGCGCGCCGCTACGGCTTTTAGCGACGCGATCGCCCCGACCATGCCATCTATGTTAGGAACGGCTTCATGAACCTCCGCTCATCTCTCGCCTGCACCTCGAGCGATATCGCCCGCTGGGGGCTGCGCTCCGTCCTCAAACGCCAGGGCGGCGTGCTCCCCGGCCGCATCGCCATGAAAATCGACCCCGAGCTGCTAAGCGACCTCGCGAGCCTGGTCGACCGCAGCGTGGTGATCACCGGCACTAATGGCAAGACCACCACCTCCAACCTCATCGCCGACGCCGTTGCTGCCAGCGGTGCTACCGTGGTGTGCAACCGTGCCGGCAACAATATGGAGCCGGGCGTGGTGGGCGCACTGCTCGAAGCGCGCAGCGGCCTCAAGCGAGCCGGCGGCGGAAAGCGCGTGGGCGTTTTTGAATGCGATGAGCTCTACACCGTGCGCGTCCTGCCCAAGCTCAAGCCGACGTACTTCGTGCTGCTCAACCTGTTCCGCGACCAGCTGGATCGCTATGGCGAGATCGATCACACCCAGGAGGTCATCGCCCATGCGTTGGAGCTCTCGCCGACAACAACGCTTATCTACAACGCCGACGACCCGCTGTGCGCCTCGATTGCCGCGCGCGTTCCCAACGCGAGTATTGCCTTTGGCATCGACGGCGCCACCGACACCGAGTCCGACCGTATTAGCGACTCGCGCTTTTGCTCGCAGTGCAACGCCCCGTTGGAGTACGACTATGTGCAGTATGGTCAACTCGGCGCCTACCATTGCCCCTCGTGCGGTTGGGCACGCCCCGCACTGGTCCGCCGTGTGACGGGCGTGGAGCTCGGCTGCGACGGTTACGGCTTTGACCTGGTCTTTGGATCTGCGCCCGACGCGGCTGCCGTACACATCGACACGCGCTACAACGGCCTGTATATGGTCTACAACGTAGCCGCAGCCTTCTTCGCCGCCCACGAGCTGGGCGTGGACACCGCACGCCTGCAGCCCACGCTCGACGCCTACGTGCCAGCAGGTGGTCGCATGGGCCGTTGGAATATCGCCGGCCGAACCGTCGAGGCCAATCTGGCCAAAAATCCCGTAGGCTTCGATCGACAAATCCAGTCCATTAAAACAGCAGGTGGCAGGCTCTGCGCCTTTTTCCTGAACGACAACGACGCCGACGGCCACGATGTCTCGTGGATCTACGACGTCGACTTTGAGCGCATCGCCGACACAACAGGGCTTGTCGCCTTTGCTGGCGGCACGCGCGCGCACGATATGCAGGTACGCCTGAAGTACGCCGGCATCGACGCCGCCATCATCTCGAATATCGAGCAGGCGATTGGCGCCGTGGCAGACGAGGAGGCTGGCGACACTTTCTACGCCGTCACCAACTACACGGCCTTTCCGCCGCTGGTCAAGGAGCTCGACGGGCTTAAGGATACCGATGCGAGCTCGGTTGCCGCCCACGCTTCAACGTGCGCCGATGGCAGTGCCGTTCCCGTCGGCGTCGCGCCGACCGAACTTTCGCGCCCCCTGCGCATCGTCTATCTGTACCCCGACGCCCTCAACCTCTACGGCGACGGCGGCAATGTCATCGCCCTCGAGCGCCGCTGCGCCTGGCGTGGCATTCCCGTGCGCGTGGACGAGGTCCGTATGGGCGAGTCGCTCGATCTCACCGACGCCGATATCGTCATGATGGGCGGCGGCTCCGATCGCGACCAGCTGGCCGTGGCGCACGAGCTGCTCGCTCAAAAAGACAAGGTCGCGGCCTATGTTGAAGATGGCGGCTCGCTGCTCGCTATCTGCGGCAGCTATCAGCTGCTCGGCCGTTCGTACTATATGGGCGAAAATCGCATTGAAGGTCTGGGCATCGTTGCCGCCGAAACCGTGCGCGGCTCCGATCGCCTGATCGGCAACGTCGCCGTCAAGACCGACCTGGCACCCGAGCCCTTTGTGGGATTCGAGAACCACGGCGGCCGCACGCTTTTGGACGCCGATGCCACGCCGCTTGGAACGTCCGTCGTCACGGGCACCGGCAACAACGGAGACGACGGCTTCGAGGGTCTGATCTACAAGAGCGTCATCGGCACGTACCTGCATGGCCCGGCGCTGCCCAAGAACCCCGAGCTCGCCGACTGGCTCATTACCCACGCCCTCGAGCGTCGCGGCGATGCACAGGCCACAGCCCTGCTGCCGCTCAAGTCCCTCGACGACACCTACGAGCACGCCGCCCACGACGCCGCCATGAAGCTCCTCCCCTAACGCCCCACCACCACAAAGGGGACAGGCACCTTTGTGGTGGTTTTACCCCGTCCCAGCGGTTTGTCTCAATCTGTAACATTTAGACCGTTAAAAGTCGTCTTGCTGTTACAGAATGAGATGTTCGTCCCGACGCCTGCCGTCTGTCTCGATCTGTAACAGATAGAGCCGATTTGCCCGCCCAGATGTTACAGATTGAGATATTTGAAAATCGGAATAGAAGCCTACTCCTTTGTGGTGGTTTTCCAGTTTGCCAACGATATACGCGCCGGCAAAAAAGTCTGCTATACTCTTTCCCGCTGTCCCCATCGTCTAGCGGCCAAGGACGCCACCCTTTCAAGGTGGATATCGCGGGTTCGAATCCCGCTGGGGGCACCATTTAAACTGAGAAGCCCGTTGCCCTTGCGGTGACGGGCTTTTTGCTACCCATACGCCGGAATTCGAACCCGACAGGGTGCGGAGCTGAGGAAACGCGCAAGCGTTTTCCAGCGCAGCACGCAAGGAGCGGAGCGACGCAGCGGAAGCGGGCGGCGCCAGCCGCACGCGGACATCCCGCTGGGGGCACCAACTTTAAAATGTTCGAACCCGCCGGATATAAGGTCCGACGGGTTCGTTTTTTGCCGTTATAAAACGGAAAGTACTCAAGGCCCTTGCGCTAGATAAACAGCTCGCACTCCTTCCGCTCGGCACAGGCTTTACTCAACATCTTGGTAGCCGCAGAGAGCATGACAGGATTTAGCCCACGCGCGCCCCGCGGGCATACAGACACACGGCGCATGCATGAAATGCAGGCCTTTTTGTCCACCCGCTTGGGGTCGTCTTTATCGATAGCGCCAACGGGACACGCTGCGCCGCAAGCCCCGCAGGCGGTGCACTCTTTTGTAGCCTTAGGCACCATACTGGTGCCCCCGGCCTTCTTATAGGGGCGATTGCCCGGAATAGCCGGCTCAGAAGCATCTCCTGCAGATATCTTTTGCTGAATCTGATTCGCAAACCCAGCGAGCTGCGCCGCGTCCTGTGGGTCTGGCCGACCGGCTGCAAACTGGCGAACAATAGAATGCTCGGCGATAGCTGAAACCGCCGCGATCACCCGAAAGCCCGCGCCCTTTGCCGCGTCCTCAAGCTCGACCAGCGTGTCCTCATACGCGCGGTTTCCGTAAACACAAACTAGAACCGCCTGCGCACCGTTTCCCCGCATCATACCCAAGCGCTCCGCAGCCACAGCCGGGACTCGCCCGCCATACGAGGGCACCGCGATCACGGCCACATCCTCTTTTGTCATCGCAATCGCACGAAAGCCAAGCCCGCTATCGGTCAAATCTACAGCAACGGTTTCCCCTTCTAACGCATTGACAATGTAGTTAGATACCTTTTCCGTTCCGCCGGTCGGGCTAAACATGATATCGAATACCTTCATAGGATAATCCTCCCCTTTATGAACAAATGCCCGAAACATCCGCATGCCAAAACAGGTTACAACTTTCAAGATGCCCCGCGCGAAACGCTCGCTCGACAGCATGTTCAAAGACGACCCGGGCGACAAAAAAGGGGCCTCGCACAGGCGAGACCCCTTCGAGCGCAAAATCAAACGCGTCTGTTACACATAGAACAGGATGTCGTCGTAGGTCGGGACCGGCCAGTAGTCGGCGGCCACGATCTCCTCCATGGCATCCACGGCGGCGCGCAGCGTATCCATAGCGGGAACGACCTCGTGTGCGTACACATTGGCCTGCTCCTGACCATCGAGGGCCTCGGCCTTCTGATGCACGGCGTCGAGCGCCTTGATAGAGTCGTTGATGGCGGTGATGCCGTTGCAGAGCTTGTTGAGCGTGTTCTGCTCGCACTGCATGGCGGCCTCAGCACCGGCGGCACGAATAGTCTCAAGGCCCTTAGCGACCTTGGTGGCGTAGGCGGTAATGACCGGGCGATAGGTACGACGCGCCTCGCGAACCATCGTGGTAGCCTCGATGTTCATGAGCTTGTTGTACTTCTCGAGCTTGCAGTCGTAACGGCACTGGGCCTCGGCCTTGGTCAGGACGCCCGTCTCCTCAAAGAGCGCGATAGCCTTATCGGAAACAAAGGCGGGCAGGGCGTCGGCCGTGGTCTTGTTGTTGGCAAGGCCGCGCTTCTCGGCCTCAATGGGCCACTCGTCGGAGTAACCGTCGCCGGAGAACAGGATGCGCTGGTGATCGGTCAGCACCTTCTTGCAGTACTCGAGCGCGGCGTCCTGGAACTTATCCTCGGGCGTACCCTCGAGTGCGTCGGCGAAGGACTTGAGCGACTTGGCCACGGCGGCATCGAGCACCAGGTTGGAGTCGGAGACGTTCTGCTCGGAGCCGCAGGCACGGAACTCGAACTTGTTGCCGGTGAAGGCGAACGGGGAGGTGCGGTTGCGGTCGGTGTTGTCCTGCATCAACTTGGGCAGGGTATCGGCGCCCAGGTCGAGCACGCCGCGCGTGGCATGGACGGAAGCCTTGCCATCGATGATCTTCTCGACGACCTCGGTAAGCTGGTCGCCCAGGAAGATGGACATAATCGCCGGAGGAGCCTCGTTGGCGCCCAGACGATGATCGTTGCCGGCCGAGGCAACGGAGGCACGCAAGAGCTCCTGATAGTTATCGACGGCCTCGATCACCGCGGTGAGGAAGACGATGAACTGCAGGTTGTCGAGCGGGGTGTCGCCCGGGTCGAGCAGGTTCTCGGACTCGGTGCCAAGCGACCAGTTGTTGTGCTTGCCCGAACCGTTGATGCCCTCGAAGGGCTTCTCGTGCAGCAGGCAGACCAAGTCGTGACGGGAGGCGATGAGCTTCATCTTCTCCATCATGACCAGATTCTGGTCGATGGCCTCGTTGACCTCGCCATAGACAGGGGCAAGCTCATGCTGGCAAGGAGCGACTTCGTTGTGCTTGGTCTTGGCGGGAATACCAAGCGCCCACAGCTCATCGTCCAGGTCCTTCATATAGGCCGAGACGGTGGGGCGGATAGCGCCAAAGTAGTGCTCCTCGAGCTCCTGGCCCTTGCAGGGAGCAGCACCAAAGAGGGTGCGGCCGGTGATGACCAGGTCCCTGCGCTTGCGGTAAGCGTCCTTCTTGATCAGGAAGTACTCCTGCTCATCGCCCACGGAAGGAACGACCTTCTTGGGGGTCTTACCAAACAGCGCCAAAACGCGCTTGGACTCACGCGAGAGCGCGGTCATGGAGCGCAGCAGCGGGGTCTTCTTGTCCAGGGCCTCGCCCGTGTAGGAGCAGAAAGCCGTGGGGATGCACAGGACATCGTCCTTAATGAAGGCGGGGCTGGTAGGATCCCAAGCGGTGTAGCCACGGGCCTCGAAGGTGGCACGCAGGCCGCCGTTGGGGAAGCTGGAGGCATCCGGCTCGCCCTGGATGAGGTTCTTGCCCGTAAACTTGGTGATGGCGGTGCCGTCGTGGTTGGGCTCGAGGAAGCTGTCGTGCTTCTCGGAAGTAATGCCCGAAAGCGGCTGGAACCAGTGCGCGTAGTGCGTCGCGCCCTTGGAGATGGCCCAGACCTTCATGGCGTGGGCAACGGCGTTGGCCACATCCAGGTCGAGCGGCTCACCGTCCTCGAGGGTTGCAGCAAGGCGCTTCCAAATGTCCTTGGGGAGGTAGTCCTTCATGACTTCCTCAGAGAACACCATGGTCCCGAAGCGGTCAGTAAGTTCGGCCATACGGAACTCCCTTCGTATCGGCACCGCGTGAGATGCGGTGTTGATTACTAACGAACGAGTCATAGCTTAGACTCGCCGTGTTTCCGCGACATTACCGTTATGTTGCTGTCGCGAAACCAATCAATGAGGTTACCGCATCACAGCGGCGCTGCCGCCCTTAATGGCCAATCAACTGTATAAATTGCAGACCTCTCCCCATGATTTAAGGGTAGTCAATTTGGGACGGGGCTTTCTTAACTGGTATTTCGCATCAAATACCATTCAATATAGCCCCATCTTAGATTGACTACCCTGTTATAGGAAATGCCGATAGCGAAGCATTTTCGATTGGTATCCCCAAATAGCGAGAGAAACTCCACCTTAGCGCAGTGGTGCTGTAGAATCCTTGCAACAAAACATCGCACCCAGGCATCTAAAGGAGCACGATATGCGCGTCGACGAGGTTTTTAAGCAGGCAGCATCCCAGGGCACCACACCCGTTTCGTTTGAGATGTTCCCGCCCAAGGGCGAGCTAACCCTCGACACGGCTCGCGAAGTGGCAGGCAATCTGTGCAAGCTTTCACCGAGCTTTGTCTCGGTCACCTGCTCGGCCGGCGGCTCGGGTAACGGTGCCACCACCGCCCCCATCGCGCATATGATTTCGAGCGAATTCGATACGCCCTCGGTAGCGCATCTCACCTGCGTGGGCCGCACCCACGCCGACATCGCCGCCAAGATTGACGAGTATCGCACCGCCGGCGTTGAAAACATCCTGGCCCTGCGTGGTGATCTTCCCGCTGGCGCGACTGAGGACGACAAGCCCGCCTCGGACTACGCCTACGCCCGCGACCTCATCCCCGAGCTCGTTGACGCCGGCTTTTGTGTGGGCGCCGCAGCCTACCCCGAGGGCCACATTGCCTGCGAGGACCTCAACGTCTCGGTCGAGCACCTCAAGCAAAAGCAAGATGCCGGCGCAAGCTTCTTTGTGACGCAGCTCTTTTTTGACAACGAGTGCTTCTACCGTTTTCGCGAGCTTGCCGACAAGGCCGGCATCACCGTGCCCATTACCGCGGGCATCATGCCGTTTATGGGCAAGTCGCAGATCAGCCGCATGGTCTTTATGTGCGGCGCGTCGCTGCCCTCCCCCGTCATCAAGATCCTCGCCAAGTACGAGAACGACCCCGAGAGCCTGCAGGCAGCCGGTGTAGATTATGCTGCTCGTCAGCTTTGCGACCTTAAGGAGCACGGCGCCGACGGCCTGCACCTGTACACTATGAACCGTCCTGCAATCGCCGCGACCATTATGGAGCGCCTGGGGTAATGGAAAAACCGCACGTCGATACAACCGTTGTTGAAGTGCCGGCCGACCTTGCGTCGCCGGCGCTTTACCGTATCGACGCTGCCCACCACCCTCGTGTCGACCGCGCCGAGATGCTGCAGTATCTGGGCTACGGCGGCCAGCAGATTGAGCCCGAGCTGTCGCAGCGTATTGAGCTTGTCGTTGAGCGCTTAGAGCTGGATATCGAGCCCCGCGGCGTGCGACGCGTGTTTGCCGTCGATGCCACGGGCGTCGACGAGCAGGGCGAGCCCTGCATCCGCTTGGTCGGCACCAACGTTGAGCTGCGCGGTCGCGATATCTATCGCCACCTTAAGGACGCCCGCCTGGCGGCGCTCATGGCCTGCACCCTCGGGATATCTGCCGAACGCCGTCTGCGAACCACCGGAGCCCAGCAACCCCTGGAAGGCGCCGTGCTCGACGCCGCATGCTCTGCCTATGTAGAAGCCGCCGTCGAGCAGATGGACCAGCAGGTCAAGGCTGCGGCCGCTGCACACGGGCTCGCCGGCAACTGGCGCTTCAGTCCCGGCTATGGCGACTGCCCACTCTCTGCCCAGCGCTCGATCGTGGATGCACTCAACGCCACGCGCCTCATTGGACTTACCGTCACCCCCACCAGCCTGCTCATGCCCACCAAGAGCGTGACCGCGGTGATCGGCCTGTTTGACGGCGAAGTCCACGACGCCCAGAGTCGCCCCACCTGCAATATCTGCCGCATGCGTGAGCACTGCCGCTTCCGCGCCGCCCACACCACCTGCTATTCCAGCCATTAGGAGCCATTGATGTTCACCCCGCTTATCACCCATGATTCCGACGGCACCGCGCTGGCGGCACCCGTCAATGCTGCGCGCTGCAACGGTGCCGCGTACAAAACGCGCACGATCGACGACCTTCGCATTAAGGACGATCGCCTGCGCGCCGCCATCGAGGGCACGGGGCACCTGCTGTTCGACGGCGGCATGGGCACCATGCTGCAGGCGGCCGGCATGAAGGCCGGCGCCCTGCCCGAGCTGCTCAACTTTGAGGAGCCCCAGGTCATCACCGATATCCAGCGTCAGTACGTCGAGGCCGGCTGTGACGTGATCACCGCCAACACCTTTGGCGCCAACGCCCACAAGCTCGACGGCGCCGCCACCGTGGCAGACGTCTTTGCCGTGGCAGTCACCTGCGCCCGCGAGGCCGGCGCCCGCTACGTTGCCGGCGATATCGGCCCCATCGGCGCCCTGCTGCGCCCCTTGGGTACCCTCAGCTTCGACGAGGCCTATGACCTCTTTGCCGAGGAGGTGCGCGCCGGCGTCGATGCGGGTGTGGACCTCTTTATTATCGAGACCATGACCGACCTTGCCGAGATCAAGGCCGCCGTCCTCGCCTGCCGCGAGAATTCCGACCTGCCCGTCTTTGCCACCATGACCTTTGAGGAAGATGGCCGCACCTTCTTGGGCACGAGCCCCGAGGTCGCCGCCATCACCCTCGACGCCATCGGCGCCGACGTTTTGGGCATCAACTGCAGCCAGGGACCGGCCGAGCTCCGAGGGCTCGCCGCACGCATGCTCACCGTTACCGACAAGCCCGTTATGGTGCAGGCCAATGCGGGACTGCCCCGCGTGGACGACGACGGCAATACCGTCTTTGACATCCAAGCCCCCGAGTACGCCGAGGCCGTCGCCGGCATGATCGCCGACGGTGTGAGCGTCGTGGGCGGCTGCTGCGGTACCACGCCGGCGCACATGGCGGCCCTGCGCACGCTTATCGACAACCACACGCCCAGTCCGCGCCGCCGCAAGCCCAGTATGTCGGTCACGAGCGCCCAGACCGTGGTGGACCTTCCCTGCGACGGCCACAAGATCGCCGTCATCGGCGAGCGCATCAACCCCACCGGCAAGAAGCGCCTGCAGCAGGCCCTACGCGACGGCGACCTGGATTACGTCGTGAGCCAGGGCATCAGCCAGCAGGAGCAGGGCGCCGACATCTTGGATGTCAACGTGGGCCTGCCCGAGATCGACGAGGTCAAGATCATCCAGCAGGCAACCGAACAGCTCCAGGGCTCCACCTTGTTGCCGTTGCAGATCGACTCCACCGACCCCGCAGCCGTCGAGGCAGCCGTGCGCCGCTACGCCGGCAAGCCCATCATCAACTCGGCCAACGGCAAGCAACAAATCATGGACGAAATCTTTCCACTGGTTGCCCACTACGGCACCAACGTCGTCGGCCTCACACTCGACGAAGGCGGCATCCCCGATACCGCCGAGGCCCGCTTCGCCATCGCCGAGCGCATCGTGGCCGAGGCCGCCCGCTACGGCATCGGCCCGGACCGCATCCTCATCGACTGCCTGGTCATGACCGCCTCGACCAATCAACGCCAGGCTGAGCAGATTCTACGTGCCATGTCCCTGTGCAAGGAGCGCCTGGGCGTCAAGTGCGCACTCGGCGTGTCGAACATCAGCTTTGGTCTGCCCGCCCGCCCGCTGCTGGGCTCGGTCTTTTTGGCTGCCGCCTTCGGCGCAGGCTTGGACGCCCCCATCATGAACCCGGGCTCCAAGCGCTTTATGGATACCGTCTACAGCTATCGTGTCCTGAGCGTTGAGGACGAGGGCTCGACCGGATACATCGAGCGCTACGCCGGCTGGACCGATCCGTACAAGATCGCCGCAAACCCGGCGGCCGCTCAGTCAGCATCGAGCGATGCCGCGCCTGCCGCAAGCACCACCGCAAGCGCCGGTGACGACCCCATCCGCCACATGGTCGTCTCGGGCCGCAAAGGCGAGATCGCGGCCGAAACCGAGCGTCTGCTGGCAGATCACGACGCCATGGACCTCATCAACAATCACTTTATCCCCGCCCTCGACGAGGTCGGCGTCCTCTTTGACCAGGGCAAGTTCTTCTTGCCGCAGCTCATGGCCTCGGCCGAGGCCGCACGCGTGGGCTTCGACACCATCAAGCGGCTGATGCCCGCCGGCGAGATTGCCGATAAGGGTAAGATCTGCGTGGCCACCGTCAAGGGCGACATCCACGACATCGGTAAGAACATCGTCAAAATGCTGCTCGATAACTACGGCTATACCGTCTTTGACCTAGGCCGCGACGTCGACCCGCAAGAGGTGCTCAAGACCGTACGGGAGCGCGGCATCAAGCTCGTCGGCCTCTCGGCGCTTATGACCACCACGGTCGTCGCCATGGAGGAGACCATCAAGTTGCTCCATGCCGAGGTTCCGGGCGTCAAGATCATCGTGGGCGGCGCCGTGCTCACCCCCGAATACGCCAAGCAGATCGGCGCGGACTACTACGCCAAAGACGCCGCCGAAAGCGCACGTATCGCCGAAGAAGTCTTTGGGCAGTAACACAACGGAAACAACCAAGCACCAAAACGTGCCGCATGCGCCACTTGGCACGTGCGGCACGTTAAAATAGATAAGACTATGCTCGTTTTGGCAGATAGGAGTGCAAGGATGGCGATCACGCCCGCAGAAATCGCGGAAACCCGCGGCATGGTTGAGGAGCAGAACCTCGACATCAGGACCATCACCATGGGTGTTTCGCTCATGGGTTGCGGCGACGAGAACCTCGACCGCATGTGCACGAAGATCTACGACCACGTGACGCACACGGCTGAGCACTTGGTCGAGACCGCCGAGAACCTCGAGCGCGAGTACGGTATCCCCATCGTCAACAAGCGCGTTTCCGTCACCCCGGTGGCGCAGATTGCCGCGTGCTGCAAGGATGAGGACCTCACCCCCATCGCGCATGCCCTCGACCGCGCGGCCGAGACGCTCGGCATCGATTACCTGGGCGGCTTCTCCGCACTTGTCCAGAAGGGCATCGGCGACGCCGACCGCCGCGTCATCCAGTCCATCCCCCAGGCGCTCGCTACCACCAGCCGCGTCTGCTCCAGCGTCAACGTCGCCAGCCTGCGCGCCGGTATCAACATGGACGCCGTACTCATGGCGGCTCAGACCATCATCGATGCCGCCAAGCTTACGGCAGACGAGGATTCCGTTGGCGCTTCCAAGTTTGTCTGCTTTGCCAATATGGTCGAGGACTCCCCGTTTATGGCGGGCGCCGTTCACGGCGGTGGCGAGGCCGACGCCGTCATCAACGTAGGCGTCTCGGGCCCCGGCGTTATGGCCGCAGCCCTGGAGACGCTGCCCGATTCCGCATCGATGATGGAAGTCGCCGAGAAGATCAAGCAGACCGCCTTTAAGATCACCCGTGCCGGCGAGCTCATGAGCCGCGAGGCCGCCCATCGCCTGGGTGTCGAGAAGGGCATTGTCGACCTGTCGCTGGCTCCCACGCCTGCCATCGGCGACTCCGTCGCGCGCATCCTCGAGATCATCGGCGTGGGCACCTGCGGTGGCCCGGGCACGACCTGCGCGCTCGCCATGCTCAACGATGCCGTCAAGAAGGGCGGCGTCATGGCCAGCTCCAGCGTGGGCGGTCTCTCCGGCGCCTTTATCCCCGTGTCCGAGGACGCCGGCATGATCGCCGCCGTCGAGGCCGGTGCGCTTTCGCTCGAGAAGCTCGAGGCTATGACCTGCGTGTGCTCCGTCGGCCTGGACATGATCGCCATCCCCGGTGACACCCCGGTCGAGACCATCGCCGGCATCATCGCCGACGAGATGGCCATCGGCGTCATCAACAACAAGACCACGGCCGTCCGCGTGATTCCCGCCATCGGCAAGGGCGTGGGTGACTGCGTTGAGTACGGCGGCCTGTTCGGCCGTGCGCCCATCATGCCGGTGAACCCCAACGCCGGCACCGTGCTTGCCCACCGCGGCGGACGCTTCCCGGCACCGCTGAACTCGCTCAAGAACTAGCTGAGGGGGACTGGCGAGGAGCCCCGGGGAGGGCAAATATATAAGGTCGCCTGCTCGGACAGTCCTGACTCGCACGGAGAGCACATTAAGTGCTCTCCGGCTCGTGCGGAACTCGCGATCGACTTTATATATTTGCCCTCCCCGGGGCTCCCGCACAACGGGACCTCGGTTGAGTTCTATCCCTTTGGCAGTCGCTTCGCTTCTGCCCTACTTTGCTGGTATGACGGTTTGGCGTTGGATCGGTTCTTTCTGATATATGCTGGTTGCGGCTCTTCTTTTGGGAGGAGTCGCTTTTTGTTGTGAGGAGGATGGCCCGTGGCTGATGATTTGATTCGTTCTGAGCTGCTTTCTGCGGATTGGAATGAGGAATGGATGCGCTTGCAGGCTGGTCGGCGGCGGGCTGATGATTCTTTTGAGTGGGATAAGCGGGCTCGGCATTTTCGGCCGCTTGAGACTGCTCCGTATGCCCGGGACTTTATGAAGCTGTTGGCGTTAAAGCCTGGTGAATCCGTGCTGGATATGGGGTGTGGGGCTGGGTCGATTGCTATTCCGCTTGCTCAGGCTGGGCATCCTGTGATTGCTGCCGACTTCTCCCCTGCTATGTTGGGCACGCTTGATGCTGGCATTGAGTACTATGGGCTCGAGGATTGCATTACACCGCTTGAGCTTGCTTGGGATGATGACTGGGATTTGGTTGGGCCGGTCGCGAAAGCGGTAGATGTTGCCTTTGCCAGTCGCTCTGTCACCACGACCAACCTAAAAGGCGCGCTTGCCAAGCTTGATCGAACGGCTCGTCGGCGTTGTGCTGTCACGATGGTCGCCAACTCCAGCCCGCGCTATGACCTGCACCTGATGAACGCCATCGGTGCCTCGGTTACCTGCAGTAATGGCTTTGTGTATGCCTTTAATATCCTCATTCAGATGGGCGCCCTGCCACAGGTTACGTACTTTGAATCGCCTCGTCGCGATACCTTCGATAGCCTTGAGGCGGGCGTGGCGGACTTCTCCCGCATGCTCGAGCACGGTAACGAGGATAAGATCGACCGTCTGCACGACTACGTCGCTCAGCATATGATTGAGAATCCCCATGCCGGCGAGCCAGGGTCCAAGGGCGTGCCGCAGGGGCGCTACATGCTCGACCACGTCCGCAAGGTCCGTTGGGCGTTTATTGCATGGGAGCCGGTCTCTTCGGTCCGTCCATAGACCG
This sequence comes from uncultured Collinsella sp., assembly GCA_958347015.1. Lineage (GTDB taxonomy): Bacteria > Actinomycetota > Coriobacteriia > Coriobacteriales > Coriobacteriaceae > Collinsella. The sequence goes on along the minus strand of CATVTV010000007.1, from coordinate 14,522 downwards.
CTTTCGGCCGCCGTACACGTCCGCCTGTAACCCGCGCTGTTCTCCCGCTCGGCATCCGCATTCTTTTTGAACTGGGCAAACACGCCCCACACCGCGCCGTTCCTGCGCTATCGTGGGACAGTTCACGTAGATTAAGGCCCCATCGTGGGGCGCCCCATAACATAGAAAGCGAGAACCCATGGTACTGACAGGAGCCCAGGTCAAGCAGCTTCGCAGCATGGCCCATCACCTCAACCCCGCCATCATCATCGGCAAGTCCGACATCAACGAGGGCACCGTCGAACAGACGGTCGCCTACCTGGAGAAGCACGAGCTCGTTAAGTGCTCCGTACTCGATGGTTCCAGCCTTTCCGCCCGCGAGGCCGCCGAAGAGCTCGCCGAGCGCTGCCATGCCGAGGTCGTCCAGGTTATCGGCCGCAAGTTCTCGCTGTATCGCGAGTCCTCGCGCAAGGACATCGAGAAGATTAAGCTCGTCTAAGAGCCAACGATTCGGCGAGCCAACATACATCAAGCTTGCGAGCGTCCGAGCAATTCGGACGCTCATTTTTTATCGCTCGACGAGCACGCGGTTAAGCCTGCCCTCCACCAAGCGCTCGTACAGACGCCGCGTCTCGGGCTCGGGCACGCCATTGACCTGCTCCCTCAGGTGATGCATATGCCCACTGTACAGCTCGACGATATCGCGTCGTCGCCCCGCCGCACCGTAGACGCGCATAGCGCAACGCACCATGTCCTCGCGCGCCGTCTCCTGCCGCAACCCCGACTCCACCAGCCATACCGCCGACTGCAGGTCGTTTTCTTCTAGGGCGGCATTCGCGCCCCGAATCATGCAGTCGATATACTTCGATTCCATAATGCGCCGCATACGCAAAAAGTAGGTGGGATTACAGCCATTGGGAACATACAACGGGCCGGCGTAGAGCTGCTCGATCTTAAGGCACAGCTCGATCAGATGGGGTCCGCGCGCACCCGTGCGATTTCCCAAAACTTCACGGCTTATCTGATCAAACAACCGCACGTCGGTCTTGACGAAATCGCCGTTAAGCCCAATGCACTCGTTTTGGATCAGCACACACGACTTGCCATCCGGTGTCGGCCCCAAGGCCGAACGCAGGCGCGATATCGTCGAGTACAGATTGTTACGAGCGCTATTGAACTCGGCATGGGGCCACAGCTCCATAGCCAGCGTCTCGCGGTCGACCAGTGCATCCATGCCCAGCGCAAGCCGCTCGGCAAGCGTCGCCGCTTTCTTGCGGCGCCACATCTTATCCGTGATGGGAAACCCGTCGCGCTCGGCGCGAAACGCCCCAAACATGCGGATCTCGATATGGCCAATCACATCGACACCCTCGGCATCGCCAGCCTGGAACAGACGCTCGCCTTCGCCCTCAAAGTCGTCACGCAGCGAATACCGCGACAGCTCGCGCACCGGGAGCTTCTTTCGAATTCTAGCGGCCGGCTCACCCAGACAATGCATCGCAAGGCGCGCAAACAGCCGATACGACGGATCCAAAATCCCTAGGCGGTTCATGGACATCCAGGCTGCAAGGTCGCTATCGCGGCCCGCGGAGGCCAAATGCAGCGCCACCATCCATGCCTCGGCACCACCGACCTGCGTTCGACTCAAATCGAGCAGCTCTGCCTCTTCGCGCACCGATACCATCGATGTATTGCGTAAGTACGCCGCGCGCTCTAGCAGCAATGCGTTGTCGCGTATGTATCCAGTCGATTCCTCGGCAAGCCTGAGCACCTGCACCGCACGGAATTTGGCATTGACCGGACGCCCCTCAGCCAGCGACTGCCAGCCTTCCAGTATCAAGCCAAACAACTGGACTTGATTGTCGCGCACGCGCACGGCAAAACGGTCGAGCTCATTGAATGCCTGCTCGTCGGTCACCGGCATGCCAGCAAGCAGGCGCCGCGCCGATAATACCATGCGCACCCAGATGGCGAGTGCTCGGATTCCACGCGCTTCGAGCGCCTCGAGCGTCAGGGCCATCTCGTCATCACGCTCGTCAGTCCCTGCATACGACCCATCAAACAGCTCCGTCAACATGCGGTCAGCTCGCACAAACGTCCCCGCGATATCGAGCTCGCAATCGTAGGCCTTATCCGTTTTGAGTCCCGCGAGGATCTCGCCACCCTTCGCCCGCTCGGTCAGCCCATGCTTTATCTCGACATGTGCGGACAGCATGTCGAGTGCGGCACAAGACACCTCACTTTCCAACGCCGTATGGCTTGCCGGAAGCCCCAGACCACTATCTCCATAACAGGCGGCCGTAAACGCGTGCGCCACCTTCCACGACACGGGATCGAGCTCGCAAATCGCCTGCTCGCCCGCATGCTCGATAATTGAGGCCATATACCGCGCGAGCTTTGTATTGGAGACGCTCACCGCCGCCAGATAGATGCCGAGCGCCTCGTCAGGCGTCGGCTCCGATGCCTGGCCATCTGACTCGGTCTTTCCCAGCGCCGCGCGGCAAACATCCCCTCCATGCCCCGTCAGGGCCAGATCGACCCCATACTGCCCGGCAAGCTCCAACACCGCACTGCGGTCCAAAAACGCGTCGGCGAGGTCCATCGCGGTATCGCAGCGCCCCGCTTTAATCAATATACGCGCCGCCCGCACAACGAGTTCGGGGCGAATTTCGGCGACCAGCTTGCGCAATCGCAGACGCGCGTTGTCCTCGGTACCCAAGCAGGTAAAGCTCCGGTCTGCCGGATCAACGCCAAAAATGGGATAATCGCGGACAAGATAGGACTGGTCAATCGCCGAAAGTCTAACGCCGCAAGCCTCGAGCTCCGAAATATTGCCCTCACCCATTAAGACCATCAAGCATGCCACACTAAACAGGGCGTTGTTCTCGAGCGACGCCAGATCAACAAGTGCCGCACCGTAGATATTGACGATCTCGTTTTCGAGCATCTGGGCAACGTCTCCCTGCCCGTATAGTCCCGACTGCATAGCCGAGACGAGCTCGGGCACGCCCTGCGTAAGCTGATAGAAGTCGAGCGATGTGCTGATCGAAAACGCAGATGCCCACGCCGAATACTCATAGGCATGCACCTTGAGCATCTGCGCGTTGACTTTAATCGAATCGCCTAGTCCATGAATCAGCTGGCGATTCGAAGGACGGCAGCTCATAAAGACCCCAACCCCCATAGCACGTAGGCTTCGGATTCGGTCGATCAGCTCCTTGGTCTCGCCCTGGCTGAGGTTAGGCACGTTATCGATTGCAATCAGGGAGTGCGGCTTGTCCTTAAGCTCTTCGGTAACGACCTCGAGCTGCATAAACACCTCGCGCCCAATGGCGCGGTCTGCCTCAATGATCCGCACGGGACCTCGCGTCGGATCGTTTTTAACCTCTTGGGCATACTGCAGCAGCACCGAGGTTTTCCCAAAGCCATCAGGCGCGTAGAGGACTACGATGCCGGCCTTTCGGCCCTTGGCGATAAGTTCGTTCATCAAGCGATCGCGCCGCACCGTATAACTACTGCCCAGCGGCATAAGCTCGAGGTCGTCCATATTGCCCAAATCGTTAACCATGCCCGCTCCTCAACTCGACCACATGGACACCGTAACGCTAGACCATATGTATCGCTAGATGAATAGAGCGATACTACGGTTTAGGATGTTTGTTGGTACGCAAATGGCAAGTTTTTGTTCAGCGTGGTCCGATTGAAACTTATCCCCCAACCAATCAGTCTTTGCGCAGGTCAATGCGCTTGCCAGCTTGTCCCATCCTTTGGCAGTGTACCTCAAATGAGCGCTGTTCAATTGTGTTGCGCAACTCACCTAACGCCAGCTACCGTCTACGACCTTTTCATAGCATTTATGCATAGTATCTGTTATGGAATGAATCATGCTGCACCTGACGCACCCGTCAAGTTCGCGGCAAGATTTTCGTCAAGCACACGGCGCGCGCTCAGCAAAAAGGCCCCCGCAAAGCGGAGGCCTTCGGCAAAGCTATGTCGAGGTGATAGGCTATCGCTACTTGCAGAGCGAAAGGGCGGCCTCGTCGGCAACGACAACGCAGTTGGTGTGCAGTTGCAGGATCGAGGCAGGGCACTGGGGGGTAACCGGACCATAGCACATGTCATGTACGGCCTGCGCCTTGGCCTCGCCGTTGGCGACGACCAGGATCATGCGGGCATACATGATGGTCTGAGTGCCCATGGTGTAGGCCTGACGGGGCACGTCGTCGATGCTGTCGAACAGGCGGCTGTTGGCCTGAATAGTGCTCTCGGTAAGGTCGACGCAGTGCGTACCCTTGGAGAAGTGGTCATCGGGCTCGTTGAAGCCAATGTGACCGTTGTTACCGATGCCGAGCAGCTGCAGATCAGGGTAACCGGCAGCAGCGACGATCTTGTCGTACTCAGAGCAGGCAGCGGCAGCGTCGGGATTGGAGCCATCGGGCACATGCGTGTTGTTCAGGTCGATGTTAATGTGATCGAAGAAGTTCTCACGCATAAAGTAGTGGTAGCTCTGGGGATCGTCGTGCGAAAGGCCACGATACTCGTCGAGGTTGTAGGTGCTGACCTCGGCAAAGTCGACATCACCCTTCTCGTACCAAGCGGCGAGCTGCTTGTAGGCACCAATCGGGGTGGAGCCGGTGGCAAGACCCAGCACGCAATCGGGCTTGAGGATAACCTGGGCCGAGATGATATTGGCGGCCTTGCGGCTCATATCCTCGTAGTCTTTAGCTTTAATGATCTTCATTACGCGTCCTTTCTCGTACAAGAGAGGCAAGGCTCCCCTTACAAGCACTTGCCCGCGGCCCGCGTCGGCCGCAACCAACGTGTGCGGCCACCAGGGCGAGGTCGCGTAATGTATATGTCTCGTGTCTACCCGCGTCGAGGCCCCTGCCCGTCCACGGTGACCCAAAGCTGTTTAGCTTCGGACAAATCCCATCTTGCCACGGAGGGCGTCCTCTTTCAAGGGCGCCCTCCGTAAACGTGTTTGAATTGTAGGCTAAAGGCCGAGCGCGCTCACTAGCGCTCGCGAGCGACGATGAGTTGGTCCATCTCCTCGACATGCTCGCCAACGGAACCCTTGATGCTCGAGAACTCAACGGAGTTGCACACCAAGATGGGAACCGTCACATCGTAACCCTCGGCGGCAATTGCCTCGCGATCGAACTCGATGAGCACATCGCCCTTATGGACGATGTCGCCCACTTGCGCATGTACGGTAAAGTGCTTGCCCTCGAGCTGAACAGTGTCCAAACCAACGTGAATGAGCACGTCTAGGCCATCGACCGTGTTGAGCGCAACGGCGTGTCCCGTGGGAAAAATGGCCTCGACCTTGGCGTCTGCCGGCGCAATCACGCGCGTGCCGGTAGGCTGAATCGCCACGCCCTGGCCCAAATGGCCGGTGGCAAACGTCTGGTCATTGACCTCCGACAACGGAATGACGTCGCCCGAGATGGGAGCATCCAGCGTAAGGACTCGACCACGCATACCAAAAGACCTTAGGACTTTAGTGAACATGCTCCCCCTCGGACATACCAATCAATCAAAATAGCCTTAACAGTTTACCACTTGGCACCCGTTATTGACCATTAGGGAAGTTCGCGCTTGACAACCTCGACGATGTCGTCGACAACACGCTGGGTCAGCTCGTGCGTCTCGGCCTCGGCCATAACGCGAACCAGCGGCTCGGTACCGCTCGGGCGCACCAAGATGCGGCCGCGACCGTTGAGCTCCTTCTCGGCTGCAGCGACGGCGTCCCAAATGGGCTGGCAATCGTCCAGGCCGGCCTTGTTGTCCGAATGCACGTTGACGAGCACCTGCGGGTACTTCTTCATGATGCCGGCAAGGTCGGTGAGGGTGCGACCGGTGCGCTTGAGCACGGCCAGAAGCTGCAGGGCCGTCACCAAGCCGTCGCCGGTGGTGTTGTGCTCCAGGAAGATGATATGGCCGGACTGCTCGCCGCCGATGACGGCACCGTCCTCGAGCATGCGCTCCAAAACGTAGCGGTCGCCCACGGCAGTCTGCACCATCTCAAAACCCTGCTCCTTCATTGCGATGGAGAAACCGAGGTTGCACATAACGGTCGAGACGATCTCGGAGTTGGCGAGCTTGCCGCGAGCGGCCAGGTCGGAGCCACAGATGGCAAGAATGTAGTCGCCATCGATCTCGTTGCCCTCACTGTCCACGAACAGCACGCGATCGGCATCGCCGTCGTGGGCCAGGCCGATATCGGCGTGGGTGCGCAACACGAGCTCACGCAGGGGCTCAAGGTGCGTGGAGCCGCACTCGACGTTAATGTCAGTGCCGCAGTAATCGGTGTTGATGGCATGGACCGTGGCGCCCAGGCGCTGCAGCGCGGCAGGCGTGGTCTGGCACGAAGCGCCGTGGCCGCAGTCGACGGCAACGACCAGGCCGTCGAGCTTAAGGCCGTCGAGCGTGCTGATGGCATGATCGACATAGTCCTTGCGGGCATCCTTCATCTTGATGATGTGACCCACACCGGCGCCGGTCGGCAGCGTGTCGGCAGCCATGGCCTCCTCGGACATGACCCAGGCGCTGATCTCTTCCTCAACCGCATCGGGAAGCTTCATGCCCTTGCGGCTAAAGAACTTGATGCCGTTGAACTCGGGCGGATTGTGCGAAGCAGAGATGACGATGCCGCCATCGAGCTCGTTTTGGACGGTGAGCAGCGCCACGGCCGGCGTAGGAATGACGCCGCAGCAGTGCGGGCGGCCGCCCTCGGCCATAATGCCGGCGGTCAGTGCGCTCTCGAGCATGGTACCCGAAAGACGCGTGTCGCGGCCGATGCAGATGTCCGGACCAAGAAACTTGGTCGCCGCGCGGCCCAGGCGAAACGCGAGGTCGCACGAAAGGTCGGCATTGGCGACGCCACGGACGCCGTCGGTACCGAAGATGTTCTGGGGCATAGGATCGCTCCTTCCCTAGCAGGCGATATGCAACCGCCCACCCTAGTCGAAAAAGAAAAGCGGGACCCGCCGAGCAATCGGCAGGCCCCGCTTGTACATTGTATCTCGTAAGGAGATAAAACCTTAGCGCTTGGAGAACTGGGGAGCGCGGCGGGCCTTCTTGAGGCCGTACTTCTTGCGCTCGACCACGCGAGCATCGCGCGTAAGGAAACCGGCCTTCTTGAGGTCAGCACGGTAGTCGCCAGCGTTCAGAAGAGCGCGAGCGATGCCCAGGCGCAGAGCGCCGGACTGACCGGAGATGCCGCCGCCATCGCACAGAGCGATAACGTCGAACTGACCGGCGGTGTCGGTCACCTTGAAGGGAGCAAGGGCGTTCTCAACGAGCTGATGACGGCCGAAATACTGCTCGGCGTCACGCTTGTTGATGGTCACCTTGCCGGTGCCGGGGACGAGACGGACGCGGGCGACGGCGTTCTTACGACGGCCGGTACCCTGGTAGACAACGGTGTTCTCAGCCATCTTTAAGCCTCCAGCTCAATCTTCGTGGGGTTCTGGGCAGCGTGCGGATGCTCGGCACCAGCGTAGACCTTAAGCTTGGTCATCTGGGCACGGCCGAGGGTGGTCTTGGGCAGCATGCCGCGAACGGCGCGCTCGATGACCTTCTCCGGGTGCTTCTCCATAGCCTGGCGGAAGCTCTCAGCCTTGAGGCCGCCGTTGTAGCCGCTGTGGCGATAATAGGTCTTCGTGTCGGCCTTGTTACCGGTAAGCTGGACCTTATCGGCGTTGATGACGACGACGAAGTCGCCGCAGTCGCTGTTGGGCGTGAACTGGGGCTTGTTCTTACCGCGCAGGATCATTGCGATCTGGGTGGCAAGACGGCCCAGGACAGCACCATCGGCGTCGACGAGAACCCAGTTGCGCTGGACCTCGCCCTGCTTGGCGTAGTGAGTCGATTTCGAAATCACTTAGACTCCTCCATGTACAGTACGTGTTGTTACAGAGATTCACGGGGCTCTGCAAGTAACCCGTCCATATTACCCCGCTCGCCGCCCGAGTCAACAGGTATTTTGGCTCCGACCAGAGTTTCTGCACATGTCGTCCATGGGTCATGACGTCGCGACGCTAGCGCTCGACAAACGCCTCGATATCACTCAGTAGGCGCTTTGCCTCCTGGCGGCCCTGAATATACAGGTCGAGGAGCTTTGCCGAATCGTGCTCAACGTGACCGACCTCGACCGGCTTTTGCGGGGCAACGACCAGCGCGCGGCCCTCGCGCTCATACTTCCACAGGTGCATGCGCTGGATGTTATAGCGGTCGTGGCGCGTCTCGATAGCCTCGAGCAGGTAGGGGCAGTCGGCATAGCGGGCACGTGCGGCGGGCATAAACTCGTAGGGCTTTTTCTCGTACGAGCGGTCCTGCGTGACAATGACAACCGCGCGATCGAAGCCCGCTTCCTCCAGCACGTGCTCGATGGGGACCGAATCGGCTACGCCACCATCGACGTATTTGTGCCCGTCAATCTCGACCGGCGGCGTCACCAGCGGCAGTGACGTCGAGGCGCGCACGGCGTCGAGGTCAAGTACGGCGCTTTTGACCGGCAGGTACGTGGCGGTTCCAAAGAGCATGTCCGTCGCGACGGCGTACATCTCGATGGGGCTCGCGTCGAACGTTTCATTGTCAAAGGGGTCCAGGCGGTCCTGGACATCGTTGAAGATAAAGTCATATCCCACAATAGAGCCCGTGGACGCAAACGATGCGGCGCCCATGAAGCGGCTGTCGTTGCAGAAAGCCAGGTTGATGCGGTTGGCACGGCCGATCTGGTGCGACTTGTAGTTCACGCCGTTGAGGGCGCCGGCCGATACACCGTAGACAGCCGGAATCTCGACGCCGGCCTCCATGAGAACGTCGAGCACGCCTGCGGTGAACTGTCCACGAAAACTACCGCCCTCCAGGACGAGCGCGACCTTGCCGGCGTTCTTTGCCTTATCTTCTGCAGTCATATTGACCTCCTGCGATTGCGTTTTGGCTTTCTTCTACCCAGTTTTGAGATAGAGAGCGCACAGGTTTTGGAGTTGGAGGGGTCAGGTCGGTCAAGCCGCCCTCCCCGAGTAGTCAATTTGGGACGGGGCTATTTTAGCTACCCTTTGACTGTCGATGAACCCTCTGGAGCTGGGATAACGATCAGCCGGCATTTAGGGGTAGCTAAAATAGCCCCGTCCCAAATTGACTACTCACGGTCTCAGGACAAATTCCGGGTCGCAGTTTCCGCTTGAGCAGGCATCCGGAAAGCATGTCCCGTTCTGGGCGCGAATTCTGGGATGGACTTTCCGCTAGCCATTCATTTGGAAACTGCATCCCATTCCGAATGAGGATTCCGGGATGCACTTTCCGCTTGAGGCGCCATCCGGAAACTACGTCCCAGTCTGAGCGCGGATTCCGGGACGCGCTTTCCGCCTGGGCTGCCATCGGGAGAGCGCGTCTCACTCTGCGTTGATGCGGGGCACGGCAGGCTGCAGCGCGATCGGCATCGCGTCTATATCTAGTCGAGGCATTGCGCGGAGAATCCGCGTATTTGCTTCGCAAATCCGCACCGGCTTCGGCCGCCTGCCGGCGTCCTCGCCCGCGGGCTAAAAACGCTTACGCGTTTTCTTTACGCCCGCGCCCTGCATAGAGTTCGATTCTCCGCGGTATCTATATGTAATAAAAAAGCAGGTAGAGACACTTCTCTACCTGCCTGTGACTATTGGTGGAGGCGCGGAGAATCGAACTCCGGTCCACGAAAGCCCCCTGATTGGCATCTCCAAGCTCAGTCGCTGATTTTGTCTCGGACGCTTTGCGCGCAGCGACACGCTCGCGGCGTCCTAACCGGTTCGGTCTTAGCCTGCGCCATACCGATTACGTGCGCAGGAGCATTCCCCTAAAATGACGTCGCGCCGGTGTCGGGGAAATCACCGGGTTGACGCGCCGCTATAAACTAAGCAGCGAGAGCCATAGGCTCAAAAGAAGAGTTGTTGTCAATTCAATTTGACGGTACCCCTGTTTAACGAGGCGAGGAGACCTCGGCTTGCTTCCTCTCTCAGAGCTATCGTGTCGAAACCAGTCGCCCCCGAATGTCGGGAAAGTCTGGATGGTATTGGGCACGAGCACCCAACACCCGTCGACTTTTCAAGGAACATACGGAGCGAGCCCCGCTTGTGGAGTGCTATCTTACCACGTTCTGAAAGCGGACAGCCGTTCTATGCACGAGCCGTGAAGACCCCAATGTGCGCCGCACTTCGCACTTTTGCTACCGATCGCGTCACGTATATTTTCGCCAAGCAAAATTGACCCATCGAAAGGATCGTTATGGATACCAAGCAGCAACTCGTCAATGCCCTCGCAGGCCTGGGCTCAACCATTACCGAAGCTATGGATGTCATCGAGGGCTTTGTCCCCTGCGGACATCCCGCCCTCACGGTATCGAACGCACTCGTCGCGCTGGACGCTGACGATGATGCGGCTCTCGCCCAGCAGCTTGAGACCGTCGAGGGCTTTATCGACCACGTGAGTGAGAACCGCGGCGTGGCCGCCTACCACGGCATCGAGGTCGAGCTCGCGGGTCCCAAAGTCGATCTGCTCGCAGCAATCCGCGAGGTAGGCGCCCTTATGCAGACCGCAGGCGTCAAGAACACCCAGGTCAACGAGTGGGTCTACCGCAGTCTGGCAGCACTCGACAGCTCCGACGAAAAGGCAGCCGAGCAGCTCGCCGAAGTCCCCACCATTAAGGCCGAGCTTTTGTAAATAGAAGACGCGGGCCCCTTGGCGCATCGTCGTCCAAGAGGCCCGCAAACAGTTCGCGTCAACCGATAGCCGCGCCGCCGCGTTCGGCCAAAGCAAGAATCGGCATCATTTGACGAGGTGTCTTTGCTGCAAGATCGGCATGTTCGAGCAGCTTGCGATCATTGGTCACCAAGTAATCGACCTGGGCGCGTTTGCATGCGGCGAGTACCAAGTTGTCCTCGTAATCGCGATGGAGCGTCAGATATTTGTCGGCTAGCCACAGATCGGATGCATCAGCGCCCACGGCCATAGCGTTTTCGGTCATATTCCGAACAAACGCCAGCGCCGCATCGCCAATCGCGCGGGCAGAAGCCTCGTCGAGCGCTCCCCCGTTGGCAAGAACGCTGCGCTTCAGCTCGTGTTGGACAACGTACAGCACGTCCTTGGCGATATGCACCGGAAAGAACAGCGATGTCCCCGCCTCCGTCGCCTGCCCAATAAACGCACGCGCGGCAAGCGACTCGGCATGGTCAACGCAAAACGAATCAACCCACACATTCGCATCCACCATGATTTTAAGAGGGGCGCCGCTCACAGGATCATCCCCTTTTGGCGATAGCGCTCGTCCATGGCTTCGGAATAGATTGCGTCCCAATCGCGATCGTCGGACACGGGCGACGTAGCGATGCCCAGGTCCGCGTAAAGCTGATCCGCTGCCGCCCATGATGCGGCGAACGGCGTATCGGGCGCGATGGTCTGCTGCCGGTCATCGACGGCCGCAAGCACTTCCTCGCACTGCCCGCCACCCTGCGCGACCTTGGCCACCACCTTTTTGATGAGCTCAGGCAGTGACCCACCCGAAGGCCGCAGCGCCTCCTCGGCACGGGTCTTGACCTGGCGATCTACGCGAACGTTCACCTGCGCCATGCCGCTAACAGCACCCACGTTGATCCTGCTCCCTTCAATTGCTAGCGTCGTTAGCAACAATATATAGAGAAGCTAGCAAATGGTCAAATGCAAAAGGCCTGCGCCCGGACGACACCGATGCCGTCTGGGCGCAGGCCAGATAACGTGGGCGAGCACGTCTGCTAACGCAGATACGCTTTCGCGTTGCCCAAGCTGTACGCAATCGTCGAGCCGTTGTGCAACAGCGACGACGTCTGCGGGGTAATCGCGCCGGTAATACCCAGTGCCAAGAGCGCTGAGTTGGTGAGCATCACCTTAGAGTAGGAGCTCGTCAGACGATCAACGAGGCCCTGGCTCATGCGGCGCAGGCGCACGATCGCAGCGAGATCCGTATCGGTCAGGATGATATCGGCGACCTCCTTGGCGATGTCGCTTCCGCCGCCCATGGCCAGACCCACATCGGCCAAACCGAGCGCCGGCGAATCGTTGACGCCGTCGCCCACCATGGCAACGTGGCGCCCCTCGCTCTTAATGCGCTCCACATAGGCGTACTTGTCCTCGGGCAGCAGCTCGGCCTTAAACTCGTCGACCCCTGCCTCTCGCGCAATGCGCTCGGCCGTGCGCTCGGAGTCGCCCGTGAGCATAACGACATGCTTGATGCCCAGCGCATGCAGGTCGGCAATGGCTTCACGGACCCCGGGTTTGAGCGGATCCTCGATACCGAGCACGCCCACGACCGTGCCGTCGACCGCCAGATACAGCGGCGACAGCCCCTGCATCTGGGACTCGATGCGCTCCTTGATGTCGGTTTCGAGCTGTGCGCCCTCATCTTCGAATACAAAGTGCGCGGAACCGATGATGGCGCGGCGCCCTTCGATGGACGAAGCGATGCCGTGTGCCACGATGTACTCGACGGCGGCATGGCGCTCGCGATGCTCGAGCCCACGCTCGCGGGCGGCGTTGACCACGGCGCGCGCCACCGGATGCGGAAAATGCTCCTCCAAGCAAGCGGAAAGGCGCAGGACCTCGTCCTCGCTCCAGCCATCGGTGGTGAGCACACAGGCAAGACGCGGCTGTGCCTCGGTGAGCGTACCGGTCTTATCAAAGACAATGGTATCGGCCTTGGCAAACGACTCAAAGTACTTGGCGCCCTTGACCATCACGCCCATCTTGGCAGCATCGCTCATGGCGGTCATGACGGCGACCGAACCCGTGAGCTTGAGTGCGCACGAGTAGTCGACCATCAGCGCCGCCGAGGTCTTGATGAGGCTACGCGTGGTGAGTGCAACCAAGCCCGCGAGCAGGAAGTTCCACGGGACGATCTTGTTGGCGAGGTCTTCCATGTGCGACTGGCCCTCGGACTTGAGCGAGTCGGCCGTCTGCACGAGCGAGACAATCGAGCGGAGCTTGGTCTGAGCCGTGTTGGCGCGCACGCGCACCAAGATGCTGCCGTCTTCCACGACGGTACCGGCAAACACATCGTCGCCTGCGCTGCGCTCGACGGCAAGCGGCTCGCCGGTCAGGGTCGCCTGGTTGACCATGGCGCTCCCCTGTTCGACCACACCGTCAATGCAGATGGACATGCCGGTGCGCACGGCGACCAAGTCGCCGGGCTCAAGCTCGGTGGCGGCAACGCTCACCTCAGTGTCGCCGACGACCTTTTGCGCCTTGTCGGGCACATCGAGCAGCGAGTTGATGAGCTCATTTTCGCTCATAGCGCGCGTGTAGTCCTCGAGCAGCTCGCCCACGTTGAGCAGGAACATCGTCTGCCCCGCGGTATCGACGTCGCGTTTGGCAAACGAGATACCGATGGCCGAAGCGTCGAGCACGGGAACGGTCAGGCGCGGCTGTGCAAGCTCACGGAGGGCGGCACGCAAAAAGGTCATGTAACCGGCCACGACAAAGATGGCACGCAGCGGCGTAGGCAGGAACCAGCGGCGCGCGTAGTGGGCGCCGATAAGTGTGGCAAGATCCATAACGAGCTTGTGCTTGCGTGGCTCAAGCTGCATCACGTAGCCTGTATTTGCGTCGGCAATGGCCTGAGCGTCGAGCGCACCGACGGCGGCCAGCACGGCATCGCGACGCGGCTCGTCGTATTCGAGCGCCATCTGGCCGATGCGACCGTAGACGCGCACCTTGCGCACGCCATCGATATCGCCGCTGAGCTTAAGAAGTGCATCGAGATCGCTCTCTGGCACAGGACCCGCCAATTGAAGACGGGTCCTGCCGGGGATCTCGCTAATAATCGAGAATCTCATAGTTTGTGCCTGGGAGCGTTACTCGGCTGCCTCATCAGCAGCGGCCTCGCTCTGGGTGATGTAGGCAGCCTCGGCAACCATGTCATCGACATTGGCCTTGGCCTGCTCGACCATGTCCTGGTAGCAGTTCTTGACGCGCATACCGCACGCGATGCCCTGCACGCAGGCATTCTTGACCGGAGCGCTGGTGAGCAGCTTGATGCCGGCCGTGCCAAGCAGAAAACCGCCACCGACAAGCAGAGTGTTGAACGTCGACTTCTTCATGATGTCTCTCCCTTTTGCCGCATTGGGCGCGGCACGGTGCCTTAGTACCCGAGTAAATCAGTTTGCTCGAGCACACTTTTGGAAAATAGTTTAGTTTATCTAACTATTAAGGTCAACAAAGGTTAACTTTTTGGAAATCTTCAGGCGCGGAACAGCCGGCGTCTGGCGATCCGCCTGCCGCAGCGTACATCTCCGGCATCCAAGAAAGGCTCTCCCCCGACCCAACAAATCGAGGTCTAATACTTTTCCGCGAAGTGAACGAGTGAAATCGGACCCCCGAAACATCTGCATTTTTCGCCAGCAAAACCGCAGGAAAAACTCGACAAAACCGCAGGAAACAGAGCCCAAAAAGTGTCGATGCTTCAGGAGTCCAAATAAGGTCGTTCACTTCGCGGAAAAGTATTAGACCCCGATTTCCGTCACTCCCACAATGTG
>CATVTV010000006.1:0-79934 GCA_958347015.1 uncultured Collinsella sp. | reverse complement strand
GTCCCTTGCGGCGTAGTTCTTATTTAAGCCGTCCAAGTTTTGGGGTGCAGTTCAAGGCAGGGGGCGTAAAGACGGAAATGGCCGTCGGGCGAAACGCCGCCGTTCCCCGATCGAGCGTACTTTTTGAGATCGTCGACTTGCGCCAGGATCACGCGTGCACGACGCGCAAATTCTCTGCCCGCCGGAGACAAAACAGCCTCCCCCGCCGATCGGTCGAGCAAAACAATCTGATACTCAGATTCCAACTTTTTTATTGCCGACGAAACGGCCTGCGGACTCACGTGAACGGCGCGAGCTGCTTTGCGCACGCCGCCATAGTTCGCTACAGCTTGAAGGTATTCGAGTTGAGAAAGCTGCATAGATTACTCCAAAGGCAGCCAAGTCGACGGCCTACGCGCCCTCAGATGAGGTTCTCGCCCAGGTTCTTGCCGCCGAGGACGTGCATGTGGAAGTGCAAGACGGTCTGGCCGGCGTTGGCGCCCTTGTTGGAGATGACGCGGAAACCGTCCTCCAGACCCTTGGCCTTGGCGACCTCCTGGATGGCGTGAGCCATGGCGCCCATGGTCTCGGCAGGCACGTTGTCGGCGATGTCGCTGTAGTGCTTCTTGGGGATCACGAGCGTGTGGACCGGCGCCTGGGGGTTGAGGTCGTCGAAGGCGATGACCTGGTCGTCCTCATAGACAACGGTCGAAGGGATCTCGTGGTTGGCAATTTTGCAGAAGATGCAATCACACATGGTAGGTTCCTTTCTCACAGACCAAGGTAGTCTTTTTGGGACGGGGCTTTTTTGACTACTTTTTCGCAAGCGCAAACACTCGGCAAGCCGTCGCGCAAGGGTAGTCAAAAAAGCCCCGTCCCAAAAAGACTACCCCAAAGTAGGCTGCGAGATGGTTAGAAAGAAAGGTTGTCGTCGGTGTTGGCAGCCTCGCCGTCGGCGAGCACGTCGTTGCCGTCGACGTCCTTCAGGAGCACCGAGACCTTCTGCTCGGCATCGGACAGGCGGGTGCGCAGGCTCTTGAGGAGCTCGACGCCGCGGGTGTAGCTCTCGAGCGACTCCTCGAGCTCCATGTCGCCCGACTCCAGGCTGCGGATGATGAGCTCCAGCTCCTGCGAGGCCTGCTTGTACGTAAGCTGCTCGACCGGGGTCTTCTCTGCCATATCTGTTTCCTTTCCTAAGGGTCTATCACTGTGAAACGCGGTCTACTCGACCGCGTTGACGGTTGCTGCCACGTTGCCGTCCGCCATGCGCACGCGAATAGCGTCGCCCGGCTTAAAGGTCTTGGCGCTCGTAGCCACACCGTCCTCGCTGTACGCGATGGAGTAACCGCGGGCAAGCACCTTGAGCGGCGACAAGGCATCGAGCGACGCAGCAGCTCGGCCCAGGTCGGACGCGGGCTTGCTGAGCATCGTGCGCCCCTGATGCTCCAGACGGGAGCTCGCAAGCGTGAGCGCATGGCGCTTGCCATCGAGCCCCGAGGTGCTTGCGATCAAGCGCTCGGGCAGACGCTCGAAGTTGGAGCGGAAGGCCCCAACCGAACGCGTTATGGCGCCGGACAGACGATCGGCCGTCAGGGCAAGCTCGGACTCGCGACGCTCGACCATAAACGTTGGATCGTTGAGGCACGGGCGGCACGCGGCCGCATCGAGCGCGTCACCCAGACGAGCCGTATAGGTGTCCCAGGCACGACGACCGCGCTGGTCGAGCATTTCCAGATCGACCTGATCCGACCCAATCATCGATGCCATCGCAGCACCCAGACGCTGATGGCGCGTCTCGAGCACATCGGCCAGCTCCGTCATAGCCGGCGCCACCGATTCTGCCGCTGCCGTTGGCGTGGAGGCGCGACGGTCGCTCACCATGTCGCAGATCGAGGTATCGGGCTCATGCCCAATGCCCGTCACCACAGGCACGGGACAGGCTGCCACCGCACGGGCAAGCTCCTCGTCGTTAAAGGTCATGAGGTCCTCGAAGGAACCGCCGCCACGCACGAGCAAAATGCAATCGGGCGCCGGCGTAATGGCAGCGGCGCGACGCAGGCCTTCAATAAGCTCTGCCGGCGCACCCTCGCCTTGAACCTTGGCACCCACGCAAACGAGCTCGACGAGCGGGTTGCGACGACGCAGCGTACGCTTGACGTCGTCGATTACGGCGCCCGATAGCGAGGTGACGACCGCCACGCGCGAGCAAAACACCGGGATGCGGCGCTTGCGCGCTTCGTCCATCAGGCCCTCGCGGCGTAGCTTTTCGGCCAACTGAGCCACCTGCTGACGCAGCAAGCCCTCCCCCGCCAGCGAGAACGAGCGGGCGACGAAGCTCATGCGACCCGTAGGCTTGTAGAGATTGAAGCTGCCCTTAAAGCTTACCTGCATGCCGTCGCGCAGATCGAAGGTGCGCTTAAGGTAGGCGCCCTTCCAGATGATGCAGTCGACGGCCGCCGAGTCGTCCTTGATTTGGAAGTAGCAGTGGCCGCTTCGGGCATTGGGACCACGAAAACCCGTGACCTCACCCAAAACGCTCAGCTGCGGAATGGCATTGAGCGCGCCGGCGGCGATCTCCACCGCTTGGCTCACGCTGAGCTCTTTGCGCTCCTGCTCGTCCGAACCGTCGAACTCGGCGGAAACGGTATTGCCGGTCAGATTCCAGCCTGCCACGCAGCCCCCTTTCGTCATCGTGCACATGGGCTCCGGCCCTGCGCAAATTCAAGTCCAACACATAGTACAGCGCCGCGGGGACACAAATCCCCACGGCGCCTGTCAAGCCAATTTGTTATCGGTTGGAGTTTCTGTTGTAACGAGCCATCAGGTAGAGCAGCTGAATAATCGAAGTGAGCGCAGCGGCCACATAGGTAAGCGCGGCTGCCGTCAGCACCTTCTTGGCACCGTTGACCTGCTTGGAACTCATGCCCGACTGCTCGATATACGCCACGGCGCGGCGACTGGCATCGATCTCGACCGGCAGCGTAACCAGCTGGAACAGCACGCTAAACGAGAAGAAGACCAGCGCGAGGGTCGTGAGCCCCGCGATGTTCATGAACAGGCCCATGAGCAGCACGATCGTCCAGGTGTTCTGGGTAAAGTTGACGACGGGGACCAAAGCGGTACGTACCTTCATCATGGCGTAACCGCTTTGGCGCTGGGCGGCATGGCCCGCCTCGTGGCATGCGACGGCAACGCTTGCGACCGACCCGCCCGAACGGTTGGCATCCGACAGATACAGGTTGTTGTCCTGCGGGTTGTAATGATCGGTGAGCTCGCCGGCAACACCCTTGATACCCACCGCATTGCAGCCGTTTGCATCGAGCATGCGTCGCGCGACCGTGGCACCCGTATCGCCGTCCGAGCGAACCTTAGACCACGTCTTGTACGTCGAGTTGATATAGCTCTGTGCGGCAAGGCCAAGCACCGTGCAGACAAGAACAACCAGCAGGTATAGTGGGTCAATGCCAAAGCCATATCCATAGTAATAGGGCATGCGAATTCCTCCGAATCGAGTTACACGTTGGAGGCATTCTACCCACTCAGCCGACTAGGCTTCCCTATAACAACTCAATCTTTCCGTCCTTCACGGTGAGCCCCATGTTGCCCGAGAGCAGATCGTCCAGGCGCGAGCCCACGAGCTCAAAGCGCCAGCCTTCGCGCAAGGGGCTCTGCTCGGGATGCTCAATATAGTCGGCCAGGTCATCGCGCGAGGCAATGACCGAGGTCGCCACGCCCGAGCGCTCGGCAACCAGGCGAATGAGCGCATACATCAGGTCCGTCACGCTCTCCAACTCCGGCGAAATCTGACGGTGCCCGCGTACCATGAGCGGCAGGCGATCGTGTGGGCAGCTCGCACCGCGCTTAATGGCCATGAGCGCGCCGTCCACGTCGCGCTCCCCCAGCTGGTCGGTACCGCGAATGCTGCGGAACTCCTCAACACGAACGGGATTACGTTTAACCAGGGCCAGCAGCGTATCGTCGGACATGACCCACTTGCGCGGGATGTTGCGGCGCTCGGCGCGGTCCTCACGCCAAGCGGCAAGCTCGCGCGCAATGCCCAGCTGATGGCGACTGCAGGAGTTGATGCGCTTGACCTTGCGGAATGCCTCGTGACGATCGGCGCGATAGTGCGACTCGTCGGCCAGCGGACGCAACTCATCGAGCACCCAGTCCACCCGGCCCAGCTCGCGCAGGCGACTCATCATCTCGGTATAGGCAACGATCAGGTACTTGACGTCATCGATCGCGTACTCGATCTGCTTATCGGTCAGCGGGCGGCGCGACCAATCGGTCAGTGACTCGGTCTTGGGCAACGAGACGCCGCAAAACGTCTGCACAAGCGCGCCGTAGGAAATCTGCTGGCGCTCGCCCAAAAAGGCGGCGGCCACCTGCGTGTCAAAAATGGGACGCGGCAGCACGCCCACGGTATGGAGCATGACCTCCATATCCTGCGAGCAGGCGTGGAAGACCTTAGTCACGCTCTCGTCGGCCATAAGCTCGGCAAGCGGCGACAGGTCGTCGATCACCAGAGGATCGACCGCGACGCTCTCGGCAGGGGTGGCAATCTGGACCAAGCACAGGCGCGGGTGGAACGTGCGCTCGCGCAAAAACTCGGTATCGACGGCAATCGCGTCGAACTCGCGGGCGCGCTGGCAAAAGTCGAGCAGAGCCTGATGTGTGGAAATGTACATATCAACCCATCGAATAAGGTTAGGCCCGAAAAACACGGGTAGGATATCGGCATTGCCCTACAACTATACTCGGTTAGTCACAGAACGGGAACGTAAGTATGCGCTGCCTTATCATCCACAACCCGGCATCGGGCCCCAGCTCAGATGAAATCTACGCGTTCACGCACGCCCTCGCGCAGGGCGGCGACGAGGTCGTGATGCGCTTTATCGGCGATGGCATGGAACCCGAGGACGCCGTGGCAGACGTGCGCGAGTTTGATCGCGTGGTCGTTTCGGGCGGCGACGGCACCGTCTCCAACGTGCTCGACCAAATGCGCGGGTGCGGTGTCCCCACGCTCGTCTTCCCCTCCGGCACGGCCTGCCTGTTCTTTAACAACATCGGTAATGCCCCCGAGGCAGCGGCGCTTGCCAAGGCTTGCCGCGCCGGTCGCACGGTCAAAGTGGACATGGGCGAGCTCTTTTGGCTCGACGAGAACGGCAACGAGAAGCGCCACGGCTTTATCATCATCGCCGGCTCGGGCTTCGACGCCGAGATCATGATGAAGGCCGCCCCCGCCAAATACGACATCGGTGAGATCGCCTATTTCCTGTCGGCGCTCGCCACACCCAACCCCACGGTGGCGCACTTTACGATTGAGCATGACGGCATTGTCGAGGAGCTCGATGGCATCTGCTGCATGGCCGGCAACACCTCGGTCATTCAAAACGACATCAACCTGTTCCCCGATTGCCGCATGAACGACGGCATGGTCGACATCGCGGTCATCGAGCCCGTAAAAACCGTCCAGCTCCTGCCCACTGTGATCACCGCCGCGCTCGACCCCGCCGGCAAGGTGCTCGGCCGTCCGCAGTTCAAGATCATCCAGACCAAGGAAGCCAAAATCACCTGCACGCCGTCGCTGGGCATGCAGTTCGATGGCGAGATCATCTCCAGCAACTCGGGCGTCTTTGGAGCCCGCGCGCTTCCGCAATGCCTCGACCTCATCGTCGACGAATTCTCCCCGCTCGGAAAATAGGAGGACCCCATGAACGACAACCCCCTGATTGGCTTTATCGTCATCGTCTTGGCCATGCTCGTCGGCTATGCGATTAATGTGATCCACCGCCGGAAGAAGTAATTCCACATTGGTATGATATTCATCCAATTATCGTCTCCCCCGTTGTTTATGCATTTGCCAGACAGCGGGGGATTTTTCTTTGTGCCCCGTGCAAGGCGCTTTATTCAGATACAGTAATTGCAGGGCGTCTTTATTTAACTAAAGCTAGATAATGAGTATTCTTGTCCGCTCATCGCATATTTTAGGACGCTCATCGAGTATTTCATCGAAATAGATGAATACTATTTAGACTTCCTATAGGCTAATAGATGTATTTATTAGCTGAAATCCTGCACGGTTCCGCGGGGTTTCAACGGTTGGGAGGGATCATGAGGTTTACTCATCCTGTCAACACGCTCAAAAAGCTCGGCTGCGGCCTTGCGTTTGGAGCAGCGGCCATCATGGCCATGCCGACTTCGGCGCTCGCCTGCACCCAGATCTACATGGGCAGCAAGCTTACGGCAGACGGCAACACATACTACGGCCGTTCCGAGGACTTCGGTCCGCGCTATGTCAAGCACTTTGGCATTGAGCCCGCACACAAGGACGGCAACAAGTACACCTCGGTCGAGTCCGGTTTTGAGTACAAGTCCAAGGGCGCAACCTACCGCTACACCTTCGTTCGCGACAACCCCTCGCAGTGGGAAGATCGCTACGACGCATATTCCGAGGCCGGCATCAACGAGAAGGGCGTCTCCTGCTCTGCCACGTTGGGCACCTCCTATAACGAGAAGGCCGAAGAGGCCGACCCCATCACCGAGGAGACCGGTATCGGCGAGTACAACTACGCTAGCGTCATCCTGGGCGAGAGCGCCACGGCCCGCGAGGGCGTCGAGCTCATCGGCAGCCTGATCGACGAGCAGGGCGTCTGCTCCAACGACCAGATCATCATCGCCGACAGCACCGAGACCTGGCTGTTCGCCGCGCTTTCCGGGCATCAGTGGATTGCTATGAAGCTCACCGATGACATCGCCTCGCTCAACCCCAACATCGGCAACCTCACCTATAACGTCGACCTCGATGACACCGAGAACTGTCTCCATTCCGAGGGCATCGAGTCCATGCCCAAGGAGAAGGGCTTTGCCGAGTACACCGACGGCAAGTTCGACGTCGCCAAGACCTACGGCGAGGAGATCGGCGAGGCCGGTATGCACCAGTGGTCGCGCTATATCCAGGGTCGCGATTACTTCATGGCCCCGCTGGCTGAAGGCACTGACTACGAGATCGTCAAGGACGAGCGTGAAGACGCTCGCGCCACGACCGGCGCCCTGGTCCACGAGATGCAGCCGCTGCTCTTCCAGCCCGGCAAGTCCGACTGGAACACCTTTGAGATGATCCGCAGCTTCGCTGCTCGCGGCGAGAATGTCGCCGGCCTCAACGCCAACACCGACGGCGCCTATGCCATCGGCTCCAACCGCAACACCGAGATCCACACCTTCCAGATCCGTCACGGCATGGATCCCGAGATCGCGACCATTCAGTGGGAGATGCTCTCCAACGCCGAGTTCTCCGTCGCCATCCCCCTCTACTCTGCACTGCTCACCGAGGTCAGCCCCTACTTTAGCGATCAGGATGTCTCCTTCGATCACTGCGAAGAGGAAGACGTCGTGAACAACGAGGAGCCCAAGAACTCCATCAACTACGTCCTCATGGACATCAACACGCTCGCCTATGAGAACCGCGACCACTGCGCCACCGGCGTCCGCGCCTACCTCGATGCGCTGCAGAAGGAACTCATCGAGCAGAACCTAACCGTCGACGAGGCCATGCAAGCCGCCGAGGGCACCGAGGCCCGCACCGCCCTGGCCAACAAGGCCGGCAAGGCTGCCACCAAGAACACCTACCTCAAGTGCAAGGCTATGCTCGAGGAGATGCGCGACTACCTCAAGGAGGGCGACTTCTCCGAGGAGTTCGTCCCGAGCGACTACGATGCCGACAACGACTGCCTGGTCAAGTCCATCACCTACGCCGACGAGGCCCTCTCCGATGAGGACGTAGCCGAGCCCGAGGTCGAGAAGGAAGAGGCAACCGAGGAGAAGTCCGAGGGCAACAACATGGCCGCCATGGCCGTTGGCGCCGTCGTCATCATCGGTGTCTGCGGCTTCGTGCTCTATCGTCGCAAGAAGGCATAAGAACCCCCACCTTAAGGCGCGGGTGGGATGGCCAAGGTCGCCCGCCCGCCCAGCCGCCCATTCGACCGGCAGGAAACGCCGCTGAAATCTTTTCAAAAAAGATTTCCCCGCACACACTTCGCTGTGCTATAGTGCAGCGCAACAGCAACTAGGTGCGACCGCGCCACGGCATCACGAAAGGAGCCACCAACATGAAGAACACGATGAAGTCTCTCAACAACTGGTGGTGGCGTGATGCGAATACGATCGGTCGACAGTGAGTCCCTCACGCCTGTTTTTGCGCTCTAGGTGATTGGAAGGCCTCCGGTTTCGACCGGGGGCCTTTTTCTATCTCGAGCCCGATCGCATTCGCCTCACGCGCCTCCGCTTTTCTCTTACACTCCCCTTTTCGAAAGGACTTTCACCATGCCTCAGAACACCACCGCCGCCCAGCCCCGCACCGTCCAGACCGCCGACCGCGGCAAACTCGACGTCCGTGCCCTCGTCTTGCTCGCCATCCTGCTTGCCGCCGGCTTCATCCTCAACTTCACCGTCGGCAAGGCCATCTCCGGCATCTCGGGCGGCATGATCAGCCCCGAGTTCATCATCTCGGCCTTCTGCCTCACCATCCTGGTCGTGCGCCCCAACATCGGTCAGGCGCTCGTTATCGGCCTGATCTCGGCCGCCGTGATCCAGATCACCACCACCTCGCCGTTCGTTGATTTTGCCGCCGAGGGCATCGCCGCCATGCTCATGGCCGGCATCGTCAAAGCTGCTGCCAAGAACGGCCAGGCTAAGCCCGCCGTCGCCATCGTCGCAACGTTCGTGACCACCTTTGTCTCGGGCGTCATCTTCATGGTCATCAAGATGGCCATGCTCGGCGTGGTGGGCGAGCTCGCCGCTGCCATGCTGCCCGTCGTCGCTATGACCGCCGTCTTTAACGCCATCCTGGTTGGCGCTCTCTATCTGCCCATCCAGAAGGCCCTGAAGCTCAACTAACCCGCTCGGCTTTACAAGCCACCCCATCTTGGCGTTCATTCGTCGCTCGCGTACCCAAGTACGCTTCGTTCCTCTTTCGCGCCAACCTGAGGCACCTCGTAAAGCCGCCTCCGTACTTCACCACCAAAGACTGTCCCAAACAACGAGCTTTTGGGGACGTTCTTAAACGACTAGTCATGTAAGAACGTCCCCAATGACTATGAAAGGTATCCATGGAAACGATCATCAATGTCGACGATGTCTCGTTCTCCTATGGCACGCAGACCGAGCAGGCGCTTAAGCATATCTCGCTCAGCGTGAACAAGGGAGATTTTATCGGCATCATTGGGCCCTCGGGCGCCGGCAAGTCCACGCTTGCCGCCTGCTTGTCGGGAGCCGTACCCCACCATTACACCGGCGCCTTTTATGGCTCCGTGTTAGTTGACGGCCACGACACCTGCGAGGTTTCACTCACCGACGTGTCGCAGATTGTCGGCAGCGTGTTGCAGGACATCGACACGCAAATGGTCGCCTCGGTCGTCGAGGACGAGATGCTTTTTGGCCTGGAGAACTTTGGCGTTCCGCACGACCAGATCGAGCAGCGCGTGAGCGAGACGCTCGAGACCGTCGGCATCAGCGACCTGCGCGACCGCGAGATCGCCACCCTCTCAGGCGGCCAAAAGCAAAAGGTTGCCATCGCCGCCATCCTCGCTATGCGTCCGCGTGTGCTCGTGCTCGACGAACCCACCGCGGCGCTCGACCCCGCCAGCTCCACGCTGGTCTTCGAGACCCTACGCGAGGCCAACCGCGCACTCGGCATCACCATCGTCGTCGTTGAGCAAAAAGTCGCCCTGCTTTCGGAGTATTGCAACCGCGTGCTCGTGCTCAATCATGGCGAAATCGCGCTACAGGGCGAGCCGCACGAGGTCTTCGCGCACGCCGATGAGCTCCGCGCCATCGGCGTCGATTGCCCGCGCGTCACGCGCATTTTCAACAGCCTCGAGGCCGATGGCCTGGCCAGCGGCACTCCCTGTTTGGATGTTGATGAGGCCGAGCGCCTGATTACGGGCATCGTCGACCCCGCACACGCAAGCAGCGACGTTCAGGCACCCGCCGGCTCACCGCACGCACCGTCGTTGCGCCCGCACGCCAAGGACGCCGAACCCGTGCTCACCTTCGATCACGTTGAGTTTGCCTATCCCAATGGCGGCGCCGCCGTCCACGACCTCAACCTGACCCTCTATCCCGGCGAGCTCGTGGGCATCGTCGGTCAAAACGGCGCCGGCAAGACCACGCTCACCAAGCTGCTCACAGGCCTGCTTAAGCCCGCCTCGGGCAGCGTGCGCGTCACGGGACTGGATACCGCAGCCGTTCCCACAAGCCGCATCGCCCGCGAAGTCGCAACCCTCTTCCAAAACCCCGACCGTCAGATCTGCAAGGACACCGTGCTCGACGAGGTCGCCTTTGGCCTGGAGCTTGCCGGCATCGACCGTGCCGAGGCGCTGCGTCGCGCCCAGCTCGTCATCGACCGCTTTGGCTTGCCGGCCGACGAGGCGCCCTTCTCGCTCTCGCGCGGTCAGCGCCAGATGGTGGCACTCGCCTCCGTCGTGGTCGTAGAGCCCAAAATCGTGGTGCTCGACGAGCCCACGAGCGGCCTTGACTACCGCGAGTGCATGACCGTGATGGAAACGGTGCGCACCATGGCCGAGCGCGGCTGCGCTGTAATCATGGTCTGCCACGACATGGAAGTCGTCTCCGACTTTGCCGAGCGCATCGTAGTCATGGCCGACGGCCGCATCCTCGAGCGCGGCCGCACGCACGAGCTGTTCTCGGACATCGAGCTCATGCAGCGCGCCTACGTTGAGCCGCCCCAGGTCATAGAGCTTTCTCGTCGCCTGGCATCCTCCGTCTCTCCCGCCTTTGCACAGGTGAGCGAGGTCACCGATATCGTTCGCATTACCGAGGGGATGGTCCACCGTGGTTAACGTCATCGACTACATGCCGGGCGATACGCTGCTGCACCGCTTGAACCCGGTCGTCAAACTGGGTCTCGCCGCCGCCATCATCATCGGCATCTTTTTGTCCGACACCTACGTGGCGCTGCTGGGCTTTTTGGCACTCACCCTTGCACTGGGTGCCTATGCCGGCGTCGTCGACCGTCTGCTCTCGCTGCTCAAGTTGCTGATTCCGCTCGCGCTTATCATGCTGGTGCTCCAGTTGGCCTTTATGCGTGATGGCAACGTGGTGTGGGGTTTCATCACCGACACGGGCCTCATTACCGGATCGAAGGCCTGCCTGCGCCTGCTGGGCGTGGCGTTGCCACTCATCCTCATGCTCATGGTGACCAAGCTCAACGACCTCGCCAACGCTTGCGTCGAGGTGCTGCACGTGCCATATCGCTATGCCTTCACCTTTACCACGGCGCTGCGTTTTGTGCCGGTATTTGGCCAGGAAATGAACGCCATCATGGAGGCGCAGACTGCACGCGGCGTCGAATACGACACTAAGAATCCCGTCAAGAAACTCAAACTCATGCTGCCGCTGTGTGTGCCACTGCTTATCTCGAGCGTGGGCAAGACCGATGCCACCGCGCTTGCCGCCGAGCAGCGCGGCTTCTATCTGCGTACGCGCGCCAGCTCGTACAAGCGCTACCCCATCAAGGGCCTAGACATCGCCGTACTCATCATCAGCATCGCCCTTATCGCCATCGGCTTCCTGTTCTAGCAATCGCTGGCAGCAACCGGCAAATGCAAAAGGCCTCGGCTCGCACCAAACGAGCCGAGGCCTTTACTGTTTTCCCAGATAAAACCTACCAAAATAAACCTGTCCCTTTTTGGCAGGCGAAGAACTAGAGGCGGTAGGGGACGCCGCTGCGAATGATGGACTCGCGCACCAGGACATCCATCGCATCGAGGGTGATCTCGGGCATCTCGCGATACTTCTGCAACACCGAAAGCTCCGTGCAGGCCAGGATGACGCGGTCGCAGCCGCTACGGGCGAACTCCCACATCACGCGGTCAAACTTATCCATATCGGGCTCGCGCCCGGCCTTCACATCGTCGTAGATAAGCGACATCACGTCGGCCTGACGCTTTTCGCTGGGATAGACGACCTCAACGCCCGCGGTCTCACATTCGCGCCCATAGACGTCTGCGCCCACGGTACCGTCGGTGCCCATGATGCCGATCTTGTGCACCGGCTCGGCCGGCATGCTCAGGTTTGGATCGAACTCGCACTCCCCCATCACCGCGCCGGCCAGAGCATAGCGCACCGACTCGCGCGGCATGTGGATAATCGGCACCTTGGTAAACGACTGAATCTGATCGTAGAAGTAGTGCGACGTGTTGCAGGGAATCGCTATGTGCGCGCAGCCCAGCGACTCGAGCGCTTGGGCGCACTCCTTCATGGTCGCCAGCAGCTCGGCATGCTCACCGGTCTTGATGGCCAGCGTGCGGTCGGGCATGGTCGACTTGGAAAGCACCACCATGTCGATATGCTCCTGGTCGCACGTAGCCGCCGTATGGCGTACCACCTGGTCGTAGTAATACGACGTTGCCTCGGCGCCCATGCCGCCGATAACTCCCAGCTTTTCCATCGCCGCCTCCTTGGTGACGCCCACGCAATTGCGCGTATCATGCCCGCGCCCGCCCGATACATACCGAACGGGCGCCACACTCGTCTACTTGTAATACGTCTTGAACAGCTTAAAGTGGCGCAGCTTGGTGTGCCACATGCGCAACCAGCGGTTAAAGACAAAGTCTCCCTTCATAAACGAGGGATCGGCGCCCTTGCCCTCCTTGGCAAGACGATGCACCTTCGCGCGCAGCTCGGGATCCTTGACGTACTTGTCGACGACGCCCATGGGAACGACCATCCACAGCGCCTCGTCCTGCGCCGTCACAAACTCCGGCTCAAACGGGCGGTTGAGCACATACTCGTCCACCACATACTTGGCAACGTTAAAGCCGCTGTTGGTTACGTAGTAGTTGCTGCGGCCCTGGCGGGTGTTGAAGTCAAAGAACTTAAACGAGCCATCGCGCTCGTCATACTTGACGTCAAAGTTGGAATAGCCCACAAAGTGAAGGTCCTCGAGCAGCTTGCGCACGCCACCCATAAGCTCATCGTTGGGCTCGGTGATGATGCAGGCGTGATTACCGACGCCATGGGGCTGATGCTCCTCGAGCAGCACGTGACCAAGGCACATCATGCGAACCTTGCCGTTGCGGTCAGAATAGCTGGTGAGCACGCGCATGTACTCGTCGTTGCCGGGCACACGATCCTGCAAAATCAGGTCATCGGTGTAGCCACTGGCATAGGAATCGCGGATAACCTGCTCCAGCTCGGCGCGGTCGGCAATCTCATAAGCCTTCTTCTGACCCTCGAACTCATGCTGCCACCACATGATGCCGTCGGAAGGCTTCAAGATCATCGGGTAGGGGAAGTCAATCTGGTCGAGCACCTCGGCAGGCGCCTCTCCTTGCGTGTTGAGCATCTGCGCAGTAAAGGTAAACGTATGCGGATAGGGCACACCGTGCTTCTCGCACAGTTCGTAGAAGATCTCCTTCTTCTGGCACTGCTCAAGCATGCTATAGGGCGCGTAAGGCGCAACGATGTTATCCGCCAGCTCGTTGGCATCCTTGGCCTGAGCCACCAGGGCAACATAGTTATCGCCGCAGCCCATCAGGACAATCGTCTTGTCGGCATGTGCCCGAGCGATACCGTTGACGGTCTTAAGCATCACCGGCATGGTATCGATATCCACGTTGGGCGTGTAATCGATAATTTGGCTGCGATACGCGGGGCCGGTCTGGTACTTGCCAAAGACCAGGCTCTTAACCTGATACTCCTCGTAGAAAGCGCGCGCCACCGAATACGCGTTGATGTCGCCGCCGAGCAGCACGGGGATAAACTCGCGCTCTGTAAACTGCAATGCCATGGAAACTTCCTATCTAGAACTGCCCACACGACGGGCGGTCTTTGTGCAACTGATTTATTCTAGCGTGCCGAGCCGCCGGCACCCAAAGCTCCACCGTATCTATGGCAATCGGCGTAATTATCCAGCACGAAGGCGGCGATCACCGGTGTACGACAACGGGCAATGAACCCACCGTTGTTGTAGGATTCAACATGTTGCCAGCCCCGTCGAAAGGTACACTGTGCCCCAGGCTCATCCGATCAACAACCCCATCATTGACGCCGCAAAGCGCGAACTTGCGGATCGTGCCCAGACGGCAGCTCCCCTACGCACCGCAAACGATGCTTACAACGGGCCTGCCCGCATCGTCTCGATCAACACGTCGGAGCACAAAGGCACGCGTAAGTCACCCGTCGCCGACGGGCACGACACCGTCATCGAGCAGTTTGGCCTCGCCTCCGCTGCGCACGCCGGGCATTGGCACCGTCAGGTCTCCTTTTTAGCTACAGAGTCAATCCAGACGGCGCAGGCGCGCGGGCTCGATGTGCACGAGGGCGACTTTGGCGAGAACTTCACCACCCAGGGTATCAACCTGCTCTCACTCCCCTTGGGCACGCAGCTCAAGATTGGCAGCGAAGTGCTCGTCGAAATCAGCCAGATCGGCAAAGCCTGCCACACCCGCTGTGCCATCTACTATCTCGCCGGCGACTGCATCTTCCCCCACGAGGGCATTTTTGGCGTCGTGCTGCAGAGCGGAGAAGTCCATATCGGTGACGACATACAGGTGGTCAGGCTCGGCGACGGCACTTGTTCCTTCACTCCCGCCGAGGCACTCAAAGAGGTGGAGCGGGCTCGCCGCGAAGGAACCCTGTAGTTGCAAAACCCCATGTGAGGGCAACTTTTACAGCCAAAAACCCTCACAAACAGGGTGCCGTAACGTTAAAGTTGAACTCTATGGTTTCTCAACAATTCACCATTCCCGCAGGTCAAGGCCAAAGCCTCAAGTTCAACTTGACCCTTTAGAACCTTTAAGGTTCAAGTTGAGGTCGAAAGCAGTAGTAGAATACACCTCGACCAATAACCTACGATTGATTGCAGAGGGACTGGATGCAGCATTCGAACCATCGCACCGCAGCGCTCATCGCGTCGAAGCCGGCTCGTATCATCACGAGCGCCGCGCTCGCCGTCGCGCTGACGGCCACGCCGATGCTCTCCCCCGTCGCGGCCTATGCCGCCTCGCAGGCAACGCAGGATCAGCTTTCCGCCGCCCAGAAAAAGATCGAGGACGCCACGAGCGCCTACAACGACGCCCGAACCAAGCTCGAGGATCTGCAAAAGCAGATCGACTCCAATGAGGCGAACATCGATAAGATTGAGGCCGAGCTACCCGAGCAGCAGGCCAAGGCAAGCTCCGCCATGCGCGATCTGTATAAGTACCAGAAGGGCACCAGCCCCATCGTGAGCTTCCTGGTGAACACGCAGAGCTTGGGTGACTTTATCACCACCTGCAAATACACCAACCAGATTACGAGCTCGAGCGTCGACGAGATCGAAGAGCTTAACAAGATGCAGACCGAGCTCGAGCAGAACAAGACTGAACTCGAGCAGGCCAAGTCTCAGCTCGAAGGCGAGCAAAAGAATGCCGAGGATGCACTGGCGCAGGCTCAGCAGCTCCGCAGCGAGGCGCAGGCAAAGGCCGAGCAGGAAAATGCTGCCGAGCTGGCAAAGCTCGAGGCCGACAAGGCCGCTGCCGCCGAGAAGATCTCGGGCGAGGGCGTAAGCGGCAACAACTCCAACAGCCAGGCCAACAACGCCAACACCACCATCGACACCACGGTGAACAGCTCGAATAGCGGTAACTCCGATTACGACTCGTTCATTAACGAGTGGACGAGCCGCATCGATAACTACCTTGCCGGCTCCCCCATGGCAGGCCAGGGCTACAACTTTGCCGTCGCCGCCTGGAATACCGGCGTCGATCCCCGTTGGTCCCCCGCCATCGCCTGCATCGAGAGCAGCAAGGGCCTCTATTGCGCCGGCTCCTATAACGCCTGGGGCTGGAGTGCCCGCGGCGGTGGTTGGCGTAGCTTTGGTAGCTGGAGCGAGGGCGTCTCCGCCCACGTTGCCTACCTGGGCGCCAACTATGGTTCCACGCTTACTCCGGCAGCCGCCAAGAAGTACTGCCCGCCCACGTGGCAGGACTGGTACAACAAGGTCGCCAATCAAATGAACCGTATTTAAGTGCAACTGCAAAGGGGCCCCAAACGGGGCCCCTTTTCGATTATCTAAGAGACGACACCGGTCGCGTTGCCGATAACAACGACGACGCACATGACGGCAAACATAAACCCGAGCGCCTTGAACCACAGTTCGACAAAAGCACTCCCCCGATACCGATCGAGCACGGGAAAACGACGTCGAAGCCTACGCCGGTCGAGCATGCCGAATGTAATGAGCAACACCAGGCCATCGACCATAAAGAAATACTCAAGCGCCAAAAACCACGTTGGATAGTTTCGGTTTTCGCCCGTTGGCGTAAATACCGCAAAATGGCTGCCCATCAGCAGCAACAATGTTGTCGCATAGACGCATCCATTCCATATGCGCCCCACGGGCTCGGGAATACACGAGAGCAGACGCGCACATTTGGACGTCACGGGAGAGACGATCGAACGCCGGTTTGCAGAAGACGGAAGCGTGAGGGCAACCGGCTGCCGTACCCGCTGCACCTGTGGCACCGCGGCCCGGGGCACACTTGCAGCAGAAAAGGTCACGGGCGACGGTGCAGGGAGACATAGCTCATATGCCGCACGCGCAGCATGCCCCAGTGCCTTTGCACTCGCAAAGCGCTTGGCGGGATCGAGCGCCATCGCCATGCAAATCACATCCACCAGCGGAACGGGAATGCCATGTGCCTCGCATTGCTCACGTATGTCCCGCCCCGGTTTAGGGTCAGTTCCCGTCAGGCAAAAGAACAGCAGCGCGCCAAGCGCGTAAATATCGCTACGGACGCTCGTCTGCCCAAACCCAAACTGCTCGGGCGGCGCATAGGAACGCGTGCCAAACTTAACGGTGTCGGCGTCGGCGCCATCGCGCCAAACGCGCGCGATTCCCAGGTCAATAATCACCAGCGACGAGAAGGTCATGCCAGCATCGGCCGCATACCTCACGCCCGATACGATGATGTTCGAGGGTTTAAGGTCGTGGTGGATTACCGGTACCCCCGGCTCCCCCGCAGCTGCAAAACCAGCATGCAGCTCGCCCACCGCTTCACACAGAACGGGATACAGCCCGCGGGCATAATCGGGCGTCGCCCCCAAGCGTCCCACCAGGGCCTCGAGCGTCTCGCCTTCGACATACTCCATCACCACGTCAAGCTCGTCGCCCACACGGCGACAATCGACGATTCGGGGCAAGTGCTCAAAACGACGACCGGCACGCTGGGCCGCAAACAGGCGCTCATATGCTCCGCCAATCTGCACCGAAGCATCGATGCGCTTGCGGACAAAGGGACCGAGAGACCCGCCGCCAGAGCCCTCAAAATAGACGAGTTCGGTCGTCTCGACATCCGAGCACTTGAGCACGCGCTCCACACGATAGCTGTCATCGCGGTCGAGCGACGCCAAATGCTCGACAAGTGAAGCAGTCAGCTCGTCATCGGAATATGTTGGGCTCTGAGTATCCATGGCGTTCATCATAACGCAGGGTGCGGACACCCCATGGTGTCCGCACCCCGATCGTTTGCATGGTTGTTCTGGCGACACCGCCGGCTCAGACATCGGCCACTAACTCACCGTTTCCTCGCCAGAGCGATACAGCTCTTCATTGACCTTTTGGAGGCTACAGCCACGGTCGATGCAAAAGATAATGATTGCATCGCGACGGTCCCTACAGTTGAGGACGCTCACTCCGGCAGCCGTCAGAGCGCGGTTGGTCTCCTTCATCGACAGCGCCATTGCAAAGGCAATCTGCAGCACCTTATTGCGGCTCGGATTGCGCGAACCGGTAAAGATCTGATAGCCAAAGGTCTCGTTGAGGTCGGCCATACGCACCACGCGCGAACGCTCGAGCCCCTTCTCTTGCAGCAACTGCTTTAAGTAGTCCGAAAGCGACGGGGCGGCAAAGTCGTGTTCTTTGATATAGCCATCGATGTTCGGCGCGTCGAGAAGCTCATTGAGCAACTCGTCAGTCAGCTTTTTATCGGGCATGCGGCTTCACCTCCCATACGGCGCAACGGTAGCGCACATGTTAGGCCAGCACCCAGCTCGCAGTCGCGGACTTATCAAACATGTTGGCAAAATAGAGAGCCTTCTTGATGTCACCATCAAAGTAGATATTGCCCGCCACGGAGCCACCGGCGGCAAGGGTGCCAGACTGCAGCTCATCGGAGCCCTCGCTGTAATAACCCTGGTTCTGCTGAGCACCGTTGGCGTCCTCGCCCTTCCAGTCGTAGATATTGTAATCTGCGCCCTCATCGCCATTGTTGACATACGTGACGTGAATACCCGTCATGGTCGAACCGTCATAATTTGTGAGACCGGGCTGGACGGAATCGACGACGACGGAAAGGCCAGCAGTCGTGGTCACCGTCGTGCCAACAGCCAGGTCAGTCGTAGGCTGCTCTTCCTTCTTCGTCTCTTCCTTCTTGTCGCCATCGCCGGCATCCTCGGTGACGGTCGCCTTATCGCTACCGCAACCGGCAAGAAGACTGGCGGTCCCCAAGGCAACAGTGGCGAATGCGCCGAGTGCAGCGCGACGGCTCAGCAGCACATCGTTTTCGAGCTTTTTCATTATGCATCCTTCCTACGATCCGGCTACCGCGCCGGCACACAGCACATCGTAGGAAGGATTGAACTTGAATTCATTAGCTGAGAGCTAAGGTTGCGGTAAACGGCCAATGCGGTTGTCCAAACGCCAAGCAAACGCACTTTGCGCGACCTTCTGCTGGCAGCGCATCAACCCACCGTGACGGATCCCCCAGTAAAGGTACTAATCATCAGCAGGACAAAGAAAACCAGGTAGCCGACACTCAGTGGGTACGCAATGACCAGGAAGACGGCCCAGCCGACATTGGTTTTACCGTCGGCACGACGTTGCTCGCGATTGCGGCAGAGCCAAACCGTCACGCCAATAGCCACAATCAGCAACACGAGTGCCGCTGCTGCCAACCCGGCAAGCGCAAACATCACGCCAATGCTCACAGCAATAACTGGAAGCAGTAGCAAGCCGCATCCACACCCACCCGGACTATACACGGCAGTCTGTCGGCGTCGTTCCATCGTCACTCCAACCTCAATATCCTTGAGCACTACAACGCAACGGCCCGCTGAACGGGAACGATCTTATCCAGCTCCGGCTCGATGCGCCTCTTCTCTGCCTCGAGGTCAAACGCCATCTGAGCGCGAAGCCAATAGCCATCCGTTAGGCCAAAGTAGCGGCAAAGGCGAAGATCGGTGTCAGCCGTAACACGACGCCTTCCCAAAATAATCTGCCCAATACGCTGTGCCGGAATCCCGGTCTCCTTAGCAAGGCGATATTGAGAAATGCCCATAGGAACAAGAAATTCCTCTTTGAGAAGTTCACCAGGAGTCACCGGCGACAGCAAATCGGGCGCGGTCTCATCACTTGTGATAATCGACGATTTCGACATTCCAAGCCATCCCCTGTCTCCACTCAAAACAGACCCGATAGCGATCATTAACACGGATACTATATTGGCCGGCGCGATCGCCCTTCAACGCTTCAAGACGATTGCCTGGAGGCACGCGAAGATCATCAAGTGAAGCACAAACCTGCAGTTGACGAATCTTCCTCAATGCGACGCGCTCAAAGGGTACGAACCTCCTGACCCGCACACCCATCGCAAAACGTTCGGTATCCTCATCTTTGTACGATGCAATCATAGTATCGCCTTACGTTAATAACGTCAAACGTTTCTATAGACTTACATCTCTATTATACCGTACATCTGTTCGTATTTTCTAGAACAGGTATTCTTCGCCACTTAAGCAAGCAAAAGCAATCGTTTGTAGACATCGAGGCCTTTGAGCAGAATTTCCTCGTCAAAGAGCATGGTATCGGTATGCAGAGCGCTCATGGCATAGGCGGGACAGCCACCCGAATCGCTCGGGTTTTCTTGTCCCTCTGGCGCGCCCGTGCCCAGCAAGAAGAACACGCCCGGCAGACGGCGCTGATAGAACGCAAAATCCTCGGCGATTAGCAGCGGCTCGTCTACAAGTTGCAGCTCGGACAAGGCAGGCGCAATGCAGGCAAACAGCTCGGGGTCGTTATCGACTGGCGGATAGCCCTCGGCAAAGTCGAGATCGTACGTACAGCCTGTTGCGGCGCAGGCCTCGTCCAACACGCGGCGCACGCCCTCGCGCGCTCGGTCGAACATATCGTCCGTAAACACGCGCAAGCTGCCCGCAACATGGGCCTCCCCCGCCACCGCATTGCAGACGGTGCCGGCCTGCAGCAGGCCAAACTTACCAATGCAAGGCTCGTCGGCACCTAACTCGTCCATGAGCTCGCGCTCGGAAACCAAGAACTTGGCAGCCGCCAATGCCGCATCGTGCGATTCGCCAACGGGAACGCCGTAGGTCTTGGCGATATGGATGCTCGTCCCATGAATGTGCACATGTGTCTCGCTCGAACGCGCCAGCAGCGGACCGGAACAACTCGCCAGCGTACCGGCAGGAAGATCGGGCCACACATGGAAACCAAAGATGCGGTCAACCCCATAGCGCTCGAACACGCCGCTCTCGCACACCGTCTTGGCGCCACCGGTCGTTTCCTCGGCAGGCTGGAACACGAAGAGCACGTTGCGCTTGATGGCGCCCGGCTGCTCACGAATCGTGCGGTCGACAAAAGTCGCCGCCGCGAGCGCCATGGCCATGTGACCGTCGTGACCGCACGCATGCATCTTACCGGGATGCGTCGAGGCAAAATCAGCTCCCGTCGCCTCCGCGATGGGCAGGGCGTCCATGTCGGCGCGAATCGCCGTGGCATGCGTAGCGCCCACACCGGCATCGAAAAAGGCACAAACGCAGCTGGGACACGGATGGGTCACCTCGCAAGCGAGCGGCGCCAACACGCCCTCGATATAGGCGATAGTCTGCGGAAGATCGAAGTCGAGCTCCGGAATGCGATGGAGATCGCGCCGATAGCGACGGAGTTCTTGGAGCTCGGTCATAAAGGTTCCTTTCATAGGTGCGCGCCAGTTGCCATCTTATTGTGCCGCAAGATTGCCACACCCTTATTTCCAGCATATCCCTGCATTTTTTAAACGTTATATACGAATACTCTTGTTTGGTAAAGTGTAACATGGTAGGGTCGTTACCACTTGATAGAGGCGCGGGCACGAAGATCCGCGGGCGAGTCGGCAGACTTTGACCCCGTGGTGAGGCGAAACCCGCCGAACTGGGTTTTTCGGGCACGAACAACCTGGTGGGCCTGCGGGAAACACCCGCAGGACTGTCTGCAGCAATGCGGGAGCGCTATCCGGACATTGGGTCCACGCTATGCGGATTCGATGCGCAGATGGCGCCGTCTGGATAGCGAGGTTTACGGGACATGGCATTGACCCCCAACGAAGCGTACACGGCCAAACAGCCGTTTGTGGACAAGGAAACGCTCGAGCATATCGTCGAGCAGTTCCCTACGCCGTTTCATCTATACGACGAGGCGGGCATCCGCCGCAACATGCAAGAGGTGCGCGACGCCTTTGCGTGGAACCCGGGCTTTAAGGAGTACTTTGCCGTCAAGGCCAACCCTAACCCGGCACTCATCTCCATCCTCAACGAATACGGCTGCGGCTGCGATTGCTCGAGCTATACCGAGCTCATGATCGCCCGCTCGCTGGGTATCACCGGCCACGACATCATGTTCTCGTCCAACGACACGCCGGCTGCCGACTTTGAGCTCGCCGGCAAGTTGGGTGCCATCGTCAACTTTGACGACATCAGCCATATCGAGTTCTTTGAGCGCGTTGCGGGCCCTATCCCCAAGACGGTAAGCTGCCGCTTTAATCCGGGCGGACTGTTCCAGCTCTCCAACGGCATCATGGATAACCCCGGCGACTCCAAGTACGGCATGACCACCGAGCAGCTCTTTGAGGCTTTCCGCATGCTCAAGGCCAAGGGCACCGAGAATTTTGGCATCCATGCCTTCCTTGCCAGTAACACCGTCACTAACGACTACTATCCCAAGCTCGCACGCATCCTCTTTAAACTTGCCGTGCGCCTGGAGTGCGAGACCGGCGCACATGTCGCCTTTATCAATCTGTCCGGCGGTGTGGGTATCCCCTACCTGCCCGAGCAGCAAGCTAACGACATCCACGCCATCGGCGAGGGCGTACACGCAGCCTACGACGAGATTCTGGTCCCCGCCGGCATGGGCGATGTGGCGATCTGCACCGAGATGGGTCGCTTTATGATGGGACCCTACGGATGCCTGGTCACCAAGGCCATCCACGAAAAGCAGATCTACAAGGACTATATCGGCGTGGACGCAAGCGCCGTCGATCTGATCCGCCCTGCCATGTATGGCGCTTACCACCACATTACGGTGATTGGCCAGCCGGGTGGCGATGACAAGACCGCGGCACCCGTCACGAACACCTACGACATCACGGGCAATCTGTGCGAGAACAACGACAAGTTCGCCATCGATCGCGAGCTGCCGCATATCGACATGGGCGACCTGCTTGTGATCCACGATACCGGCGCGCACGGCTACTCCATGGGCTACAACTACAACGGACGCCTGCGCTCCGCCGAGGTACTGCTGCGCCCCGATGGCTCGGCCGACCTCATCCGCCGTGCCGAGCGCCCGGGCGATTACTTTGCCACGCTCGACGTGCTGCCGAGCGGCCGAGAGCTGCTGGCAAAGTCGCGCGCCGAAAGTGCCCGCCGTCGCGCCCAAGACGAGCGGATGGCAGTCGCCGCCCAATGGAACAAACGCATCCAGATCGCGGACGCGAAGGAGAAGAACATGGACATCCGCAATCTCGAGGGCTCAATCGTCGCCCTTGTTACGCCATTTAAAAAGGACGGCAGTGTCGACTTTGACGCACTCGAGCGCCTTATCGATTTCCACCTGCAAAACGGCACCGACGCCATCCTCACCCTGGGCACCACCGGCGAGAGCGCCACGATGACCGATGACGAGGACAACTCCGTTGTCGCCGCCGTGGTCAAGCAGGTTGCAGGACGCGTCCCCGTCATCGCCGGCTCGGGCTCCAACTCCACGCAAACCATGCTCACCAAGTCGCTCACCTACCAGGGCTTGGGCGCCGATGGCCTGCTGCTCATTACCCCCTACTACAACAAGTCCAATGAAGAGGGTATCTATCAGCACTTTAAGACCGTCGCCGACGCCGTGGACATCCCCTGCATCCTGTACAACATCCCCGGCCGCTGCGGCTGCGGCATCAGCGAGCGCAACGTAGAGCGCTTGGCCGCACATCCCAACATCATGGGCATCAAGGAGGCCTCGGGTAACGTCGCCTATGCCGCAAAGATCGCCCACCTGCTGTCCGACGACTTCCGCATGTACTCGGGCGAGGATGCGCTCACCGTGCCGCTCATGAGCCTGGGCGCCTCGGGCACCATCAGCGTGTGGGCCGACGTACAGCCGCAGCTCGTGCACGACATGTGCCGCGCTTATCTGGACGGCGACGTGGCACGTGCCCGCGATATCCAGATTGCCGGCCAGCCGCTCATCAACGCCCTCTTTAGTGAGGTCAACCCCATCCCCGTTAAAGAAGCGCTCGCTCAGATGGGTATGATCGAGGCAAACTACCGTATGCCGCTTTGCCTCATGGCCGACAACACGCGCGCCACACTTACCGATGCCCTGAAGGGAGCTGGTCTGCTTGATTAAGACCGTCATTATGGGAACGGGCCGCATGGGCTCGCTCATCCGCACTACCGCCGAGAACATTGTCGATGCCGCCGGACAACCTGTTTTCGGCATCGTCGCCCAGATCGGCTTCGACTTGTCCGAGCTCGAGAGCGCACCGGCCGCCGATGTAATCATCGACTTCTCGAACGTCGTGACCTTCGATGCCGTCGTCGCCTATGTCGAGCGCACGGGCGCCGCGTTGGTCTCGGGCACCACGGGCTACACACCCGATCAGATGGACCGCCTGCGCGAGCTGGGTCAGAACGCCCGGGTCATGCACTCGGGCAACTACTCCATCGGTATCGCAGCCCTACGTCATCTGGTAGCACAGGCCACACGCGAGCTGCCCGGCTTTGACTGCGAGATCGTCGAGACGCACCACAACCAAAAGGTTGACGCCCCGAGTGGCACAGCCAAGCTACTGCTCGACGCCATCGTCGAAGCTGAGCCCGAGGCAGGCTACCACCCCGTCTATGGCCGCGAGGGCATGTGCGGCGCGCGTGACCCCAAGGAGATCGGTATGCACTCGCTGCGCGGCGGCTCCGTCGCCGGCGTGCACGAGGTGAGTTTCTTTGGCCAGGACGAGGAGGTCACGCTCACCCACCGCGCCACGAGCCGCCAGATCTTTGTCAACGGCGCCTTGGCGGCCGCGCAGAAGCTCGTCACCCGCGAACCCGGCTTCTATACGTTCGACCAGGTCATGTTTGCCTAACCAGGTATCAACCGAATCCACCCAAAGGAGAGATAACAAATGAGCAACGCAGCCGAGATGGATGCACAGGAGATTATCAACTACATCGCCACCGCGCCCAAAAAGACGCCCGTCAAGCTGTACGTGCGCGAAAAGCCCGGCATGAAGGTCCAGTGGGGCGATGCGCACGTCTACGGTGGTCGTCGCGGCAAGACCGTCTTTGGCGACTGGGAGGAACTCAAGGCCATCCTCGATGCCAATGCCGACTCCATCGACTACTACGACGTCGAGAATGACTGCCGCAACTCCGCCGTCCCCATGCTCGACCTTAAGGGCATCAACGCCCGCATCGAGCCGGGCGCGATCATCCGCGACCGCGTCGAGATTGGCGACCGTGCCGTCATCATGATGGGCGCCATCATCAACATCGGCTCCGTTATCGGCGAGGGCTCTATGATTGATATGGGCGCCGTCCTGGGCGGCCGCGCAACCGT
The DNA here is from genome assembly GCA_958347015.1 of uncultured Collinsella sp. Classification (GTDB taxonomy): domain Bacteria; phylum Actinomycetota; class Coriobacteriia; order Coriobacteriales; family Coriobacteriaceae; genus Collinsella. The sequence continues at coordinate 55,075 of CATVTV010000006.1, read as the reverse complement.
GGGCAAGAACTGCCACATCGGCGCCGGCACCGTACTGGCAGGCGTCGTTGAGCCCGCGAGTGCCACGCCCGTCATCATCGAGGATGATGTCATGATTGGCGCCAACGCCGTGGTCCTGGAGGGCGTGCGCGTGGGCAAGGGCGCCGTCGTGGCTGCCGGTGCCGTGTGCGTCGAGGACGTCCCCGCCGGCGCCGTCGTGGCCGGTGTCCCCGCCCGCGTTATCAAGATGCGCGACGAGAAGACTGACAGCAAGACCGGTCTCGAAGAGGGCCTGCGCCAGCTGTAGGGTTACGCGGTTTTACCAAACCGCGTAACGGCTCGACGCTCCAAACGACCCAGAGCGGCAATCTGACGTTCAATCGTCGGGCATGACTAGAGGGTCAATGTCCTCCTCTTTCACGTCACCTTGCTCGCCTAGGGGCGTTTTCGCTGGCGTATGCTCAACCTACTGCGCAATGTCAGCGACCAAGCCGAAAACAAAAAGGCCGAAGTCCCGAAGGGTTTCGGCCTTTGTTTTCCGCAGCGTCCAAGCGCAGTTTATCGGTTCTCGATGCTGCCGATGTTTTTGAGCTCGATGGAGATGAGGCCGTTGGGCTCATTGACGAACTCGATGTACTCGGAGTTCGAACCCATCTCGGCCGGGAAGCTGATCTCGATACCCGTGTCGGTACGAATCTTATGATTGCGCACCGCTGCGCGTTCGACCTGTTTGCGCTCCACGGGCACACGCTCGGGCACCTTCTCCTCGGTCAGTGCCGCGCGCACGCTCTCCTTGATAACCGGTTCGTCCTCAAAGACCTCGTCGACGATATCCCAAGGCGGCAGCTCCTCGTCATCCTCAACCTTCTCGGCAACCGCAGCCTTAACCTTGGCGAGCGCTACGGCCGTGTTGGCACCGTGCTCCTCGGCGACTTCCTCGACCACACGCGTCACGGTGTCGATGACCTCCTTGCCCGATACGCCCGTGTCGCACTGCAGCAAGCCATCGGGGATAAGCATACGGTCCTCGCCGGCAATCTTGCGCTTCTTGTCCACGTAGCCGATCTCCATGGTACTCGCACGCACGATGGCATAGCTCGGCACCTTTTGCGAGGGGTTCGGCAGAATGGCGTAGTGGCGCGCGATGTCGTTGCGCACCTCCCCCTCCTCGCGGCCCACTTCGTGCATAAAAGCCTGCTTGGAGCCCAGCAGCATCACGGCAAACCAGCGGGCATCCTCATCGTCGTCAAAATCGGCCACGAGCACGTCGGTGGACTCGGCTTTCTCGGCTTTGGTGAGCTCGGAGGAAATAAACTCCGCAATCTGCTGCGACAGGTTAACGAACTCGCGCTCGCCAAAGAAATAGCCCTTAAGCTCGCCGCCAAACGCAGAGTTCTCGGCAAACGTGGCGCGTTTATTGTCGGCCGAGGTGCGGGCGCGGCGCAGATGCGTGGTCACGAAGTTGCGCACGGTACGACTCTCGATATCGAGCTCGCGCTGGCTCATGACGTTGACGGCAGAGTCAAAGTCCAGGATATGCAGAATCGCATGATTGATTTTCATATACGGCATTCCGTTCTAGATCGATTTCGGCACGAACCAGTATAGCGGTCGAGCCCACCCCAGGCGCATCGAAGATTGGTGCATCGGGGACAGGTTGCTTTGCGCCAATGGCTAGCGCAGGAGCTCGGACTGCCAAGCCTCGAGCTGTTCTGCCAAACTCTTGCCGGCAGCGGGCATGTCGATCTGAGGGCGTTTGGGCAGCAGTGCGCATTTAAGGATTGCCACGATGGTCTGCGAGACAAAGCGTCGTGTATCCTTGTCAAAGCCTTGCGCAGCCTGGAGCATCACGGGCAGGCTCTCGCGCAGATTCCCAGCGATATCCGCAAACCGCTCAGCACCCGTTGCCTCAAACACGGAGAACAACGCATCTACAAAACGCTCGCGCTCGCCAGGCGACACTGCAAGCAGCATCTCGCGAATGGAGCCATCAACATATCGAGCACCGGCGGACAGGCGCTCACAGTACACGAAGTCGCGACCATCAACCACCCAGCTAAAGGGATTGTGCTGCAGCAGGCTGAACTCGGTGCTCTCAACGATGGCATAGTCCTCCTGTGTCTCGAACATCATGCCAAAGATCGACGACCGAGGTAGCGTCTTGTCGATTCGACCGGAAAGATCGGCAAAGGCGTCGCCGTTCAGAAACTCCTCGACGAAGCCCGGGCCATCATGGGAATACGCCCGTTCGATTCGCTCACGGGCGACATCGGAGCACATCGCCGCACCGTACACCGCAAGGTTTCCACCCTTGGAATGACCTCCGCACAAAAGCGGCCCGTCAATCGCATCCGCCGCCTCGTCCACATAACGTGCCGCGGATTCCTGGGCCGGCACAGGACACCGGAACGCCATGTTAAAGTCCTCTTTCCAGCCCACAATCGTGCTGTCGGTCCCCCGGAAGGAAAGATAGCTAAACCCTGCCGGAAACCGAAACGCCATGGCTGCAAACTGCTCCGTCGCCACCACATCGCTCACGGCACGATAGCCGCAAACGTGCACGCCACGGTAGCGAGGACTTGCTGCCACGGCCTCCAACAAGGCCCTGCTCCCCTCCGGGTCCCACAAGTCGTCAATCATGTCCCGGTAGCACTCGGCACGCAGCAGCTCGCGTACGTCTAGGCCCTGCCAGTTCGTCAGCTCCGCCATATCACCTGGCAAACGCAAATAGGACAACCACGCAAAGACCAGGCTATCCACCGCGCAGAACGGCCGCCCCTCAAACGGATCAAACGCCGTCTGGGCATAGGTCAAAAAATTAGGCGAATCCGACATGGCCCTCCCATCAACTATGGTGCATTGGGATGGTGCATTGGGGTCAGGTTACTTTGCACCAAAAAGGCGCCCGGGCCGTGTGGACCCGGACGCCTTCATTGTAGCTTTTCGCTCTAGCGAGCTTGATTTAGCAGGAAAAATCGACGCTGTCGATGATGTCCTTGAGGGCCTTGGCGGAGACGGTGAGCTCATGCTGCTCGTCTTCGTTCAGCGGCACGGGGACGCGGCAGACAACGCCGTCGCGGCCAACGACGGTCGGCATAGAGATGGCAAGATCGGACAGGCCATACTCGCCCACCATGAGCGAGGAGACAGGCAGAACGGTCTGCTCATCGCGCATAACGGCGGTGCAGATGCGCTTGACGGCCATGGCGACGCCATAGTAGGTGGCGTGCTTCTTCTCGATGATGGTGTAGGCGGAGTTCTTGACGTCCTCAGCGATGCGCTTCTCGGCAGCCTCATGCTCCAGATGGCCGTGAAGCTCACAGAAGGTGTTCAGCGGAACGCCGGCAACCTGAGCGCTGGACCAAGCGACAAACTCGGAGTCGCCGTGCTCGCCCATGACATAGGCCTGGACATCGCGCGGGTCAACCTCGACGTGGGCACCAAGCATCTGCTGCAGGCGGCCGGTGTCGAGCACGGTGCCGGAACCGATGACGTGGCCCTCGGGCAGGCCGGACATCTTGATGGCGGCGTAGGTCAGAACATCGACCGGGTTGGAGACGATGAGCAGAATGCCATCGAAGCCGGACTTCTTAATCTCGGGGATAATGGACTTAAAGATGCTGACGTTCTTGTTGACCAGGTCCAGGCGGGTCTCACCGGGCTTCTGGGCAGCGCCAGCGGTGACGACGATCATGGCGGCGTCGGCGACATCGGAATAATCGCCGGCGTAGATCTTCATCGGCTCGGCAAACGTCATGCCGTGCGCGATATCCAGGGCCTCACCCTCGGCGCGGTTCTTGTCCACGTCGATGAGGACCATCTCAGAGAACAGACCGCTCTGCATCAGCGCGAACGCCGAAGACGAACCGACGAAACCGCAGCCGACAATAGCGACCTTCTTCTCGTTAACCATTAGAAACTCCCATCTCACTCCACAAACAAGCCGCCCGGGAACGACCCGAGCGGCTTGTCGTAATCCCAATACATCCAATCGGGACTTTGATTATGCTCCTATTCGCAGCCAAAAATCGACCGTTTACCGAAATTGTTTGCAGGATTCGTAAAATAACTGCACGAAATCGGTTTCGATATATTGACGAGGCGAAATAGCTTTCTAATACAGGCCCGCCTCGCGAATGGCCTCGACAGCCAAAGCGATCTGGTCGGGCGGCAAGACCAGCGCCATGCGCACGTGTCCCTCGCCCGAAGGACCAAAGCTCGCGCCCGGCGTCACCACAACGCCGGCCTTCTCCATGAGCTCCTCGCAAAACGCCATCGAATCGGTGCGGCCACCGGGGAGCTTGGCCCACACAAACATAGAGCCATGCGCGTTGGGACGCTCCCAGCCCAGGCCCTCAAGACCGTCGCACAGGACATCGCGGCGCTCCTGGTACTTCAGACGCTGTGCCTCGACCTCATCGCGCGGACCGTTCAGGCAGGCGATGGCGGCCTTCTGGATCGGGAAGAACATGCCAAAGTCGATCTGGCCGCGCAGCTTGGCAAAGGCCGAGACCACATCCTCGCGACCGACCAAAAAGCCGATGCGGGCACCGGTGACGTTAAACGACTTGGAGAGCGAGAAGAACTCCACGCCCACCTCAAGCGCACCGGGATACTGCAAGAAGCTGCCGCCCGGCTCGCCGTCGAACACGATGTCGGAGTATGCGTTGTCATGGACGATCAGCAGGTCGTGCTCGCGGGCGAAAGCGATGATCTCCTCGTAGACCTCGGGCGTGCCCACCGAGCCCACCGGGTTGGCGGGCAGCGACACGATCATATACTTGGCACAATCGGCCACCTCGGGATCGATACCCGCCACATAGGGCAGGTAATTATGCTCGGCAACCAGCGGATAGTATTCGAGCTTGGCATCGGCGATCTTGGCACCCGCCTCAAAGACCGGGTAGCACGGATCGGGAACCAAAATAGTGTCGCCCGGATCGAGCAGGGCCAGGCCCAAATGGCCCACGCCCTCCTGCGTGCCGTTGCACGACTGCACCATGGACGGCGTAATGCCCGAAACGCCAAAGCGACGCTCATAGTAATCGCACACGGCCTGCTTGAGTTCGGGCAGGTCACGCAGGGCATACTTCCACATCTCGGGATCTTGGGCTGCTTGCGTGAGCGCCTCGACCACATGGTCGTACGGCTTAAAGTCGGGCGTGCCCACGCTCATGTTGTAAATGGTCTTGCCCTGAGCCTTCAGCGCGAGAAGCTTGTTGTTGAGCGAGGCGAAGACCTCCGCGCCAAAGCGGTCGAGACGCTGCGATGCCTGCATGGTGCCACCTTTCGATATGAAAAACGCGGCGCTCCGACAAGAGCGCCGCGCGATACGGGCCATCAGATTGCAAAAGTGTAACGCTTGCAACCCCCATATTGGTTCAATTTAGCCAACCTTAGTCAACTGGATTGAGCGCGTCGATCTGCGCAAGCCACAGACGCGAGCTAGCGTCACTCGGCATACGCCAATCACCGCGCGGGCTGAGCGTCACCGAGCCCACCTTGGGACCATCGGGCAGGCAGCTGCGCTTAAACTGCTGGGCAAAGAAGCGACGGTAGAACGTACGTAGCCACGTGTGGACGGTCTTGGCGTCGTAGACGCCCTCGAAGCTCTTGAGCACCATGCGGTAGATCTTGCTCGGCTCAAAGCCAAAACGCAGCAGGTAGTAGAGGAAGTAGTCGTGCAACTCGTACGGGCCCACCAAATCCTCGGTCTTCTGCGCAATCTCGCCGTCGCCCGTGGGCGGCAGAAGCTCGGGGGACACCGGCGTATCGAGGATATCGAGCAAGACCTCGGCAATGCGCCCGCCAAAGACATCGGCGGCATAGCGTACCAGATGGCGCACAAGCGTCTTGGGCACGCTCGCGTTGACGGCGTACATGCTCATGTGGTCGCCGTTATAGGTAGCCCAGCCGAGCGCCAGCTCCGACAGGTCGCCCGTGCCGATGACAAAACCGCCAGCCTGGTTGGCAAGATCCATCAGAATCTGCGTACGCTCGCGGGCCTGGCTGTTCTCGTAGGTCACGTCCTGAACTGCCGGGTCGTGCTCAATGTCCTTGAAGTGCTGCTCCACAGCCGCGTGGATCGAAACCTCGCGGAAGCTCACACCCAGGTCGCGGGCAAGCGACTCGGCATTGGACTTGGTGCGGTGCGTGGTGCCAAAGCCGGGCATGGAGACCGCCGTGATACCCGTGCGCGGCAGCCCCAGCGCATCGAAGGCACGCACGGTCACAAGCAGAGCCAGCGTGGAGTCCAAGCCACCCGAAAGGCCGATGACCGCAGCCTTGGTACCTGTGTGGGCAAGGCGGGTCTTGAGGCCCGCAGTCTGCAGATTGAGGATGGTCTCGCAACGCTCGGCCAGGTCGCCATGGTCGGCCGGCACAAAGGGCGCGCGGGGGAAGACGCGGTCGATGTCGAACGCATCGCGCAGGACAGGCTCTTTGGCCAGCACGCCCTCAAACGAAAGCTCAACGGCTGTGGCCCCCGGCGCATCGTCCGCGCGTCTCCACGTCGTCGAGCGACGGCGCTCGGCAACCAGACGGTCGAGGTCAACATCGGCAACCGCCATATCGCAGGTAAGGAGCTTCGTCGCCGCCAGCTTAGAGCCGTTTTCGTAGACGAGGTTCTCGCCCGCAAAGACCATATCGGTCGTGGACTCGCCCTCGCTCGCGTCTGCATAGGCATAGGCACAGTAGAGGCGCGCACTCTGATTGGAGATGAGGCTGCGGCGATAGTCTGCCTTACCGATAATCTCGTCCGAGGCCGACGGGTTGAGGATCACCGTCGCACCAGCAAGCGCCATCTCGGTCGAAGGGGGCGCCGGCACCCACAGATCCTCGCAGACCTCGACGCCCAGCACCAGGTCCTCAGCACCCTCATCACAGCAGCGGTAGACAAGCCCCGAACCCAGCGGAACCGGACCCTGACCGGCAAACTCGACCCACACAGGATCCGCGGGCGCCGGAGCAAACCAGCGGCGCTCGTAGAACTCGCCATAGTTGGGCAGATACTTCTTGGCCGTAAGGCCCAAAAGCTCGCCCGCGCAGCACACGGCGGCGCAGTTGTAGATATTCTCGGCAACTGCAACGGGAAGACCGATGGTAAAGACAATCGGCAGCTCACGAGTCTCATCGAGGATATGCACCAAAGCAGCCTCGCAGGCATGCAGTAATGTGCGGTTATGGAACAGATCGGCCGCGGTATAGCCGCACAAGTTGAGCTCGGGCAGCACCAGCGCGCGAACGCCGCGCTCGGCAGCCTCGCGAACAGCCACCAGCGCAACCTCGGCATTGCCCTCGACATCGGCAACGCGAATCTGCGGCGACGCCGCCGCCACACGCAAAAAGCCATCAGACTGAGAAAGGTGAAGATTCATAAGAATGCTCCCGTGCGTAGACGCCATTCACAACAATTAGCAAGCCCTATTGTAGTTCAACCGCCGGGCGTAACCGCATCCCACCGACTCGGTGAGCTATTGATGAGTTGATGGTATCTGTTAAATGTCACGTACGATTCACATCAGGTGGGTACCCTGATGGCTGCATGAAACGAAGCAGATTTACACCGGGAGGACCCCGTATGACAACCAAGTACACCGACGCGCCGCGCACGCGCGTCATGACGCCGGCATCGCTCAACAACGGAGTGCACGAGAACCATTCCATCGGACAGACCATGGCCATCGCGCCCAAAAAGGGCCTGTTCGACGACATTTCCATTCCCCAGATCATCGCCGGCGCCGCAGCCGCCGCTACGAGCGTCGCGCTTGCCTCCAAGATCGGTATCGCCGGATCGGTGATCGGTGCCGCTGTGAGCTCGGTCATCACCGTTGTGTCCTCGCAGGTCTACCGCCACTTTATCTCTGCCAGCGCCGAAGCCCTCAAGGGCACGCACGCCGACGTCGACTACCCCGCCGGCGCCTACGAGCCCGTTGAGTTTAATGCCGAGGAGCACCTGGGCGGCGCCGCGACTACGCAGGAGATGCGCCAGATTGCGGGACGCGCGACCACGGCCCGCGTCGCCCCTAACAGCCTGCGCGCCAAGGCCGCGGCAGAGCGCAGCCAGACGCAAAAGAAGGTCATCGTCTTCTCGATCGCCATCGCCATCGTCGCGGTCATCGCCTGCGCCGGCGCCATCCTTATCACCACCGCCGGTGAGGGTCTGGGCGAGCGTCCCGAGCCAATCCTTTCGTCGCGCACGGCCGAGCACGACGCGGACAGCTCCGGCCAATCGCAAAGCCAGCAGGACAACTCGCAGGACACCTCCGCATCTACCGATTCGTCCCCGAACGCCCCCGATCAGTCGCAGGGCGCCGAATCTCCTGTGAACAACAACGGTACGCAATCCGGCACAACCGACTCAAGCCAAACGACCGACGGCTCTCAACCGAGCACGGGCGACCAGACGAGCGGCAATACATCGGGCACGGGATCTACCGACAACGGCAACACCAACAGCTCGGGCGGAACCGCGTCCGGCACGGCATCTGACAGCTCGAGCCAAGGCACGACGTCGGGCAACTAAGCACGTTTGCCTCTCATAGATAACCGACCTGCATAACGGGCGCGAACCGGCAACGGTCGCGCCCGTTTACCTTGGGCGCCGAGGTAGCAAGCCCCGCGCGATGGTAAGATGCTTTGGTGTGTAAAGAGGAGATTTGCCATGAGCAAGACAATAGTTAGGCCCACGCTTTCGCTGGGCAACCACATCTATCTGTATCGCCTACTGCGCGATGCAATCGGATGCGGCAAGCAAACGTTTATGACGCAGGTCGAGGAGGCACTCGCCACTGGTGACATGGCCGCTTATGACCTGGGCTTTGAGTCCACGCGCGAGTTGCTCGAGGAGCTCGACGACTGCATTAAGCTGACTGTCTTTAAGGGCGGTCGCCTGTATGCCACCGTCATCGCCAACGATGCCTGGGATGCCGCCCTTGCCAAGGGCGAGGATAAGCCCAAGGCAGCCAAGGGAGCCAAGCAGTCCTACAAAAAGAAAAAGCGCGGCGAGAAGGACCTCAAGGCCGTGCGCCCTAAGCACGTTAAGCGTCCCGAGCCCGAGCCCGTGGCCGAAGTCGCTCCGGAGCCCGAGCCCGAGACAGAGATCGAAGTCGCTATTGAGGTAACGGCAGAAGCCGAAACCGAAATCGCCGCCACGACCGATCCCAAAGTCATATCCGAGCAGGAAGCCACTACGGAGCTCAACGAGGCTCCCAAGTCGACAACCGAAGAAGCCGCTAACCAACCTGAGGCGTCTGCGCTCCAAAACAGCGATGTCTTTGGCGACGAGGCCGAGGACGATCAGTCCGACGAGCCCGCCGATCAAGACGCTACCGAGTCGACGCCGGAGCCCGAGACGCCGCAGCCCGCCATCTCGCTCACGGTCGTCTATGACCCCGAGAACGCAAACGCCGGCATAACCACCATGGCATCCACGCCCATCGAGGCAAAGTCGAGCGTCGAGAACGAGAACGCGACGCAGGTTGAGGTTGAAACCGCAGCTGTAGACACGCCCGTCACCGAGGAGCCCGCAGATTCCACGATCAAGCCGGAAGCGACGCCGGAGCCCGCACCCGTCATCGAATCCGTGCCCGCCTCTGCTTGCGACCAAATTCCCGCACCGGCACCGGCTTCGGTACCCGTAGCGGCCCCAACCCCCGCACCCGCGGCACCGACCATCCCCGAGGACTTCCCCATCGATTTCGCAACCGAAGTCTTCTGCCCCGGCCCGCTTCTGCACCAGTTGTCGACCTATCTCCCCTACGGCGCCGACACGCTCGGCATCGTCGGCGAGTACTACTGGATCGCCCGCGAGCGCGGCACCATCGAGGCCGCGCGAAACCGCGCAATCTTCCCCCTGCGCTACACGCAGGCCGGCAAGCGCCGCGAGGTTGCCGTGCGCATCCGCCGCAACACCACCGGCGGTCTCGGAGCCACCTGGGCCATCGACAAAGTCGAAGAACCCGAGCAGTAACGACAAACGGCTCAAATCCAAATCAGGATTTGAGCCGTTTTTATTTGTTGATGTTCCGTGACCCACAGCGAGCGGGCCGCAAGTGCCCCAGGTTGCCGTGAAAGAGGAGCGACGCGTACTTCGGTACGCGAGCGACGGTTTGAACGGCAAGATGGGGCACTTGCGGCCCGCGCAGCGTCGGGCAGTTACGCGGTTTGGTAAAACCGCGTAACAAATTAGTCACGCGTCAGCTTGCGGTGAATACGATGCGGCTGGGCTGCGTCCTCGCCCAGGCGCTCGATGCGGTTGGACTGATAGGCCTCAAAGTTGCCCTCAAACCAATACCAGTTGCCCGGGTTCTCGTCGGTGCCCTCCCACGCCAGAATGTGCGTGGCGACGCGGTCCAGGAACATACGGTCGTGGCTAATGACCACCGAACAGCCCGGGAACTCGAGCAGCGCCGCCTCGAGCGAGGACAGCGTCTCGACGTCGAGGTCGTTCGTGGGCTCGTCGAGGAGCAGCAGGTTGCCGCCCTGCTTGAGCGTAAGCGCCAAGTTCAGACGGTTGCGCTCGCCACCGGAGAGTACGCCGGCGCGCTTCTGCTGGTCCTGGCCCTTAAAGCCAAAGCTCGCCACATAAGCGCGGCTCGGAACCTCGGTCTCGCCGACCATCATGTGGTCCAGGCCGTCCGAGACGACCTCCCATAGGTTCTTATCGGGGTCGATGCCGGAACGGTTCTGATCGACATAGGAGATCTTGACGGTCTCGCCCACCTCGAGCTCGCCCGAAGTCAGCGGCTCCAGACCCACAATCGTCTTGAAGAGCGTGGTCTTACCGACACCGTTGGGACCGATGACGCCCACGATGCCGTTGCGCGGCAGGGTGAACGAAAGGTCATCGATGAGCACACGGCCATCGAACTCCTTGTGCAGGTGATGGGCCTCGAGCACCTTGTTGCCCAGACGCGGGCCCACAGGGATGCGGATGTCGGTCCAGTCGAGCTTCTGGCTTGCGCGAGCCTCGGCCTCCATCTCCTCGTAGCGAGCCAGACGGGCCTTGTTCTTGGCCTGACGAGCCTTGGGCGAGCTGCGCACCCACTCGAGCTCGGCCTCCATGCGCTTGGCGAGCTTGGCGTCACGATTGCCCTGCGCCTCGATACGGGCGGCCTTGGTCTCCAGATACGTGGAGTAGTTGCCCTTGTAGGGATAAAGGTGACCGCGGTCGACCTCGCAGATCCACTCGGCAACATTATCCAGGAAGTAGCGATCGTGCGTGACGGCAAGCACGGCACCCTGGTAGTTGTGCAGGAAATGCTCGAGCCACAGGATCGACTCGGCGTCCAGGTGGTTTGTGGGCTCGTCGAGCAGCAGCAGGTCGGGAGCCTCGAGCAGCAGCTTGCACAGGGCCACGCGACGGCGCTCGCCGCCGGAAAGCACGTTAACCGGCATGTCGGAATCGGGCAGCTGCAGGGCGTCCATGGCCTGACCGAGCTTGGAATCGATATCCCAGCCGTCGGCGGCGTCGATCTCGTCCTGGAGCTTGCCCATCTCGGCCATGAGGGCATCCATGTCGCAATCCGGGTCGCACATCTCCTCGCCGATCTTATTGAAGCGATCGACCTTGGCGATCATATCGCCAAACGCCATGCGCACGTTCTCGATGACGGTCTTGTCGTCATCGAGCGGCGGCTCCTGCTGCAGGATGCCCACAGTGTAGCCGGGGGTGAGCCTGGCATCGCCGTTGGAGACCTCCTCGATGCCGGCCATGATCTTGAGCAGGGTCGACTTGCCCATGCCGTTGGGACCCACAACGCCGATCTTGGCACCGGGGTAGAAGCTCAGGGTCACGTCGTCAAGGATCACCTTGTCGCCATGGGCCTTGCGAGCCTGATACATCTGGTAGATAAACTCAGCCATATGCCTGTTTTATCCTTTCTACCTGCTGTTTTCCTATTCTTGTTTCGCTTTAGTGGAAACGAAATGAGGAAACCAGCTCTGAAACTTAACGAAAAAGGGGCATGGTTGCCCATACCCCCTAATACTACCTGGGAAAAGTTCCCCCGGAACATACTATGAACTGCGTACGCTAGTTTTCCGCAACCTTAGCGAGCGGCTCGCTGCGATTTGCGCCACAGCAGATACGAGTAGACGTAGACGGCTCCAACCGAACCAAACGCCAGAACCGCAATCACCGCGGCGACGACTTCACTCGAAAGCACGCTGCCTGCCACGCCCATCACAATCAGGCCAAAGCCCAGCACCATAAAGCAGGCACCGCCAAAGCGCTGCGTACGGCGCCAGTTCTCGGGATTGGCAAGCGCCCAAGGCGTCTTGATACCGAGCGTATAGTTCTGCTTCACACGCGGCAAGTAGTTGCCTACGCCGATGAACAGCAAACCGACAACACCGGAAATCAGCACGTTAACCGAACCGACCGCCGGCACCACGCCCTAGACCGTAAGCTCTCCCAGCCAGCTTATGGCGCACATGAACAAGGTGAAGGCGATTACGAAGCCCTGATAGATCTTGCCCGAGGTTCGATATGCCTCACCTTTGGGATCGATGCGCGGCACCACGCAGAACATTGCGAGAAGCACCAGAGGCAGCACGCCGAGCGCGGAGGCCATCCAGCTGGGACCCCAACCGTCGACGGCGCCGTTCGCGCCCCAGTGCGTGGGAATCTGCCCGGGCAAGCTCGGCATCACCATGAGGTGCGCTACGACATTGGCGACGCACAGAGCGATCAGCGCAATCCACACACGCCGCGATACCCCGTGGCGTGAATGCCCTTGTATTTCGTTATTCATCCTTATCACCTTCCGTGTTTGTAAAGCCCATAAACCAACCGATCAAGTCCTGCATGACGGTGGTGTTTAAGCTGTAAACGATGTTTTGGCCATGACGTTCGTCGGTCACCAACCCGGCGTTTTTGAACGTCGCCAAGTGATGGCTCAACGACGGCTTGCTGATGTCAAAATGTTCGGCAAGCTCCCCGGCCGTGCGATTGCCCTCGCGCAGCAACTCCAAAATGCGCCGTCGCGTTGGATCGGCAAGCGCCTTAAAACCCTCTCCCGGCATAAGACCTCCTTTCATCATCTCTCATGACGCGCACACTATTCTCGATATTTAGATGTTTGTCTAACTATCTAATCTAACACTCAAAAAAATAGCCGCCATCGCGTAATGCGAAGACGGCCACTTCTCACGCTACAAACGTGTTTCGGAGTTGGCTAACCCGCGGAAACGGGCGCCATCTGCTTCAATCTTATGCGAATCCCGATCCCATTTCAACAAAACCCCAAGGGTTCAAATGGAATCGTGATAATACCTATAATGGCGATAGCTAAAACACGACCCGTTTCCCCCATCGGAGGATGTTTATGACCGAAACCGCAGCCGCAATTCCCAACGAGGCACGCGACACCAAGCTCGAGATCATCATGGGCCGCGAGGCACTCGACAAACTCGCCGATGCTACGGTACTGGTGCTCGGCTGCGGAGGTGTGGGATCCAACTGCTGCGAGGCACTCGCCCGCGGCGGCATCGGACATTTCGTCATTCTGGATAAGGACGTCGTCGCACCCAGCAATATCAACCGTCAGGCCATCGCCTTTCACAGCACCGTCGGCAAGCGCAAGGTTGACGTCATGGAGGCTATGATTCACGACATCAACCCTACCGCTACCGTCATCAAACGCACCGAATACCTGCTGAGCGACAACATCGATGATTTCTTCGCGAGCGTTTTGGAGCAGACGGAGGGCAAGATCGACTACGTCGTCGACGCCATCGACACCATCTCGGCCAAGCTCACCATTGCCAAATATGCTCAGGACCACGACATTCGTTTGGTTAGTTCCATGGGCGGGGCCAACAAGCTCCATCCCGAGTGTCTCCGCTTTGCCGACATTTTCGATACGGTACGTGACCCCATGAGCCGCATCATGCGCAAAGAATGCAAGAAGCGCGGAATCAAGAGCCTACATGTACTGTTTAGCTGCGAGGAATCGGTTAAGACACAGCCCCGCGACCCTTCCAACATCCACGAGCGTACCGAACTCGGAACCGCCAGCTTTATGCCGCCCATCATGGGTCAGATGATTGCCGGCGAGGTTATCCGCCAGATCAGCGGGCGCGGCACTGAGCGCGTGCGCGCCGATGGCCAGCGCCTGGACTAGCAGGATGCCCTACGATGGAACCGCGATTCTTTGACGCGCATTGTCACCTTGATTTGATGCTCAGCCCCGATGCTGCAGCCAGTGAGTCGGCGGCATTGGGTCTGGGGCTCTTTGACTGCGGGGTCGACCCACGCGACTTTTCGGCCGCAAACGAGCGCGCTCGTCGCCATCCGGGCATCATCGCCGGCATTGGGCTCCACCCCTGGTGGCTCGCCGACGGCCGCTGCGGTCCTGCCGAAGTCGATCTGCTTTGCGAAGTTGCTGCCCAAGAGCGCTACATCGGCGAAGTCGGACTCGACTTTTCCGCACGCTTCGCCGGAAGCGAACCGCTACAAATACAGGCACTTATCCGGCTCTGCGATACACTCGTGCAGAATCCTCTTGCCGGGCGCGTGATATCAATTCACGCCGTTCGTTCGGCAGGAACTGTACTGGACGTCCTCGAATCGCACGGATTACTCATCCCAAACCCCGACTCCCCCGTTATCATCTTCCACTGGTTTAGCGGTACTTCGGACGAACTCGTCCGCGCGCGTAATGCGGGCTGTTATTTTTCCGTCAACGAACGCATGCTCGCGTCCAAACGAGGACGCGAATACGCACGACAGATTCCACTCGATCGTTTACTGCTCGAGACCGATGCGCCGGCCGAGCCAAACACAGAAACAAACGCGCAGTCGCTCATCAGATCGCTCGCATGGACCTCAGAACGCATCGCCTCACTCAAAAACTGTGACGCAAAGCATATTGAGTCAGCAGTTTTAGCAAATGCACGCTCTGTTTTTAGCCTTCGCTGACCCCTGTGGTCAAAAAACGTCAAATATGAGTACTGCTAGCGAAATGGATACATTACTTTGAGCTTTCCGGCCACCAGATTAATCTACGATTGTCCATTAACTAACACTTTCACAGTCACTCATCCTGCACTTTCGCAATCTTAAACCCCTCCAAACGCTCAAATCACGTCTGAAGGGGTCGATTTTGCTGCGACTAAATTAGTCACAGTACTCATATTTGGCTTTTTTGACCACCGAGTCACGGGAAGGCACCAATACAGCTCCCCGGGACTGCTCACCTATTCGGAAATCGGCGCTCCATGGCCCCAGGAGCCTTCCATACCGCATACGGTCGAAGCAAACCCCGCCGCAAAGTCGAGTGCGCGCTCGACGGCCTCGGCACCATCCTCGCCACGCTTGGCGGAATCGAGATAGCACATCAGAAACGAAGTCAGGAACGAGTCACCCGCACCCATGGTGTCCTTCATATCTGTCACTGGCTTGGCATGCTGCCGATAGTAACGCTCGCCGTCATAGGCAATGCAGCCCTCAGCGCCAGCCGTTGCGGACACAAAACATGGGCCCAAGCCCTTCACCCAGGCAAGACGCTCGCGAATCTCATCCTCGCTCGCAGCGTCTGCCGCGCTAAAGAACGCGAAATCAACGTAGGGAGCAATCTGCTCGTAGTACTCGTCGGTCGAATCATCCGAGAAGTCAAACGAAACGGTAATACCCACTGCCTTCAGCTTGGGCAGCTCGCGCTCGGTAAAGCAATAGTTACCCGAATGAACCACATCAAACTGTTTCATATACGCCAGATCAAAACGATCGAGCACATAGCGCGCATCACCACGGATGCCGCCCTCGTTAGACCCCAGAAATACACGGTCGCCATCAACCACAGTAACGCGGGACGCACCGTTCTCGCCGATGAGCTGCTTGCATTTGGCTAGCTCAACGCCCTCATCCTCAAGACTCGCAATCACATGCTCAGCAGCAGCGTCATTACCAAAGATGCCCATATACGCGGAGCGCGCGGCTCCGCATTTCTTGGCATACACGGCAAAGTTCACCGCATTGCCACCCGGATACATTGTGTTGATATGCTCGTAGCGGTCGACGACGTTGTCGCCAAACCCAAGAGCGTTAACGTTGAATGTCATAGCGCCGTCCCTTTCTCGTCCTAACGAGATCGCCGTAATGGCCGCCGTGCCGCCCTGGCCCTACGCAAGCTTCAGCAAATCCGGCAGCTGGTCGATAATCTTGTCCGCGGCATCTTGGCTAAAGCCGAAGCGTTCCTCGCGCTTGGCAATGACTGTCAGGCCGGCTCGCTTGCCGGCAGTGATGCCAGGCACCGAATCCTCAACGCAGCAGCAGCGATTCGCGGGCAGCCCCAGGAGATCCAGAGCATGCAGGTAGATGTCGGGCTCGGGCTTGCTCTCCTTAAACTGCTCGCCGCTCACCACATACTCAAAGGCATCCGACAGCCCGCACGCATTGAGCACCTCCTCGATGCTATCCATGGGAGACGAGCTGGCAAGCGCCACGCGAACGCCACGGCGCGGCAGCTCTCGAATCGTATCCACGGCGCCTGGGTTAATCAAAGCCTGATAGTCGCGCGGACGCTTATGCGCCCATTCGTCCCAACGGGCCAACGCTTCCTCGCCAGTAAAATGCCCCTTACCGGCACGCTCAAACCAATCGACCAGCATATGCAGGAAGAACTGATGCGAGGTACCGACCTGCCCATTCAACTCCTCTTGAGTCAGATTAAGCCCAAGCTCCTTGGCAAACGCGGCAGTCTCGCCCAGGTAGTAATACTCGGTATCGACAATCACGCCGTCCATGTCAAAGATAACGGCGTCGAACGGAAATGCGGACACGGCACCCTCCCTAACAAAAGGGCGCCTGTAAGCAGGCGCCCGAACCATGCATTATCGGCGATTCTAACCCAGCAGCTTATCCAGCGCCACCGCAATGCCGTCTTCGTTGTTATTGGCGGTCACCATCTGGGCTACAGCCTTAACCTCATCGACGGCGTTGCCCATGGCAACACCAGTGCCGGCCCACTCAATCATGGACTTGTCGTTCTGGCCGTCGCCAAACGATACGACCTCGCTGGCATCGATGCCGAGCTTGGGCAGGGCGCCCTCGAGCGCACGGGCCTTGTCGATACCGGGCGCCGTAAACTCAAAGTACCAGCCAGCCGTAAACATGCCCGAAAGCGTCTGCTTAAAGGGCGCGTACATATCCTCGTGATGCGCTTGCAAATAGGCCGGGTCGCCCGCAGTGAGCAGCTTGTCCACGGGATAAGCATCAGCGACCTCATGCAGGCTCTCCACCTCGCGAATCTTAAGATCGCACGCGTCGCGCTCATACTTGACGATATTCTTCTGCGAGCCGTCAGGCAGCGTGATCATGCAATGGTACGAGTCCTCGACGTGCAAATCGCGACCGAGCGAAATCATAGGGATCACGTCAAAATTACGCAGGTGATCAATCAGGCGATGCAATTCGTCGGCAGGCATAGCCTGATCGAACAACACCTCGTCGGTCTGGGCATCGACGACGTGAGCGCCGTTAAAGGCCACCAGCAGACCGTCATGGTTTTGAAGGTCGAGCTCCTGCGCCAAGGCGTGCAGTCCCCATGCGGGACGGCCCGAAGCCAAAATGAGCTTAATGCCCGACTCCTGCGCCGCGAGCAGCTTCTCGCGCGTACGCGGGCTAATCACTTTCTGATCGTTGGTGAGCGTACCGTCGATATCCATTGCGATGGCTTTGATTGCCATATATGCCTCCCTGTCATTGAACAACCTTGTCTGAGCCATCATACAGAACACCCACTGCGACTCTGTTTGCAACGGGCAAAAAGTCATATATTGTCTCAAACATGAACGGGACGCCATCTCGGGGCTCAGTCGTTCCAGCCCAAACGCCGAGCCACCACATGCAAAGCTGGCGACACCAATCGCGACCGTTCCACAAATCTCATTTCATCCCGTAGAAAAAAATCCAAAATTAGTTCTTGTCAAATCAGCAAAACGAACGTACTTTAAAAATGACCGCTCCGGTGGTCATCGTTTGATCGAGCATATTCAGTTTCAGTTTTCAGCGTGTAAGAGAAAGAAGATCGGCAAAGTACAACCCCAAACGCAATGACAACTTAATGAGGTAACTGCCACATGTGAGGCACCCAGGACATTGCTGTCTCGATTTTGAGCACGATGCCTTCCGCCTTGCATGGGCCGTTCCATCCCGCCCCTGCAGCAACTGCCTCACGGGCTCATTGAAAACCGCATAGCACCCCAACGTCAGCACATCACCCACGGCAAGCACATCACTCACGACAACCAACACATCAACAAACAGCACGAACATCAACCGATTGGAGAAGCTATGACAAACCACCACGCTGAAGAAGACGATAAGAAAAGCATTCTGGATGCCCGCATTGAGCGAGCATATGCAAACGAATATGACGCCGCCTTTGCCGCCGCGACCATCAAGAACTACGCGTCGCTACCGCTCGCGACGATCTTGGCCGACCATCCTCAACTGCTGAAGCGCTGCACAAAGATCATGGGCGACCCCGACATTCGCAAGCTGACAGACCCCTATGCCCCAAAACGCGATAACGATTCGTACGTTCTTACCGTAGGCTGCCTAGCCCATATGCTTACGGCGCTCGACACGAAACTCAAGCTCGAATGGGAACCCGACGAGCGTCATGAACTCGAAAGCAAGCGGAACACCCTGCGCACCGCACTGTTCCTTCCGTTGGACGGCCTCAAGCGCTGCAACGTCGAGCTCAATACACAGGCGCGGCAAAAGCCCGGGACCACGGGGCAGAAAACTCCAAGACCCCATGCGGCCATCGTCGACCGCAACCGATATAACCGCATGACCGCGCACTTTTCCGCCGAGGGAGCAGCCATAAGGACGCTGATCGACCTGCTGTGCCTCCTGAGCATCAACGAGCTATTTGAGGGCTATCTCGCCCTTGTTCCCGCGACGGCACCCAAGTCGGTAGCAAAGATCATCGAGACCTGCAGACGCCAGTTTGAGCGCCATCGCAATGGCAGCGAGATGAACGCCAGCATCGCGCAGTACTACGCGGCTCATTACAAAAATGACGGATGTGCCCCTGTCGAGCATCAGCTGCGGCTCGCCTACACCACGCCCGCCGCAACGCTCCATCGCTTTGGAGCCCTTGGCGCTTGCGAGCCGCACGAACAGGCAGCCTGCCCCACAACCGAGCTCGATCTCAGGCTCGGACGAACCCTGTAGCCCGCCAGCCCCTCCGCGGGCAACAATCCTATTCCACAACACAACCAATAGAAAGGAGTCCTCATGGACACCAATCATTCCCCCATCATCAGCCCCCTCACCATGCGTGAATCCGCCCGAGGTATCACGCTCACCAGCATTTACGATGAGATGCTCGCCCGTCGCGAGCTCTCCGTCATGGGAAACATCGAAACCCCGATGGCCCACGACCTATGCCAGCAGATTCGCCTGCTCGATGCCACCGACCCCAGCCGCCCCATCACCATATTTGTCGCCAGCGCCGGCGGAAGCGTGCGATCGGGTCTTGCGATCTATGACGCCATGCGCCTCGCATCGTGCCCCATCCGCACCGTCTGCCTGGAATTCGCCGCGTCCATGGGCGCCGTGATCTTTATGGGCGGCGACGATCGCCGTATGGCGCCCCATGCAGAGCTCATGATTCACGATCCGCTGATCCCCCAGGGGGCAGGCGGCTCGGCACTTGCACTGCAGGAAACCAGTCGGCGTCTCATGCAGACCCGCAAGACCCTCACGCAAATCCTCTCGGACCGCAGCGGCCTCACGCCCAAGCGCATCCAGTCCCTCACTGCAAAAGACACCTACCTTTCGGCCGAGCGCGCCCTCGAGCTCGGCTTTGCCCACGAAATCCTCTCGACCACCAAGGAGGTCGCCCATGTCTAACCTCGCCAGCCGCCTCGCCGCATCTGAGTCCGCATTGTCCACCATCCTCGCCAAGGATCGGACGCTTTCCTGCGACACCCGCCAAACGGGACTCAACAACAACGCACTTGTGATCGGCCCCTCGGGAGCCGGCAAGACCCGAAACGTCCTCAAGCCCAACCTGCTGCAAATGAACGCAAGCTACATCGTGCTCGACACCAAAGGCACGCTCTGTCGCGAAGTGGGACCCGTGCTGGCAGCCCACGGTTACCGCGTGCAATGTCTCAACTTCGCCGACCTCAACACCGTCCCGGCCCTTGCGCCCGGCATCGAGCGCTGCGGCTACAACCCCCTGAGGCACATTCGCCGCAAGGCGGACGGCAGGCCCAACCAGCAGGACATCCTCTCGGTGGCAAAGGCCATCTGCCCCATCGAGGACAACAACCAGCCTTTTTGGGATCATGCGGCGGCAAACCTGCTGTCGTGTCTTATCGCCTACGTCACCGAACAGCTACCCGCCGACGAGCAGACGATCAGCTCAGTCATCAAGCTGATCGAGCACCTGCAGGACGGTGCCACGGCCCGATTGTTTGACGATCTGATCACGACCGACCCCCAAAGCTATGCCCTCTCGCTATGGCGGCGCTACGCCATTACGCAAAATGCCGAGCGCATGCACGCGAGCATCGTCGGCATCCTTGCCGAAAAGGTCATGTGTCTGGGATTCGACGGTGCGGCACAGCTCTATCGTGAGTGTCATCAGGTGGACTTCGCTTCCATGGGACACACCCCCTGCGCCCTGTTTGTAACCGTAAGCGATATTGACCGCAATCTCGATCCGCTGACCGGCCTCTTTATTACGCAGGCGTTTATGGGCCTCATTCGCGAAGCCGATAGGCAGCCCGACGGCAGCCTGCCCGTGCCCGTGCGCTTTATGCTCGATGACTTCGCAAATCTGCAGATCCCCCAGATCGACAACGTGCTCTCGATTATCCGAAGCCGCAACATCTGGGCAACGCTGCTATTGCAGTCGACCAATCAGCTCGATGCGCTCTATGGCGAGGCACGCGCACACTCCATCATGGGCAACTGCGACACGCATTTGGTGCTGGCGTTCCAGGATCCCGAGAGCGCCCGGGTGTTTTCCGACCGCGCCGACGCACTGCCCAGCACGCTCATGGCGACGCCGATCGATCGCTCGTGGCTCTTTGTACGCGGTCGCACTCCCGAACAGGTCGAGCGCTTTAGGCTCGAAGACCATCCGCTCTACGGGGAGCTGCCCGAGGCGCAGCGAGGCCATGCGGAGGCCGAGATCTAGACGCAGGGTTCTCGCAGCGCGCGGCGCCCCGGCGATGTTCCACAAAGGCCGTGCGCCCCGGGACCACGGCAAAGCAAAGGGGCCCGCATCCGATAGGATACGGGCCCCTGACTATAAGGCGCGATGCGTTAACAGCAGCGACTACTTGCGATGCGCGCGGTAGAACTCGATGAGCGCCTGGGTCGAAGCGTCCTGCTCGGCCTTGGCGGCGTCGTCGTGGAAGGCCGGGGTGATCTGCTTGGCAAGCTGCTTGCCCAGCTCGACGCCCCACTGGTCGTAGGAGTCGATGCCCCAGACCGTGCCCTCGACAAACGTGATGTGCTCGTACAGGGCGATGAGCTCGCCAAGTGCGAACGGGGT
Source organism: uncultured Collinsella sp. (assembly GCA_958347015.1). Taxonomy (GTDB): domain Bacteria; phylum Actinomycetota; class Coriobacteriia; order Coriobacteriales; family Coriobacteriaceae; genus Collinsella. The sequence continues at coordinate 33,569 of CATVTV010000006.1, read as the reverse complement.
CAGCGTGTCGCCGAAGATCGAGGTCGTCGGACGGTTGCCCTCAAAGCAGCGGGCCGGGACGATCTGCTCGGGCGTGCCCTCGGCACGAACCTCATCGGCCGTCTTACCAAAGGCGAGCGCCTTGGTCTGGGCCAGGAAGTTGCCCAGGAACAGCTCATGCACGTCCTGACCGCTATCGGTTGCGGGGTTGGCAGTATTGGCGAAAGCGATGAAGTCGGCCGGAACCACCACAGTGCCCTGGTGCAGCAGCTGGTAGAAGGCATGCTGGCCGTTGGTGCCGGGCTCGCCCCAGAAGATCTCACCGGTATCGGAGGTCACAGCGCTGCCGTCCCAGCGGACGTGCTTGCCGTTGGACTCCATGGTGAGCTGCTGCAGGTAGGCCGGGAAGCGGTGCAGATACTGGCAGTACGGAAGCACGGCGTGGCTCTTGGAACCGAAGAAGTTGACGTACCAGACGTTGAACAGGCCCATCAGCGCGACGGCGTTGCTCTCGAGCGGCGTGTTGCAGAAGTACTCGTCGATGGCATGGAAGCCCTCGAGGAACTGCTGGAAGCGCTCGGGGCCGAGCACGACGATCAGCGACAGGCCCACGGCGGAGTCGACGGAGTAGCGGCCGCCGACCCAGTTCCAGAAACCAAAGGCGTTAGCGGGGTCGATACCGAAGGCCTCAACCTTCTCGAGTGCGGTGGAAACGGCGACGAAGTGCTTTGCCACGGCCTCGGCGTTCTGCTCGTCGGAGCCATCGATGGCGCCCTGAGCCTTGAGCTGCTCGAGCATCCAGGTCTTGACCTCGCGGGCGTTGGTGAGGGTCTCGAGCGTGGTGAAAGTCTTGGAGACGATAATCACGAGCGTGGTCTCGGGATCGAGGCCTTTGAGCTTCTCTGCCTGATCGTTGGGGTCGATGTTGGAGATGTAGCGGCAGTCGATACCGGCGTCGGCGTAGGGACGCAGGGCCTCGTAGGCCATGACCGGGCCCAGATCGGAGCCACCGATGCCGATGGACACCAGGTGCTCGATCTTCTTGCCGGTAATGCCCTTCCACTCACCGGAGCGCACGCGCTCGGCGAAGGCGTACATGCGGTCGAGGACCTCGTGCACGTCGGCGACGACATCCTGGCCGTCAACGATGAGCTGACCCTTCTCGCTTGCCGGACGGCGAAGCGCGGTATGCAGAACAGCGCGGTCCTCGGTGGTGTTGATGTGCTCGCCGGAGAACATGGCGTCGCGGCGCTCCTCGAGCTTCACCTCGCGGGCAAGATCACACAGCAGCTTGACGGTCTCATCGGTCACAAGGTTCTTGGACAGGTCGAAGTGCAGGTCACCGGCATCAAAGCTCAGCTTGTTCACGCGCTCTGCATCGGCAGCGAACCATGCCTTAAGGTCGATACCCTCGGCCTCGAGCTTCTCCTGATGGGCCTCGAGCGCCTTCCAAGCGGCGGTCGACGTAGCGTCGATAGGTGCGGCAACAGTTGCCATAAAGTCCTCCTCAACATACGGGCGCATACCTCCATGCGCCCGGATAATCAGATGCCCCTATTCTAGCGCAGGTCAAGACCGTAATCAGCGAGCGTTGCCAATCCGCCCCCAAACGGCAACTGACCAAATGGGGACAGGTTTATTTTGGCAGGTCAAACGCTTTACCTACCAAAATTAACCTGTCCCTTCCTGTCAGGTGCTAGACCGCGGCGCACACGCTGCCGAGCAACTCGCGCAGAGGAGACCCAATGCCCTCAAGCAGTTCGGGGACGATGATGGCAAAAACGGGAACCTCGCCGGCCCCCACGACGGCAGGCACTTTGCCCTCCGAGACAATACATCCATAAGGGACAAAACCGTCTTCGCCGGCATCGAGTACCGCCATGCGACGCGTGAGTTCGCGCGCAAAGCCGGCAGTATCGGCATCGCCGATCGCCAGGACAAAGTCCACGCCTTCGTCGGTCGCTAGGGCCACGGCCTCATCAACCAAATCGTCTCCCCCGTCGCCCCCGACCAAACCGCAACGAAAGAGCACGCGTTCGAGCAGGGCGCGATCGAGCGAGCCGAGTGCCGCCGAGACGAGCTCATCACGCGTATGCTTGTCACCGCCCAGCACTACCAGCGCCTTAGTGCCGCCGTAGTGAGCGACCAATCGTCCACACCAGCGAGCCACGTCCCCATCCGCAACAAGGCGCGTTGGCATACCAAACCCATAATTGACCATCTTTCCCACAACCCTTCCGTGCGTATAGGCGGTATCAATCGTTAGGCTCATGCTACGAAGCGAGGTTTTCCGGGCTGTTTCGCACTCTTTAGGGCTGCGTTAAATACCTGATGTAACCGAAAGACCATACCTGCCAAAAAGGGACAGGTTTTGACGATGTCCGCGCAAGCCGGTATTATCGAACAGGTATTCGATAAGAACATGTGTTTGATGGGAGGACGCGTGGGGCACGAGCGTCACACCTATATCTGCATCGACCTTAAAACGTTCTACGCCAGCGTCGAGTGCGTCGACCGCGGGCTCAACCCGCTCACCACCAACCTGGTCGTTGCCGACGAATCGCGCGGACGCACGACCATCTGTCTCGCTATCACGCAGGCCATGAAGGACTTAGGCATTCACAACCGCTGTCGTCTGTTCGAGATTCCCGACGGCATCGACTACATCAAAGCAATGCCGCGTATGCAGCACTACATGGAGGTGTCGGCGCAAATCTACGGCATCTATCTGGAATACGTGAGTCCGCAAGACATTCACGTCTATTCCATCGATGAATGCTTTATCGACGTGACACCCTATCTGGACCTCTATCACACCGATGCGGAAGGCTTCGCCTGCATGTTGCGTGACGAGGTCTTGGCGCGTACCGGCATCACGGCGACGGTCGGCATCGGCCCCAACCTATTCCAGGCCAAGGTTGCACTCGATATCACCGCCAAGCACGTGCCCAGTCGTATCGGCAAACTCGACGACGAGACCTTTCGCAAGGAGATCTGGCCCCATCGCCCCATCACCGACATCTGGGGCATCGGCCCCGGCGTGGCGGCCCGTCTCGAAAAATACGGTGTCTACGACCTGATGGGCGTCGCCGCGCTCGACGAAAACCTGCTTTACGACGAGCTCGGCGTCAATGCCGAGTATCTCATCGACCACGCCTTCGGGCGCGAGCCGACAACTATCGCCGATATCCAAACTTATCGCCCACAAGCGACCTCGACCACCACAGGGCAGGTGCTCTCGAAGGGCTATGCCTACGAGCAGGCCTACACCGTCTTGCGCGAGATGGTCGACAACGCCGTGCTGGATTTAATCGACAAGCACGTGGTGTGCGACAGCATCTCGCTCTTTGTGGGTTATGCGAGCGAACGAGCCGACATACGCCGCCTCGACGCCAGCGGCACAGCGCAATATGTGGACGGATGCGGACACCTACGCTCGAGCACGTCGAGCATCGAACCCGCCGTAACTGCTGGACCCGAGCTCGCACCCCGTGCGCCCAAGCCCGTCCAACGCGATGACGAACGACGGCGCTTGGTGCGTGAGGCGCAGGCAATCGATGGCATCTTTGTGGGAGAGCATGGCGGCAAACCGCGCGGTGGCTATGCCGCGCTCTTCGCGCACTCCAACGCTTCGCGAAAGCTGCCCGAGCGAACCAATTCGTTTAAGAAGATCATGGGCTATTTCGATGAGCTCTGGGCGCAGACCGTCGATCCCAAACGACCGGTCAAACGCATCAACCTGGGATTTGGCAACCTCATGCCCGAGGAATTTGCCACTATCGACCTGTTCAGCGATGTTAAGGCCGATGAGCGCGAGCGCGACCTGGCGCGCGCCGTCCTGGCCGTGAAAGGCAAGTACGGCAAAAACGCCCTGGTCAAGGGATTAAGCTTTACCGCCGGCGCCACCGCACGCGAACGCAACGATCAGGTAGGAGGACATCGTGCCTAAGTCCCAACAACAGCCGATGCGGCCACCGACGCCTTTTGAACGCCTAGCGGACCCCGAGGGAAGACGTCGCTCCGCCGACCCCAAGCTCACCGCCAACGGTGCTGTGCGCGCCAACCGCGCCGCACAGTTTATGCCCTTTGCCGCCCTCACGGGATACTACGAGCTCGTGCGCAAACAAGAGATCACTGTTGAGCCCAAATGCGAACTCACGGAAGAAAAAGCCCTCGAGCTTTCGAAAAAGCTCGAGGGTCTCAAACGAGGCGACCTGGTGCGCGTCACCTATTACGATACGTACGGCTATCGTAACCGCACGGGCATTCTCGACGAAGTGTTACCCGCATTCAAGCTGCTCAAACTCAGGGATATCGCCATCAACTTCGACGATATCCAAGGCATCGAGCTGCGTGGTCGAGTCTAACGACGAGAACGCTTGCGCAAGACGAGAGCAATGCCAAGCACTGCGGCAGCTGCAACCAGCAATCCCAAGACCAGCGTGAGGGTCGAGTCACCAGCGTGAGGCAGCGAGCCGTCCTTCGGAGTCTTCTTAGCGGTCGTCGTGACAGTGGTCGTGGTGCTGCTCGACTGGTCGTTACCGCCCGTCTGGCTGCCACCAGGCTGATCGCCACCACCCGGCTGCGAGGGATCCGTGGGCTCCGTCGGATCCGGAGTACCGGGTTCGACCGGATTCTCCGAATTCTCCTTGCGCTGGATCCAGACCTGGCAGCCATAGAACGGGTTGGCGGTACCAAGGCACAGACCCTGGTTGGTCACCGCAAAGGTGCGCAGACCATGGTTATACGGATCGTTAAAGCCGTTGGTCGTCAGCGTTGTAAAGTTCACGCCGTCCTCGGTCACATACATATCAAAGCCACGCTCGGCATCGTGCAGGTAGTACATGCAAGTAAGGACACTCTGCAGCTTCTTGAGGTTCTCCTCGCTCAGCAGCTTATCGAATGCATCCTGAATATCGCCCGGCAGCTCGGTGCCATAGGCATCCTCGTACTGCTGCTTCAGGCTCTCATAGCTATCGAGCATGTCCTGATACTGATCGGCAAAGGACTTGAAGTACGCAATCTCGCTATCGATCTTCTGGACATAAGCGGCGTCGTCCTCAACGTCCGCGGACATCGTCACGGCCTGATCGCAAAGATCGCCCGTGGCATCCTCCAGCGCATCGCTCAGATCGCCAAAGCCCTTAGCAACCTCGGTCTTCTCGTCGTCGACCTCGACGGCCTCAGCCTTCTCGTCATCGACCTCGGCGGCCTCGTTTGAATCATCGTCCGCAAGCGTGTTCACGGGAACGATGGGGTCGTCAGGCGATTTCTTGTCGAGCAGGTGATTGAGCAGGTCCCTAAGGCGCTGAACCTGAGAGGACCACTCCTCGGGCGTCATATCGATAATGTCGCCATTAGAGAACTGGCCGATCGGCTCAAGCAGGCTCGCGGTATCAAAGGTACCGATATACAGTTTGCCGTCGAACTTCTGCATGCGCCAAATGTACTGGTTCTCGTTTCGGCCAAAGCCCGAAGTCAGGCCGGAAATACCGCCCTCGGGGAACATGTCGGTGCGATCGCCAACGACGAGCTCCATGTTCTCGTCCTTGTCCATGCGATAGATGTTGACCGACTGCTCAAGATTGGCATTCACAAACGAGCAGTCAACGCCGCCCATGCTGCTCTTGCCGCTCTCTTCGGTGTTTGATTTGTTGAACAGGATACGCTCGAGAGCAATCTCCTCGTCGTTGTATTCACCGATATAGAGGTAGTCGTTGTAGACGATGAGGTTGGCAGCGCCAGAACGGGTACGGGCAGGATCGATGCCAAAGCAGTACCTTGCACCGTCCGCCTCCTGGTCGCCGACAATCGGAGTCCACGTATAGCTGCCGTCGGCGTTCTTGTCGCCACGGACCATGGCAAACGACTGCATGGAATTATCATCGGGAGCGTTCTCGGGCGTACCGGTGCAGATGGTCGCATAGAGATGGCCATTGTACGAGACCATATCCCAAATGGCGCCGCCGTAGATGCTGTCCTGATAGCGAATCGCCGGATAGCCAAACAGCGTCTCCGAGTTGGCAATCTCGGTGAAGCTGTCCTGGCCCTTCGAGGGGTCAGACGACGTCAGGATTGTCGACACAAAGTTACCGGCCGCGTCTTTACCCACATTACTGATGACGAGCTGGCCATCATGAACGCACATGCCGCGGATACCAGTAGAAATGCCCTGCTTATAGGCAGCACCGTAATCCTGCATGCTCGAAAGCCCCTGATAGACAACTTTCCACTCATCCGTCTTAGGATCGATCTCATATACAGCAGGCAGGCCGCTTTTGCCGCCATTGGTTCTGACGCTGCCGCAGAAATAGAGCTTGCCCTTATAGCTCACGGCATTGCGGAACAAAGGAGCGACGCCGTTGAGCGAATCAGAGAGCAGCAGCTTGGTCTCACCGGTCTTGGTATTGATCTTGACCAAGATGCCACCGCTGTCCTTGTCGGCCGTGCCGTCCTCCTTCTGCTGTCCATAGAAGAAGGTGCCGTTAAACATGGCCTCCAGCGTCAGGCGCATGGTCTCGGCATCAAAGGAATCGCCCAGCGTGCCGTTCATGAGCGTAAGCGTGTTGCCCATCGCCGCATAGCAGGTGCCCACATAAAGCCAGTCACCATAGCTCGCAGCTGCCCAAGTGTAGCTCTGGCCGCGATCGCCTTCATTGTTGGCCGTGTTACCATCGGCGCCCGGAACGGCAACGGCACCGTCACCCTGGTAGTCGACGATGCCATCCGGCTGCGACGTTCCTACCGTAGGATGCGAGAGCTTCTCAAAGGAATACCCATTTCCCGCATTGTAGGTAACGGCACCCGAAGCGTCTTCGGCGTGCGCCGGCAGCGGCGATACCAAGATAGCGGCAAGCGCTGCCACCAAGCCAAGTGTTTCTACTCGTCTCATAAGGCTATAGCCTCCCCTGTCCTAAAGCCCAGTTTTAGCATTCTTCATTTCTGTCCACGGTTAATTGCAATCTGAGCACAGCAATAACCGTGTAAGTATATAGCTGTAATTTTTTGGACGGGTTAATGGACGCTCGATTGGTAGCGAATTCCGCGCAAACCGTCACCAAACTCCACTTTTGCCGCATCGAAAGATTATTTTTTGCGCAAATTTTTGGATGCCGATAGTCACAGTGGGCAGGAGGCCGGTACCCACCGGAGAGGGCAACGCCTACATTTTCATAACGTAATAGCCCGCGCCCCTCACCGCCGTCTCGAGTGTGTCGCGATCAACCGGGCGCTTCGAGTGCACGTGTGCCGTGTGGTCCGCATACGTCACCGTAGCCCACACGCCATTAAGCGCATTGAGGGCATTCGTCACATTCCGGGCGCAGCCGTCGCAACTCATGCCGCCGATAAGGAGTTCCTCACGATAGGGGTAGTGGGAGTCGTCGGTGTCTGCCACCACAACCCTCTTGGCTTTCTTGCCGCTCGCGCCATCGCTGCAACAACTCTTCCCATGTGTCGAAGCGGCAATGCGGCGCAGTCCAAAAAACATGCCGACGGCAATGACGGCCAGCACGATGAGATTCGCAGGATTGAGCAAGTCATTCATGCGCCCACCCTTTCAAGTAGCCCTATCTAGATACCCCCATGGGGTATCCCCATCTTAGCCCAAAACCATGTCCGTTCGATCAATTAGTTTCCCTTTTCTTACTTTTTAGTTGACCAAGGCTTACTTTCGTGTATAAGTTTTCCTAGGTTAACAGTTTAGATCCGTAAGGAGCGCCGTGACTCGAACCATAGACATCCCAACGTTTCAGGCAGCAGTCGTGCGCAACTGCTCCCCCACACTCGCGGGCATCAAGCCGGCATCGCTCTTTACCTATCCAGGCACCTACGCCCACGGGGACGGCTCGACCGCAACCGAAACCATCGCAGAACGCCGAGCACGCCTGCTCAACGTTATCGCCCAGTGCAATCGCGAGCTTGACCCGCTCGGCATCCACCTGAGTGTTTTGGTCTGGCGGCCCTGCGGAGCGCTCGTGTACGTGTACCGGGCCAAAAGCCTCACCACCTATTTCGCAGACCCTCGCGCCCAAACGGCGCTCGCCTCGGCAGGCTACGACACGAGAGACCTTTCGGCATGCCTTGTGCATTTGGCATCACGCATCACGCTCGCGAGCAACAACGTCGCGGAATGCGCCTGTAGCCAGACTCGATGCGCACTACCCCAGCAAGCTAGCTGCAGCAAAGACTGCACCTGCGAGTTTCCGCACGAAATAGGCTACTTCCTTGGATATCCCTACGACGACGTGCACGAGTTTATCGTCCAGCGCGGCGAGAACTACAAGGTCTTTGGGGCCTGGAAGGTCTACGAAAATGTCGAGCAGGCGCTTGCGACGTTTGATGCCTACCGTGCCTGCACCCAATACTTCACCTTTGTCTATCAGCAGGGCTGCAGCCTGGCGCAACTTGCCCAGGCAACCCGATAGAACGTACAAGCCGCGGCCTGCGCCGCACAACCGAAAGGACAAAACATGAGCAAGATCGCTGTCGTCTATTGGAGCGGCACGGGCAATACCGAGGCCATGGCAAACCTCGTCGCCGAAGGCGCCACGTCCGCGGGTGCCGAGACTGAGGTCATCCCCTGCGCCGACTTCTCTGCCGACAGGGCCGCCGACTACGACGCCTTCGCCTTCGGCTGCCCCGCCATGGGCTCCGAGGAACTCGAGTACGATGAGTTCCAGCCGATGTGGGACGAGGTCAAGGAGACTCTCGGCGACAAGAAGGTCGCCCTCTTTGGCTCCTATTCGTGGGCCGAGGGCGAATGGATGGACAACTGGAAGGCGGACGCCGACGAGGCGGGTGTTAACGTCGTCGATTCCGTCATCTGCTACGACGCCCCCGATGATGAGGGCGAAGCGGCCTGCAAGGCCCTGGGAGCGGAGCTGGCCTAACGAAGCCGTCAGAAAGCCGCAAGGCAACTGACAGCCGAGTGCCGCATAACAACAGTCGCTCATGCCCAAACAAAAACGGGGGCCGGATACTATCCGGTCCCCGTTTGTTATATCGACAACCTCGACACGCCGCTACGAGATATTGCCCAAGAACGCCTTGGTGCGCTCGCTCTTAGGATGGTCGAAGACCTCGCTCGGCGTGCCCTCCTCCACGATAACGCCGCCGTCCATAAAGACAACGCGGTCGGCGACGTCGCGGGCAAAGCCCATCTCGTGCGTCACGACGATCATGGTCATGCCGTCGCGTGCCAGGTCGCGCATGACACCCAGAACGTCGCGGACGAGCTCGGGGTCGAGCGCCGACGTAGCCTCGTCAAAGAGCATGACGTGAGGGTTCATCGACAGGGCACGGGCGATGGCCACGCGCTGCTGCTGACCGCCCGAAAGCTGGCTCGGCATAAAGTCGATACGCTCGGCAAGACCGACCTTGGTCAGCTCCTCGACGGCAATCTTTTCGGCCTCTTCCTTGCTGCGCTTGAGCACCTTTTGCTGCGCGAGCATGACGTTCTTTTTGACTGACAGGTGCGGGAACAAATTGAACTGCTGAAACACCATGCCCAAGTGCGTACGTACCTTATTGAGGTCGACGCCCTTGGCGCACACATCCACGCCCTCGACGACAATCGAACCACTCGTGGGCTCCTCAAGACGGTTAATGCAGCGAAGCATCGTCGACTTGCCCGAGCCCGAGGGGCCCAAGACCACAACGACCTCACCCTTGTGCACATCCAGATCGATGTCGCGCAGGACCACGTTATCGCCAAAGGCCTTCTGGAGATTCTTGATGCTGACGACGACCTCGTTCGAGTTATTGGTTTCGCTCATGATAGAACCTCCTTACAGACCGGCGATATGATCGGCGGGCGTCGCGACAACCTGTCCGGCGCTCTTGGTGGGACGCTTCTTCTTAGTTTCGGCCGTCCCCAGAAGCCTCGCCTCAAGACCGCTCACCAAGCGCGCAAGCGGCAGGGTAATGACCAGATAGAACAGGGCGGCAACCACATACGGCGTGATGGAGCCCGTCGTGGCCACGATGGTGCGAGCGTTCATGACGATCTCAACCACGCCCACGGCGGCGAGCAGCGACGTATCCTTGTAGAGCAGGATGAACTCGCTGGTCAGCGTGGGCAGGACATTGCGGAACGTCTGCGGAATCATGACGTAGAGCAGCGTCTGGAAGGCGTTCATGCCTAGCGAGCGCGCGGCCTCGTTCTGGCCCCTGGGGATTGACTGAATACCGGCGCGGAAGATCTCGCACAGGTAGGCGGACGAGTTCATGGCCATGACGATAACGCCCAGCACATAGTCGTCAACCTTGACGCCGGCCAGCGGCAGGCCAAAGAACGCGATGTAGATCTGCAGGAACGCCGGCGTACCGCGGATGATATTCACATAGATGCCGGCAAGGCAACGCAGGATGCGCGACTTGGAGATGCGCATGAGCGACAGCGCAAAGCCAAAGGGAATGGCCAGCGGAAACGCCACGAGCACGATCGAGAGCGACATAAGGAAGCCCTTAAAGACGATCGGCAGGCTCTGGACCAAAATGACCGGGTTCAGGAACAGGCGAAGGAACATGTTGGAATTCCATGCCTCGACCCACGGCTGCTCCTTAAGGTCGGCCAGGAAGTTATCGAATGCCGTCACGCCCTTGATCTCCACCGATGGAATCTTGGAGATCTTCTTGGTCGAACCATCGGCGAGCGTATAGGTACCGCTAAAGGCCTCGTCGCCGCCCTCGACGGGGAAGGTCACGCCGTAGACCTCGACACGGAAATAGCCGCCAGCGGGCGCCGTCTCGCCAAAATCGATCTTGAGCGTCTGGCCGTCGACCTTGCACGTAGGCTTCATGGGCGTACGGTCCATAAGGTCATCGCCCGAGAGCATCGTCAGACGTGTGTCGTCCGCACCAAAGGTCGTGCCATCGGCAAACGTCAGCGAAAGACCACTCAGTTCCTCGTCGGCATCGGCCTGGACCTCCCAGGTAATGCGCGTCTCGGTGCCGCCGACCACAGCGCTGCCCGAACCGGTGTTGGGTCGGGCGGTAATCTTTGCGGTCTCAAGCGCCTGGGCGGTCGTGGGCGCATATGCCCCCACGCACACCAGCGCGAGCGCCACGGCCATGGCGCAGGCTAGCTTTTGGAGCAAGGCGGGCAGTGGAAAACGCTGCTCCGCAGCCCCTTCGTTCAATCGAGACAAGGTGGCTCCTATCGTAGAAGTTGCCGGCAAAACGAGACGGAAGCACTCTCCGTCAAGAGAAGCGCAAAGGCCCTCTCCGCAAAACGGAAAGGGCCTACACGCAATCAAGTAGCTATTTTACTTGATGTTGTACTTAGCCATGAGGGCGTCGACGGTACCGTCGTCGGTCAGGTCCTTGATGGCCTGGTTGATGTCGTCCTTGAGCTTGGTGTTGCCCTGGTTGATGGCGATGGCGTACTCCTCGCCGGTGCTGATCTGCTTGATGGTCTGGCAGGTGTTGAACTGCTCGGCGGTCAGCTGGCTGGCAACGGAGCGGTTGGTGACTACGGCGTCGCCCTTATCGGACTGCAGGGCGCTGAAGCACTCGGTAGCGTCCTTGTAGGGGACGATCTTGGCCTTGGGGAAGTTCTCCTGGGCAAAGGACTCGGCGGTCGAGCCAGACTGGACGATGATGGTAGCGTCGGCGTTGTTGAGCTTCTCGCTGTAGTTGTCGGCCGTGATGTCGGTGTTATCGACCTTGGTCACGATAGCCTGATCGTCCATGTAGTAGGAATCGGAGAAAGTGACTTCCTTCTCACGCTCGGGCGTGTCGGTGATAGCCGCGATGGAGACGTCATACTTGGCGCCCGAAGCGACGCCCGGAACCAGCGTGTCAAAGTCATTGTTGACGTACTCGACATCCAGACCCAGCTTGTCGCCGATAGCCTTGATGAGCTCAAGGTCAAAGCCCTGATAATCGCCGTTGTCATCCTTGTACTCAAACGGGGCGTACTCGGCAGAGGTGCCGACGGTCAGCGTACCGTCCTTGACGAGCGCGTACTCCTTGGAGCCGTCGACCTTCTCGACCTTAGCGTCGTCAGAACTGCTGGAACCGGCATCAGAACCAGAGGTGGCGTTGGACGAGCCGCAGCCCGTCAGTGCGAGGGCGAGCGCCATGGCGCCCGTGGCGGCAAATGCGCCAAGCTTCTTGAGCTTCATAATCAGTCTCCTTCCGGTGACCCGGTTTGATTCAGAGGTCTGCAAAAACTGATGGTTATTATGCACCCGCTTGGAAGAATCTGCAATTAGAAAACTGATTGAAACAAACCCATAACGTGAATGGAGCGCTCCACTTTATGGCAGCCATTACTGCTGCAACGACCTTAACAGTTTGATTTCAGCCGCATAACCTGCAAGTTCGTTCGGTGTCTCCAAAATGAATGGCAATGCGCGCAAGCGGCCATTCGATACAATATTCTGCATAACCCGCATACCGCCGCCAAACTCTTCACTACCCAGGTAGCCCTTGCCGATGCACTCGTGGCGATCCTTATGGGCGCCGCAGGGGTTCTTGGAGTCATTGATATGCACGGCGCGCAAGCGCTCGATACCTACCACACCATCGAACTCGTCGAGTACGCCGTCCAGATCATGGATGATGTCGTAGCCAGCATCGCTCACATGGCAGGTGTCCAGACACACGCCCAGCTTGTCCGATAGCTCTGGACGTCTGGCAGCAACACCCTCGATAATGCGCGCCAGCTCTTCAAAGCTACGGCCCACCTCGGTGCCCTTGCCGGCCATGGTCTCGAGCAGCACCGTCGTCTGCTGGCCCTCAAACATCACCTGGCACAGGGTGTCGACGATCATCCGAATGCCGGCGTCGGAGCCCTGCCCCACATGCGCACCGGGATGGAAGTTGTAATAGTTGCCGGGCAGAGCTTCCAGACGCTGCAAGTCCTCGGCCATTGCCTCCAAGGCAAACTCACGCGCCCGCTCTTTGGCTGAGCAGGGGTTATAGGTATACGGGGCATGAGCCACGAGCGGGCCAAAATCGTTTTGCTCCATAAGCTCGCGCAGGGCCGCCACGTCATCCATGTCAAGATCTTTCGCCTTGCCGCCGCGCGGGTTGCGCGTAAAGAATGCAAAGGTATTGGCGCCAATGGATAGCGCCGTCTCCCCCATCGCCCGATAGCCCTTCGTCGTCGAAAGATGACACCCAATCGTCAGCATCTCCAGCTCCCCCTCATCAGTTGCGGTGAAATAGTTCCTGTTTGGCCCCTATTCTGCCGCAAACAGGAACTATTCCACCGCAACTTATAAAAGGGGCATCAGAGATGCGGGCCACCAAGCACCACGGTCGCCGGCGTCATGATCCCCTACGTGTCAGCGCCAAGTCCTAGAGGGCTAGACGGATTGCATCGATAATGCGCGCGCAGCGCTGTGTGGCGGCAAGGGGCATGACGGGACTCTCGAGTTTCCCCGCCCGGATGAGCTGGGTCACATGCTGGATTTCGCCGTAGAAATCATCGACCTCAAACGGGGCATTTATTTCGAGCATTCGTCCGTCGGAGTACTTCACATGGGCGAGCTCGGGGCGATGGAGGCGCTCGATTTCCAACGAGCCCCGCTCACAGGCAATCGTTAAGCGGCTTTCATATGCTGCTTTGCCGTCGCACGCCATATGAATGGGTATGCCGCCGACGCTCATATGGATCTCATCGGCCCAATCCACGCGACCGACCGATACGTCACGCCAGCGAACTTCACGGGACGAAACCTCGCACGCGCCCGCGAGCAAATCCTCAAACCAACCGACTGCATAGCAGCCTATGTCATATAGACAGCCACCCTGCAACGGGTCGAGCAGATAACTCGAAGGGGGCTCACCATAATCGAGTTTTTGCACGCTTTCAATCGAGACGATACGGCCGAGCTCGCCCGACGCAAGCAAGCCCTTCACGCGAGTACGCATCGGACAAAACCGATTTTTCATCGCCTCCATAAACAGCACGCCGCGCTCACGGGAAACGGAGGCGATCGCATGGGCCTCTTCTTCATTCAAAACGGCCGGCTTTTCGCACAGCACGGCCTTTCCGGCGCGCAGCGCGCGACAGGCCCAACGCGCATGCATGCCATGCGGGAGAGCCAAGTAGATTACGTCGACATCGGGGTCGGCAATCAACGCATCATAAGCCGCATCGCCGTTATCGTCAGCTGTGGCATAACTGTGCGCGGCATCAATCGAAAACGCCCTGCAAAACTCCTCAACATGCGAAGGAGTGCGACCGGCGGCAGCCACAAGCCGTGCCCCGTCCACCTCCTTGAGCGACGATGCAAATCGATGCGAAATGCGCCCAGCGCCCAAAACGCCCCAACGAACCTCACGCAAATCATCACATGAATCCCGATGGCCCACGACAGCCCCCTTCAGTTGCGGTGGAATAGTTCCTGTTTGGCCCCTATTCTGCCGCAAACAGGAACTATTCCACCGCAAGTTATAAAAGGGGCATCAGAGGCGCGTTTTGCAAAAGGCTTTAAGCGCGGCCGTTACGGGCCCAGGCTGGAAACGTCGGCGCACATCGTCGAGACGCTCGGGAATATCGATGTGCTGTGGGCAGTGACGCGCGCATCTGCCGCACTTGACGCAATTGCTCACCAGTTTGGGCTCGTTCGTCCGCACCGCGCTCGCCGTAAAGTATTGAGACAGCCCCGTAAACCAACTATGCGCGTAGCTCGCGTTGTAGGCGCCAAAGCAGCCGGGAATATTGATACCCTTGGGGCACGGCATGCAGTAGCCGCACCCCGTACAGGGCACGCGATTCGATTTCTCAAACTCTCCCAGCACACGTGCGATGGTATCGAGCTGAGTAGCTGTCATCGAATCCGGCAGTGCGCGATCCGCCAATGCCGCGTTCTCGTCCACCTGCGCGGTATCGGTCATACCCGATAGCAGCATCGTGACCTGAGGATGATTCCACACCCACGAAAGGCCCCAAGCAGCCGGCGTCTTCAGGTACGGATCGCGTACGCCATCGAACACGGCGCGGGCACGCGGAGGCAGTTTGCCCGCCAGGCGTCCACCCAAAAGCGGTTCCATCACAAACACCGCGAGCCCGTGCTCGGCAGCTGCCATGAGTCCCGCCGTTCCCGCTTGGTAGCGCTCTCCAGCGTAGTTGTACTGGATCTGGCAAAAAGTCCCAGTCATACGCGTCAAGCATCGTGAGGAAGTCTGCCGCACTGCCGTGGTACGAAAAACCTATCTGGCGAATACGCCCCACAACCTTTTGGTGCGCAATCCAGTCCTCGATACCCAACGCTACCACACGCTCCCACTGCGCGGGCGAGGTGATGTTGTGCATGAGGTAGTAGTCGATATGGTCAGTCCGCAAACGGTGCAGTTGCTCGTCGAAGAACCGGTCGAAATCCTCCGCGCACTTGCACGAAGCGTGCGGCAACTTAGTCGCCAGCAACACCCGGTTACGCAGCCCCAAACGCTCAAGTGAGGCACCCACGCACACCTCGTTGCCGGGATAAAGATACGCGGTATCCAGATAATTAATCCCCTGCTCCACCGCACGGGAGATGATGGTATCGGCCGTCTTCGCATCGGGGTGTCCCGGCGCACCGGGGAACCTCATGCAGCCCAGACCCAGAGCGGATATTCGGTTACCACTTTTGGGGTCAACACGATATTGCACTGCCCCTCCCTTCGCCATCAGCGCCTCGGCAAGGCGAAACACAACGGCCACGCCATCGAAACACATTGGAATCGCAATCGAGAACGTATCGTAACGTAGCAGAAATCGAGCCGTCACGACACCGCTTTAACATCAGCAAAAAGCCCGATGAAAGGAGGCGAGCGTGACCACGCGCGAGGACGCCTACCCCTATCCCGGAGAACAATACATCCTCTCGGTCGACCGTTACCAGATCGAGGTCATGGACCATCTGGACGAGCTTCCCGCCACAGGCGCCGTCATCTTCTGCACCTTCCCTAAGGTCCGCGATGGTGTCGGATACCCCGCGCGCGTCTTTGCGGTCTGCCCTGCAGCGTAGCGTCCAGGCAAACGTTTCTTTTTTATAACAGCCGTCCCGCGCACCCACCAATCACTCTGGCGGCATACAATCCATCAGGCGCCCCTTACGCGGGCGCCTTTTATATGGGGAGATGATTCACGTGCAGATCAACAAGGTCGCCTTTATCGGCAAGGGCGGCGTGGGCCTGCTCTACGGCAGCATGATTGCCAAGGCCCTCGGCAACGACGCCGTCGAATACGTCATGGATGACGCCCGTTTTGAGCGTCATGCGAACGACGCGCTCACCGTCAACGGCGAGCCCTGCAATCTCACGTCCGTCCGTGCCAGCGAGGCAACGCCCGCCGATCTGGTCATTCTCACGGTCAAGACGACGGGACTCAACCAAGCGCTCAAGACTATGGAGCGCGTCGTGGGACCCAACACGCTCATCGCCTCGCTGTGCAACGGCATTACGAGCGAGCAAAAGATTGCCGAGCGCTTTGGCTGGAAGCACACCGTCCTGGGTATCTGCCAGGGCATGGACGCCGTATTCCTCGACGGCGCGCTCACCTTTACCAATGCGGGCGAGATTCGCTTTGGCGCGGCAGCGGGCACCGAGCCCGCAACCGTTACCGCCATCGACGAGCTCTACACGCGCTGCGGCATCGCCCATACCGTCGAGAGCGACATTGCGCACCGCATGTGGGCCAAACTCATGCTCAACGACGGCATCAACCAGACCTGCATGGCCTACGGCGGCACGTACGGAAGCGCCACGGAACAGGGCTCCGAGCAGCGTCGTTGCTTTGTTTCCGCCATGCGAGAGACGCTTGCGGTCGCCAACGCCGAGGGCATTGAGCTGACCGAGGCAGACCTGACGCAGATGGTGCATCTCATCGAGGGAATCGACCCCGCCGGTATGCCCTCGATGGCTCAAGACCGCGTCGCAAGGCGCAAAACCGAGGTTGATGAGTTCGCGGGCACCATCTGCCGCCTCGCAGCCAAACACGATATCCATGCGCCGCAAAACGAGTGGCTCTATCAGCGCATCCGCGATATCGAGAAAAGCTGGTAGCGCCAACGCGCCGCATTCAACAGCCTTAACAGCAAAGCCGCCGCAAGGGAACCTTTCCCCTGCGGCGGCTTTTATCTTCGTCTATGACCGGCAGCCAATCTCACAACAGTTAGCGTTGCGGCTCCGGCACCTCGTCCTCGTCATCGCGGCAAAGAACCACGCCCGCGCTTCCCAGTAGTGCGGCTGCGATCAGCGCGCCAACCATGATTGGAGCAGCCCCGCATGACCCCTGCATGCCCGCAATGAGCGCGGCCGTAGGACCAAGGCAACCAAGCACCAATGCGACGGCGGCAACGGCGATATCTCGAGCATTCACAAGACCACTTCCTCCACGAGAAAGACCTTATTTCTCATGAACTAGTGTGCCCCGCGCCCATATGCGCGGCGTACTGCCACGGTAAGCGCTCTGTTAGCTCAAGCATGCACAAAAAACGGGCGCCTTTACGTTGCCCAAAGGCTCGGTAAAGACGCCCGCCCGTCATGTCCTATTGGCTTACGGCAGATTACCAACCGGTATAGTAGTCGGTGGTTCCGGCTGCGCAGCCGGAGTCATAGACCTTGCACTCGCCCTTGGAACCAGTAAACGTGGAGCCCTGAGCCTTATCGCCCGCGGCCACGACATAGTAACCATCGGAATCGCGCCAAAAGCCCTCGGAATCCTGAGTCCACTCGCCCGTGCGGTGGTGATACAACACGTTGCTGCTGTAATAGGTCTCACGGCGGCCGTTATAGTTATTGACGCCGCTCGAGCGCGTCAGGCCCGAGCCGTTCGCATAATACGCAGCTGCCGTATAGGACGGAACGTAGCTTGCGTTGCCATATGACGCCCGGGCGGCCTCGGCAGCTTCTGCCTCGGCGGCCGCAGCCTCGAGCGCCTCGCGCTTGGCATCCTCAAGCGTGGAGCGAAGCTTGTCGAGCTCGGCCGACTTCGCGTCGACCTCCTCCATCGTCAAAAGACTGCCCGCACCGTCGATACAACCCTGCAGTACAGCGCGCTCGTCATCGGTGGCATAGTCACCGTACATGTTCATGATGATCTGCGCGCGGACCTCTAGGGAATCGCGCTTGGCCCCCATAGAGGCATTCCACTCCTGCATAGAGCCATAACCGTCGCCGCGGTAGTCGACGGGCTGCATCAACGTGGCCTCGGAGGGCGTTGATCCGACTGTATCGGACAGTGTTGCCGCGTGGGCATCGGTTGCGCCGGCGCCCGCCAAAAGTGCCACGGTCAGAGCGGCGGAAAGGGCGGCGGCTTTCGGTTTTCGTGAATCGATCCTCATGTAGCTGGAAACCTCCGTAGTGTGTTTTTGCTGCGTTTGAGCTGCGTGTGATTCGATTGCGCTGCATAGTACCCCGAGCAAATCGCGACCTGCGGTTTTACTCAAAAGGCGCACGTCAATTGCGTAAAACTCACATCCTCTCAACAGGAGTTTTCCACAACTCAAATGCATAAAGCGTGTCGAAAACCCTGTTTTTGCACCCTCTCTATGCAAATAAGGCGCCTGTGCAACCATTGTTCGCACAGGCGCCTTGAGCAGGCATTTTATGCAGTTATACCTATCGAGTCGCAAGGGGTCCTTGCACAAGTCGCCTTACTCGTCCAGCGCGACGAAGGCCTGCTTCAGATCCCAAATGATATCCTCGGCGTTCTCGGTACCGATGGAAAGACGGATCGTGGAGGGCGTGATGTTCTGCTCGGCGAGCTCCTCGGCAGAGAGCTGGGAGTGTGTGGTGGTAGCCGGGTGCACGACGAGCGACTTGACGTCGGCCACGTTGGCGAGCAGCGAGAACACCTGCAGATGATCGATGAACTTCCAAGCTGCCTCCTGGCCACCCTTAATCTCAAAGGTAAAGATCGAGGCACCGCCGTTGGGGAAGTACTTCTGGTACAGCTCATGGTCGGGGTGCTCGGGCAAGCTCGGGTGGTTCACCTTGGCAACATGGCTGTCGCCGGCAAGGAACTCAACGATCTTCTTGGTGTTCTCGACATGACGGTCAACGCGCAGCGACAGAGTCTCGGTGCCCTGGAGCAGGACCCAGGCGTTGAACGGGCTGATGCAGGCGCCCTCGTCACGCAGCAGGATAGCGCGGACATAGGTTGCGAAGGCGGCGGGACCGGCAGCCTCGGCAAACGAGACACCGTGGTAGGAGGGGTTGGGCTCAGCGATCTGGGCGTACTTTCCGCTCGCCTTCCAATCGAAATTACCACCGTCGACGATCACACCGCCCAGCGAGGTGCCGTGGCCGCCGATGAACTTGGTTGCGGAGTGGACGACGATGTTGGCACCATGCTCCAGCGGACGGAACAGATACGGGGTGCCGAAGGTGTTGTCGACGACAACCGGCAGACCGTGCTTCTTGGCGATCTCGGAGATGGCGTCGATGTTGGGGATGTCGGAGTTGGGGTTGCCGAGCGTCTCGAGATAGATGACCGTGGTGTTGTCCTTGATGGCACCCTCGACCTCTTCCAGGTTATGGGCATCGACAAACGTGGTCTCGACGCCAAACTGGGAGAGCGTATGCTCCAGCAGGTTGTAGGAGCCACCGTAGATGGTCTTCTGAGCCACCACGTGGTCACCGGCCTGGGCAAGAGCCTGCAGGGTATAGGTGATGGCAGCAGCGCCGGAGGCGACGGCAAGACCTGCCACGCCACCCTCGAGGGCGGCGATACGGTCCTCGAAGACGCCCTGGGTGGAGTTGGTCAGACGGCCGTAGATGTTACCGGCGTCGGCAAGACCAAAGCGGTCGGCGGCGTGCTGGGAGTTGCGGAACACATAGCTCGTGGTCTGGTAGATAGGCACGGCACGGGAGTCGGATGCAGGATCGGCGCTCTCCTGGCCAACGTGCAGCTGCAGGGTATCGAAACCAAAGGTGTGCTCGGGGTTGTTGATAAACTGGCTCATGATGATCTCCTTGATTGAACAAAAGTAATAAGAGTAAGAGAAGTAAGTCGCTGTCTCCTGATCACGCCAACGGGCGCAAACAGGAGCCCGGCATTCGTCTTGGTAAGTAATTCATATGCGGGCCTCCCTTCGCATCCCGGTTCCGTGGTCGGCTTAATTACCTACCGCCTTTGTGTGTTTTGAATAGTACGAGCATTGTTTCCCTCGGTCAATCACTTAAAAGCGCTAACATGTTATCTGTTTTATAGATAACACTCGAAAGGACAGGAGCCGATGACCCTCCAACAGCTTCGCTTTTTGATCGCCGTGGCAGAGTCCGGTTCGATCAACGCCGCAGCCCAGCGCCTCTATACGGCACAGTCCAATATCTCCAATGCCGTCAAAAGCCTGGAGCAGGAACTTCATATCGAAATCTTTACTCGCTCTAGCCGCGGTGTTGCACTCACCAACGACGGCACCGAGCTTTTGGGTTATGCACGCCAGGTCGTAGAGCAGGCCGACATGCTCGAGGCCCGCTATGAGGACGGCGGTACACCTCAGGCCCGCCTTGCCATTTCCGCCCAGCACTACGCCTTTTCGGTCGAGGCCTTTGTCAACGTGGTCGAGCGCTGCCGCGACAGCAAGTTCGAGTTCATCATGCGCGAGACCACCACGGCGCAGATCATCGACGACGTACGCGCGTTTCGCAGCGACATCGGCATCCTCTATCTGGACGACTTTAATACCCGTGTCTTGCAGAAGGCCTTTACCGATGCCCGAGCGAGCTTTCATCCCCTCTTTGATGCGAAAGTCCACGTGTTCGTCAGCGAGCGCCACCCGCTCGCACGCCGCCCTCAGCTGTCCCTTGCCGACCTCACACCCTATACGCGCTACAGCTTTGAGCAGGGAACCTCCAACTCCTTCTATTACGCCGAGGAACCGTTTAGCTATATTCCCTGCAACCGCAATATCCGCGTATCCGACCGCGGGACGCTCACCAACCTGCTTATCACCTCGAACGGCTATGCGCTGTCGACCGGCGTCCTCTCCAGCGAAATGCAGTGGGGCATGGCCTCGATCCCCCTGGCAGACGCCCCGACGATGCATGTGGGCTACATCATGCATGACGACCGCAAGCCCTCTCCCCTCTTGCAGCAATACCTCGACGAGCTCAACCGCATCATCCATGCCAACCAACTGTCGGAAGACGGGGTAGAAATCGTAGATTGCTAGCCCCCGGCGGGCATGGCGCTACAATGGTCACTCACGCGAAACGTACCCAACGAAAGGAACCATGTGAAGGTCATCATCTATACCGACGGCTCGGCCCGATCAAATCCGGGACGCGGCGGCTACGGCGCCGTGCTCAAATACACCAACCCCGCCGGCAAGACCTTCACCTCTGAGCTTTCGCGCGGCTACGCCAAGACCACCAACAACCGCATGGAGCTCATGGCGGTCATCGTGGCACTCGAGGCGCTCAACCGCCCCTGCGACGTCGAAGTCCATTCCGATTCGCAGTACGTCGTCAACGCCTTCAACAAGCACTGGATTGACGGATGGAAAAAACGCGGCTGGAAGACCGCCAACAAGCAGCCTGTCAAGAACCGCGATTTGTGGGAGCGCCTGCTCACCGCAAAGAGCAAGCACAAGGTTGAGTTCATCTGGGTTAAGGGGCATGCCGGCCACGAGCTCAATGAGCGCTGCGACGAGCTCGCCACCACCGCGGCCGACGGAGCCAACCTCGATATCGACGCCGGCTTTAACGAGAGCGACCTGTAACGGCGTTTTCGCACGCTTTTGTGTCCTCCCGCGCTACACTCATCCTGTAAACCGAACGGCACGAGGGGGATACATGCTGCGTATAGCGACCATCGGCACATCCATGATTACGGACGACTTTATCCAGGTCGTCAACGCCAACGACCAAGCCGCGTTTGTGGGCACGCTCTCGCGCGATGCCAATCGCGGTGCTGCCTTTACCGCTAAGCACGGCGGCGAGCGTAACTTCACCGCACTTGACGAGCTTACATACGCCGCCGACGTCGACGCCGTCTACATCGGCAGCCCCAACGCACTTCACTACGAGCAGGCCCTTGCCTGCATCGCCGGTGGCAAGCACGTCATCGTCGAGAAGCCCTTCTGCGCCACCGAGGCGCAGGCGCTGGAAGTCTTCCGCGCTGCCGAGGCAGCAGGTGTCGTGGCCCTCGAGGCCATGCGCCCCCTCCACGATCCCGCTTTCCACGCCATCGAGGACGCCCTGGGCGAGATTGCGCCCATCCGCCGCGCCTCATTGCGCTTTGGCAAATATTCCTCGCGCTACAACGAGATTCTCGCGGGACGCGCCACCAATATCTTCGACTGCAATATGGCCTCGGGTTCCCTCATGGACATTGGCGTCTACACCGTCGAGCCCATGGTCGAGATTTTCGGCATGCCCTCCGGCCTTACGAGCATGGCTACTCTGCTCGACCCCACCACGCGACAGCTCACGCACGGCCCCATCGACGGCTGCGGTTCCATCCTCGCCAGCTACGGCGGTGGCCGTATCTCCGTCGAGCTCGCGCACTCCAAAATTACGAATGACCTGCTTCCCTCGCAGATCGAAGGCGAGCGTGGCACTATCCAGATTGACCATCTGTCCACGCCCCGCAACGTCCGTATCGACTATCGCGGCGATGTCGTACGCGGCTCGGCGACCGAGGCGCCGCGCGGACAGGGCGACAACGGCCGCGTGCTCGACCTACCCAAATCGAGCAACACTATGGAATACGAACTCACAGACTTTATCACCGCCATCGGCGGCATCGATAACGTCAAGGAAGAGATTTGGGAGACCCCGGCAGGACGCCACGAGCTTGGCCACTACCGCAATGTCACGCTCGTCTCACTGCGCATCATGGATGCCGTGCGCCAGCAGGCCGGTATAACCTTCCCGGCCGACGCAGGCAAGCAGGCATAGCGATGGGCTTCTTCGATACGTTCTTCTCCAGCGTCACCGGCGGCAGTCGAGAGCCTCAAAAACCGTCAAACGTCGAGCTCGAGCTGCGCCGCAGGCTTACCGTGCTCGCAAGCGACGAGGCCACTCAAGACACTCCCCTGCGCTATTTCCTGCGCTGGGAGGGGCAAGTCCAAGGCGTTGGTTTTCGCTTTACCAACACCAACCTCGCGCAGGCACGCGCACTCACCGGCTGGGTGCGTAACATGGAAGACGGCTCAGTCGAGATGGAGATACAGGGAGCTCCGGCAGACATCCTATCTCATCTCGAGGCACTTCATGCCTCCTACGAGCGCATGGGAACGCGTTTTCGCCTCGTAGATGCCCAGGCCCGAGCCCCACTTGCCAATGAAGACGGTTTCAGTCCTCATTATTAGTATTGTGTGTTAAATACGGTATCATTTACCTACGACCGTTGATAGAAAAGAGGCGAGGCGCATGGCGGTGCAAAGAAGGAATACCAAGCAGCGAAAGCTGGTTCTTGACGCCGTGCGCCAAAGCTATAACCATCCCACCGCCGACGAGATCTACAACGCCGTGCGCGAACAGGATGACAAGATCAGCCGCGGCACGGTCTACCGCAACCTCAATCTCTTGGCAGATGCCGGAGAAATCCTCTCGATCAAGACGCCGGGCGGGAGTCGCTTCGATCGCACCATCGAGCCGCATGCGCATATCATCTGCACCTCGTGCAGCCGCGTCATCGACGTACCGCTCCCCTTCGATGCCCAGCTCGACGCCAAAGCGTCCGAGCAAATCGGCTGGCACGTCACGTCGCACTACACCATCTTCGAGGGTCTCTGCCCCGACTGCCGGTAGATGTTTGGGACATGCCCGCAAATCTACTTGCCCATCCGCTACAGCAAGCAGCACATTTCTAGGCATGTCCCGAAAACCTACTCGGCGAGCAGGCGGCACAGTTCTTCTTCGACCGTGCGCGCATAGCGAACGCGGTCGTTGATGCCACGCATGCTGGGATTGCAGCTCTCCATCAGATAGGGATGGCCCACGACGTTGAGCATGTCGCGATCGTTCTCATTGTCGCCAAACGCCATCATCTCATCGGGCGAAATCCCCAGGGCACGACCGTAATCGGCAAGCGCGGAGCCCTTGCCCGAACCGAAACCGATAAAGTCCGTCCATTCGGTTCCCGACGTCATCACGTCGACACGGTCGCTAAAGAGGCGCTCAAAATGCTCCAGTGCCGCTGGCTGATCCACCTCGGGCGTCTGGAAGGCAATCTTAATGACGTCCTCGTCGATGTCCTCGGGACGGTCGACCACCGCCACATCGCAGTGGACCTCATAGCGCAAATGGTCGACGAACGCATCGTTGCCGCTCATGGCGTAGAGGTGCCCCTCGCACGAAAGGGTCACGTCGGCATGGGGATACGCAACCACGGCATTCGCGATATCCATAGCAAGGCCACGCTCCATGGAACGCTTGACAACGGCACGCCCCTCGCTCATCACCAGGGCTCCGTTTTCGCATACATAGGCGAGCTCATCGGCCACCGGGGCAAACAGATAGCGTAAGCTCGCATATTGACGGCCGCTCGCCGGCATAAACACGATACCGCGACGATGCAGCTCATCGATAAGCTCAAAGGCCTCGGAACGCGGCTCGCGCTCCCCCGGGTGCAGCAACGTGCCGTCCAAATCGCATGCAATCAACTTGATTCCCTCAAGACCCATACGCTTCCCCAAAGCCTCCTATCAACAGCAAGACGGACCTTGATTGGTCGCCCCTCAAAGCCCGTCTTGCGCATACGCGCGCTTAGCCGCGCGTCTTTTTTACGATGGTAAAGTCCGGAGCCATGCTAACGACGACCTCCGCCGCACTCGACGCAAAGCGCCGGTCCGTATCGAGTTCACGGGTAACCACCGAGAGCCGAACACCCTCGATACCCCGGAGCATGCGGCCCAAAACAGGCTGCACCGGCGTATACATGCGCACGGTATGCTCGTCCGAGTCGCCCCGGAAGAGCGGCGCATGCATGTTGCCGATCTCCCAGCACGCATGCGCGAGCGCAATCGGATCCATGCGGTCGACTTCGACCAAATAAACCTCGGCGCTGCGCAGGCGCACGACAACCGCCACGGGCACCACACCCGAACGGTCAATGGCGAGCACGTCGCCATCGGCAAGACGACCGCCGTCGGCAGCATCCAGCCGAACATCGACCGTGCGCCCCAGCTCCGTCACGCCCACAAATGCGCATACATCAGCCTGGTCCCAATCGAGCAGCAGCTCATCGACCTCAAAGACACCGCCCAGCTCCCGGCGAAGCAAAAGCTCATAGGACGGGTCGTTGAGATTTCCGAGGCACGCTGTCGAAACCAGATTTGCAGGCATAGCCTAACCCTCGACCTCGACGAGCTCGATATCAAAGTTGAGATCCTTGCCGGCCAGCTCGTGGTTGGCGTCGAGCGTCACGGCCTCGGGCGTCACGTCGATGACCACGGCGGGGACGGGCATACCGCTCGGCGTGGACAGGAAGAGCTTCATGCCCTTCTCGATCTGCTCGATGTTGGGAACCTGCTCGGCCGGGAAGGTCAGAACCATCTCGGGATTGTGCTCGCCGTAGGCATCGGCAGCAGGAATGTGCACGGTCTTCTTCTCGCCCACCTGCATGTCGACAACAGCGGCGTCGAAGCCCTTGATCATCTGGCCGGCGCCGCAGGTGAACTCCAGCGGCTCGCCGCGATCGTAGGAGCTATCGAACTGCGTGCCGTCATCGAGCGTGCCGCGATAATGGGTCTTGACCTTCTTGCCCTGGTTGGACATGGTAACCTCCGTGATAAGGGCGGCGCACAACGCGGGCCGCCGTGAACATATGGCGCTAACTATACCCTAGTCATACAATTCAAAGACAGTTTGCAAAGAAACGCTGCAACCGGAGGAACCATGGCATATCCCGTATTTGACCTACACTGCGACACCGCCGACCGCATCGGCTGGGCCACGCTCGATCTCGACCTGCGCTTTACCGCCGGCACCGACGGTTATTTCCCCGGCGACGAAACGCATCCGCAAGATTTCGACCTCATCGAGGGCAACGCCTGCGCCATCTCGCTCGCAAAGATCGGCAACACGCCATGGGCACAGTGCTTCGCCACGTTTGTCCCCGATGAGATTCCCGCCGCCCACGCCGCGCGCTTCCAGGCGCAGATCATGGCGCATATGAGCGGCCAGGCAACGCTCAACCACGACCGCATGGTCAACGTACGCAGCGCCGCAGACATTCGCCCCGCGCTCAAGGACGGCAAGGTCGCCTGCATCCACACCATCGAAAACGCCACGTTCTTTGCCGAGGACCCCGCGCTGATCGAGGTGCTCAAGAGCTTGGGCGTGCTCATGTCATCACTCAGCTGGAACGCGCAGGGACCGCTCGCGAGCGGGCACGATACCCACGCCGGCCTCACCGCCGCCGGCATCGAGGCACTTACGCAGATGGAGCACGCCGGCATGGTACTCGACGTCTCCCACCTCAACGATGAGTGCTTTGACGAGGTTGTCGCCCACGCCACGCGCCCCTTTGTCGCCAGCCACTCCAACTCCCGCACCGTCTGCGGCGTCAAGCGCAACCTCACCGACGACCAGTTCTGCACCATTCGCGACATGGGTGGCATCGTCGGCCTCAACTACTGCAGCGAGTTCCTTTCCAACGACGCAACCGACAAAACCGCCGCAGACGTCACCTTCGACCAGCTGGCGGCACATATCGAGCACTGGCTCGACCTGGGCGGCGAGGACGTCATCGCGCTCGGCGGCGACTGGGACGGCGCCACGGTGCCCGCTTTCCTCTCCGATGCCAGCAAGATGCCCGAATTCCAGAACATGCTCTCCAAGCACTTTGGCAAGACCGTGATGCAGAAGCTCTGCAGCGATAACGCGCTTGCCTTCTTTGAACGTTATTAATTTCACGTCCCTTGAGCGGGCCGGCATGCCGAACGGTCGACATGCCGGCCCGTCCCCAACCTGAAGGACCGCTTTTGACGCAGCAATTTACGATTACCGTATCCCGACCGGATGGCACATCCATCCCCGTCGTCGTTACCAAAAAGCGCGTCAAGAACTTCAACCTACGCATCACATCGAGCGGTGAGGCCCACGCCAGCGCACCGCTCGGCGCCAGCCGCGAGCGTATCGAAGCGTTTGTGAAGCGCAACAGCGCCTGGATTATCAGCCGACTTGACCAGCGTGAGCAACATCAGGCGACAGCGCGAGAGCCGCTCAGCCCCTCGTCCATCATTGCGCTTTGGGGCAAGCCCATCACGGTACAGGACGCACTCGATCACAACTTTGCATCACCCGCGCCGCGGCCCAAGCAGGCCACCTTCGCAAGCTTTATGGGTACCGACGAGCCAAGTGAGCGCGCGCAGGCAAAGCAGCGCACAGCCCTCGACGGTCTAACGCCCAAAGAACTCCAGACCCGCATCGACCAACTCTATGCATCCGAGGTCACCGCAGCGCTACGCGACATTGTGCACGCGTACGAAATCGCAATGGGCGTCACCGTGGCCCGCGTCTCCGTGCGCAGCATGAAAACGCGCTGGGGCTCATGCACGCCCAAGACCGGAGCCATTCGCATCGCACGCGAACTTGCCGCCTATCCCATCGAGTGTCTCGACATGGTTGTCGCCCACGAGCTCGTCCACTTGCTCGAGCCAAGCCACAATCAGCGGTTTCACGCTCTGCTCGACACGTACTGCCCCAACAATAGAGCTCTGTCGCAGCGGCTCAAGCAGCCACCCCTCAACAAGCTCTAGCGTCGACTAGCGCACGCGCTCGATCTCGACGCCACAGCTTGCCAGGGGCAGGCCAACAGGAGCCCACGGCTTATCGAGCTTGATGCGCACACCAAGCAGCGAGGGATAACGCCGCAGCAGCATCTGGGCTGTCCCCTCGGCTGCCGCCTCGATGAGCTTAAACGTATGTTCGCGCAGATAGCCGTCGACATCGTGGCACACCGAGCCGTAGTCAATCGAGGCGTCCAGGTTATCGTGCTCCCCCGCTGCACGCAGATCGGCATAGAGCACCAAGGACACGATGAACTTCTGGCCCAGCGCGTTCTCCTCGGGATACACGCCATGGTTGGCAAAAACCTCAAGCCCATCAATGACAATACGGTCGGCATGGCGCAGATCGTCATAGCTCACGTGGGGAACCGCCGTTGCGGTGGATATTTCGCCCCTTCCACGGCGGGCGAGCTCGGCGCCTTCAGTCTTGGTTGCATTCTCGGGCAGTTTCTTGTTGCTCATCGCGATCGTCTCCTTCGTTTAGAACCCCGACCGCGTAAAATAACTACACGCGAATCGACAGGTTCTTTTTATCATCGCTCCAGTTGCAAGCATTGCGCGCGGGGCATGCAAAGCAGGCGCGCGACGCTTTGTCGGCTGCATAGAGCAGACGCTCAAGCGGTTGGCTGTTCACGCGCAGCTTTCGATGGCCCAGAATGGCCGTCTTAATGGCTGCGGCATCGGCCGGCTCAAACGCCACGTCATCGGGCATGCCGCCGAGAATCGCATCAGCGACGCGTTCGCTTGCAACATCATGGGATATACCCGATTCATACTGTTCATCTTTGCCGATATCGTGAAGAAG
The DNA here is from genome assembly GCA_958347015.1 of uncultured Collinsella sp. Classification (GTDB taxonomy): domain Bacteria; phylum Actinomycetota; class Coriobacteriia; order Coriobacteriales; family Coriobacteriaceae; genus Collinsella. The sequence goes on along the minus strand of CATVTV010000006.1, from coordinate 5,099 downwards.
TGCCGTGGCGTAGATGATCTCGCGGTCAAATTCGAGCTGTTCCTCGAGATTCTTAATCCACATAATGCGCGCGACATCCAGCAGATGGTCAATACCGTGGCGGCAAAAGATGCGCCCCGATTCCAACTGTGCAATGTTGCCCAGGTGCCGCCGGAACAGGCCATTGGCACAGATGTAATCGATACGAGGCATGACGCCAAAAGGCGCCAGGCCCGAAGCCATAAAACCGCGACGCGACGTCCCCTCATCGGTCTTCGATGTAAAGTCGTTGACGACCCTCATGCTAACGGCCCAGCATCCTAAAGAACCGCTCCTCGAGCGCGGGATCGGTCTCAAAGACGCCGCGACGAGCGAGCGTCACGGTCTTGGTGTCGGGCTTTTGCACGCCGCGCATGGTCATGCACATGTGCTCGGCTTCCATCAGCACAATCGCCCCTTGGGGAGCAAGATATTCCATGAGGGCATCGGCAACCTGCGCACACAGCTGCTCCTGCAGCTGCAGACGACGGGCATAGACCTCAACCGTGCGGGCAAGCTTAGACAGACCTGCCACGCGACCGTTAGGGATATAGCCGATCGCAGCCTTACCATAAAACGGCAGCAGATGATGCTCGCACAGCGAGTAGAACGTAATGTCGCGCTCGATAACCAAATCGTTCGAAGCGACGGCAAAAGTTTTGGACAGGTGCTCCTCGGCACTCTGGTCCATACCGCCGGCAATCTCGCCATACATACGGGCGACGCGTGCCGGAGTCTCCAGCAGGCCCTCACGAGTTGGGTCCTCGCCTATACCTTCAAGCAGCAGCTTAATGGCAGTCTCGACTTTTTCCTGATCGACCATCTGGGCCTCACTTTTTTCGATTTCGCGTTCGCGCTATGGTACCACGCCGGCACGCAACCTCTGCCAGCTACATAGTATGGGTCGAATAGACCGGATCGTCCCACCAAAGCTCCACAGCATCGCAAAGCGCAACGCCCTCACGTGCAGCACGAGCGCGCGTGGCGTTCATGTCGATCACGCGCTGATTGCTCGAGCCCCTAAAGCGCAACGAGATATCGTACAGATCCTGAACGAACGGGCCGTCCACCAACATGTCGAGGCAGGCCAGGATACGGTCCGTCACCTCGGTATGATGACGGCCACCCGGCATAAGCTCCTCGAGCACGTCACCGGTAAAGCACCAAATGGTCTTGCCCGACCCAGCAGGATAGGCCGCACGCACGCGCTCGATAAAGTCAACAAGCCCCGCCTGATTCTCGGGCTCCATAGGCTCGCCACCCAGAATCGTCAGGCCATCGATAAAGGGATGATCGAGACTCTCGATAATCTTATCCTCGACGGCGCGATCGAACGGCTCGCCCGCAGCAAAGTCCCACGCGACAGAGTTAAAGCAATTCTTGCACCCACGACGGCACCCGCTCACAAACAGAGAAGTACGAACGCCTTCACCATCAGCAATATCGAAATACTTAATGTTCGCGTAGTTCATAAGTAACTCTCCCGGGAGGCCGGGACATATCTTCCCGTCCTCAAACATTCTCGGCCTTCGGCCTGCGAAACTGCGGGCGGGACGATATGTCCCGGCCTCATGCAAAGGGTAACTCAATGAACGAAGCGAACATCGAGCATAGGGTTCGAGGTCCAATAAATACTCAGCTGCAGCTCAACCGCCATCGCAAGTAAATCGCAGCTGCAGCTCAAATTATTTCCGCTAAGAACTTCGAGGAGTGAGCAGACCGCATGCCGCATCTCAGCTACATCAACTTGGCTGCCCGTAGCGAGGCCCCGGACCTTTGCTCGATATGAGTTCCGCACGAACAGGAGGCGCCAGTGGCGCCTCCGTCGTGAGCCAGGACTGTCCGAAATAGCGAGTAAAGGTCCGGGGCCTCGCTACGGGGCAGCCTGGGATGGTTATTAGAGATGCAGCACGCGGTCGCGGATCTCCTCGGTTCGACCCTGGTTCCAGAACTGGGTACCGATGTAGCCGCACGTACGACGAGCGACATTCATCTTCTCCTGGTCGCGGTTGCCGCAGTTGGGGCACTCCCACACCAGCTTGCCATCGTCCTCGACAATCTTGATCTCACCGTCGTAGCCGCACACCTGGCAGTAGTCGCTCTTGGTGTTGAGCTCGGCGTACATGATGTTGTCGTAGATGTACTGCATCACGCGAATGACAGCCTTGAGGTTGTCCTGCATGTTGGGAACCTCGACGTAGGAGATGGCACCGCCCGGCGAAAGCTGCTGGAACATACCCTCGAACTTGAGCTTGTCGAATGCGTCGATCTCCTCGGACACATGGACGTGATAGCTGTTGGTAATGTAGCCCTTGTCCGTCACGCCCGGGATAATGCCAAAACGGCGCTGCAGGCACTTGGCAAACTTGTAGGTCGTCGACTCAAGCGGGGTGCCGTACAGCGAGAAGTCGATATCGCTTTCGGCCTTCCACTCGGCGCACTTGTCGTTCATGTGCTGCATGACGGCCATGGCAAACGGCGTGCCCTCCTTCTCGGTGTGGCTGTGACCCGTCATGTACTTAACGCACTCATACAGGCCGGCATAGCCCAGGCTGATCGTAGAGTATCCGCCCACGAGCAGCTTGTCGATCGTCTCGCCCTTCTTCAGACGCGCCAGGGCGCCGTATTGCCAAAGAATCGGCGCGGCGTCAGAAAGTGTACCCATCAGGCGCTCATGACGGCACAGCAGGGCACGGTGGCACAGCTCAAGGCGCTCATCGAAGATCTTCCAGAACTTGTCCATATCCTGGTGCGAGCTCAGTGCGACATCAGGCAGGTTGATGGTCACAACGCCCTGGTTAAAGCGACCATAGTACTTGGGCTTGTTCGGGTCGTAGTTCAGCGCGTTGGCAACGTTGTTAAAACCGTTGCCCGAACGGTCGGGCGTCAGGAAACTGCGGCAACCCATGCAGGTGTAGCAATCGCCGTTGCCGGCGGTCTCGCCCTTAGACAGCTTGAGCTCGCGCATCTTCTTCTCGGAGATGTAATCGGGCACCATGCGCTTGGCGGTGCACTTGGCAGCCAGCTGGGTCAGGTAGAAGTACGGGGAATCCTCGTGAACGTTATCGTCCTCGAGTACATAGATAAGCTTGGGGAATGCCGGGGTAATCCACACGCCGGCCTCGTTCTTAACGCCCTCGTAGCGCTGGCGAAGCGTCTCCTCCACGATCATGGCAAGGTCGTGCTTCTCCTGAGGCGTACGGGCCTCGTTAAGATACATAAAGACCGTCACGAACGGCGCCTGGCCATTGGTGGTCATAAGGGTCACGACCTGATACTGAATCGTCTGGACGCCGCGACGGATCTCGTCACGCAGGCGATCCTCAACGACCTCGCGAACCTTTTCGGGAGATGCGGAAACGCCGAGCTCCTCGAGCTCGCGGGCGACCTCGCCACGAATCTTTTGACGGCTCACCTCAACAAAGGGGGCAAGATGGGTCAGCGAGATGGACTGGCCGCCGTACTGGGAGGAAGCAACCTGGGCGATAATCTGCGTCGCAATATTGCAGGCGGTCGAGAAGCTGTGCGGCTTCTCAATCAGCGTGCCCGAAATAACAGTGCCGTTCTGGAGCATGTCCTCCAGGTTCACCAGATCGCAGTTGTGCATATGCTGGGCAAAGTAATCCGAATCGTGGAAATGGATCAGACCCTCATTATGGGCATCCACGATCTCCTGAGGCAGCAGCACGCGCTGGGTCAGGTCCTTGGAAATCTCGCCAGCCATATAGTCGCGCTGAACGGAGTTGACGGTCGGGTTCTTGTTGGAGTTCTCCTGCTTGACCTCTTCGTTATTGCACTCGATCAGCGACAGGATCTTGTCATCGGTCGTGTTCTTCTGGCGCTTCAGGCTCTGAACATAGCGATAGATGATGTAGTGGCGGGCAACCTCGTAGCAGTCGAGACGCATGATCTCGTCCTCGACCAAATCCTGGATCTCCTCGACCGAAACGGTGTGGCCCGCGTTCTCGCATGCCTCGGCGACGTTTTGCGCCGCATAAACCACCTGGCGGTCGGTTAGACGAGAGCTCTCCTCGACCTCCAAGTTAGCGGCGCGGATGGCATTGACAATCTTATCGATGTCAAAGACAACCTCGGTGCCGCTGCGCTTGATGATCTTCATCCTCTTGCCTCTTTCGCGTCGTAGCCTCATTGCGCTTCAGAGCCAAACGATGCCCGGCAGGGCTTGCCCCTGTCTTGCGGCGCCGTCGCGCAATCTGTGTTCTCGATAAACCATAAGCCTCTATGCGGACATTCCCAGGAGCCGATCAAGCGGCTCAAGGACACGTTCAAAAGAGGCAATTAAGGTCTTCGTTCTCTGTCCGCCATCTATCATACGACAAAGATGCATCTATATCCTGTATTCTTTTTTTAGGTCAAACACAACATATAGTGTTTCAGCAGGTCAAAGCAATTAGTCATTTTGCAGACGCATTATAAATGAGGGGTATTTGACAAGTCGGTAAAACGTTACCAACACGGCTACCTGCATGGCAGCTATAAAACCCCCTTAGTCAAGCCACTGACAAATCCTACTAAAACCAAGCCACTCACGCCAAAAGAATCCAAAAGATTATGCTTGACCAACATGTTGCGGTCACGCTCGGCCAGGACGTATGCAATCTGCCGGCACCCCTACGGGATACGAAGACCATCGCATACAGACCTTGGATCAAAATTTGCTGGCATGTTTGGCGGCATAAAACAAAACAGTCCAGAAGCAAAGCCTCTGGACTGCGAACATTTGGTGGGCGTTAGAAGATTTGAACTTCTGACCTCTTCCGTGTCAGGGAAGCGCTCTCCCCCTGAGCTAAACGCCCAAATGGAGCGGACAACGGGGCTCGAACCCGCGACCCCAACCTTGGCAAGGTTGTGCTCTACCAACTGAGCCATGTCCGCCTGCGAGGATTTAATATACGGGATGATCCACCCGAATGCAAGAACTATTTTCGAATAATTTGAAAAAAGTTCAAGCCCAGGCGATGGGTACGAAAAAGCCCGGCTACCGTAGTAGTCGGGCTGTTGCGCTTGGAGCGGACAACGGGGCTCGAACCCGCGACCCCAACCTTGGCAAGGTTGTGCTC